>CANQDT010000016.1 GCA_947593735.1 uncultured Lachnospiraceae bacterium | reverse complement strand
GCGGACAGAACCGCTCCCTGCACTTCCTCCATGTTCTTGAACAGCCCGAAAATCGGCTTGACCGAACAGCCAAGCTCATCCGCCAACGCCCGTGCGGTGAGTCCGTCGGGGCCGGCTCTGCGTGTCAGGTTCAGTGCGGCGCTTGTGATTTCGTTCCGTGTGAATTTGAATTTTGGCGGCATACTCATGTTCCTCCCATTATAGCGCATCTGTCGTTGCGCAACCTATGTTACTTATTATACACATCTTTTTGAAAAAGTCAAGGGAGGAGGTAGAAAGCTGGTATTCCTTCTACGTTGGGGACAACCACTGTCTCCCATCCCGTCCAGCGGAACACCTTATAGAGCCGTCCGCCTTGCAGATAGTAGATGTAATTCCCATCTACGACAAAGGATGTAATGGAGCCCACATCTGCCAGCAGTTCGTCTACTGTCGGTTCATGGTCAAACAAGCCCCAAAAAGTCGCCGTGTTATCAGAGCCGGTGCTGAAGTAAAGCCGTGTGGAAAAATCCTTCAAGTCGATTCGGTAAATCTGAAAACCCTCGCCCACCTCGCCGCTGGAAGCGTAGTAACAGGCGTCCTCGTCAACGTAGATGCTGGTGATCGCCCCGATTACAATAATCGGATATTTCTTGGATTATCGACAGTATATGGATAGGACATATCCTGAATATCATCGGGCACAATACAAAATGAAGCGGCCATTCGCTTGGCCGCTTTTTTTCTGCCGTTCCGGATGGGATTCAGTCCGCCCCGTTCTCTTTACAAAAGAATGCCACAGCAATCGCCCCGGGTCCCGCGTGCGTGCCGATGGTGCCGCCGATGGAGCAGACGGGCAGTTCGTCAGTGCGGTCTTTGTACAGTGCCCGGCTGTCACGGATGTATTTTTGGAGCAGCGCGTCGTCAAGCCCGCTGTAGGCGAGCATATAGGGCATCTCAAAATCAATGCCGCCATTTTTTTCGACGAAGCGCGTCAACAGGTTATTGCCGTTCCGCGAGCCCCTTGCCTTGCCGATAAGGACAACCTCGCCGTTTTCCACGGCGACGACGGGCTTTATGGAGAGCAGTTCCCCCGCGAAAGCGACGGCGGAAGAGATCCTGCCGCCCCGTTTGAGATATTCCAGGGTATCCAGAAGCGCCAGCAGCCGGACGCTTCCGCGCCGCGCCGTCAGTTCCTGCACGATCGCTCCGGCGCTCCACCCCTGATCCCGAAGCCGCACGGCATACAGCACCAAAAGCTGTTGTCCGATGCATACATTTTCACTATCCACGACGAAAACCTTTCCGTCAAATTTCGCTGCCGCTGCCACCGCGCCGCCGCAGGAGCCGGAGAGCTTTGAGGAAAGGGCGATGTAGATTGCCACATCCCCGGCGCAGACCGCGCGCCGGAAAATCGCTTCGTATTCAAAAGGGGTGATCTGGCTTGTGTGCGGAAGATCATCCGTCTCAATGAGTTTTTCAAAAAATTCCCTGTTTGTGAGCGTCACTCCGTCCAGGTATTCTGTATTGCCGAAAATAGTCGTCATAGGGATCACCTCGATCCCGAGCTGCTCCGCCTGCGTCGGGGTGATGTCGGATGCGGAATCCGTAATAATCTTGATTGCCATATTGTCCTCCTTATTGCTTCAGCACACTATGTGCTGAAAGGTGCGAAAAAAATACCCTGTAGACATGGATCGGTTATTTGCCCGCCTTCATCCCCTCCAGAAGAACGCCGAAGGAGTATTGGAACCCGTCGAGCGCCTCCGCCTCGGGGATCCCACGCGCGAGGGCGTCTGTGTTGTAGCCGCGGATGAAACACCAGATGGCGTAACTGATTTTATCGCAATCCAAATCCTGCCTGACCAGCCGCTTTCTCTTGCCCAGATCGATCAGCTCCCGGATGCGTTCACGCCACCAGAGGAAATTCTCCGCGGAAATGCTGTCCTGGATAAACACATACTGATTCATGCCCAGCTTGAGCCGGTAGGAAAGCTTCAGCGTCCCGGACGCGATGTCCGTGATCTGTCCGAAAAAATCCGCTTCCGGATCAAACTGTTCCAAAATGCTCTGGCGCATTTGTACTGCCATATCCTGATAGACGAGGCTGAGAACTTCTTCCGCATTGTGGAACCGATTGTAGAAAACCCGGTTTGTCACACCGAGCGCACGGATGATCTTGCGTACCGTGACTTCGCCCGCACCCTCGTTCAAAGCGAGCGCAGCGGTCGTCTCAATGATCTTTCTGCTCACGGCGTCATGGATCATCTGCGGATCTTTTTCCATCTTCTTACGCCTCCTTAGCACACAGTGTGCTGAAATTGTATCATTTCGTGCACCTCTTGTCAAGAACGATCTGCCCGGGTTCCGAAACAGGCGGATGGAGCAGAGAAAACCGGCAGAAAAATTTATATTGACATAATGTCAGAACAGAGGTATACTGATTATGATGACACTGTGTCAGAACATATGGAAACGCATATGCCTTTCAAAAAAGGCGGCGGGAACGGAAAAGGAGGGCACAAAATGCCAAAAGGATCGCCGGAGCGGACGGAGGCGCGCAGGGAGGAGATCATCAACGCCTGTGAAAAGCTCTATCAGACGATGAGTTTCAAAGAGATCACGATCAAGGAAATCGGGAACGCGACCAGTTTTACGCGCACGTCGATTTATAATTACTTCCGCACGAAAGAGGAAATCTTCCTCGCCCTGCTGAAACGGGAGTATGAACTGTGGACCGCGTCATTGAAACGGGCAATGGAGCAGGCGGATACGATGACCAGAGAGGAATTTGCCTCCATGCTGGCACATTCCCTGGAGGAACGGGCGCAGCTTCTCAAGATCATGTCCATGAACCATTATGATATGGAAACCGGAAGCCGGCCGGAGCATCTGAGAGAATTTAAAGTCGCGTATGGCGAATCCATCCGCACGGTCGGAGACTGCCTCCAGCGGTATTTTCCCGATATGGACGCCCGGCGGAAACAGGATTTTATCTATACGTTTTTTCCGTTCCTGTTTGGGATCTATCCGTATACGTTTGTCACCGAAAAGCAGCGGACGGCGATGAAAGAGGCGGGCGTTTCTTATGTAACCATGTCAATTTATGAAATCACCTATCATTGCGTGAAACGGCTGCTGGGAGACGGGAACGAAAGCGTGTAACCGTCCGGAAAGCGCGGAACGCAGGAAAAAAGACAGGAGGGAAATCAAAATGGAAAAAATTACTCAGACGGCGGGCAGAGACCAGCTTGGCGATTTTGCGCCGGATTTCGCCCATTTCAACGACGACATTCTCTTTGGCGAGAATTGGAACAACCAGGACATCGACAGAAAGACCCGGTGTATCCTTACCGTGGTAGCGCTGATGTCGTCCGGGATTACGGATTCTTCCCTGACATATCATCTGGAAAATGCAAAGAGCCACGGCGTGACCCGCGCGGAAATTGCCGCCATCGTGACCCATGTTGGTTTTTATGTGGGCTGGCCGAAGGCATGGGCGGTATTCCGTCTGGCGAAAGACGTCTGGAGCGGGGAGGAGCCGGAGCAGACGGAAAAGGACAGGTACCAGAATACGATCCTTTTTCCGATCGGCGCGCCGAACGACGGCTTTGCCCGGTATTTTACCGGACAGAGTTACCTCGCGCCGGTCTCCGGAGAACAGGTCGGCATTTTCAATGTAACCTTTGAGCCGGGCTGCCGGAATAACTGGCATATCCATCATGCCGACAGGGGCGGCGGACAGATCCTGATCTGCGTCGGCGGACGCGGGTATTATCAGGAGTGGGGAAAAGAAGCGGTCGAAATGAAACCGGGCGACTGCATCAATATCCCGGAGGGCGTAAAACACTGGCACGGCGCCGCGCCGGACAGCTGGTTTTCCCATCTGGCGATCGAAGTGCCAGGAGAGGGCAATTCCAATGAATGGCTGGAGCCGGTCGACGACAGCCAATATGGCGTCCTGAAATAAAACGGACATACCGGGCTGCCGAGCGGCAGATTATAACCGGAAAGGATGGGGAACAGTGAAAAAGATCATTGGTATTCTTTTGATGTGCATGGCGGCAGTGCTGACGATCAGCATGGTTCCGAAAAAGCCGGCGAAAGAAGCGAACCGTAAGCTGGTATTGGAAATCAATAACCGGTCTTATACGAAGAAAACCTGCCGGATGAGGAAAGGATCAAAGGTATCGCTTACAGTGAAAACGGATCCCGCGGCAGGAAAGAAAAAGACGAGATATGTCTCATCAAATCCGGAATGCGTTTCGGTCAATCAAAAAGGAACGATTCGCGCGAAGAAAAAGGGAACGGCAAAAATCAAAGTTACGGTGACAGAAGGAAAGAAAAACGTATCGTCCTGGCTGAAGATAAAAGTCGTGCAAAAAGAAAAATCGCCGGTTTTTGATTTTGAGAAAAAAACGGTGAGGCTGAACAGCGGATATGATATGCCGATCATGGGGCTTGGAACCTACAGCCTTTCCGATGAAGAATGCTATCGTTCCGTGACAGCGTTGTTAAACGCGGGCGGACGGCTGATCGACACGGCATATATGTACGGGAACGAGGCTGCCGTCGGCAGGGCAATACGGGATTCAGATGTACCGCGGGAAGAAATTTTTGTGATTACAAAAATCTATCCCGGCGAGCAGTTTAAAAATCCGGAAAAAGCCATTCAGGACGCGCTTGACCGGCTGGACATCGGCTATATCGACATGATGCTGCTTCATCATCCCGGTAAAAATGACGTTAAGGCATATAAGGCGATGGAGCAGGCAGCCGCGGACGGCAAGATCCACTCCATCGGACTGTCGAACTGGTATGTCGAGGAGCTGGAAGAATTTCTGCCGCAAGTAAGCGTTACTCCGGCACTGGTACAGAATGAGATCCATCCGTATTATCAGGAAAACGATGTCATTCCGTATATTCAGGATCTTGGGATCGTCGTTCAGGGCTGGTATCCGTTCGGAGGCAGGGGTCATACGGCGGAACTGCTCGGCGACAGCGTGATTTCTGAAATTGCCGACGCGCACGGCGTCACCTCCGCGCAGGTGATTTTGCGCTGGAATCTGCAAAGGGGCGTTGTCGTGATCCCCGGATCAGGAAATCCCGACCATATCAAAGAGAATCTGGATATTTTTGGGTTTGAATTGACAGAGGATGAAATGAGCCGCATCCGCGCACTGGACAGAAACGAAAAACATGACTGGTATTGAGAAACCGGATGCAGATGAGGCAGAGAACAGGATAATAGGAACACTTAGCGAGGTATTAACGAGCCTGGTAAGAATATATGCCTGGTAGCTTAGCGGTAAGGTATAATAGGAGAAAGGCAGGATCATGAGATGAGAAAAAAAGGAATGTGTCTGGCAGGAATCGCCGTCGTATTGGCGTTGTTCGTGGGGACTGCGCTCCAGATGGCGAACGCTGCGGATAAGACAAAACAGAAAAAAGTACTGGTCGCTTATTTTTCGGCGACAGGGACAACCGAGGGCGCCGCGAAAAAAGTGCAAAAGGCAGTGGGCGGAACCCTTTTCCAGATTGAAGCGGAAGACCCTTATACATCCGCCGATCTGGATTACGGGAATGGCAGGAGCAGGACGACTGTGGAGCAGCAGGATGGAACCGCGAGACCGGATGTGAAAAAGAAGGTAAAAAATATCCGAACCTATGACGTCATATTTGTCGGCTATCCCATTTGGTGGGGAAAAGAACCTATGATCATCCGCACGTTCCTGGAGTCCTACAATCTGAAAGGGAAAAAGATCGTGCCGTTCTGCACCAGCGGTGGGAGCGGCATATCGGGAAGCATGGACGAAATAAAAGAAAGCGCCAAAGGCGCAAAGGTAGGAGAAGGGAAAGATCTGACCGGTTTATCCTACAAGAGCGTGGCAAAATGGGCGAAGAAGAAAATAAAATAAACAAGAAGCGGGAAATCAGGCGCAGTGTGTTCGAGGCGGGAAGAATACACTGCGCCGTGTATTGAGAGCCCGACGGAACAGGTGAAAAAACATCGCACTTAGAATTTACCTATGAGGTAAATTATTGCCTTGACAAAACGAAACAACTTTGCTATCATTAGTTTACCTCAAAGGTAAATTCAAAAGAGAGGTGATGGTTTGGATATCACGTACAAGAACAACAAAATCAAAAAGGTTTGTACGGATGCCAGAACTGCAGAGAGAACCTACGGTCGAGAAATGGCCGATAAAATACATCAGCGTATAGACGAAATAGGTGCGGCAGATACTATTGAGATGATGATACAGTTCCATATTGGACGATGTCATCCACTTACGCAGAATAGGAAAGGGCAATACGCGGTGGATTTGGTTCACCCATACCGATTGGTATTTGAGAAGAATGGCGACGAAATCCAAATAGCAAATATTTTGGAAATAGTCGATTATCATTAATGGTCAAGATGGCAAGTCAAGGAGGTAGCGCTATGGTAAGAAGTCGTAGTTATATTGCAACGGCACCTGGGGCGACGATTAAAGAGCAGTTGAGCGACAGAGGCATGAGCCAGAAGGAGTTTGCAGCCAGGATGGATATGTCTGAGAAGCATATCAGCAAGCTCATTCATGGCGATGTACAGCTTACACCGGAGACCGCAGTCAGATTAGAGATGGTTTTGGGCGTACCGGCGAAGTTTTGGAATAATCTTGAGGCAATTTACAGAGAGAAGATGATCAAGGCAGAAGCAGAGAATGCAATGGATGCGGACGCTGAAATGGCAAAACAATTTCCTTATAGTGAGATGGCAAAATTCGGATGGGTTCCAGAGACCAGAGAAGTTAAGGAGAAGGTGGTCAATCTTAGGAAATATTTTGAGGTTGTTGAGCTCTCAATTCTTGGGAGTGATCAGATTACGAGAATTGCGTGCAGACGTCTGGCAATTACAGAAAAAAGTGATCTGGCTTTGATGGCATGGGCTCAGGAGGCAAAGATTAAGGCGCGGAGTATCCAAACTGCCTCAATCAATATCAAGGGTATGATTTCTGCTATGCCAGAGATAAGAAAGATGACGGTACTGAGACCGAAGGAATTTTGTCCACAGATAAAGAAATGTCTTGCAGACTGTGGAATCGCTTTGGTATTTCTGCCGCATCTGAAAGGTTCTTTCCTTCAGGGGGCTTCTTTTATAGATGGAAATAAGATTGTTGTCGGACTTACTGCAAGGGGAAAAGACGCAGATAAGTTTTGGTTCAGCTTGTTCCATGAACTTGCCCACATTGCTCTCGGTCATGTGGGGCAGCTTAATGGTATATCGGAAGAAGATGAGGAGGCTGCGAATAGCTGGGCTGGCGAAACGCTGATTCCCTCTGAAGATTTTGAAGTTTTCAGAGAAAATAGGGATTATTCCGAGAGAAGTGTACTTCAATTTGCAAAAGCTCAGGGAATTGCACCTGGGATAGTAGTTGGAAGAATGCAGTTGAAAGGAATGATTAAGTATAGCAGGCTGAATAATTTGAAAGAGAAATATCAAATAGCTGTTTAAAGGATTAGGATAAATTTTCCCAAAAAAGTTTGTCCTGCATTTGGCATATACAGGGAAAAGAGTCTGTGATCATCCGCATGTTCTTGGAACCCTATAATCAGAAAGAGAAAAATATCTTGACAGATACCCCGGATCAGGGGTATACTTTTTTACAGTCAAGATACCCCATGGGGGTATATGGGAAAAGGCGGGAAAATCATATGAAAGAGAAAAATCAAAATCCGGAAAAAAATATGGATTGCGAATGCTGCGCCAAAACCAAGGAGCGCTCGGAGCAGGAATACCGGGATCTGATGAACCGTCTCAGGAGAGTGGAGGGACAGGTAAGAGGACTGCAGGGCATGCTCGACCGGGACGCGTACTGCACTGATATTCTGATGCAGGTCGCGGCTGTCAACGCCGCGCTCAACAGTTTCAGCCGGGTTCTGCTTGCCAATCATATCCGTACCTGCGTGGCGGATAATATCCGGTCGGGAAATGAGGAAGTAATCGACGAACTGGTTATACTATTACAGAAATTGATGAGATAGAGGATGGTGGAGTATGGAACAATATGCGATTACCGGTATGAGCTGCGCGGCGTGCAGCGCGAGAGTGGAAAAAGCGGTTGCGAAGGTTCCGGGAGTCCAAAGCTGTTCGGTCAGCCTGCTGACCAATTCCATGGGAGTCGAGGGCAGCGCGCCGCCGGAGCAGATCATTGCCGCCGTGGAAAAGGCGGGATATGGAGCGGCACTGAAACGCGGGGAGACCGGACGTCATTCCGGCTCCGCGGCGCCGGAAGCGGAATGGGAGGACGCGCTTGCGGATCGTGAAACGCCGATCCTGAAACGGCGGCTGATCGTGTCGCTGTGTCTGCTTTTTCCGTTATTGTACAGTTCGATGGGTCAGATGATGTGGGGCTGGCAGGTTCCGCCGTTTTTCCGGGACAATCCGGTTGCGACAGGGCTGTTTCAGCTGTTGCTGACCGCCACGGTCATGGTCGTGAACCAGAAATTTTTTATCAGCGGCTTTCAGAGCGTGATCCATGGAGGACCGAATATGGATACGCTCGTCGCGATGGGCTCCGGGGCGGCGTTCCTCTACAGCGTATATGAGCTGTTCGCGATGACGGGGGCGCAGAGCAGGGGCGATATGGAAACCGCGATGGCTTATATGCACGAGTTTTATTTTGAGTCCGCCGCGACGATATTGACGCTGATCACAGTTGGAAAAATGCTGGAGGCACATTCCAAAGGAAAGACGACCGACGCGATCAAACAGCTGATGAAGCTCGCGCCAAAACACGCGACTGTCGTGCGGGACGGGCAGGAGAGAGAAATTGAGATCAGCCAGGTAAAGATCGGCGATATCTTTGTCGTCCGGCCGGGAGAAACCATCCCGGTAGACGGAATCGTGCTGGAGGGCAGCAGCGCGGTAAATGAAGCCGCCCTCACCGGGGAAAGTATTCCGGCGGACAAACAGGCAGGGGATCCGGTATCGGCGGCGACGCTGAATCAGTCCGGGTTCCTCCGGTGCGAAGCGACCCGGGTCGGCGAAGATACGACGTTATCCCAGATCATACAGATGGTCAGCGACGCCGCCGCGACAAAAGCGCCGATCGCAAAGATCGCCGATAAAGTGTCCGGCATATTTGTCCCCGTCGTGATCGGCATAGCGTTCCTGACGGCGGCAGTCTGGCTGCTCGCGGGGCAGGGAGCCGGGTTCGCGCTCGCGCGCGGGATCTCCGTGCTGGTCATCAGCTGCCCGTGCGCGCTGGGACTGGCGACGCCGGTAGCGATCATGGTTGGAAACGGAGTGGGCGCGAAGCACGGGATCATGTTCAAGACGGCGGAAGCCCTGGAGATAACCGGACAGACGCAGGTGGTCGCGCTGGATAAAACCGGGACGGTCACAAGCGGGGAACCGAAGGTTACCGATATCTACGCGGCGGAACCGTGTTCCGAACAGAAGCTTTTGCGGGCGGCGTACGCGCTGGAACAAAACAGCGAGCATCCTCTGGCGGGGGCGGTTCTGGCGCTGGCACAGGAGCGGCATCTGGAGCCGCAGGAAATCCGGCAGTTTCAGGCGGTTCCGGGGAACGGGCTGACCGGGCTCTGGAACGGGAAAGAGCTGGCGGGCGGCAATCTGGATTTTATCGGCAGGTACGCGCCCATCCCGGATGAAGTCAGGGAAAAAGCGGATCAATTCGCGGGCGAAGGGAAAACGCCGCTGTTTTTCAGCTGCGGCGGGACGCTGATGGGCATGATCGCCGTCGCGGATGTGATAAAAGAAGACAGCGCGCAGGCGGTCGCCGAACTGAACCATATGGGGATCCGCGTCGTTATGCTGACCGGCGACAATGAGCGGACAGCGGCGGCGATCGGCGCGCAGGCGGGAGTCGACGAGGTGATCGCGGGCGTGCTGCCCGATGGAAAGGAGTCGGTGATCCGGGAGCTGAAGAAAAAAGGAAAAACCGCCATGGTAGGAGACGGCATCAACGACGCGCCCGCGCTGACGCGCGCCGATATCGGCGTCGCGATCGGAGCCGGGACGGATATCGCGATCGACGCGGCGGACGTTGTGCTGATGAAAAGCAGGCTGAGGGACGTCCCGGCGGCGATCCGGCTCAGCCGCGCGGTCCGGAAAAACATACGGGAAAACCTGTTTTGGGCGTTCATCTATAATATGATCGGGATCCCGCTCGCGGCGGGTGTCTGGTACCCGATCTTCGGGTGGAAGCTGAATCCGATGTTCGGCGCGGCGGTGATGAGCCTTTCGAGCTTCTGCGTCGTCAGCAACGCGCTCCGCCTGAACCTGATCTCGCTTTATCAATCAAACCATGATAAAAAAATAAAAACAGAAAAGGAGAACAAAACAATGGAAAAAACAATGAAAATTGAAGGAATGATGTGCGGGCACTGCGAGGCGACCGTAAAGAAATGCCTGGAGGCGCTTCCGCAGGTGAAGGAAGCGGAAGTCAGCCATGAGAAAGGGACGGCAGTCGTCACCCTTTCCGCTCCGGTGGACGATCAGATATTGAAAGAGACGGTAGAAGCAAACGACTATACGGTCGTATCGATCTCGTGAGAAAAGTTCCGCGGCGAAGCCCGGTCTGAATCAATTCGGACCGGGCTTCGCCGCGGATTTGCTGCGTAATGGGACCGGACGGGGAAGCCGCCCTGCCGGAACGGCATTACAGGAATCCGAGCAGGCAGCACAGCTTCAGCGCGGCGGTATCGCCGCGCCTCTGGCGGCGGAACGACCGGTTCCGGATGAGCGAGAGCCTTCGCCGGAAAGACGTCCGGCAGCCGATCAGATCCCGCAGCATGGCGCGTTCCCGCTCCGGGATGGGCATACGGAGTTGTTCGGCAGACCGCTCCAATTCAGCCGCCTGACGGCAGAACCGTCCTTTTCGGCGGCGGAACAGGCGGAGCCGGTAGAAAAATTCTTTGCGGTAGGTGCCGGTCGCGCCTACGGCGTTGCCGGAATACTGACGGTAATAGAGATGGGAACTGCCGTCGTACAGGACGGTTCCCCAGCAGGACGCCAGCAGATACAGCCACCAGTCGTGCATGATCGCGTCGGCGGGCGCGGTCTGAGCCGCGAGCCGGAGCAGCTCCCGGTTGACGACGGCGGTGCAGCCGTAACAGATATTTTCGATCAGCGCGTTCCCGAACGACGGGATTTTTTCTCCGGAACGGATGGAAACCGGAAGCGGGTTTAACTGTTCGTCCGCAAGGACGGGCTTTCCGCAGTAGAGCAGCGGCGTCGGCGAATCGGCGCCGCCGTGCTCCGAGAGGAGCCGAACCGCGGCGCTGAGCTTATCCGGAAACCAGTAGTCGTCCTGGTCGCAAAACGCGTAATAGCCGGCAGACGGGTCCGCCTTGCGCATCAGCGCAAAAAAACTTTGCATGGCGCCGAGATTTTCTCCCGCCGTATAAGTAAGATTTGGGTAGCGGGCGGCATATTCCCGGAGGATCGCGCAGGTGTCGTCGGTGGAGCCGTCGTCCCTTGCGAGGATCTCAAAGCAGGGATAATCCTGCGCGAGCAGGCTGTCCAGCTGCGTGCGCAGAAACCGGGAACCGTTGTATGTGGAAAGAAGGATCTGGATTTTCACTGTCTTCATATCGGATCTCCTGCCGTCGGATTTACCGGAAAAACCAGTCGCCCGCGTACGTTTCGCGCATGGCGGAGGCGCCCCGGTATCATACTATCCCTATTATAGAAGTTTCTCAATGACGAATCAAGAACAGTTTTTGTCAGATCGCTCTGGATTTCCACAAGATTTGTTGAAATTTTATAATTCTTTTGTTATACTCGTAAGAGTGGTATGAATATGAGTTGGAGGGGTTGCGATGAAGAAAAATGCGGCGACAGTATTTGGCAAAATATTTGCGAAAGTATTCCTTGGGATTCTCATTGTATTTCTGGTGGGAATCTGCGCCTATCAGGCGGTAGTGCATGTGATGGACGACAGGATCAGCGATAATATCCGGAAAGAGGATGAAAGCGGAAATCAGGATTCCAATGGGGAGAAAGCGGAGAAGCGGGAGAAGCTGATCACGATCCTTTATACAAGAAACGGCTCCGACCAGTTTGGAGACGCCATCCTCCGGGAATTTGACGTGGAGAGCGGGGAACTCAATTATATCGTGATCCCGGCGGAATTAAGCATTACGGTAGACAGCATCACGCACCAGCAGCTGCAGGTTGACAGCGATACGATCCCGCAGACACTCCAGCTGAAAGATATCCCGCAGTATTTTACGGACGGAACCGCGCAGTGCAAGGCTGCCAACCGGATCCTGAAAGCGGCGTTCGGGCTGAATTATATCGAATATTATGAGGAAGCGTCCCAGGACGGTCTTGTCTCAATCATCAACCTGATCGACCCGGTAGAGTTCCGGGTGCCGAGCAAAATGGTATTCAAAAATCCGGACGGGATTAACGAGGTGCTGCGCAAGGGCGAACAGAAGCTGATCGGGACCCAGGCGGTCGGGCTTATGCAGTACACGAAGGGATATGAGGACCCGGTAGGACAGAGGGCTTCGCTTGCTGCCAAATACTGGCGGAGTTATTACAAAGCTGTCGCGGATCAGAACAAAAAGGACCTCACAAATTATTATAAAGAATATTATGAGTGCGTAGATGGGACGGCGAGTTATGAGGGGATCGAGCCGTATATCAATGATATCGCGAAATCAGACGGCGAATTTGTGACCGTGCGGCTGCTTCCGGGAGGGTCGGCTGGAGAAGTGTTCCAGATGGATCAGCAGAAAGTAAGCCGGATCATGGAGAAGTTCCAGATGGAAGGCACGGGAAATGAGGAGGACGCGGAAGTTGTTTCCGATGAAAACGGGGAGCCGGTATCCGGCGACGCGCCGGATTATACGATCGAGGTCGTCAACGCGGCGCAGGTAGCCGGGACCGCGGGGAAATGGCAGGAAGCGCTCGTCGCGGACGGCTATCAGGTCATCGGCGTATCGACGGCGTCGGAGCAGCAGGGCGATACCGTGATCTATGTGAGCGAAGACGGCATCGGCGAGGAGCTGCTGCAATATTTCCCGAACGCGCGGATCGAATACGGAGAGACCGGGGAGGCGCAGGTGCGTATTATGGTCGGACTGGATTACGCCCAGTAATATAGGAAATCTGCTGAAAGAACCCGGGCATTTTTGGGCATATTGCCCTGACAGGTAAGGGAATATACATTTTATACAAATTTTGTTTCTGAAGTTTGTCTTAAATGCAATATGGCATTTTCCCCGGAAATACTATACAATAAAGCTAACAATAGATCGTATTATGATTAAAGGAGGACATGATGTAATGGCTAGTTTATCTTTGAGAAATATTTATAAGGTTTACCCGAACGGATTCAATGCCGTAAAGGATTTCAGTCTTGAGATCGAGGACAAGGAATTTATCATCTTTGTCGGTCCGTCCGGATGCGGAAAGTCCACGACCCTGCGTATGATCGCCGGGCTGGAGGATATCAGCAAAGGAGAACTCTACATCGGCGACAAGCTGGTCAACGAGGTTGAGCCGAAAGACCGGGATATCGCGATGGTATTCCAGAACTACGCGCTGTATCCGCATATGACGGTTTATGACAACATGGCGTTCGGATTAAAACTGCGCAAGGTGCCGAAGGATCAGATCCGGAAGCAGGTAACCGAGGCGGCGCGGATCCTTGGGATCGAGTCCCTGTTGGATCGGAAACCGAAGGCATTGTCCGGTGGTCAGCGCCAGCGTGTCGCGATGGGACGTGCGATCGTCCGTGAGCCGAAAGTATTCCTTATGGACGAGCCTCTTTCCAACCTGGACGCGAAACTCCGTGTTCAGATGCGTATTGAGATTTCCAAATTACATAATCGGCTGCAGACCACGATCATCTATGTTACGCATGACCAGACCGAGGCTATGACGCTTGGTACCAGGATCGTCGTTATGAAGGACGGCGTGATCCAGCAGGTTGATACGCCGGAGAACCTGTATCAGACTCCGTGCAATCTGTTTGTGGCAGGATTCATCGGATCGCCGTCGATGAACTTTACGGATGCGGACGTCATCCAGAAGAACGGCAAGCTTACGCTGAACTTCCATGGACATGAGATCACCGTTCCGGAAGGAAAAGCGGACGCGCTGAAACCTTATGTCGGCAAGACCGTTGTGATCGGTATCCGTCCGGAGGATATTCATGACGAGCAGGTATTCCTGGAGTCGTCCAAAGAAAGTATTATCAACGCGGAGATCCGTGTCCGCGAGATGCTTGGCGCGGAGATCTTCTTATACTTCGATATCGACACGACGACGTTTACCGCGCGCGTAAATCCTCGTTCGACCGCGAATGTGGGCGATACGATCCAGGTAGCGTTCGATATGAGCAAATTGCATGTATTTGACAAAGAAACCGAAGAAGTGATCTTCAACTAATCGAACGGACCGTTCGGAAAACAGAATGACAAGGCGGAATTTTCCAGCGCTGAAAAAACAGCGGATACGGAGGATTCCGCCTTTTTTCTGATGCCTTGCCCTTGCGGGAAGGGACATTTTGTGATATTATTGGCGCGAATGGAGTTTAGGATTGTATTTTGGGAAAGGGTGCAGGACGATGATATCAAACCAGATTTTACAGGATACGATTGACGGGATCAAGGCGATCACCCGCTGTGAGCTTTGCGTACTGGATATGGATGCGAAGGTTCTGGTCAGCACGATGAACCAGAAGCCGGATTTTACCGATGTGGTACAGATGTTTATCCATTCTCCGGCGGAAAGCCAGGTGATGCACGGACATCATTTTTTCAAGGTGATGGACGGGAAACAGGCGGAATATGTGCTGACGCTCAAAGGCGAATCGGAGGACGTCTATCTGTTTGGCAGGATGGCGGTATTCCAGCTGCAGGGCTTGCTGGAAGCATACAAGGAACGGTTCGACAAGGACAATTTTATCAAGAATCTCCTGCTCGACAATCTGCTTCTGGTCGATATTTACAGCCGCGCGAAAAAACTGCGCGTCGATGTGGCGAAGAAACGGATCGTCTTTATCATCGAGACGGAGCGCAGCAGGGATAATTCGGCGCTGGAGACCGTGCGCAGTATTTTCTCCGCGAAAGGCAGGGATTTCATTACCGCGGTCGATGAGAAAAATATCATCCTGGTGAAAGAAGCGGAGCCGGACGAAACGTATGAGGACATGAACCGGACGGCGCGCGTGATCGTCGATATGCTGAATACGGAGGCGATGGCAAAGGTACACGTCGCGTACGGCAATTTTGTCAATGATATCAAAGAAGTATCCCGCTCTTATAAGGAAGCCAAGATGGCGCTGGACGTCGGAAAGATCTTCTTCGACGACCAGAGGGTCGCGGCTTATAACAGCCTGGGGATCGGGCGCCTGATCTATCAGCTTCCGATGTCTCTCTGCAAAATGTTCCTCAAAGAGACGATCGACATCAAGACGCTGGATGAATTTGACGATGAGATCTTAAATACCATCTACAAGTTTTTTGAAAACAACCTGAACGTATCCGAGACGTCGCGCCAGCTTTATATCCACCGCAATACGCTCGTTTACCGGCTGGATAAGCTGCAGAAGATGACGGGGCTGGATCTCCGGATCTTTGAGGACGCCATCACGTTCAAGATTGCCCTGATGGTAGCCCGTTATATGAAATATATGGAAAACACGGATTACTAGGAAGCGTGATCGGAGGAAGGAAAAAGAACGATGATTGATTTTCAGAACGTGTCGCTGACGTATCCCTCCGGGATAAAAGCGTTGGACGACATCAACATTCATATTGAGCAGGGAGAATTTGTCTTTATCGTGGGGCCGAGCGGTTCCGGCAAGTCCACGTTGATCAAGCTGCTGTTAAAGGAATTGGACCCGGACGAGGGCAAGATCATTGTCCACGGGAGGGATTACGGAAAATTAAAACGGCGGCACATCCACAAGGCGCGGCGGGAGATCGGCGTTGTTTTTCAGAATTTCCGGTTATTAAAAGACCTGAATATATACAATAATGTGGCGTTCGCCATGCGGGTCGTGGAGGCGGGAGGCAAAAAGATCCGCCGTACCGTTCCGGCGGTCCTGACGGTAGTCGGCCTTTCCGACAAGCATAAATTTTTCCCGAAAGAACTGTCCGGAGGGGAGCAGCAGCGCGCGGCCCTGGCAAGGGCGCTCGCCAACAATCCGGCGATCCTCCTGGCGGATGAGCCGACCGGGAATCTCGACCCCGAGAATGCCGCGGCAATCATGGAATTGTTCGAGAAGGTGAACAAACAGGGGACGACCGTGCTTGTCGTCACCCATAACCAGGAGGCGGTGGACGCCATGAAAAAGCGCGTGATCGCCCTCAGAGAAGGAAAGATCGTCAGCGACGAGAAAAGGAGCGGATATAATTATGAGGAAAATTAGCACGGTATTTTATTGTCTCCGGCAGGGGATCGCGAATATTTTCCGCAACATTTTTTTCTCGCTTGCATCTGTCGGAACCATTACTGCCTGCCTGTTTTTGTTCGGCATTTTGCTCGCGGTTGTAGTCAATATACAGTCGTTTATGAAAGATGCGGAGGAACAGGTAACGGTTTCCGTCTTTTTTGAACCGGGTATCCAGCAGTCGGATATCGACGCGATCGGACAGGAGATCCGCGACCGGGTGGAAGTATCGGAATGTACGTTTATTTCGGCGGACGAGGCATGGGAAAAGTTTACTTCCAGCTTTGAGGAGGACGATCCGGAATTTAAAGAAGGATTCCGGGATGACAATCCGCTGAAAGATTCCGCGTCTTATGAGGTGCACTTAAATGACATAAAACGACAGAAAGAATTTGTCGCGTTCGCGTCCGCGCTGAACGGCGTCCGCAAAGTCAACAGCTCCGATATGGCGGCGGAGGGACTGAACGATTTGAATACGCTTGCCGGATACGCGTCCCTGGCGGTGATCCTGATCCTGCTCCTTGTCTCTATTTTCCTGATCAGCAATACGATCATGACCGGGATCCATGTGAGGCGGGACGCGATCGCGATCATGAAGCTGATCGGCGCGACCGACCGGTTCGTGCGCGCACCGTTCCTGATCGAAGGGCTTTTGATCGGGCTGGTCGGCTCGGCGCTTCCGATCGGGCTGCTGTATATTGTTTATGACCGCGGGATCGCTTATATTTCCGGACATTTTTCGGTTGTAAGGAATTTCGTCCATTTTCTCCCGACGGGGCAGGTGATGGAATTGCTGATCCCGGCGTGCCTGGCCGTGGGCATCGGAATCGGATTCATCGGGAGCGCGGCGACTGTGCGGAAACATCTCAGGGTATAAAAGGGGAATCAGACATGAAGCAATGGAAAAAGATACTGGTATTGATCGTTGCCCTGTCCATCGTATGTCCCGCGATGGGAAGCGCGGTGTCGACAGAGGCGAAGACCGCGTCTGAGGCGCGGCAGAGGAAAGAGGAGCTGAAGCAGCAGAAAAAAGAGGCGAAAGCGAACATTTCCAAATACCAGGCGAGCATAGAAAATTTATTTGACAATATCCAGACGCTGGACCGGAAACTGGATAAGCTCGGACGCCGGATGAACCGGCTGACCACGCAGCTTGCGGAAAAGCGCGCGGATCTGAAGCAGACAAGGAAAGAGCTGGCGGCGGCAAAAGCGCGGGAAAAAAATCAGTATGAGAACATGAAAGCCCGCATCAAATACATGTATGAAAATGGGGACAATACTTATATGACAGCCCTGTTTGCGGCAGAGTCGTTCAGCGACGTTATGAACCAGAAGGAATATGTGGACCAGATCGCGGAATATGATGCTACTATGTATCAGCGATACAAGGATACCCGCAGGCAGATCCAGGACGATGAGAAAAAACTGAAAAAAGAAGTGAAAGAAGTCTCCGCGCTGGCGGAACAGGTGAAAAGCGAGCGCGCGGTCGTCCAGGAGACGATGAACCGGAAAACAGAAAAAATGCAGAGGTACCAGAACCATATTGAAAGGAACCGGGCGCTGGTACGCTCGTACAACCGGGAGATCAAGGAAGAAGAACGGGTCATTGAAGCGGCGGAGGCGGCAGCGCGGGCGTCGCAGAGCGGCGGAGGCGGCAGCACGTCTTCAAACAGCACCTATACGGGCGGGCAGTTTCTGTGGCCGTGCCCGGCGTCGTCTACGATCACGTCTCCGTTCGGCTGGAGGAATCATCCGGTCAACGGGGGGAGCGCACTGCACGCGGGCGTCGATATCGCCGCTCCGATGGGGAGCAGCGTGCTTGCCGCGGAGGACGGCACGGTGATCGTGGCGCAGTACAGCGGTTCCGCGGGAAATTATATCATGATCGATCACGGCGGCGGGCTGTCAACCGTATACATGCACAATTCGAGCCTGCTTGTCAGCGTTGGCGAGACGGTGGAGAAAGGGCAGACGATCGCCTACAGCGGATCGACCGGATGGTCTACCGGACCGCATCTGCATTTTGGCGTCCGAGTAGACGGAGAATATGTGAATCCTATGCCATACGTACAATAACGACGATCTGGGAGGCGTTCGGATGGAGAAGCAAAATCATTACAAAGCGGTCGTTCTGAGGATCGCGCTTGTTGTTTTTGCATTTGCGGCTGGATATTTCGCCAGGGGCCATATCGGATTTGACCGGAATGCAAGAAGCCTTACAGATGAGAAAGTGATCGACAAGATCCGGCTGATCGAGCGGTATGTCGATAAATATTTTCTGGAAGACGTCGATGTCGGGAAACAGGAAGAATATATGTACAAGGGAATGCTTGCCGGCTTGGACGACGTATATTCCGGATATTATACGGAAGAAGAATACAAAGAGATGCAGGAGGACCACGCGGGCCAGTATTGTGGGATCGGCTGTTCGGTCAGCCAGGATATTGAAACCGGCAAGATCACGTTTGGGAAAATCTATCCGGACGGTCCCGCGGCAAAGGCAGGCATCCTGACCGGGGACGTTCTTCTGGCGATCGACGGCAAGCGGCTGATCGACGAAGATCTCAATCAGGTCGTCAGCATGACGAAAGGGGAGGAAGGGACGCCTCTCACCATGACGGTTTACCGGGAAAGCAGCGGGGAAAAGCTTGAATTTCGGATGAAACGCGCAAAGGTGGAGGATGATACGGTCACATACTCCATGCTGCAGGACCAGATCGGATACGTGGCGGTTTCCAGCTTTGAGGAAGTGACGACCGACCAGTTCACGGAGGCGATCGAAGCGCTGGAAGAAAGCGGGATGCAAAAACTGATCATTGACCTGCGGGACAATGGAGGGGGTCTGCTCTCCACCGTATCCAGTATGCTGGATTATATGCTACCGAAAGGAAAAGTCCTGGTCACGATAAAATCCAAAAACGGAACAGGCGATACGATCAGGGCAAAGACAAAGCACTCCTTCGATAAACCGCTGGTCATACTGACGAACGGGGAATCCGCGAGCGCGTCGGAGCTGTTCGCGGGAGCCATAAAGGATTACGGCGTGGGAACCCTCGTCGGGACGACGACGTTCGGCAAGGGGATCGTCCAGAATATCTATCCGCTTCCGGATGGGTCCGCGATCAAATTAACAGAGTCAAAATACTATACGCCTTCGGGGAAAAATATTCACGGAACGGGCATCAAGCCGGACGTGGAGATCGACTTGCCCCAGGAGCAGCTGGAGATGGCGGAAGTGCCGCTGTCGGAGGACGTCCAGGTCCAGAAGGCGGTCAAAGTGCTGCAAAAGAGCGCAGGAAAGACGGAAGAATAATGAGGCGGGATACCCTGCTCAAAGCCATAGGGCTGGCGGCAGGAGCGTATCCCGCTTTTCTCTGGGCGGAGCGGGTTGGGCTTCCGTCCGGCAAAATTAAGAAAAAGCAAAATTTTTTTTTATTGTTCACAAAATAAACAGAATTACCCAATAGAATAGGGTCATATCATTTCAGTCAGAAAAGGAGAGAGGACCGAATGAAAAAGAGAATCGCCTTGTTTGCGGCGCTTGCAGCGATGACGGTATGCGCCGCGGCCACCGGCCTGCGCGGGGAAGCGGCAACCCAATCGACAAGGAACGACGTGATCGTCGCGTTGAAGATCATGGAGAAGGATTCTTCCGGGAGCATGAAGCCGAAGAAAAAAGTGACGAGGGCGCAGTTTGCCAAAATGCTCGTGCGCGCGTCGTCCTACAACCAGACGCCCGGGAAAAGCGAAACGACGTTGTTCCGGGACGTGAAGCGGACGCACCGTTATTCCGGATATATCCAGGACGCGGTGGAGAACGGATGGATGAGCGGATATCTGAGCGGTTATTTCCGCCCGTCGAAAACCATTTCGCTCAGGGAAGCGGTTCAGGGCGTATGCGGGCTGCTTGGATATACGAACGCGGATTTTGAAGGAAATGTCGCAAGCGGGCAATGGGCGGTCTATAAAAAACTGAAGCTGAACAAAAATATTGAAAAGAAAGCGTCGCAGGGATTGACCCGCAAAGACTGCGTCAATCTGTTTTATAACCTCCTGACCGCCGGGACAAAGGACGGACGCGTCTATGGGCAGGCGCTCGACTGTCCGTTTGACGAGGCGGGCAAAGTCGACGACATGACGCTGATCACGAATAAGATCAAGGGACCGGTGGTCGCCGCGCAGGGATGGAAGAGCAAAAGCGCGTTCTCATTTACCAACGCGAATACCATATATTACCGCAACGGAAAGAAATCGCAGTCTTCCGCGATCGTGGTCAATGATATCCTGTATTATTCAAAGGATCTGAATAAAGTATGGTCGTACAACCAGCGGGCGACCGGGGTATTTGAGGCGGCGAGCCCGAACCGGATCTCCCCGGCGTCGGTAACGATCTCAGGAGAGGTCTATGAGTTGGAGACGGCAAAGGTGAAAAAGGCGTTTTCCGCTTCTTACGGCGACCTGAATATCGGCGATACGGTTACTGTGATGATGGGGAAAGACGGTGGGATCGCCCATGTCGTCGCCCGGGATACCGACCGCGCGGTCGTGAGCGGCGTCGTGCTGGAATCCGGCAAGCGCGCGAGCAAGCTGACCGATCAGGCGGCGCTTGTCACATATGTACGGATGATCGATTCTCTTGGGCACGAACATGAATATGAAGTGGAAGATACAGATCATACATACAACAAAAACCAGCCTGTGCAGATCAGCTTTGTCAACGGCGAGACCGTGATCAACGCGCTCGTCCTGGATCCGATCAACGGCACGTTCAGCAATAAGAATCAATCGTATGCGGGCTACCGGGTTTCGGAGGACGTCGCGATCCTGGATCTGGCGGGGGATGTTTCCGCGTCGATACAGCCGGAGCGCCTTGACGGCGTGACGCTGAATTCCGCGAACGTATTGTATTATGAGACAAATATCAATGATGAGATCACGGATCTGATCCTGAACAATTGCACCGGCGACCTGTATCAATATGGGATCCTTCTGAGCGCCGCGGAGACAAACATGGGGAACGACATTCTCGGCAACGGCAATTACGGAGGAAATTATACGATGATCCTGAACGGGCAGCAGCGGCAGTTATCCGTCAGCGGGAGTACGTTTGGCATCGGGACGGTATCCTCGCCCACGCCGGCGGGGGTCGCCCTCAATTCCCGCGGGGAGATTGTCGGGATGCAGACGCTGACATATCGGCCCGTGACCGCCGTCGGAACCGGAAGCATCCGCAGTTCATCGACCAATTACGCGCTTGCGGATAACGTGACGGTTTATCTCAAGGAACGCGGCAAGAATACCTACTATCTGACGGAGCTGGACAAAATCGCGGATCTGGATTCTTATCTGGTGTCAGCCTATTACGACAAAGGGGAAGCAAAGGGCGGCAGGGTTCGCCTTCTGATCGCGGAACCGAAACATTAGAGAGGTTTGGGAAGTCAAATGGAAAAAGCAGGGATCAAAGAAAAAATAAAATCATTTGTGCTGGGCAGGAGATGGATCAAACCGCTGATCGTGATCGTTGTCGTGATCATTTTGCTGAAAGTGGTCGGCGCGAAGCTGTCCGGCAGAAAAACGGATCAGACGGAGCAGGTGAGGACCGCGACGGCGTCGGTCCGGGATATTTCCAAAACGCTGGAGGCGACAGGGATCATCGCGCCGCTGAACCAGTACGACGTGACGTCGCTCGTCCAGGGCGAAGTGACCGAATGTACGTTTGAAGAAGGAGATCTGGTAAAGAAAGACGACGTTCTGTATCGGATCAGCACCGACAATATTGATAAGACGATCAAAAATTCGAGGACCGCGATGAAGCGCGCCAGGAAAAATTACCAGGACGCGAAAAAAGACCTGAACGATATGAAGATCCGGGCAAACGCGTCCGGTTATATCAGAAAACTATATGTGGAGCCTGGGGATACAGTGCAGGCGGGCAGCAAGGTCGCGGATATATATGATAATACGAATATGGATCTGGAAGTCCCGTTCAGCGTGGGCGACGCCGGCGCCGGATGGGTCGGAAAAAGCGCGACGGTCATAATGGAACAGACCGGGGACCGGATGAAGGGAACCGTAACGAAGGTCAGCTCCGTGACAAACGTCCTGCCCGGAAACCGGGTCGTCTGCCCGGTCACGATACGGGTGAAGAACCCGGGAGGCATTTCCGCCGGGGATACGGCGACCGCGAAGATTTCGGGCGTTATGTGCAGCGCGGCGGGGAGCTTTTCCGTGCGGGAAGAAACGGAACTGATGGCTTCCAAAAGCGGCGACATCGACGTGATTTCCGTGAAGGAAGGCGGATATGTAAAGAAGAACCAGACGATCCTCACCCTGGAATCGGATGAGATGGAGAAACAGGTCCGGTCGGCAAAAGAGCAATATGAGGACGCCAGGGAACAGTACCGCGATCAGATCGATTCTCTGGATGATTATACGATCAAAGCGCCTATCGGCGGGGAGATCATTGTAAAGAATATCAAGGTCGGCGACAATATCAGCATGAACAACGGCGGCGCGACCGTGCTTGCCACGATCTACGATCTGTCGGCGGTTACCTTTGATATGAGCATCGATGAGATGGACGTACTGAATATCCGCGAGAAAATGAAAGTAACCGTCACGGCGGACGCGCTGGAGGATGAGACGTATTCCGGTTATGTGCAGAATATCAGCCTGGAGAGCAGCGCGACGGGCGGCGTGACCCAATATCCCGTTACCGTAAAGATCGATCAGATCGGCAACCTGCTGCCCGGCATGAACGTGACGGGGCTGATCGAGCTGGAGAGAGCGGAGCAGGTTCTCGCGGTCCCGTCCTCCGCGCTGCAGAGAGGCAATGTCGTTTATGTCAAAGATTCGGAAAGCGCGCCTGCGGATCCGGGGGACGCCCGCAATACCGACAATACCGGAAATACCGGCAGCGTCGGCGGCAATCCGGAGCAGGATGGACGGACGCCGGGACAGCACGCGCCCGGCGCAGACGGGACAGGAGAAAGACAGTTGCCCGGACAGGGCGAGAGCGGAAACCCGGCGCAGGGTGAAACCGGAAAATCGGCGCAGGGCGAAACCGGAAACCCGGCGCAGGGCGAAACCGAAAAACCGGCGCAGGGTGAAACCGGAAACCCGGCACAGGGCGAAACCGGAAACCCGGCGCAGGACGAATCGGATGCGGAGAGCCGTTCCGGCGCGGGAAACCGGAATATCCCGGACGGGTTCCACGCAGTGGAGGTAGAGACAGGGCTGGATAACGGCGATTATATTGAGATCACCAGCGGGCTGAAAGAAGGGGATACCGTTTATATCCCGACGGTCGAGACGACCAACGATAATATGATGATGTTTGGCATGAACGGTCAGCAGCCGATGGGCGGTCAGCCGGGCATGAATGGAATGCAGGGAGGCAACCGGCAGAACAGGCAATATGGCGGCGGCGCTCCGGGCGGACCGGGAAGATAGGAGAAGCAGCGGAGGTTCGTTTGATGTTTGGAAGAGAAAAAAAACGAGAATCAAAGCCCTTTGATCCTTCTATGCCGTTGATCCATCTCAAAGATGTTTATAAGATTTATCGGATGGGGGACAATGAGGTCCGCGCGAACGATGGGATTTCCATGGATATTTATGACGGGGAATTTGTCGCGATCGTCGGAAAATCCGGAAGCGGAAAGTCCACGATCATGAATATCATAGGCGCGCTGGATGTGCCGACGCAGGGAGAGTATGTCCTGGGCGGGGAAGATGTGAGCAGGATGAAAGGCGACCAGCTCGCGTCCATCCGCAACCGGATGATCGGATTTATTTTTCAGCAGTATAATCTGCTTCCACGGCAGAATTTACTGGAAAATGTGGAGCTTCCCCTGCTGTACGCGGGCGTAAAGGCGTCGGAACGGAGAAAGCGCGCGATGGAATCACTGGAGCGGGTCGGGGTTGCCGATAAGTGGCGGCACAAACCGTCCCAGTTATCCGGAGGGCAGCAGCAGAGGGTGTCGATCGCCAGGGCGTTGGTGGGCAATCCCTCGCTGATCCTCGCGGATGAACCGACCGGCGCGCTGGATTCCAGAACGAGCAGGGACGTGCTGGGCTTTTTGAAGCAGCTGAACGACGAGGGCAATACGATCATCCTGATCACCCATGATAACAGCATTGCGCTGCAGGCGAAACGGATCGTCCGGATCCATGACGGGAAGATCGTATTCGACGGAAGCGCGGAAGCGTACAGGGAGGAGATCAGCCATGGGAATTAGACAGGCGTTTCTGTTATCCATGCGGAGCATTATCCAGAATAAAATGCGGTCGTTCCTGACGATGCTCGGAATGATCATCGGCGTCGCCGCGGTCATCACGCTCCTGAGCCTTGTGCAGAGTTTCCAGAAGGAAATGATGAAGAGCTTTGACGAGGTCGGGACCAATCAGGTCATCGTCTCGGTTTCCAGGAACGGGAATAAACTGATGCAGCCGGAGGAAATGTTTGAGGTCGCGGAGGACCATCCGGATCTGTTCCAGGGGGTCTCCCCTACGGTATCAACCTCCGCGCAGGTAAAATACGGAACCGAGACGACCGAACGCACCAGCATTACCGGCGTGGCGGAGACTTATTTTGACCTCAAGAGCCTGAAGCTGGTGGATGGGAGATTTCTGCAATATACGGATATTCTCAATTCCCATCATAATTGCGTCGTCGGCTCTTATCTGGTCAGCGAACTGTTTGACGGAGAGAATCCGATCGGAGACAAAATAAAGTTAAACGGCATGAGCTTTACGGTCGTCGGGGTACTGACCGAGGAATCGGACTCCGAGGAGGGGTCGTCGGACGACTGCATTTATATCCCCTATCCGGTCGCTGCCACGATGAATTACAGCCGCGATGTGACAAATTATTATTTCGTGGCGACGGACCAGGATACGGTGGAAACCGCGAAGGCAATGCTGGAAACATATTTTTATGATTATTACCAGGATGAGGACGCTTACAATATCACGACGCTCACCCAGATGCTTGAGATGATCAACACGCTGATGGGAACCATGAGCGCCATGCTCGGCGGGATTGCGGGGATTTCCCTTCTGGTAGCCGGGATCGGCATTATGAATATCATGCTTGTGTCCGTGACCGAACGAACGAGGGAGATCGGCATCCGCAAGTCCATGGGCGCAAGGAAAAAGGATATCATGCGGCAGTTTGTCATGGAGGCGGGCGCGACCAGCACGATCGGCGGCGTCGTCGGCATCCTGCTCGGCGCGGAGGCGACCCGGCTGATCGGGAAGCTGATCGACCTGGACGCCGCGGCGTCGATGAACGCGGTGATTCTGGCGTTTGGGATCTCCGTCGCGATCGGCGTTGTGTTCGGCTACCTCCCCGCGAATAAAGCGGCGAAACTGAACCCGATCGACGCGCTGCGCAGCGAATAATGTTGAACAAGATCGACTGTAAATTTTTACAAAAGATTGTGAATTATATGCGAAATAAGTTGACATCTTGCTGAAATTTTGCTATACTACTAATTGTTTCGTAACAGTTTCGTAATATTATTAACTGTTTTTTAAATGAAAGAGAGGAGTGTAGCACAGATGCGCGGGAGATTGGCTCGCCTGATCCTTGCCGGAACCGTATTGGCAAGCGGCGTGATCGGTTTGCAGGTTCATGCGGAAGCGAAGAAAAGCAATCTGATGGTAGCGGTTGTCAGTTCGTATCTGAATATCCGCCAGGACGCTACGACATCCTCTGAATCCATTGGCCGTCTGTACAACGGCGGCGGCGGCAGGGTCCTTGAATCCGGGAAAGAGTGGACGAAGATCAAGTCCGGGTCGGTCGTCGGATATGTGAATAACGAGTATATCCTGACCGGGGACAAGGCGATCAAATATCTGGAGAAGCATAATGACAAGGTCGCTACCGTAACGGCGAGTTCGCTGAACATCCGCAGCAAGATGAGCGTGGAACGGTCCGACGTCCTGCGCGTGGCGGAGAAAGGCGAATCCCTGAAGGTAGACAGGGAATACAAGCAATGGGCGAAAGTGGAAGTGTCGCCGACGTCCAAAGGATATGTGGCGAAAGACTATGTCGACATTGATTTTGATATGGACGAGGCGGTCGCAGTAGAGAATCGGAAGGATGAACCGGTTTCCTTCAAGGACAATGGGAAGACGAGCGAGAAGCGCAGGAAGATCGTGAATTACGCCTGCCAGTTCGTGGGCAACCCTTATGTATACGGAGGGACAAGCCTGACGGAAGGGACAGATTGTTCCGGATTTGTTATGCGTGTATATGAGCATTTCGGATATCAGCTTGGACGGTCCACCTACGACCAGATCGAGGATGGGAAAGCTATCCCCGTATCGGACGCGAAACCCGGCGACCTGCTGTTTTACGGTTCCGCCAGCGCGCCCGGTCATGTGGCGTTATACATAGGAAACGGACAGATCGTCCATGCAAGCACATCCACGACAGGCATCATCATCGGCAATGCGAATTACCGGGAACCGTGCGCGGCGCGCAGGATCCTGAATGACTGACGTCGGATGTGAGAGACAGACACAATCATGAGCAGCTCTTTTTGGAGGGCTGCTCATTTTAAGTTGTAAGGCAATAAAAATGAGAGGGAAAAACTGTAAATTTATGCAATATGCACAAAACCAATTCGCGAAAAAACGCAGTTTTGCAATCGGAAAATATTGGAATTTGAAATAAATGTGGATAAATAACCCCGAATAAAAGCTGGAAATCGGTTATACACAGACTTATCCACATTGTCCACAATAATTTTTTGGCAAAAAACGTGGATTTTCCACGAGACAAAGAGTGGATTCTTTTTGTAACTATGTAATGAAAAATGAATTTCTTGTGAAAATGTATTGACAAATGACTTTCCCGTTAATAGGAAAAAATCGTCTGTATTTTCTGTCAAATCCCTGGAAATTGATTGAAATTCCATACTGCTTTTGGTATAATCTGAGCAGGAGGAGCCGCCGCGCGGCAAGCCTCGATCTTGATGGAAAAGGAGTGAGAGAAATGCAATATATTATCAGTGGGAAGAACCTTGATGTGACGGAGGGGATCCGGAACAGTATTTATTCCAAGATGAGCAAACTGGAGCGGTATTTTACCGAGAGTACAGAAGTCCATGTCACGCTGTCCGTGGAGAAAGAGCGGCAGAAGATAGAGGTGACGATCCCGATGAAAGGAAGCATCATCCGGGCGGAGGAAGTCAGCCAGGATATGTACGCCTCCATTGATATGGTGCTGGATGTGATCGAGCGCCAGCTTCGCAAATATAAAAATAAGATCATTCAGAAAGAACAGGCGGGAGGATTCCTGCAGGAAGAATACCTTGACGGGGAAGAAGGCGGCGACGATGAGATCCGGATCGTCCGGAGAAAGACGTTTGAAGTCAAGCCGATGGACGTGGAGGAAGCGTGTATGCAGATGGATCTGCTCAATCATTCCTTCTATGTATTCCGGAATGCGGAGACGGATGAGATCAATGTCGTTTACCGGAGGAAAGGCAACAGCTACGGCTTGATCGAACCGCAGTGTTAGGCTTGACCGGGACGGCGCGAAATCTTTGCCTTGAAATATCGGTGTAAAAGTGGTATCGTACGTCTGTATGCATCAATTTATACTAGGAACGATTTTTAGGAGAGTAAAAAATGGGTTTGATCGAGAAAATTTTCGGAACTCACAGTGAAAAAGAAATCAAACGCTTATCCGACCAGGTTGACGCGGTGATGGATCTGGAAGATACCATGGCGGCGATGTCGGACGATGAGCTGAAGCATAAAACGGTAGAATTTAAAGAGAGGCTCGCGGCAGGCGAGACGCTTGACGATCTGCTGGTAGAGGCGTTCGCGGTTGTGCGCGAGGCAGCATGGCGGACGATCGGGCTGAAACATTACCGTGTGCAGGTTATCGGCGGCATGATTCTCCATCAAGGACGGATCGCGGAGATGCGGACCGGAGAAGGAAAAACGCTTGTGGCGACCCTGCCCGCGTATCTGAACGCGCTGGAGGGAAAGGGCGTCCATATTGTGACCGTGAATGACTACCTCGCGGCGCGCGACGCGGAATGGATGGGAAAGGTTCATGAATTTCTCGGCTTGACGGTCGGCGTGATCCTCAATTCCCATGATAACGACGAGCGGCGCGAAGCATATAACTGCGATATCACATATGTGACCAATAATGAACTCGGATTCGATTATCTGAGGGATAATATGGTGATCTATAAGGAGCAGCTGGTACAGAGGGAGCTGAACTACGCGATCGTGGACGAGGTGGACTCCGTATTGATCGACGAAGCGAGGACGCCGCTCATCATTTCCGGGTCCAGCGGGAAATCGACCCAGCTGTACAAGATGTGCGATTATCTGGCGCGCTCCATGGTGCGCGGGAAAGGGGACGGAGAACTGTCCAAGATGGACGCGATCATGGGGATCGACGTGGAGGAGGACGGAGATTTCCTTGTCAATGAGAAGGACAAACAGATCATCCTGACCGCCCAGGGCGTGGAAAAGATCGAGCAGTTCTTCCATATTGATAATCTCGCGGACGCGGAGAACCTGGAGATCCAGCACAATATCATCCTGGCGCTGCGCGCCCACAATCTCATGTTCCGCGATAAGGATTATGTCGTCAAGGACGACGAGGTCCTGATCGTAGACGAATTTACGGGGCGGATCATGCCCGGCCGCCGGTACTCGGACGGTCTGCACCAGGCGATCGAAGCGAAAGAAAATGTGAAAGTAAAACGGGAAAGCCGGACGCTTGCCACGATCACGTTCCAGAACTTCTTTAACAAATACAAAAAGAAAGCCGGCATGACCGGTACCGCGGTGACGGAAGAAAAGGAATTTCGGGAGATCTACGGCATGGACGTTGTGGAGATCCCGACCAATATGCCGATCCGCCGGATCGACCATCAGGATGTGGTATATAAGACCAAACGGGAGAAGCTGAACGCCGTTATCGACGATATCGCCGCGTCTCATGAAAAGAAGCAGCCGGTACTGGTCGGCACGATCACGATCGAGGCTTCCGAGGAGGTCAGCGCCCTGCTGAACAAACGGCATATCCCGCATAAAGTCCTGAACGCGAAGTTCCATGAGATCGAAGCGGAGATCATCGCGGACGCCGGGCATCTCGGCGCGGTCACGATCGCGACCAACATGGCGGGTCGTGGTACGGATATCAAGCTGGAGGAAGGCGTGCCGGAAGTCGGAGGTCTGAAGATCATCGGTACGGAGCGGCATGAGTCGAGACGGATCGACAACCAGCTCCGCGGACGTTCCGGCCGTCAGGGCGACCCGGGAGAATCACGATTTTATCTGTCGCTGGAAGACGATCTGATGCGTCTGTTCGGCTCCGAACGCGTCATGGGCATCTACGACGCGCTGAAGCTGCCGGAGGGAGAAGAGATCCAGCATAAGACGATCACGAGTTTTATTGAGAAAGCGCAGAAGAAAATAGAGAATAACAATTTTGGGATCCGCAAGAACCTGCTGGAATATGACCAGGTGAACAATGAGCAGAGAGAGATCATTTATGAAGAACGGCGGCGGGTGCTTGACGGAGAGAATATGCGCCCGGTCGTTGTCCGGATGATGCGGGATACGGTCGAAAATACGCTCAGCCGGATCCTCACGGACGACCGTTCCGACGATCACGAATTTAATGTGCGGGAAGCACAGATGGAGATCCGGATCTCGCTCGGGCTGAGCGACAACCTCTATACCGATGAGGAGCTCCAGGACTGGTCCAAGAAGGAGCTGATCGAGAAAGGGCAGGACAGGGTGGAAGCGCTCTATCAGGAAAAGGAAGCCCTGTTTGAAGATAAGGAGCAGATCCGTGAGATTGAGCGGGTCATCCTCCTGAAAGTGATCGACCGCAAGTGGATGGCGCATATCGACGATATGGACCAGCTCCGCCAGGGAATCGGGCTGCAGGCGTTTGGCAACCGGGATCCTCTGGTCGAATATAAATTCCTCGGCTATGATATGTTCGATGAGATGACGCAGGCGATCAGCCAGGATACGACCCGCGCGCTTCTCAACATCCGGATCGAGGAGGACGTCGAGCGGGAAGAAGTCGCGAAAGTGACCGGGACGAACAAGGACGACAGCGGTCCGAGGGCGCCGGTTACGCGCAAGGAGGCTAAAGTGGGACGGAACGATCCATGTCCGTGCGGAAGCGGAAAGAAATACAAATATTGTTGCGGGCGCAGTTAAGGACGGGTAGCCATAGCTGCAGCTGAACGGACAGACAGGATCCCGCCCGGCAGGGGAAAGCGGGATCCTGTTTTTCCGTTGAGAGTTCATCGCGGGAGAAAGGATAGAACGATGGTAGAATTAGATCAGTTAAAATACAGACTTACGGCATACGAGCCGGTACTGGCAGAATTGAAGGCGTCCCTCGCCCTTCCGCAGAAGGCGGACCGCATTGAAGAACTGGAGCATGAGATGGAGGAACCCGGCTTTTGGGACAAAGTGGAATATTCCCAGCAGGTGATGAAGGAACTGAAAAATCTCAGGGACGTCTGCGACAGCATCCGGGGGCTGGAAACGGATTATGACGATATTCAGACGATGCTGGAGCTTGGCTATGAGGAAAACGACCCGGACATGGTCCCGGAGATCGAGGAACTGATCCGCGCCTTTGAGACGCAGCTGGAAACGCTGCGGATCTCGACGCTGCTGTCCGGGGAATATGACAGGGACAACGCGATCGTGACGCTGCACGCGGGCGCGGGCGGCACAGAAGCCTGCGACTGGGTCAGCATGCTCTACCGGATGTATACGAGATGGGCGGCTTCCCGCGGGTTCACGACCGAAGTGCTGGATTATCTGGACGGGGAGGAAGCCGGGATCAAAACGGTGACGGTCCAGATCAACGGGGAGAACGCGTTCGGCTATCTGAAATCCGAGCGGGGCGTTCACCGTCTGGTACGGATCTCCCCCTTTAACGCGGCGGGGAAACGGCAGACGTCGTTCGCGTCGTGCGACGTGATGCCGGATATCGAGGAGGACGTCGAGGTGGATATCGCGGACGAGGATATCCGGATCGACACCTATCGTTCCAGCGGCGCGGGCGGACAGCATATCAACAAAACCGATTCGGCGGTCCGGATCACGCATATCCCGACCGGCGTGGTCGTACAATGCCAGAATGAGCGGTCGCAGCACAGCAACAAAGACAAGGCGATGAAAATGCTCAAGGCGAAGCTGCTGCTGATCAAACAGCAGGCGAACCTGGAAAAGATCTCCGATATCCGCGGGGAAGTGCTTGACAACGGCTGGGGAAGCCAGATCCGTTCGTATGTGCTTCAGCCGTATACGATGGTCAAGGACCACAGGACAAACGAGGAGAGCAGCAATGCCACGGCGGTGCTGGACGGAGCGATCGACCCGTTCATCAACGCGTATCTGAAATGGACGGCACATTCCGGACAAAAATAGACACCCGCGGTGAAATTCTCCAAACACAACCGAATTTAGGCTTGCTTTTGCGGAACAGGTGTGCTAATATCTTTCGAGTGAGTACAAATGTGTTTGTGGGAAAGACATCGGGTGGAACGTTATGAGCAAAGACGGAACATATTATGTAGTAAGGAAGAAGGCGCTTCCGGAAGTCCTCCTCGGGGTGGTGGAAGCGAAACGGCTGCTTGCGCAGAATCCGCGCATGAACATCCAGCAGGCAGTAGACCAGGCAGGGATCAGCCGGAGTTCCTTTTATAAATATCAGGATGACATTTTTCCCTTCCATGAAAATACGCAGGGACAGACGATCACGTTTGTGATACAGATGATGGATGAACCGGGAGTCCTCTCCAACGTGTTGCAGCAGGTTGCGGACAACCGGGCAAATATACTGACCATCCACCAGAGTATCCCGGTCAACGGGGTCGCCCTGCTGACGCTGAGTGTGGCGGTACTGGCAGATACGGGAGATATTTCCCAGATGCTGGAAGCCATCGAGCAGCTGGAAGGGATTCATTATTTAAAAATATTAGCAAGGGAGTAGGAAAAAGAGATGATCAACATTGCAGTGCTTGGATATGGAACCGTTGGATCCGGCGTGGTGGAAGTCATTGGGACGAACCAGGACAGCATCAACAAAAAAATAGAAGACGAACTGAACATCAAATATATCCTGGATCTCCGGGATTTTCCGGGCGACCCCATGGAGAGCCGGATCGTCCATGATTACTCCGTGATCAGCAGCGACGATGAAGTGGATATTATCGTGGAGGTGCTCGGCGGCGTGGAGCCGGCTTATACCTTTGTAAAAGAAGCGCTCTCCAAAGGGAAAAGCGTGGCGACCTCCAACAAGGAGCTGGTAGCGGCGCACGGGGCGGAGCTGATCGCGCTGGCAAAGCAGAACAAAGTAAATTTTCTCTTTGAGGCGAGCGTCGGAGGCGGGATCCCGATCATCCGCCCGCTCAATTCTTCCCTGACGGCGGAGAATATCACGGAGATCACCGGTATTTTGAACGGGACGACCAATTATATCCTGACCAAGATGACGGAGGACGGTTCTGATTTTGAGGACGTCCTGCGGGAAGCGCAGGAAAAAGGATACGCGGAACGGAATCCGGAAGCGGACGTCGAGGGTTACGACGCGTGCCGGAAAATCGCGATACTGACGTCGCTTGCCTGCGGGAAACAGGTGGATTATCAGGATATTTACACGGAGGGGATCACCAAAATATCCGCCGCGGATATCCGGTACGCGAAGGCGATGAAGCAGTCCATCAAGCTGCTGGCGACGATGAAAAAGGTCGGTCAGAACCTGTTTTGCATGGTCTGCCCGATGCTGATCGGACAAAACCATCCCCTGATCAATGTCAACGACGTATTCAACGGGATCTTTGTGCATGGAAATATGCTGGACGACGCGATGTTCTACGGCAGGGGAGCCGGGAAACTCCCGACGGCGAGCGCGGTCGTGGCGGACGTGATCGAGGCGGCGCGCCATCGCCATGTCAGCATCAAGACATACTGGAGCACGGAGAAAAAGGAACTGACCAACATCGACGAATCCATCCACAAATATTTTGTGCGCCTCAAAAAGAATATTGACGAGACGACGGTGGAAACCGTTTTTGGCAGAGTGGAAATGGTAAAAGCGCAGGGGATCTCGGACGAGATCGCGTTTGTGACGCCGATCATGGAAGAAAAAGATTTTAAAAAAGCGATCGCCCAGTTTGACAGCGTGCTCAACTATATCCGCGTGGCGATCTGAGAAAAGAAAGGGGAAATTATGAAATATGTGATTGTGCTCGGGGACGGGATGGCAGACTATCCCCTGGAGGAGCTTGGCGGGAAAACGCCGCTGGAAGCGGCAGAGACGCCCATGATGGACCGGCTCAGCAAAGTGTCGGAGGTCGGTCTGTGCCACACGATCCCGGACGGAATGTCGCCGGGCAGCGATACCGCGAACCTGTCCGTGATCGGATACGACCCAAAGAAATATTATTCGGGACGTTCCCCGCTGGAGGCGCTGAGCATCGGCGTGGACATGAAACCGACCGATGTTTCTTTCCGGTGCAACCTTGTCACCGTTTCCGAGGAGGAAGCGGTATACGAAGAAAAAACAATCCTTGACCACAGTTCCGGCGAAATTACGACGGAGGAAGCGGCGCAGCTGATCGACGCGATCCGGCCCGCGCTGGAAACGGAGGAGTTCCGGTTTTATGTCGGGACCGCGTACCGCCACCTCACGATCTGGGACAGGGGAGAGATCGTAGAACTGACGCCTCCCCACGACATCCTTGGAAAAACGATCGGCGGGTATCTGCCCGGGCAGGCAGCCCTGCGGGAGATGATGAAGAAAAGCTACGCGATCCTCGCGGAACATCCGGTCAATCTCGCGCGGAAAGCGCGCGGGCTGAACCCCGCCAATTCCCTGTGGTTCTGGGGAGCGGGAACCAGACCCGCCCTGACGTCCTTTGAGGAAAAAACAGGGAAAAAGGGCGTGATGATTTCGGCGGTCGATCTGCTCAAGGGCATTGCGGTCGGCGCGAAGATGGATACCATTGCCGTGGAGGGAGCGGACGGCACGCTGAATACCAATTATGAGGGAAAAGCGAAAGCGGCGACGGACGCCCTGCTCAACGGGGGATATGATCTCGCTTATATTCATGTGGAAGCGCCCGACGAAATGGGACATCAGGGCAGCATTGAGAAAAAGATCCGGTCGATCGAATATCTGGACGGACGGGTGATCAAACCGGTTGTGGAAGCGATGGAAGCGGCGGGAGCCGAATACCGGATGCTGGTCATGCCGGATCATCCGACGCCGATCGCGCTCCGCACCCATGTCAGCGACCCGGTGCCGTATCTGCTGTATGACAGCGCGAACCCGGTCCGGAACCCGTATCCGTACTCGGAGCAGGGCGCGAAGGACAGCGGGATTTATGTGGCGGAAGGCCATACGATGATCGATCATTTATTGGAAAGGCAGAGAGCAATATGTTAATTGTAAAGAAATTCGGCGGGACGTCTGTCGCGGATAAAGAGAGGATCTTCCATGTGGCGGAACGCTGCATCGAGGAGTACAGGAAAGGAAATCAGGTCGTCGTTGTTTTGTCCGCGATGGGAAAATTGACCGATGAACTGATCGCTATGGCAAAGGACATCAATCCGAACCCTTCCAAGAGAGAAATGGATATGCTGCTGACGACCGGGGAACAGACGTCGGTATCGCTGATGGCGATGGCGATGGACGCGCTCGGAGTGGCGGCGGTTTCCCTGAACGCGTTTCAGGTGGCGATGCATACGACCTCCGATTACAGCAATGCGCGTCTGTTGAAGATCGACGCGGAGCGCATCCGCATGGAACTGGATCAGCGGAAGATTGTCATTATCACCGGATTCCAGGGAGTGGACCGGAATGACAACTATACGACGCTCGGGCGCGGGGGATCGGATACGACGGCAGTCGCGCTTGCCGCGGCGCTCCGCGCGGACGCCTGTGAAATATATACGGATGTGGACGGCGTTTACACCGCCGACCCGCGCGTGGTCAAGACCGCGCGTAAGCTGGATGAGATCACGTACGACGAGATGCTGGAGCTTGCCTCGCTCGGGGCGGGCGTCCTGCACAACCGTTGTGTGGAACTGGCAAAAAAATATGGAGTACAGATCGTTGTCCGTTCCAGCCTGAATAACCATGAAGGAACCATAGTAAAGGAGAATGTCGATATGGAAAAAATGCTCGTCAGCGGAGTCGCGGGAGATAAAAACGCGGCGCGCATCGCAGTCGTAGGGCTGGAAGATCAGCCGGGAGTCGCTTTTAAGTTATTTAACCATCTGGCAAACCACAACATCAATGTGGACGTTATTTTGCAGTCGGTCGGCAGGGACGGGACAAAGGATATCAGTTTTACGGTCGACCGGGAAGTGGCGGACGAGGCGATGGAGATCCTGGAGCGCCACAGAAAAACGAGCCTGAAATGCCAGAGCATCAATCTTGACAAGTCGATCGCGAAAGTATCCGTTGTCGGAGCCGGGATGGTGTCCAATGCCGGCGTTGCCGCGAGGATGTTTGAAGCGATGTATGACGCCAATGTGAACATCCGCATGATCTCTACTTCGGAGATCAAGGTTACGGTGATCATTGATGAGAAAAATCTGGAGCGCGCGATGAACGCGGCGCATGAAGCGTTTAATCTGGGAGCGAAATAAGAATCCGGAAAATCGCGCGAAAAAAATGCCTTCTCCCCTCATGAATGAGGGGAGAAGACATTTTTTTATTTGATATCGTCGGATGGGGAATAGCCGAGTACCTTTTTGAAGGCGCGGTAAAAGGTCGAATAAGATTGGAACCCGGTTTCCATCGCCACGGCGGTCAGGGAATCGACGTCATGCACAGGATTTTTATGGAGGATATCCTGAGCGAGACGCACCCGGTGGTACAGGACATATTCTTTGATGCTGATGCCGAAATTTTTCTTAAATTCCCGGTTCAGATAGTCTTTGTTCATATATAGCGCCGCCGCGATGTTGTCGAGCGTCAGCTTTTCCGTGATATGGGAGTTGATATGATCGACAATGCGCGACGTCACGGTGGAATACGAGGGAGGGATGATATTGTCCACCCGGTTAAAGGTCAGGATATGGATCAGGATCGATTCCAGAATGACGTCGCAATAAAGATTTTGGATGTCTTCGGGAAGGTTGTCCAGATCGTCCAGGCTGGAAAAACACTCCGCGAGCCGGGAATTGGATATCTCGGAAAAATAAAAGGTCCGGTCATATTTGTTTTCATGAAACGGCCGCAGGAGATCAAACCGGTGTTCCGCGGGGATCGCCCTTGGGTTAAAATGGATCGAATACCGTTCGACCGGCTCCGGACCGTTGGAAACGATCGCGTGCGTCGTATTAAAGGGGATCAGCACAAGGCTGTCCGCCGGAAGCGCGAACCGGATGTTCTCCATGACAAAAGTACAGTCTCCCTGTACGAGATAATAGATTTCATAAAAGGTATCATGGCGGTGCGGATGATAATTATATTCGGCTCCCGGATCGATCCGGTAGTGGAACGCGATGGTTTCATCGCGGACATTTAATGTCTTGTGCATAATGTACAGAGCACCCCTTTCTTTTTCCTGATCTATAAGAACTATACCACAAAAAAGTCTGTTTTTGCAATAATAAAGTCTTATTATGAAATGCGCTCGGGGGGGGTAGTGATATAATGAGCCTGTAAAAAATCGGACAGAATGAAGGAGGAAAGCAATGAGAAAATTTATGAAAAAAACGGCTGCGTTTCTGCTGGCGGCTGTGATGGTAGTTCCGGCAACCGGGATTTGCGCAAGGGCGGCGGATCCGAAAATCGACCCGGATGATGTTGTGGTGGAAAGCGTAAATGAGGAAGTTTATGACCGTATGATGCAGTTTACGGCGAAAGATACGAACTCAAATACGTACGACAAGGAGATCAATGCCGGAGCTGTAAAGAAGGATACCCGTTATCAGATGAAAGTGGCGACGGAAGTTGTGCAGGGCGCAACGAAAAACAACGGAGCGTATGTCCAATTCAAGCTGGACGGTGGCAAGGTTTATGATACGCAAAGCAAATACAAAAATACAGGAGACAAGGGAGTCAATACCTATGATTTTTATGCCAATGATAAAAATTGTTCGACATGCGGACTCCAATATTTTGTGCGGTTTGACACTGCGTCGGCGGAGAATCCGGCAATCGTCAGGTTCGGTTATACGCTGGAGGAGCTTTCTTATAAAGTGACGGCGGGGGAGAATGTCAGCGTGACGTCAGAGTATGAGTCCCCGGCAAACGGAAGCGACGGCAATTACGCGACGGCAGGGACGGACGTTACGTTTACTGTAACGGACGGATACGCTCCCTCAGTGACGGTCGGCGGAGAAAATGCAGCTGCGACAAAAGAAGGCGGCAGCTATAAAGTTACGGCGACTGGTCCGGTCGTGATCGAAGCGAATCCGATCTGTACCATCACGGTTACGGAAGCGGGAACCCCGGCTGCCAAATATGAGAATGTTGAGTACAACCAGAAAGTAACGGTTTCGGAGACGGACGAGCAGTTTTCTTACTGGGAAAAGGACGGCAAGATCGTCAGCTATGACAAGACCTATTCGTTCTTCGCTTATCAGGATGTGACCGTCAATGCCGTGCTGAACGGTCCGGTGGAAGCGAAACCGGTCTGCAACCTGACCTATGACCGGAACGGCGATACCACAGAGATTTATGTGGAATATACATGCCCGGAATCCGTGGTAGTAAACGGAGAATTAAAGACCGGCGTGTATATCGCGAAAGAGGAAAGCGGATGGACCTGGGAGTCTCGTGATGATAAGCTGTTCCAGCCAAGCTTCGGGAAGTTGGGACAGTTCAAAGTAACGGTAACCGGAGCGGGCGAACATCCGTTCTGGGTACAGGGATATTGCAATATCAACAACGTCAGCTACGATACGGATGTTCGTATGATCGCGGCAGAATGATGGAAGGAGGACAGATAGAAATGAGAAAGGTATATGTACAGCCTGAGATGAATGAAACAGCATTTGCGGTAGAAGATATCGTTACGGCCTCCGGAGCGGCAGGATATGATTCATCCAATTCCGGCATTGGAGCGGATAAGGGAAACCAGACGATCGAGAGCGGGTCGGCGGTCGTTTCGCTGAACAGCTGGTTTGAATAAAACGCGCGGGCGGACAGACGCGGATCTGAAAAAATGATAAGGCGGAGAGAACAAAAGCAGGATTCTCTCCGCCTTTTGTCATGCCGCCGGAACCAGCCGCCGCGCGTCCTGCCCGGACAAGGCGCGGTTCCCCGGGCGCGGCGCCTGCCGTATGGGAAAATGCGTACTTGCGGCGTCATACGAAATTTACTATAATAGAGAAAAAAGTTGTATTGCGTATGGGAGGAAAGCGATGAAACGGCAGGATTATATCACATGGGACCAGTACTTTATGGGGATCGCGCTGCTGTCAGCGGATCGCAGCAAGGATCCGAATACAAGGGTAGGGACCTGCATCGTGAGCGGGGAGAATAAAATATTATCCGTCGGCTATAACGGGATGCCGATCGGGTGCGACGACGACCAGATGCCGTGGGAACGGGACGGCGAGGAGCTGGATACCAAGTATCCATACGTATGCCATTCGGAATTAAACGCCATCCTGAATTATGGGGGAGGTTCGCTCCGGGGAGCCAAATTATATGTGACCCTGTTCCCGTGCAACGAATGTGCGAAAGCGATCATACAGAGCGGGATCGCGGAAGTCATTTATATCGAGGATAAATATAAGGACACGGACGGGGTGCGCGCGTCCAAACGGATGTTTGACATGGCGGGCGTGCGCTACCGGCAGTATCAGATGTCCGACCGGACCATCTCGCTTCATTTATAAAAAGGCGGGGGGGGCGGCTGTCCATACAGCTGCGGACCGGGAACCGGCGCGCTGCCGGCAGGCGCGGAAGATCGTATCTTTTTTCAATCTGTCCTTGACATCCGCGCCGGAAGCGAATAAGATAAGAGTGTCAATAAAATAGAAGTTCTTCAGGGCAGGGCGTAATTCCCGACCGGCGGTAAAGTCCGCGAGCCGAACGGCTGAATTGGTGCGATTCCAATACCGACAGTATAGTCTGGATGAGAGAAGATGTGATGATAATGAGAGAATAGGACGCCCTGATTTGGGAGCGTCCTTTTTTATGTCACAGTCCTGTGACATAAAAAGCCTCCGGTTCTGCGGGAAACCGCAGCCGCACAAATCGCCCGCGCGCGGCGCGGCGTCATCACAGCACTGAAAGAACTCCAGAGAAATGGAGGATGAAAAAAATGACAGAAATGACAGCAGCGACAGAGAAAGGCAGTATGGTTAGAAAGGTGGCGGTCACAGGAGTGTGCAGCGCGATGGCGCTGATCCTGATGTACCTTCATCTGCCGGTGAAGTATCTCGGCTTTTTGGAAATGGAATTCAGCGACGTCCCGGCAGTATTCTGCGGGCTTTTGTTCGGTCCGGTCGCCGGCGTTTTGGTGGAGCTGATCAAGAATCTGCTGAAATTATTCGGGACGACGACGGCAGGCGTAGGAGAGTTCGCCAATTTTATCATGATGAGTTTTTACGTGGCAGCGATCAGCGTTACGGCAAAAAAATGGAAAGGCAGATCATCGGCGTATCGGTACGCCATGAGCTTCGCGGCGGGAACCGTCGCGCTGATCATCGCCGGGATCGCGGTCAATTATCTGATCACTTTCCCGCTGTATATCCGGTTGTATTTTGGCGGAAATGAAGCGGCGCTGATCGGGGCGGCGCAGGCGATGCTCCCCGATTCGCTGAAATGGATCGCGTCGAGTTTTGAGCGCATGATCTTGCTTGCTGTGCCGCCGTTTAATCTGGTCAAAGGAATAATTGTTTCAATTGCCGCATATCTGGTTTACAAAGCGGTGGGAAATAGATTATAATAACAGGGAAGCCTCAGCGACGGGGCTTCCTATTTTCATGGAAAGGGAGAAGAAACCGATGGAATATACATTTGATGTGACAATGGAACCGGACACGATGAGAAGATTTTTGCTGAGGCACAGCTATGGCAGACCGACCGGGATCTTGGGCTTGCTGATCAGCCTTGCGGCGCTGGTTTATCTGGTCGTCCGCTGGAACGGGCTCGCGGGTCAGGAGCGGATCCTGATCGGCGCGCTCGCCTCTGTGTTTACGGTCGTGAACCCGCTGCTCCTTTGCCTGCGCGCGGGGAAGCAGGTAAAAAACAATCCTTATTATGAGAAACCGATCACATATAAAATGGCGGAAGAAGGGATCATTACGTCTCAGGGGGAGGAACAGGTGATCACTCCCTGGAAGGATATCCGGCGTGTGGTCGTGATGAGAAAGGCGGCGGCGGTTTACACTTCCTCCATTCACGCGTTTTTATTCCCCTTTGCGAGCATGGGGGACCAGAAGGACGAAATTATCGCATATATAAAGGAACATACGGCATGAGATGGGAGAGCGAAAGCGCGAAGGAAACATTTGAGATCGGGCGCGGGCTCGCGGCTGGATGCAGACCGGGAGACGTCTATTGCCTGTACGGGGAACCCGGCGCGGGCAAGACGGTATTTACGCAGGGATTCGCGTCAGGGCTCGGCATAGCGGAACCGGTCAGCAGCCCGACGTTTACGATCATCCAGGAATATGACGGAGGGCGGATCCCGCTGTACCATTTTGACGTTTACCGGATCGGCTCCGTGGACGAGATGGATGAGATCGGGTTTGACGATTATCTGTTCGGAGGCGGCGTATGCCTGATCGAATGGGCAAACCTCATTGAAGAGATCCTGCCCGGACATGCCGTTTCCGTCACGATCGAAAAAGACCCGGAGCGGGGATACGATTACCGTGCCGTGACGGTGGAAAGGAAAGAAGAATGAAAGTATTGGCGTTGGATTCTTCCGGGCTGGTCGCCTCCGTGGCGATTCTGGAGGAGGATACCATGATCGCGGAATATACCGTGAATTACAAAAAAACACATTCCCAGACGCTTCTTCCGATGGTGGCGGAGATCGTCCGGATGACGGAGCAGGAGCTTTCCACGGTGGACGCGATCGCGGTTGCCGCCGGTCCCGGCTCCTTTACCGGGCTGCGGATCGGGTCGGCGACGGCAAAAGGGCTTGCGCAGGCGCTGGATAAGCCGATCATATCGGTTCCGACCGTGGATGCGCTCGCTTATAATTTATATGGAACGCAGCGGCTGATCTGCCCGATCATGGACGCGCGCAGGAGCCAGGTTTATACCGGGCTGTATACCTGGTCCGAAGACCGGTTCCAGGTCGTCATGCCGCAGTATGTGGACGCGATCGAGGCTGTGACGGATGAGCTGAACAGGAGAGGGGAGCCGGTGATTTTTATTGGGGACGGGATCCCGCCGTATCGCGCCGTGATCGAGGAGCGGATGCGCGTGCCGTGGTCGTTTGCGCCGTCCCATCTGTGTAGGCAGCGCGCCGGGGCGGTCGGGAACCTTGCGATCCATGATTATGGAATGGAGGCTGCCCGGAAAGCGGGCGATCACAGACCGGAATATCTGCGATTGTCCCAGGCGGAGCGCGAACGGGCGGAAAGACAGAAAAAAACCTGACGGGGAGGGCGTGCCAATGAAGACAAACATCAGGACGATGCGCAGGGAGGACTGTCCCGCGGTCGCCGCGATCGACCGGAACTGTTTCCCGGAGGCATGGTCGGAGGCAGGATTTTATGACGCGATGCGCCAGCCGCAGTATTGGTTCCTCGTAATGGAGGAAGACGGAAAGATCGTCGGATATATCGGCATGGTCAACACCGACCAGGAGGGAGAGATAACAAGGATCGTCCTCCTTCCGGAAGCGCGGCGCCGCGGATACGGGAGCCTTCTGCTTGCCAATATGCTGCGATGGGCGGAGCAGCTTGGGCTTCACTCGGTTTTTCTGGAGGTGCGCCGTTCCAACGAACCCGCGAGGCGGCTGTATGAGAAATATGGATTTGAGACGATCGCGGAACGAAAGGGCTATTACAGGAATCCGGGGGAGGACGCGATCATCATGCAGCTGTCCCGCGGATGAAATTTGGGAAATGATCTGTTTGCCGCCAGAAAATCATTGATTTTTCAGAGGAACTGGGGTATATTTTTTATGTCACAGGAAATTTCGTCCTGTGACATAAAAAGCCTCCGGCTGGATGCGCAGCTCGCAGAGAGGAAACTGCTGCTTCACAGCCTGCTCGCGCGCAAAAATGCCTTCTCCCCTCATGAATGAGGGGCAGGGGAGCTGATATGCCGAAGGCATTTTTTATGTGAATTTTCACGGAAAAAAAGGAGGATAGTACAAATGTTACAGGGACAGGACAAGCAGTGGCTGGATGAAGTGTTTGAGAAAGTCTGTCGCAAGATGGAGTGGGTGCGCGAAAAATCCAAAGACAAGATCCCGTCCGGGGTTGACAGCAATGGAACGCATGACGATCGGAGCGTCACCAATGTAAGGAACAGGGACGACGACGGGATCTGCTGGTGGACCAACGGGTTCTGGGGCGGTATTTTATGGCTGATGTATGAGCAGACGGGCGATGAACGTTACGCTGAGATCGCCAATATCTCGGAAGATAAATTGGATCAGGCGTTTGAGCAGTATTACGGGCTGCACCATGACGTAGGATTTATGTGGGTGCCGACCAGCGTCGCCAATTACCGCCTGACCGGGAATCCGAAATCCCGCAAGAGGGGGCTGCTTGCCGCGAACCTGCTCGCGGGAAGGTTCAATACGGTCGGCGAGTTTATCCGCGCCTGGAACGATACGCCGGACGGCGACGATACGAGGGGCTGGGCGATCATCGACTGTATGTTTAATATTTCGCTTTTATACTGGGCGTCCGAGGAGACGGGCGATCCGAGATTCCGGCAGATCGCGATGAAACACGCGGATACGGCGATGAAAGCATTTATCCGGCCGGACGGCTCGGTCAACCATATCGTTGAATTTGACCCGGAAACCGGGGAGGTTGTTACCAATTACGGCGGACAGGGATACTGCAAGGGATCTTCCTGGACGAGAGGGCAGACGTGGGCGATCTACGGATTTACGATCAGCTATCTCCATACAGGGAAGCAGGAATATCTGGACGCGGCGAAACGGGTCGCGCATTACTTTATCGCGAACATTCCGGAAAACGGGATCATTCCGATCGACTTCCGGCAGCCGAAAGAACCGGCATGGGAAGATTCGATCGCCGCATGCGTCGCCGCGGGAGCGTTTATCGAGATATCCAAACTGGTCGGCGAGCATGAGAAGGATCTGTTCCTCGGTGCCGCGCTGAAACTGCTGAAAGCGCTGGATCAGTCCGGCCGTGTCAATTATGGGGAGGACTGCGACTGCTTTGTCCAGAATGGAAGCGGCGCGTACAATTCTCCGGTGAAGCATGAGCCTTATGTTTATTGCGATTATTATTACATTGAGGCGCTTTGCAAGCTGCGCGGGAGTGAATTCCGTATCTGGTAGCATCTATCAGAGAGAACCGGATCGTTTGGATGAAATACAGCTACAGACAGGATCAACTCAGGTCACATACGATCTTTGGGAAAACGGCATAACCGCGGGGCGCGATTATGCCGTTTTTCAAAAATCGCGGGAAATTGGGAAAGAAAAAGAAGGAGACATTCTATGAAAGTGAGAAAATTACTCAGTGTTATGCTTATCGCGGCGCTGATGGCGCCGGCTGTCCCGGCGCACGCGGAACCGGCTGCCGCGCAGGGCGACGGGGAGAATACGGCGTATCTGTTCGCCTATTTCCGGGACAATAACCAGGAAAATTTATGCTATGGGGTAAGCCGCGACGGATACCGGTTCCGGACCCTGAACAGAGGGGCGGCGACGTTTGAATCGACATTGGGGACGCGCCATTTGAGGGATCCGTTTCTGTTCAGAGGGGAAGATGGCTATTTCTATATCGTCGTAACCGATATGGATTCCTCAAAGGGATGGACAAGCCAATCCACAGTCGCCATATACAAAACGAAGGATCTGATCCACATTGATGACAGCGTTTTGATCGATTATAAAAACTTTGAAGGATTTGAAGATTGCAACCGCGCGTGGGCACCGCAGGTCATATGGTGCCCGGAGCATCAGAATGACGACGGAAGCAGGGGCGCGTATATGATCTATCTTGCGCTCCAGAAACAGTCTACGGCGGGAGAGATCGGCACGGTGATGTACAAGCATTTTGCCGTTGACCTGATGGACGCCGGCAGTTATACCGAACCGCAATTTATGATGAACGGCGAAGAAAACGGCGATTTCAGTTCAACCGGGGCGATCGACGGGGATATTATTTACGATACGGTCAACCATCGGTATCTGATGTATTTTGACGGGGTACGCGTCGCGGCTTGCGATACGATCGACGGAATGTATACCGAACTTTCGGAAAACGGCGAAGGCATTTATCAAGGCGTATCCCCGTTTACCTCGTATCGGTCGGAGGGCTCAAATATTTTCAAGCTGAACAACGAAGACAAATGGATCTATTGCGCTGACGGCGACGCGTTCGGCACCGGATATCTTGTGTTTGAGACGACGGATTTTGTGAACTATAAGCAGATCGGCGGAAAAGGGTCGTCGGAGATTTTGATCGATTATAATTTTACTCCGCGCCACGGTTATGTTATCCCGATCTCAGAGGAAGAATTACAGGCGCTTTTCGACGAATATGGTGAGGTTGATCTGGAACCGGAAGATACCGGCGAGACGCTTTCGCGCTATGTCAATCTTTCCAATAAGGTGTTTGACATCGCGGATACATATCCGGATTATCCGTCGGACTGGACGCTTCCGGCAGAAAGAACGCTTGACGACAATACCTATCATTATCTGGGGATCAATGGGGAACTCCGGATGGGAGACGGTTACGGCGCGGGACGCGAGTGGACCGCGATCCAGTTTGATATGGCGGCAAATTCTTATGGCGACACGATTCTCCGTGATACAGACGGAAAAGCGGTCGTCGGATATTGTTATGCTTCCGGCAGCGACGGGTTCTGGGTCGGACACGGGGAGCGCAGCTTCGGCGGCACGGTCAGTGACCGATATGGTATAAAACGGCTGCCGAATTATCTCAAAACCGACGTCGCGGGCAGCTCGCTCGATGCGAATACCGGGCACGTCACGTACGCGCAGCATGATATCTGTACGATGATCATGGAAAACGCGGCGGGAGCGGTCGATGGAACGGATTATACCGGCGATTATTATACGGTCCGGACTTATGTGCGCGGCGATCTCGTCAGCACGGAATATTATTCGGGCCATTTTAACGGGCTTGGTTCCATAGAATGTACCAGGAAACAGTACTATGGGCAGTTTTGTATTTACAGCAGGACAGAACAGCGGCCAGACATGGATACGGATGATCCGCATCTTCTGTTCGCGATGAATTTCAACGGCGAAAACGCGGAGGCTCAGAAAGGAAAAGCGGTGATCCACGGCGGCGCCGTATTTGGAAAGAGCAACGACGGAAGCGACGCGCTTGTGCTGGACGGGGCATCCACCTATATTTCCGCGACAAATTCTGACGGCACGCCGCTGCTTCGAGGGAAGAAAAACGCGGTGATCACGATGTATGCGGAAATGGAAAAGCCGTCCACAATGAACGGATGGTATTTTTACACGTCGTGGTCGGACAGGGCACAGAACGCCGGCAGCCGCAGCTATGTCGGGCTTTACGGCAGCGGGAGCGACGGGACGACGGTGGCGGAGCGATACCGGAATGATTCGGGGACGCCGCAGATCGTCGGCAAAACGGGGTTCCAGTCCTGGCACCAGATCACATATATTCTCGATGGGAACAACGCGGAGTTATATATTGACGGGAAGTACGCCGGAAGCGAAACGTATCAGTATGATCTTGATACGGTTCTCGGAAGCGGCGACGATATCGTCACATATTTCGGAAAAGCGAACTGGCAGAGCGGGGAATACGCGAAGGGCATGTTTGACGATATTGCCGTTTATGATTTCGGACCCGGTATTCAGCTTGGAGATCTGAACGGCGTACAGGAAGATCTGGATCTGCCGACAGCGTCGGAGGAAACGGACGGGTATTCCATGACATGGGAAAGCTCCGACCCGTCTGTCATTTCAACGGAGGGCCATGTCACGATCCCGCAGGAGGGAAAGAAAAAAGTGACGCTCACCGCGACGATATCGTTCGGCAATACCGTATTGAAGCGGAACTTTGACGCGGTCGTAAAAGCAGCCGATTACTGCGATCTGACTTTGGATATTTCCGCTGAGCGCGGGATTGACATTCAGGACAATATGTACGGGATGTTCTTTGAGGATATCAATTACGCGGCTGACGGAGGGTTATATGCGGAGCTTGTGGAGAACCGCTCGTTTGAACAGGTTTCCACCACGTCGAACAGGGGCAAGGAGACGGCTCCGAAGCCGGGCTACGCGTGGTACGCGGTCAGCGGCGACATGCAGTATCTGACGAACGGCGGGCTGAATGAACAGAATCCGACGTATCTGGAGTTTACGGGAACATCTTTCAGGAATAAAGCGTATTCCGGCATGTATATCGAGCAGGGGAAAAAGTACCGGGTGTCGTTTTACGCGAGATCTGCCGATTATACGGGCGCGGTCAGCGCAAAAACGGTAAAGGACGGAACAGAAGGATTCAGCGGCGTCATCGCGGAAAGCGTGACAGGTGAATGGAAAAAATATGAAAAGGAAGTAACGGCGCAAAATACGGTACGGTACAGCGATTTTATCCTGGAACTTTCGTCGGAGGGAACGGTTGATTTTGATATGATTTCGGTCATGCCCTCGGACGCGGTCTGCGGCGTGTTCCGGAAAGACCTTGCGGAAAAATTAAAGGCGGCAAGCCCCGGATTCCTCCGGTTCCCCGGCGGCTGCGTCGTGGAAGGATATGATTTAAGCGACCGGTATCAATGGAAAAATTCGGTCGGACCGGTCGAGGAACGGGTTCAGAACTGGAACCGCTGGGCGGCGGATTCCGCGTATCATGATTACAATCAGACGCTCGGACTGGGCTTTTATGAATATTTTGAACTGTGCGAATATCTGGGCTGCGATCCCCTCCCGGTGCTGAGCGTCGGGCTCGCGTGTGAATTTCAGAGCAATCAGGAGACTTCGTTCTACGAGCCGGACGGACAGACCTATACCGACGAGTTCAAAGGGTATATCCAGGATGCGCTTGACCTTGTCGAGTTTGCCAACAGCACGGATTTTGAAAACAGCGAATGGGCGGCGCTCAGAAGATCAATGGGACATGAGGAGCCGTTCCATCTGACGATGATCGGCATTGGCAACGAGCAATGGCAGACGGCGACGAATCGCTGGTATGAGCGGTATGAGGCGTTTGAAAAGGAAATCCATAAGGTGTATCCGGATATGAAGCTGATCGCTACGTCCGGTCCGAACGCGGGTGGTTCCGGATTCGACGAAGCGTGGAGATGGATCCGTGGGAACCAGGCGGAGAACGCGTCCTTTGCCTATGCGGTTGACGAGCATTATTATATGTCTCCGGAATGGTTCCTTGAGAATGACGGGCGCTATGACCAGTATGACCGCGGAACAAAGGTGTTCGCGGGAGAATACGCGGCAAACGGGGCATATGGCAATACGCTGTATTCGGCGATCGCGGAGGCGGCGTTTATGACGGGGCTTGAACGGAACGCGGATGTCGTTTTTATGGCAAGCTACGCGCCGCTCCTCGCGCGGATCGGATACAATCAATGGTATCCGGATCTGATCTGGTTTGATGATGTGACAAGCTACGGCACGCCCGACTACTATGTGCAGAGTATGTATGCGAATAATACCGGGGATTATACGCTGCAAACGTCCGCTTCCGGCGAAGATAAGAGTTATCAGACGGTATCCTTCGATTCTGATACCGGCGATATCATCGTTAAAATAGTGAATCCATATGAATATGAGCAGAAAACGGGCATCCATCTGGATCCGTCGTTCCAGCTGACGGGAACGGCGGACGCCTGGACATTGACCGGAACGGCATATACCGATACAAACAGCATAGAGGATCCGGAAAAGATCGCGCCTGTCGCGGAACAGATCAAAGGCGTATCGGGCGATATGACCTATACCGTGCCTGCCAGGGCGTTTACAGTATTGCGGATCCATACGGGAAAAGGAATCGTATCGCTTACGGACAAAACGGCGTCGGAACACACGCTCTCTTATGAACTCACCGCGAACGGAGATCTGTCGGGCTATGATATTTATGTCGCCCTTTACCGGGAAGACGGGTCGCTCGCGGGAGTGAAGAAGAATGAACTGAGGGGATCGTTTGAAAGCGACGCGGCGGAAACCGGGAAATTAAAGGTCATGGTATGGAACAAAGACACCATGCAGCCCGCGCAGGCGGCGATCACGAGCGACGCCGTGCAGGGGACGCACGCCTGATCGGAAAAGCGTACCGGCGTCTGTCCTCGCGGACCGTTGAAAAATGAAAAAGAAGGCGCTCCTTAAGTTTAGATATGCTCCCTCCCGGGCAGATAAGTGAAAGAATAAAAGCTTGTCACTCGGGAGGAAGCATATCGGTCATTCGACTTTTGGAGCGCCTTCGTTCGCTGCCGGTCCGGATGGAGGTTAAAAGATCCAGATAAGCAGGAGGCTTTGCTCAAGGAGCAGATGATGATTTGTAACAGACAGGAAAAATTTATAGAAGCTCTTTGGTGTCAGAGACAGAAGCAGGTGTTGAGAGTCCGGAATTGAAGGCATCATAACAATCCTCACATAGTATGATCTCATGAGTTTCACCGTCCTTCCGGGAAAAATACCCCCAGTCCTTTTTCATATAAAAATAGTCTTCTTTTGGAATCCCGTTTTCAAAATGGATTTCTTTTCCGCACATATTGCATTTCATAAGCCCATTCCCCCTGTTGCCGCTGTCGGCGGACGTATTATTTATGAATATTATAATGAAAAATCGGGAAAAAAGATAGTGGTAATAAATGTATGCTTTACGAAATCGGGCAATCTGTGATAAACTGGGATTGCCACCGTCCGGGAAAGCGCGGGCGGGGAAACATGGAACAGCATAGGATATGGAGAAAAAGAATGTTAGATATCTGTTTGTTGGGATGCGGCGGCATGATGCCGCTGCCGTATCGCAGGCTGACGGCGATGATGGCGCGCTATAACGGGCACAATATTTTGATCGACTGCGGGGAAGGCACGCAGGTCGCGATCAAGGAGAAAGGCTGGAGCTTTAAATCGATCGATCTGATCTGTTTTACCCATTATCATGCCGATCACATCAGCGGTTTACCGGGCTTGCTGCTCACCATCGGCAATGCGGAGCGCACGGAGCCGCTGACGATGGCAGGACCGAGAGGGCTGGAACGGGTCGTGAACGCGCTGCGGGTGATCGCGCCGGAACTGCCGTTTCCGATTGAATTTATCGAATGGAACGGACCGGAGCAGCAGATCGGGAGAAGGGGTTACCGGATCGAGGCGTTCCGCGTGAACCACAATGTCCCCTGTTACGGATATAACCTGATCATAGACCGCGCCGGCAAGTTTGATGTGGAAAAGGCAAGGGAAAACCAGATTCCGATGAAGTATTGGAATTCCCTGCAAAAAGGAGAAGTCATTTCGCTTGAAGACCGGACGCTGACTGCGGAAATGGTGCTTGGGAAGCCGAGAAAAGGGCTCAAAGTTTCTTATACGACGGATACAAGACCGACCGAATCCATTGTCGAGCATGTGAGAGGGGCGGATCTGTTTATCTGCGAGGGAATGTACGGGGAGCCGGAGAAGCTCGCGAAAGCGAAGGAATACCGGCATATGACTTTTTATGAGGCTGCCAGGATCGGGAAAGAGGCGGATGTGCGCCAGATGTGGCTGACCCATTACAGTCCTTCCCTGACCAAAGCGGATCTCTATATGGACGGGGTCCGTGCGATCTTCCCGCGGGTCGTGCCCGGCAAGGATTTAAAGAGCATTACATTGGAATTTGAAGAGGATGAATGATGGAGCAGGAAATCAAAATCTTGGCGATCGAAACGTCATGCGATGAAACGGCGGCCGCGGTGGTCGTCAACGGGAGGAAGATCCTGTCCAACAGTATCTATTCCCAGATCCAACTGCATCAGGAATATGGCGGCGTAGTGCCGGAGATCGCGTCCCGGAAGCATATTGAGAAAATCAATCAGGTGATCGACGACGCGCTCGCGCAGGCTGGGATAACGCTGCGCGACGTGGACGCCATCGCGGTCACGTACGGACCGGGACTGGTCGGGGCGCTCCTGGTAGGCGTCGCCACGGCAAAGGCGATGGCGTATGCGGCGAATAAGCCGCTCGTCGGCGTGCACCATATCGAGGGGCATATTTCCGCAAATTATCTGGAATATCCGGATCTGGAGCCGCCGTTTTTGTGCCTTGTCGCGTCGGGCGGACATTCCCATCTGGTCCTTGTCCGCGATTACGGCGAATATGAGGTGGTCGCCCGCACCAGGGACGACGCGGCGGGAGAAGCGTTCGACAAGGTGGCGAGAGCGATCGGGCTCGGCTATCCGGGCGGTCCGAAGATTGACCGGCTGGCACGGGAAGGAGATCCGGACGCGATATTTTTTCCAAGGGCGAGGATAGAGGAAGCGCCGCTTGATTTCAGCTTCAGCGGGATCAAATCGGCGGTGCTGAATTATCTCAATTCCTGCGCGCAGAAAGGAGAACCGGTAAACCGGGCGGACGTGGCGGCTTCGTTTCAAAAGGCGGTCGTGGATGTGCTGACGGAGCATACGATGGAAGCGGCGTCGGAACTGCGCATGAAGCAGGTGGCGCTGGCAGGCGGCGTGGCGTCCAATTCCGCGCTGCGGAGCGCGATGCGGGAGGCGTGCAGGGCGCAGGGCTGTTCCTTTTATTATCCGTCCCCTGTTTTGTGTACGGATAATGCGGCGATGATCGGGGCGGCAGGGTATTATGAATATCAAAAAGGAGTGCGCAGCGGGCTTGACCTGAACGCCGTACCGAACCTGAAATTAGGCGAAAAATAGCAATTTGTGGAAGAACGGACGCGATATGCCATGCCGGATCATTTTCTGTGGAAAAATTGTTGAAAAGATGTGGAAAAAAAGTGTTGACATTATGATTTCCAGATTATATAATTACAAAGTTCCGTCAGTTCTGACAGGGAATTGAGTCGGGCGTTTGGAGAAGTACCCAAGCGGCTGAAGGGGCTCCCCTGGAAAGGGAGTAGGTCGTTAATAGCGGCGCGAGGGTTCAAATCCCTCCTTCTCCGTTCTTCTGTTGGGACGGCGAGATTGTCTTGACAGAAGATCAGGAAATATGGTATTATTTATAAGTTGCGTTACAGCAACGCCGGACATTGACAACAGAATCATATGACAACCCTGAAAATTCTTAAAAAACGCTGTGGCGGAAGCCATGGCAAAAGAGGATTTCAGAAAAGAAACCCGGAGCACGGGGCGGCAGGGGAGCCT
>CANQDT010000015.1 GCA_947593735.1 uncultured Lachnospiraceae bacterium | reverse complement strand
TCAATATCTGCAATTTTCAAGGTTCATCTGAGCCTATTTTTTTCAACCCAGTTTTTCATAGATTACTTGACACTACCACCGGCTGCCCGCTTTCCCGGCAGTCGGAATCATCTCAAAAAATTATTTCTTTTTAAATATATTATTTATTTATTAGAAATAAGTTTTAATCATTTGTTAATATTTTTGTAACATTTGGCATGTTAGCACAGTTTCAATTTTTTGTAAACCCCTTTTTATAAAAATTCACACAAAATTCGCATTTCAACAAAAAATCCGTCCCGCCCTTCCCCACACCTTACATTGACAATACGGATGATTTATTATAAAATGATACCAATGACCGGACGAGGAGGAATCAGTGTGAAACATCTCATGAACCCGTTGGATCTGTCTGTCGATGAGATCAACGACATTCTGGATCTTGCCAATGATATTGAAGCGAATCCTCAGAAATACGCCCATGCATGCGAAGGGAAAACGCTTGCCACCCTGTTTTACGAGCCGAGCACCCGGACGCGCCTGAGCCATGAAGCAGCCATGCTGAATCTCGGAGGAAATGTAATGGGATTTTCCAGCGCTAATTCGAGTTCCGCCGCAAAGGGAGAAAGCGTATCCGACACGATCCGCTCCATCTCCTGTTACGCGGATATCTGCGCGATGCGGCACCCGAAAGAGGGCGCGCCCATGGTAGCGTGCCAACATTCCTCCATTCCCGTCATCAACGCGGGGGACGGCGGCCATCAGCATCCGACCCAGACATTGACCGACCTGCTCACGATCCGCTCCCTGAAAGGGCGCCTTGACCATCTGGTCATCGGTCTGTGCGGCGATCTGAAATTCGGCAGGACCGTACATTCCCTGATCCACGCGCTTGTCCGCTATGACGATATCCGGTTCATCCTGATCTCGCCGGAAGAACTCCGGCTTCCGGATTATATCCGGCAGGACGTACTGGACAACCATAAGATCCCTTATAAGGAAGTCGTCTGCCTGGAAGACGCGCTGCCCGATCTGGACATCCTGTATATGACGCGCGTTCAGAGAGAACGGTTTTTTAATGAAGAAGAATACATCCGCATGAAGGATTTCTACATATTAGACGCAAAGAAAATGGAGCTCGCGAAGGATGATATGTACATCCTCCATCCGCTCCCGCGCGTCAACGAGATCGCCGTCGAAGTCGACGACGACCCGCGCGCCGCGTATTTCCGCCAGATGCAGTATGGCGTATATGTCCGCATGGCGCTGATCCTGACATTGCTGGAGATCAAGGTACCCTGAATCATGCAGACAGCCAGCGCCGCCGGAAAAAGGCAGGCGGCAGCAAACAGGAAAGGAGCCGGTCTATGGAACAACAGACAGTGGAACATCGCCTGAACGTCGGCAAGATCACCGAAGGTTTTGTCCTCGACCACATTCAGGCAGGAAAAAGCATGGATATTTATAACGATCTTCATCTGGATAAGCTGGACTGCTGCGTCGCGATCATCAAAAACGCCCGCAGCAATAAGATGGGTAAGAAAGATATCATGAAAATCGAATGTCCGATCGACATCATCGACCTGGATATCCTCGGCTTTATCGACCACAATATCACAGTCAATATCATCCAGGATTCCCGGGTCGTCAGCAAGAAGAAGCTCTCCCTGCCGACCGAGATCACCAATGTGATCAAATGCAAAAATCCGCGCTGCATTACCTCCATCGAGCAGGAACTGGATCATGTCTTCATCCTTGCCGATCCGGAACATGAAATTTACCGCTGCAAATATTGCGAAGAAAAATATGGATAAAAAAATGGGGCTGTTGCAAAATAAATGAGTAATGATATGCTCCCCTTGAGGTAGACATTAGAAAAAATAAAATGTCTATTTCAAGGAGGAGCATATCAGATTTTGCAACACCCTCATTTTTTGCGTGCGAGCAGACTGTGAAGCAGCAGTTTCCTCTCTGCGAGCTGCGCATCCAGCCGGAGGCTCTCAATTTTATTATAACACTTTGCTCAGGAACAGCTGCGTCCGCTCCTGCTTCGGATGATCGAAAATCTCGGACGGCGCTCCTTCCTCCAGAATGATCCCGCCGTCCATAAAGACGACCCGGTTCGCCACTTCCCGCGCGAATCCCATCTCATGGGTGACGACGACCATCGTCATGCCCTCCTGCGCCAGCTGCTTCATAACATCCAACACTTCTCCTACCATCTCCGGATCGAGCGCCGAAGTAGGCTCGTCAAACAGCATGACATTCGGATTCAGACACAACGCGCGCGCGATTGCCACGCGCTGTTTTTGTCCGCCGGATAACTGCACCGGATAATTCGCTGCTTTGTCGCCCACGCCGACACGGTTGAGCAGCTCCATCGCTTTCTTTTCCGCTTCCTCCTTGCTCAGGATCCCGAGCTTCACCGGCGATAAGGTGACATTATCCAGGATCGTCAGGTGCGGGAACAGATTAAACTGCTGGAAGACCATCCCGCAGTCCCGCCGGAACTGGTCGATCTTCACTTTCGGATCCGTTACGGTCACTCCGTCTACCACAATCTCGCCGGCAGTCGGCTGCTCCAGCAGGTTCAGGCAGCGCAGGAACGTGCTTTTTCCGGAACCGGACGGGCCGATCACGCAGACACATTCTCCCTTATTCACATGAATATTGATCCCATTCAGGACTTTCAGCGAACCAAAATGTTTATGTAAATCCTTAACGTATATCACTTTGGCGAAGCCTCCTTTCAAACGTATTCAGCCCAAGGGTCAGCAGCTTGATCAGCAGATAATAAATGACCGCGCATCCGATCAGCGGCATAAACATCCGATAGGTACGGGAAATAATAAAATCTGACGCCTTGGTAAGATCCATGATGGAGACATAGCCAAGGATTGCCGTCTCCTTGATGAGTACGATAAATTCATTGCCGAGCGCGGGCAGGATATTTTTGATCGCCTGCGGAATAATGATATAACGCATCGTTCTGGCATACGACAGTCCCAGCGACCTGCCCGCCTCCATCTGCCCGTGGTCCACCGCAAGGATACCGGCGCGGATGATCTCGGCGACATAAGCGCCGCTGTTGATCCCGAACGTGCAGACCGCGCACAGGAACGTAAAATTCCCGCGGAATACGATGAAATACATGATCAAAAGCTGGACAACCGACGGCGTCCCGCGGATGACGTCAATATAAATATAGGAAATGATATGTCCCACCCACGCGAGGATCCCGCGGAACGAATGAACGCTTCTCTTTTCTCCCAGGAGCTTCATGATCGCCGCGATCAGACCGATCACAACGCCGAGGACGACCGCGCATAAGGACGCCAGGATCGTCATACGCAGTCCGTTCAGCATCAGCCGGTAGCGGTTCCCATCAATAAAACAGATCTGGAAATTTTCTATGATTGTTTGTATGATTGCTTGCATCTTCTTATTCTCCTGATTTCTTCCAATTATAAGGAACGCTTTACAGAAAAACAGAGTCCCGGCGCCTGTATCTCTCCCGCATTCCATGAGACCCTGTTTCCTGTTCTTTTGTCTTCCCCGCCGCAGGGCGGAGAACCCTTATTTATTCATTGATATATTGCTCGATCAGGCTGTCAAATGTTCCGTCCTCTTTCATCTCCGCGAGGCAGTTGTTGATCGCTTCGATCAGCTGGGTATTGCCCTTGCGCACCGCGAACGCATACTCCTCCGTCTCCGTCTCGTCCTCCACGATCTTTAAGTCGTCATTGGCATTGACAAATTCCATCGCCGGGTTCATATCAATGACGACCGCGTCCACAGAACCGTTCTTCAGATCCATGATCGCGTCCGCGCCTTTCTTGAACCGTTTCACATCCGCGTCCTTCACGACATTGACGCTTCCTTCCCCGGACGCGGTGAAATCGCCGGTCGTCCCTTCCTGTACCGCGATCTTCTTGCCATCCAGGTCAGCAAAGGACTGGATCTCGCTGTTGTCCTTCTGTACCACGATGTACTGGCGCGCCGTATAATACGAATCCGTAAAGTCCACGCTCTTCTTCCGGTCCTCCGTCACAGTCATCGCCGCGGCGATCACGTCAAGCTGATTCGCCTCCATCGCACCGATCAGGGATTTAAATTCCATATTGGATACTTCCACATTCATCCCCATCCGGTTCCCGACTTCCTTCATGACCGCGATATCAAATCCGTCAAACTCTCCGTTGTCATCCATAAATTCAAACGGCGGAAACTCCGCGTTGGTCCCTACAATGATCGTATGTTCTTTTACCAGCGCGTAATCCTGCGCCGCGTCCTCGTTCGCCGTCTCTTTCGGCGCGGAACCGCCTCCGCATCCGGTGAGCAGCAATGCCGCTGTCAGGACAGCCGTCACTGTTTTCACAATTTTTTTCATAAAAATGATCCTCCCATTATTGTTGTGTATGATTATTCATTCTAATGCATATTCGCCGATTTGTCAACGAAAAAGCGCCTTTTCCGCCTTGTTCCAAAAGCTGAAAAAGTTTGAAAAAACTGCTAGTGTATTCTATTTTGTTGAGGAAATAATAGTAGTGTAACAGGAAGTCAGGTCACTTTCTGGTACATTCAAATAGATCATCAAAAAAAGAAAGCGAGGTTTTTAATCATGAGCAGCAGAAACAAAACTGCAGTGCCGGAAGCAAAAGGCGCTCTGGACAAATTTAAGTATGAAATCGCGACGGAGATCGGTGTACCGTTGAAGCAGGGTTACAACGGGGATTTAACTTCCGCGCAGAACGGCAGTGTCGGCGGTTATATGGTGAAAAAAATGATCGAACGTCAGGAGCAGGAGATGTCCGGTACAACAACCCGGTAAGCATCCCTCTGTGCGAAAAGGCAGAGTTCCGGCAAGAACAGCAGCCGGAGCTCTGTTTTTTTGCAAAATAATAAATGCCGGGCGCCGCAGGCATCCCCCCTCATGGGAAACGCGGCTTTCCGGAATAAAAGAAGGGCGCCGCGTAAAGCAGCGCCCTCCATCCTTCTATCTTCGGATACCGGATCACGAGGTCATTGCACGGTAAAGAAGTTATCGTAAACCGCGTCCTTGACTCCCTCTCCCGAGCCGGTCGGCTCGACAATGACCGAATCGTTCGCGGCGCTCGCCGTAACCGCTTCTTCCGCCGCAAACGCGTCTACCTGCATCTCCGGTATGATATAAACTTTCTTCATCTCTTTTTCCTCCCATCTGCAAAACTAGAATGTCGTGGACACCTGCCCGGGCTCTACGTCCGGGAGATTGATCGTAACATTCGTCGAATTACTATGATCGGCTCCGGCAAACCAGTAATTAAACCCACTGCTCCACGCTTTTTTGGCTCCGCCGCCATAGATTCCTTCAAATTTCACGCGGCTCTTTGTATACTTTGACGCGTCAAATTGGCTGACGCCGCCAAGCTTTAGCCGGTATTGATTGTTTCCAGACAGGTTGCTGTTATCGATCTTCTTCATGGAATTGGCTCCTCCGGTCGGGATCACCTCGGGCGCGATGATCATCCGTCCATCCGCCGTTCCCGCCGGGAAGTTACATTCTACCGTGATGACAAGATCGTCTTCGTCTTTGCGATAGGTGATATAATAACAGCCTTTTGGTTCTGCGGGCGTATCTTCATAGACCGCCTCGATCGTGTCCCCGCCGCTGACATAAAACGTATACGTCTGGTCATAACTGATCGTCTTTCCGTTTTTGGTCCAATAGCTGAAGGTCTTTCCTTCTTCATCCTTCTCGTCTGCTTTCAGCGTAACCTTGTCGTTGTAATTCGCTTCATACGCCTGTCCGCCGACCGTAATGAGATAACCTTCCGCATACTCGACCGTCAGCACCGGTTCGGAAAAAGTGACTTTATAATTGGCGGAACGATTCGATACGAAGATCGCGTATCCGGCATATCCTTCTCCCTGCGCGACCAGCTCTTTCATCTGATCGGTCACGTCGAAGTCCGTTCCATCCGCGGAAGTGACGGTCGCTCCCGTCGCGATCGGCTCCGTCTCTCCCTTGATGACTTTCAGAAGCGGCGTATCGTGCTTTGACTCATATCCCGCGAATCCGCCCGCATTCGTCCAGTCCGTATTGACCGGGACCGAATACAGATCGACCGAACCGCCGTTCGTCGACACCGACGCCTTTAGGTGGATCGTCGCTTTGAAAATCTGCCTGCCGGGCAATAACCCATCCAGATTAAAATAGGTCGCCGGCATAATGACATTGCTCGTTGGCGTTCCTCCGCTTTGCTTGTACTCCAGTAACCCCGTCCCATCATAATTGGTGTCGCTGTTGTGGTTCGCAGTGCTGATCGCCCAATCACTGGAGGAATACCGCACCTTTCCCATTTTTTCCGCGTTGATTTTTGACGATTCCGCCGACGCTTTCATGCCCATAGCGGGAACCATCAATGCTGCCACGGCAGCAAGGGCAGCTACTTTTTTCCAATATCTTTTCATCTTCCTTCTCCTTTCTTGTAGCGATATTGAAAATGTTAGCAACCCATTTCTTTCCCTAGAATTTACTTTATCACATTTTACCCCCCCGGCAATACCAAAATATAACAAAATGTTTGCAAATCACGACTTGATCCGCAACACAAAAACCGACTTCCAAAACAGGCAAGCTGGGCTTACCCATATTGAAAGTCGGTTTTCATGATCTTATCAATCTATTTTCTTTTACTCACGGGATTTATTCATCATTCACCGGAGAAAAATTTCTCATAGGTGACATCCGTCATACCCAATCCCTCGACAGGCGACTGAGAGTTTACTACAACAGACTCCTCCGGCGCGCCGGTTCCACTTGCCGTGATCATTTCTTCTGCCAGAAATCCTTCGATCTGCATATCTGGCGTCACATACTCTTTTTTCATTTTATTCAACTCCTTCCATCTTCCAGGCTAAAATGTTGTCGCTTTGAATCCAGGCGTTACATTGCCTGTATCAATTTTCAGATGATTGTCATTGCCGTTGTTCGGTTCAGTGAACCAGAAATACATACCCGTCGGTTTGTTTTTGTCAAATGCAATCTTCGATTTATTAGAGTACATCCCTTCAAATTTTATCCGGCATTCATCAAACTTCTCCGCATCAAACTGACTGATGGAGCCCAGCTTTACGCGATATTGATTGGTTCCGGATAATTTTTCCCCAGAATCCGTATTACTGAAAGGACTCTTTAGAGCTTCTCCTTTTGGATCCGCGTTTGGAGCGATGATCACTCTCCCGTCGCTAACTCCGGCAGGGAAATTACATTCCGCGATAAAAATCAAATCATCTCCTTCCTGCTTCCAGGAGATATAATAGCAAGCCTTTGCCTCCGGCGCGGTATCCGCGTAAACCGCTTCGATCGTGTCATTTCCGCTCGCATAGAACTCATAACTCCGGTCATAGCTGATCGGTTCCCCATTTTTCGTCCAATGGCTGAACACCTGTTCACCTTTCTTCTCCGGAGCCGTTACCGTTACTTTGGAATTATATTCAATTTCATTATATGCCTGTCCGTCGATTGTCAAATTATATGTGTCCGGCGCCTCATAATGAATGGTGATCGTGTCGATGCATACCCTTCCGCCTTGCGCTGTTCCATATACGAACAAATGTACTTTTCCCAGATTTGCCTTATCTGCCAATGAGGAGCTGGATTGCGCGTTTTCTGTATTCGTTGTCGCAGAAGAATCCGCATCGAATTGAGCTTGAAACGCTTCCTCGTCTACAGTAACCGTATTTCCGGTCACTGTATATTTTGCGCCAATATAATCATCATTCCCCGTCTTTCCTACTTTGTCCTTTATTGCCTGGGAAACACTGGTCTGACCGATAATGTTGATAAAGGTCTTTCCGCTGCTCCGTATATCCACATGCTTTGATCCCAAATAATCTCCATCCACGATTTCATCTTCCAAAATCGGTTCATACGTGAATTTAACTCCACAGTTTTTGCTTTTACTATCTTGATTAATCGAAGCGACAACGTCAATCGAACTGACCGCAGCCAGATCATAATCGCCAAGATAGGCAATAGAGCCATTTCCATTTGTTGCAGCATAGACATGTTTCCCGCTGTCTTTATCAAACATATCTCTGGTGCCCCAATCTTTCTGAACAGCAGCTTCCTTGACTGTGATCACATCCGATTTCATCTGCGCCGACGCGCTGATCCCCATCATGGGAATCGCTAAAGCAGCCGCCAACCCAAAGACAGCTACTTTCTTCCTGATACATCTCATCTTTCTTTCCTCCTTTTTCATTCAATCAGGACATTCCGGTCAATATCACTAAATTATCCGGGGTATCCCTCTATTTTGTTATCTATTTTACCATACCCCCCCCCGAGCCTGTCATGTCAAAATGCAATAAAATTATTGCAAAAAATGACTTCTTTTCAAATTGAAAGCAATTTTATCCGACAGGGCAGGGGCTGCCGCCTGTATTCTGGCACAAAAAATAAGCAGGGTAGTCCGTACTTACCCTGCTTATATTCTGTTCCATATCATCCCCACATTTGAAGAAATGCAATCCTGCTTCTTTTACAGTTCTTCCGTCCGGAAGGCTGTATATTCCTCGTAGTAATAACTGTAATCAATGCCTTTCATGTAAATCGCGCGGCGCCGGATCTCATCCGGCGGTCCCTGCGCCCTTTCAGGCTGTTTTGATATAGACCGCGCTCCGCGGAAGGAGCATATGACCGTCGATCTCATACTGGAACAGTTTTTCTCCCTCTAGGTCGATCCGCGTCGGAACCGAGCTGTGATTGATAACGACGATCCCGTCTTCAAATACCGCGGTTTCTATATTCTTTCCGCATACCGGGCTTTTCTCCATTCCGATCGACCGGAAAATATCGTCGACGATATTCCGTTTCATCATCGGGATCGGGTACAATTCGTTATTTTTCTGCGAATGAGGGACATGCGGGTCGATCTTCGCGCAATAGGAATATCCATATGCAAATCCAAACGAATATACCATTCCGCGCCCAAACGCCTGCCTGACGACCGATTTCGGGTCAGAATCCTGCACGCCCGCCCCGGCGTCTTCGCAATAGCGCGCCACACATTCGCCCTGTTCAAACATCTGGAACCGGTCGCTCTGCGGCAGTCCGCCCTCGCCGTACCATATGGACGTGTTCCCGTCGTATGGGACGCCGCGGGTGCCGAACACGCGCGCGCAAAGCTGGTCGTCGGGCGAAGACAGCACAACACCTCCGTCCATCACCCATTTCCGGAGTGCCTGTTCCGCCCGCTCATGGATGTCCAGCTCATAACAGTCGTTCTCCGGTATGATCAGCGCCTCGTATGCATCGAGCCTGCCGTCGGCAACCATCTCCACGTCGATCACATCCGCCATATATCCATAATCACAGCAGATCTTATAATATCCGAGCAGGTCATATCTCCGTTCCGTGTTTCCGGCGACGCTCATCGGTTCCAGGAGCGCCATCGCGGACGGGAACAGGATCGCCGCCTGTTTCTTCCGTTTTCCATGAATCATCGGGATTACTTTTTTTGCCCATTCGTTTCCGGTCCGAAGCGATTCCTGGAAGCCCGCCGGCATACGGTGCAGCACGCCGCCGTCGTCCAGCCCGCACATTCCATAAGACGTATATCCGTCGACGCCCGCTCCGACCATACTGCCGATGATCTCGCACGGCGTGAGGAACGCGTAGATATCCTGATAAAGGAACCGTCCCCAGTATACGCCCCCGATCAGGTCGCGCCCTTCATTCATCGCGCGCATCATACTGTGCTGGCAGGAAGTAACATACGCGTCCGGATCCCCATATGGAGTGACCGGGACCGTAATAAAATGCGCGCAGTCCACATCCTTCGCCAGCCGGTAAATATCAATGCCCCGGTTCGCCGTATCCCACAGATCGCTGAATCCGACTCGTTCCAGCGCGCCCGCGTCCACTTCGCCGACATTCAGAAAATAGCTCCACTGCGTCATGTCGGGGCAGGTGAAGATCGAAGGGCTTGCCTCGTCCTTCAGCCGTTTCTGCATCGTGTGGAAATACTGGCAGAGTTCATCCCGTTTCCACATCATATTATCCGCCCACATACGGATCGCCGGATGATCGGCGCGAAATGCCCCCTGTTCCGCAATCTTCTCCGCGTAAGCGGTTGTATACCAGCAATCTTCCATTCGGATCGCGGAAAAGTCCTCGAAATCCGTATGATAAGCCGCGTTCAGGGACGCAAGATCCGGATATTTCCGTTTCAGCCATTCCAGATATCTCTGTTTTCCCTCGCTGTCAAAGCTCGGCGCCACGATCGGATCCCACATCGTACACATCACTTCGACCGTATCGCCGTTTTTTGTCCGACAGCGGGTAAAGCCGTCCCCGTACTGCCGATATACGCCGCGGACATGCTCCACCATGGAATCCATCGCTTTGTCCGACCAGTATTTATACCACTTTCCATCCGTGCCGTCCGGATTGGTTATGGATTCCCCGTAGATCGGCGGGCTGAACCGGATGTTCGGATACAGATTATCCGCATTGAGATACAGGGCGAGATGATTGTATGTCATTCCCTCCTGTAAAATCCGTTTCTGCATATATTCCTGCGTGCGCACGTAGGTGCTTGCCTCTCCGCCCGCAAAGCGTTCCCGGAAGTCTTCCCATGCCTTGGTATCAAGCATCACGCTATTAAACCCAAGGGATTTCAGAAGCGGGACCGCCTCGTCGATAAACGCCTCCCCGTCATAGGCGGGGCGGAAAAAATTTCCGAACCAGACATTGATATAAGGTTCTCCTGTTTTTTGATCGATCATTTCCTGTTTTCTCCAATTCTTTTTTTAATCGTTCTTTCTTCTTCCTGCGGCTGCTTTCCGTGTTTTTGTCTCAGTCTCCCACCTCGGTATCCAGAAAACCGATATCGTTCAGCGGCCAGACGCGGAAAAACGTCCTGCCCATAAACTGATTCCCGTCGATCGGTCCGATCTCGCGGCTGTCCAGGCTGACATTCCGGTTGTCTCCCATACAGAAATATTCATCGGCTCCGAGCGTGATCGGCTCCGCCGCCATTCCCGGGTCAAGGATCCGTTCATAACCGAAATCTTCCTCCAGCACCTTTCCGTCAATATAGATGTCGCCGTTTTCTTTGATCTGGATCGTCTCGCCGGGCAGTCCGATGATCCGTTTGATATACTGTTCATTCTCGGCGATCGGGCTTGGGAAGACGACAATATCGAACCGCTCCGGGTCGTGGAAGCGATACGATAGCTTGTCCATCACAAGCCGGTCGTTATCATGCAGATTGTCGACCATGGAATCTCCATCGACCTGGACCATTACTCCTACATAATGAACCAGGACATAAATCCCGCCGAACAGGCAGACAAAATAAATGACCCATCCCAGGATCTCTTTCCGCCAGTTGATCGGCTCTTTCTCCGGCTCCTGCGTTCCCTCCCCGGCAGGGAACGCCCCGCCCTGTACTTCGGTGCTTTCTTCCTGATTTTTTATTTCTTCTGTCATGCGCGTATCCTCACAGTTCTTTTTCGTTTTGAAAATTATACCCCTAATCCTCATTTTCCGCAAGCGGTTCTTCCCCGTTCCAGTCGTCGCCGATCCGGCTTGCCCGCTCCAGGTTCCGGTAGATCTGGCGGCTCCGGACGCCGATCAGGGAATCCAGTTCCCTGCTGGTCTGCTCGATCCGTTTCTGGGCGGTTTCAAGCACCTCGTTAAACTTGCCAAATTCTGTCCGGGTCGATTCGAGCAGCGCCCATACCTGGTTGCTCCGTTTCCGGATCGCAAAGGTGCGGAAACTCAGCTGGATGCTGTTTAACAGCGCCGCCATCGTGCTCGGTCCCGCGATATTGACCTTGTACCGGTTCTGCAGTTCCTCGATCATCCCGCGGTTGACCACCTCCGCGTACAATCCCTCAAAGGGAAGGAACATGATCGCAAATTCCGTTGTATTCGGGGGATCGATATACTTGTCCCGTATTTTCTTCGCTTCCAGCTTCATATTATTTTGCAGCGCTTTCACCGCCTGATCGATCGCCGCGCTGTCCCCGGATTCATAGGCTTCCTGCAGCGTCCGGTAGGTATCTCCCGGAAATTTGGAATCGATCGGGAGAAGGACGGAAGTCCCGTCCTCGGTCGGCAGCTTGATCGCATATTCGACAACGGCGGTGCTGTTCTTCCTGGTGGCGATATTCGTCTCATACTGATCCGGAGAAAGGATCTCGCTCAATATGGCGCCCAGCTGCACTTCCCCAAGAATTCCCCTTGTCTTTACATTGGAAAGGACTTTTTTCAGATCCCCGACTCCGTCCGCCAGGGCACGCATTTCTCCAAGCCCTTTGTAGATCTGTTCCATTTTTTCATTATTTTCCAGAGTAAATGTTTTCAGGCGTTCCTCCTGCCGCACATACATCTGGTCCTGCTGCCTGCTCAGAAGTTCCCCGAGCGTCCGCAGCGATTCCTGCGTATTGGCGTTGATCTCCTGCCGCAGCTCACTCTGACGCGCCGTGATCGCTTCCAGAAGCAGGTTCCACTGTCCGTCCGGATCCGGTTTTTTCCTCTGCCCGTAGATCAGAATACCTGCCAATATGGCGACGGCTCCGACCAATATCCCCAATAAGATCATCTCCATCTCATCATCCGCTCCTGTTCTTCTCTCTGCCTCAATTCTGTTTTTTATCTCCAATTCCCCTGTTATCCGCGTAAAACGGTCGGACCAGATAGATCTGGCGCGCTTCCCGCTCCAGTCTCATTGCCGTACACGCCGCCTGCGCCGTCTCCGCCTCCGCGAATATCCCGAATACGGTCGGTCCGCTTCCGCTCATAAGCGCATTTTCCGCTCCCAGCTCCAGCATCCGCTCTTTGATCCTCCGGATCACCGGATACTCCGGGATCGTTACGTCCTCCAGCACGTTTCCCAGACGGCGGGCGACCCCCTCCAGGCTTCCCTGTTCCAGGGCGTCCACCATTCCGTCGATATCCGGATGGATGGTTCCCGCCTCCAGATCCAGATTTTCATATACCCATCTGGTAGAAACGCTGACCGGCGGCTTTGCGATCAGCAAAAAGCAATCCGGCATCGGGGCAAGCGGCGTCAGTATCTCCCCGATCCCCTCCGCCAGCGCCGTTCCGCGCATCAGGCAATACGGCACGTCCGCTCCGAGCGTTACGCCGAGTTCCATCAGTTTTTCCACCGGCTGCCCCAGTTCAAACAGACGGTTCATTCCATAGAGCGCCGCGGCGCAGTCGCTGCTCCCGCCCGCCATGCCTGCCGAAACAGGGATGCATTTCCGGAGCCTGATATGGACGCCGGCATGGATCCGATATTCCTGCCTCATCCGTTCCACCGCGCGGTAAACCAGATTATGCCCGTCCACCGGAAGAAACGGCAGGTTACATTCCATTGTGACGCCAGGCTGTTCCCTGACCGACAAAACGACCTGATCATATAACTGCACGGTCTGCATGACCATGCGGACGTCATGATATCCGTCCGGGCGCTTTCCGATCACGTCCAGACCCAGATTGATTTTTCCATAAGCCCGTATTCTACACTCGTTCATGTCGGGCTCCTTTCTCAAAATCCGCCCTGCCGGGCTTCTTTCTCTCTACCTTAACCATTCGAAATCCGCCCTACCGGGTTCCTTTCTCTCTACCCTAACCATTTGAAATCCGCCCTATCGGGCTCCTTTCTCATGGTTTGCGGGTCTACGTCATTCCATGATACCACCGGACTGCTCCGCACTTCGTGCTTTCGCATTCCTAACCATTCGAAATCCGCCCTGCCGGGCTCCTTTCTCATGGTTTGCGGGGCTACATCATTCCATGATACCATCGGACTGCTCCGCACTTCGTGCTTTCGCATTCCTAACCATTCGAAATCCGCCCTATCGGGCTCCTTTCTCATGGTTTGCGGGTCTCAAGGTCATGCGTTTTCATGTAAACATGAAACGCATGACCTTTATACCCTTGGTATCATTATATAAGAAAGGACAGATTGGCACAAGCACAATCTGTCCTTTCTTTTTTATTCGGTATAAGAGATGTCGCAGTCTTTGACGATGATCAGCCGGTCGCCGGGGATGATCTCATCGCCTGCCAGGTCGTTCATCTGCTTCATGGATTCCACAGTCGTATGGTATTGTTTGGCAATGTTCCAGAGGGTATCGCCCTCCCGGACATAATAGCCGACAATCCCGGGCATTTTTTCAAATTCTTCCATATCAAAGGCTTCTTCCTCCGCGCCGGTGATCATCGTTGTCCGTTCTTTTTCAAATGTGAGGACCGTTACATTGATCGTCCCCTTACATTCCATTTCCTCCGCGTCCAGCATGGAGCCGCTGAGCTGATCCAGCGATACCTGTACGTCATAATGATCTTCCGGAGTCAGGGGCGCCGTTTCCACGGTATAGGAAAATGGGATCAGCGCCGACGTACTCTGCAAAGGATTGTTGTCCTGGCTGCTGATGTAAATTACGTTGACGGCGACGACTCCCTCGACGAGAATCCCGTTTTCCACGATCTCGGAATCGTCAACCTTGACCGTCCCGTCCACATGGCACAGCTGCATTGCGCCCGGCTGCCCGTCGCCCGGGCGGATCCGCTTGCTGACCCTCGTCTTCCCGCTGTTTTTCATCATAAGCCGTTCGTACTCAAATTCTTTCGTATCCAGCTTCAGATTTCCTGTCGGGATATAGGCGTCCCAAAGGAAATCCACATTCAGATCGTCATAGATCTTCAGATCCAGGTCAAGCCCGATCTCCGCGACAAGTACCCGCTCTTCCCCGTCTTCGTCCGGCTTCGCGTCCACCTGCCTCGAACCGATGGAGACGCCGATGTTTTCGATCATGCCTTCCCGGCACTCGCTGCACTGCACATCGACATGGAACGGAAATTCCCATTCCATACATTGGACGGGCGTCTGTTCTTCCGCCGTCTCATACAGCAGAAAAAGCTGCATCTCCCCGCGGATCGGGATCTGTCCGTCCTGCACCTTGATCTCCGGGTGGTTCATCTGCACATCGTACCACAGGATTTTCCCAATATTCGGTTTCTGGTTCGGCAGCATGATCTCCTCTTTGACCCGCGCGGAGTCTTTCTTGTTGACGACCATCGTAGACAAATGCAGCCGTTTGTGCAGCTGCTGTACATGATCGTCCTCGATAGCCGTGCATCCCTCCATCATATCGACGTCGCTTGCCGAAATCGACAGGGTAAGGATCCCTTTCACGCCGAGCTTTCTGGAATTGATGACCGAAATCGCGCTGTCCTCCATCACGCCGCTCACTTTTACCGTATCCATGGGCAGTACACCGTCCATATGTATGATCTCGTCAAACGGGATGGTCTGGGAAAAAGAAGCCAGCTCCGGTTTTTCTCCAAAAGTCGAATACAGGATGGATACCAGGATCCTGCCCTCCACTTTCAGTTTATCAATCATCGCCTCTACGTTCTGGATGGTCGCTTCCTGCCTGCTGGCAATTATTTTCTCAATGTCCGGCTTCGTATCGGGGACATTCATATCAGAATCTATCGTCGTCTGGACATTTTTGGTCCCTTTGACGACCGTGACGTTCATTCGGTTTTTTTCTATATTCATAAAGGCGCCTCCTCTGCTATCCTACCTTATTGTATGAACTGGCAGGAAAAAATATGACGCCCATTTTGAACCGGGACGCGGTCAGGAGGAAATCGCATGAAGCTGATCGGAATATTTTCCATACAGACGGCGCGTTTTTATAATAATGAACGGCGTATAGACGATGCCGTCTTTTCCTTCTTTTGTCCCCTTTCCCGTTCCGATCAGTTCCGTCCGGACATGGTATCCGTCGCGCAGCGCGTACAGCTCCCTTACCTGTATCCCATATTTTCCCATCTGCTGCCCGCCGTATCCGATCACGATAAAGCAGGAATCCCGGTTGCTGTAGGTAATCTGGAACGGCTGTTCTTTTTTCCGGTCAATGACCTCCTGCAGTTCCCGGGGGAGGCGGTCATAACTGCTGATGGTATAATCGAGCCTTTTTTTCACCTCGTCCTCCTCCATGACATGGCAGCCGGACAGGAAAAGCGCCAGGCAGATGCCAAGCGCTGTGATCATTCTCCGCATATAGTCTCCCAATGCACTTACTGTTATACTATGACACGGTTAAATGTTCCGTTCCTGTCCCCGGTTCGGTTCCTATTGCCGCTTCTGCGGTCGGAACAGAAGGTAGAGGAATCCAATGACAAGTGCGACGGCGACGAGCGTCAGGAACCCGAATCCGCCGCCGGTAAAAAATGTCCCGAGCTGATAAATACAGAGGGAAACGACATAGGCGAGCAGCGTCTGATATCCGATCGCGAACCAGAACCATCCGGCGTTGTTCATCTCCCGCTTGATGGCTCCCATCGCCGCGAAGCAGGGCGCGCACAGCAGATTAAATACCATAAAGGAATACGCCGCCAGCATCGACATACTTCCGGCGAGGGTCCCCCAGATCTCCGATCCGTCCTCCGCGACTTCGGCAAATCCAAACAGGATACCGAATGTCCCGACGACGTTTTCTTTCGCGACCAGACCGGTAATCGCCGCGACCGCCGATTTCCAGTCGCCCCATCCGAGCGGCGCGAACAGCGGGCAGACCGCGCTTCCGATCATCGCGAGGATACTATGGTCGATTTCCATATCGTCAAGCATCCGGAACTTGCCGTCCACCCATCCGAAATAAGTCGTAAACCATACAAAGATCGTCGAGAGCAGAATGATCGTCCCCGCCTTTTTGATAAACGACCAGGCGCGTTCCCACATACTCCTCAGGACGTTTCCGACCGTCGGCATATGATAAGCGGGAAGCTCCATCACAAACGGAGCCGGATCCCCGGAAAACATTTTTGTTTTCTTTAACAGGATCCCGGAGCAGACGATCGCCGCGATCCCGACAAAGTACGCGCTCGGCGCGACCCACCACGCCCCGTTGAACAGCGCGCCCGCGATCAGCGCGATAATGGGGAGCTTCGCGCCGCACGGGATAAAGGTCGTCGTCATGATCGTCATTTTCCGGTCCCGGTCGTTTTCGATGGTCCGCGACGCCATGATGCCGGGAACCCCGCAGCCGCTCCCGATCAGCATCGGAATGAACGATTTTCCCGAAAGTCCGAATTTGCGGAAGATCCGGTCCATGATAAACGCGACCCGCGCCATATAGCCGCACGCTTCCAGAAATGCAAGAAACAAAAACAGTACAAGCATCTGCGGCACAAATCCAAGCACCGCGCCGACTCCCGCGACGATTCCGTCAAGGATCAGCCCTTTCAGCCAGTCCGCGCAGTGAAGGGCGTCCAACAATGCTTCCACCAGCACCGGGATTCCGGGAATATGCAAACTCTGTATGCCAAACAGGTTCCAGCCGTCCCCGAATACACCGTCGTTTGCCCAGTCGGTCGCCCAGGTTCCCACGGTCGTCACCGAAATGTAATAGACGGCAAACATAACGACCGCGAAGATCGGCAGGGCAAGCCACCGGTTGGTCACGATCCGGTCGATCCGGTCGGACGTCGTCATCGCCCGTTTCCCGCTCTTCCGGTAACAGTCCTGAATAACGGAGGACAGATAAACATAGCGTTCATTTGTGATAATGCTCTCCACATCGTCATCGAACTTTTGTTCGAGTTGACGGATCTCCTGCGAAACGTCCGGCGCGTCCGGAAGCTGCGCGGTGATCTTTTCATCCCGCTCCAGTAATTTGATCGCGAAAAACCGCTTCTGTCCCTCCGGAACCTGCGCGCTGATTTTTTCTTCCGCGAGCCGGATCTGCGCTTCGACTTCATCGGAAAATGTATGCGGGGTCGGCGCTTTCCCCTGCCGCGCGGCGGCGACCGCCCGCTCAGCCGCTTCCCGGACACCGGTTCCTTTCAGCGCCGACACCGCCGCAACCTCACATCCGATTTTTTTGCTCAGCTTATCCAGGTTTAAGCGGTCTCCGGATTTTTCGAGAATATCCGCCATATTCACCGCCACGACAACCGGGATCCCAAGCTCCAGAAGCTGGGTCGTCAGATACAGGTTCCGCTCGATATTCGTTCCGTCCACAATATTTAAAATGACGTCCGGTTTTTCCTGTATCAGATAATTTCTCGCCACGACCTCCTCCAGCGTATAGGGAGAAAGGGAATAGATCCCCGGCAGGTCCATAATGGAAACGTCCCTGTTTCCTTTCCATTTTCCTTCTTTTTTCTCAACGGTAACGCCCGGCCAGTTCCCAACGAATTGATTGGAGCCGGTCAGCGCGTTAAACAGCGTCGTTTTCCCGCTGTTCGGGTTTCCTGCAAGCGCAATTTTGATTGACATAGATCCACCTCTCTGTTCGTATGTACGAACTTATATTTGTTTATTCTTCTTATAATTATTTATAACTAACTACAGGGCAAAAAAAATTATTCGACCTCGATCATTTCCGCGTCCGCTTTTCTCAGGGACAGCTCGTATCCCCGTACCGTCACTTCCACGGGATCACCGAGCGGCGCGACTTTCCGCACATAGATCTCGATCCCTTTCGTAATGCCCATATCCATGATCCGGCGCTTTACCGGTCCCTCGCCGGTCAGCTTTGCCACTTTTACCGTCTGCCCGCAGGCGACGTCCCTCAATGTTCTCATTCCTGCTCTTTCCTTTCTCAACTGAATTTTCGATGCCACCTCGACTGCTGCCCGCTATGCGATCATGATTTTATTTGCCATATCTTTCCCGATGGCGACGCGGGAATTTTTTACGTTCACGATAAGGTTTCCCTGCGTCTGCGCGACGACGGTAACGGTCCCGCCTGCCACAAAGCCCAGATTTTCCAGGAACTTCCTTACTTCCTCCTTTCCTCCGATCCTGCGGATCGTATTCGGTTCTCCTTCCTTTGCCATAGATAACGGCATCCTGTTCTCCTCCTTTTCGTCGTTGTGAAACACCACTTATCTATGTTAGTATATACTAATTTGTATTAGCTGTCAATAATAAATCGAACTTTTTTCCGTCCGAAAAAATCCCCTGTTCGCCGCGCGCAAAAAAAAGGACCGCCGGACGGATCAAACATCCAGCTGCCCTTCTTCTCTCTCATTCCGCGCGTTGTCCCGCGCCGTCACCCCAAAGCGACGTCCAGCACCATCATGATCGCAAATCCGATGGCGAATCCCCAGGTACAGATATCGGTCCGGTTATCCCTGGTCGCCTCCGGGATCAGTTCTTCGATCACAACATAAATCATCGCCCCCGCCGCAAATGCGAGAAAGTACGGCAGGGTCGGCGTGACAAGCTCCGCCAGGAGGACCGTCGCCCCCGCCGCCAGCGGTTCGACAATTCCCGACAGAACGCCGAACCCAAACGACCGCTTTTTGCTGTTCCCCTCGCTGCAAAACGGCAGAGAAATGATCGCGCCCTCCGGGAAATTCTGGATCGCGATCCCGACCGCGAGCGCATATGCAGCGGACAGCCCGATCTCCCGGCTGTCGCTGAGCAGCCCCGCGAATACGACTCCGACCGCCATCCCTTCCGGGATATTGTGCAGCGTAACGGCAAGCATCAACATCGCGGTATTGCCAAGCTTGACCCGCGGGCCCTCCGGCTCGTCGCTTTTCAGATGGAGATGCGGTGTCAGCCGGTCAAGCAGATACAAAAACAGCACGCCCAGCATCAGACCCGCCAGCGCCGGGACAAACGACAGCCTGCCCATCTGCTCCGACATATGAATCGAGGGGATCAGCAGGGACCAGACAGAAGCCGCGATCATAACGCCGGACGCGAAGCCAAGCAGCGCTTTCTGCAGCCATTCCGCCATGCCATGTTTCATAAAAAATACACATCCTGCTCCCAACGTTGTTCCTATGAATGGAATCATAATTCCTGACATGATCAACATATTAACAACTCCTTTTCTTTATCATATGAACGACGCCCCGGATCTGCCAGTTCCCGCTTTGTTTTTCTCCCGTCCCGCGCAGGGGCTTCCGCTCCCGCGCGCACGTCCGCTACCGCCGCGCGGCGTCGGTCGGTTTGTGGCAGTTCATCTCACACTCCGCGCAGCCGCAGCCGCAGCCGGATTTTCCTTTTTTCTTATCCATGACGAGTTTTCGTATGATGCACGCGACGATCACGATCAAAACAACCGATACAACTATCGTTCCCATAAACTCCCTCCGATCATTTCTGTTTTGAAGGCAGCGGGATCCGCTCCCGCGCCCTGTGATTAGTATAAACTTATTCGAATTAGTTGTCAATAATTCAAAAATTAAATTTGTCTTTTTTCTCCCGGCATGATATAATGATTTATACGGGAAAAGACAAAACAGGGAGGGACGCCTATGACCATTAACGAGTCTTCGGAAAATTATCTGGAAGCCATTCTGATCCTCAGCAACAAACTGCCGGTCGTCCGTTCCGTTGATATCGCGGAATATCTTGGATTTAAAAAGCCAAGCGTCAGCGTAGCGATGAAGAACCTGCGCGAGAACGGCTACATCACCGTGACCAAAGCCGGTTTTATTTATCTGACCGATTCCGGAAAGGACATCGCTGAAATGATCTATGAGCGCCACGCGTTTCTGTCCGCCTGGCTGGAAAGCATTGGCGTAGATAAGCATACCGCCGCCGAGGACGCCTGCAAGATCGAACATGTCATCAGCAAGGAAAGCTTCCTGGCAATGAAAAAAGCAATCAAACTATAACTGATTGCTTTTTTTCTTTCTCTAATCGGCGACGCCGAACGTCTGCTTCACCTGATCATCGATCCCCTCCAGCGTCTGTTCCAGCGCTTCTCGCTTCGCGTCCTTGCGGTTATAGTCCTCATACGACATCATGCCGGACTCCAGCTGATATTCCAGATCGTCCTCATAGACTTCGATCGCTTCCTCTGCCTCGTTGATCTCCGTTTTCAGCTCGATATACTGATGATGCTTCGCCGCCGCGCCCGTCTCCGGTTTCACTTTGTCCGCCATATCCTGAAGATCATCGATCATGGCAGTCAATTCTTTATATTGATACGTCTGGTTCTGCACTCCCTGCCCGCCATATTGGGTATTCCCGCATCCGCACAGGACAGCCATAAGCGCCGCCGCAGGGATCAAATAATTCTTTCTTTTCATAACCGCATATCCTTTCTTTTCTCTGCGATCCGCATATCCGTATTTGCCGCGATATCCCGGAAACGCCGAATCACTCCGACTTGATTGTAAAAAGTGGAAAAATTCACAAAACGTTCACACCATTTTCACAATTTGTTTTCATAATAGACCTTGTCAAAACATTTCATATATTAATCCTCTTCCTTGAAAGTCTCCGGATTCATCCGGAGGCTTTCGACTTTTCCGGATCTTCCGGTCAAAACCGGAATACGGCGATCCCATACGGAGGCAGGTCATAAGAAAAGCTGTACGGCTGTCCGTCACATTCTTTCCTTGCCGCCTGGTAAACCTGCGGTTTCTCAGCCCCGCTCCCGCCGAACCGCGCCTCGTCCGAATTGAGCACAAGCGTATATTCTTTTCGCTTCGGCACGCCGACCTGATATCCTTTCCGTTCCACCGGCGTAAAGCTGCACACAAAAAGCAGATGATGCCTCCTGCCCTCCCCGTGCCGGATAAACGTATAAATACTGCGGTCCGCGTCCTGATTGCTGACCCATTCAAAGCCTGCCGGATCATAGTCCAGCTCATACATACAGGGATAGCGGCGGTATAACGCGAGCAGTTCCTTAAAATAGTCAAACAGCTGCCTGTGCCGGTCGTCTTCCAGCAAGCCCCAGTCCAGTTCCCGCTTCTCGCTCCATTCCCGCAGCTGACCAAATTCCTGTCCCATAAACAACAGCTTCTTGCCGGGGTGCCCGAACATAAACCCGTACGCCGCGCGCAGGTTGGCAAATTTTTCATTCATTTCCCCGGGCATTTTATTGATCATCGAACATTTCAGATGTACCACCTCGTCATGGGACAAAGACAGGATATACTTTTCGCTGTAATGATAACTCATCGCGAACGTCATCCCGTAGTGGTCGTTTTTCCGGAAATACGGATCCAGCTTCATATATTCAAGAAAATCATGCATCCAGCCCATGTTCCATTTCATGGAAAATCCAAGCCCGCCGTCTTCCGGCGCGCCCGTCACCTTCGGCCATGCCGTCGATTCCTCCGCGATCATCACAGCGCCCGGATTCCTCCCGAGCAGGCAGGAATTGAGATGTTTGAAAAATTCGATCGCTTCCAGATTTTCATTTCCGCCATACTGGTTCGGCACCCACTGCCCGTCCTGCTTCCCATAATCCAGATAGAGCATGGACGCGACCGCGTCCACCCGGAGCCCGTCGATGTGGTACTTCTCCACCCAGAATAGCGCGTTGGAGATCAGGAAATTCTTTACCTGCGGTTTGCCGTAATCAAAAATCTTCGTTCCCCAGTCCGGATGCTCGCCCTTGCGCGGGTCGTCGTACTCATACAGGTGCGACCCGTCAAAATCGGCAAGCCCATGGGCGTCCCGCGGAAAATGGGCGGGAACCCAATCCATGATGATCCCGATATTGTGCCGGTGCAGATAATTGACAAAATACTGGAAATCTTCCGGCGTTCCATACCGGGCGGTCGGCGCGAAATACTGCGTGACCTGATATCCCCACGAGCCGTCGAACGGATGCTCCGCAAGCCCCATCATCTCAACATGGGTATAACCGGCTTCCTCCACATAATCCACAAGGGCGTGCGCCAGCTCGCGGTAATTGTAAAATCCGTCGTTGTCCAGCTCCTCGGAAAACCACCAGTGCTTTTTCCAGGAACCGGGATGCATCTCATAGATCGCCATCGGCTTCTTATTCAGATCCGTCCGGCTCCGCTTCTTCATCCAGACGCCGTCCGACCAGTGGAAATGGTCGATATCCGCGACGATCGACGCCTTGCCGGGGCGAAGCTCCGCCTGATATCCATAAGGGTCCGCTTTATCGAGGACATCGCCGCTCTGCGTCGTGATCTGATACTTGTACATCATGCCGACGGACGCTTCCGGGACAAACAGTTCGTAGATTCCGAGCGGCTCCAGCCGCCGCATCTCATGATTTTCCCCGTTCCAGCCGTTAAATTCGCCGATCACGGACACTTTTGCCGCGTGCGGCGCCCAGACGGCAAACGAAACGCCGGTTTTTCCATTGCAGACCGCGGTATGGGCGCCCAGTTTCTTATAAATCTCATAATGCGTCCCCTGCCCGAACAAATACTGATCCATCTCGGATATCCGGAAACCCTCCGCCTCTTTCTTCGTTCTCTTTTCAGGAGCGGATTGCGTCCTGGCGCCGCCTGCTTTTTTTGGTGTCATATTCATCGTCCTCTTTCCTGTTTTTTTCGCCCTTCGGAATCTGTTATCATCTATTATTATACTAAATCCTTCATTCTGTGTCAATTCATGCCTCCGGCTGAAACGACGCGTAATCTCCCAGTTTTTCCGTAATGGAACCGTCCGTTCCGACAAAAATTCCTTCCGCGCCGTACTGCTCCAGCAGCTTCATGCCGCGTTCTTTCCCGACGATCATGCATGCGGTGGATAACGCGTCGCAGAGCAGACCGGAATCCCCGATCACCGTTACCGAGCATAGCCCGCTCTCCGCCGGATAGCCCGTGCGCGGGTCGAGGATGTGATGATATCGTTTCCCGTTCCATTCCACATATCGCTCATAATCGCCCGATGTAGACAAAAAACGGGTTCCTTCCACTGTTAAAATACCGAGGAACGTTCCCTGCTCCTTCCTCGGATGCTGGATCCCGATCTTCCACGGAGTATGGTCCGGCTTCGTCCCGTATGTCAGGATACTGCTGCTTCCCATCGAGATCATCGCCGCGTCCGCGCCGCGCTTCTCCAGCGCCCGTTTTGCCTCGTCGCAGGCGATCCCCTTTCCATATGCCCCGAGATCCAGTTTGTTTTGTTTCTTCCGGAGCATGACGCGGTTCCCGCTGATCTCCATATTGTCGGCGGCGCAGTCGGATACCGCCCGCTCCGCCTCTTTCTTTCCCGGTATGCGGGGCGATTCCTGATCAAAGTCCCACAGGTCGATTGCCGGTCCCATCAGGGGGCTGACCGTATCGGGATGGTCGTCCGCGAATTGCCGGATCGTCCCAAGCCATCCGGCAAGAGAGTCCGAAACTGTGACCGGTTTCTTTTTTCCCGCGTTCGCGTTGATGCGCGCCACTTCGCTGTCCGGCTTTCTCCACGAGATCCGGTTTTCTGTTTCCGTGATCGCCGCCATCACCGCTTCATCCGCGTCCTCCGGATCGGCTCCGTAGATGTTCCGCGTTACAAACGTGTCCATGGCGAAGCCGGTCTTTTCCATCGGGGCGTCCGCCGCCCTTCCGCATCCGGAAAGAACGCACCCGCATACAAGGCAGAGGACAAACAGACCGGGGATTTCCGCCGGGAGCCTCCGCAGGAAAATCCCTCCCGCAATGCCGATCAGGGCGCCGCAGATCGTCCCGGCTGCAAGCAGGACCGGGAAATAATACAGCAGCCTGCTGTTTTCGACCACAAGCGCGGCGACCAGGAGCTGCCCGAAATTATGGGCGATCCCCCCTGCCACGCTCACGCCGACGACAGAAAAAACGCGGAGTTTTTTTACAAAAAGCATCACGAGCAGGCTCGCGATCCCGCCCGCCATACTGTAAACGATCGCAAATCCGTTGGAAAAAAGCAGACCGCACAGAAGGATCCGCACAGCCAGGATCACGGCGGCGTCCCCGGGCTTCATCCGGTAAAGCGCCACCAGCGTCACAAGATTTGCCAAACCTAATTTAACCCCTGGGATCCCGATATCCAGGGGTAAGCATTGTTCGATATAAGACAGAACGAACGCCAGCGCGATCAACATTCCGTACCATGCAATATTCTTCTTCATACCGCTACCCTGCAATTTCCACGACGACCCGGTGGGGCAGGCAGATGATCGTTTCTCCCTTTCGGCTGACCGGGCTGTGCCTGACGCAGATCCGGTCCGGGCAGTCCGCCGTTTCGATCCATGCTTTCCGGTCTTTGATCACAAGGCGGTTTGTCCCCTGCCCCGTATACCCGCGGATCGTATATTCCCCGTCTTTCTCCATGGAATACCGCGCCGTTTCTTTCCCGTCCACAAAGACGCAGGCGTGGTTCCCCTCCGGCATATTCCCGTATACGGCAAGAAATAAAACCGCTCCCAGAAGAAGCGCCGGCACGATCAGCATAAGATCGCTCCGCTTTATCAGTCCCTCCCGCTTCATCGTTTCCTTTCTCTGTCAGCCCGTTTCGTTTTCCATCTCATTTTATTCCAGGGAAAAATGGCTCTCAAAACGACCGACGGTCACTCCGTTATCATTTGTTATCTCCATCCGCACGCACCGGATCAGCGCGTCCGCCATCTCTCCTCCGACGCCAAGCTGCTGCAGGATGCGCGCGATCAGAAGCCCGTGGAGCATCGTATCATAACCGTCCTCCAGTTTGACGGCGATCCCGATCCGCTCTTTTTTCAGTCCCACGCACCAGATCCCTCTTGCGCCGTCTTTCGCGATATAATTCTCATCCGCGTTCAGAAGACAGGTCGGCGTCCCGAAATCGTTGATCTTCTCCGGGAACGCATGGATGCATTGCCGGTCGTACGCGACCGCCTCCGTCAAGGCGCTGTCTCCCAGTACTTCCGGGTGCATCAGGCGCGCGTAGCTCTGCGCGATCCTCCACAGCGGAACGCCGAAGACCGGCACTCCGCAGCCGTCCGTCCCGACGGCGATCCGGGCTTCCGGGGTGTCGGAGAACCGCGTGATCATATGCAAAACCTCCTGCTGCGCCGGGCTGTCCGGCTTCCAGTATCCTTCCTGGCTCCCGGTCAGTTCCTTTTGCAGCATCATCAGGTTCAGATGCTTCCCCGTGCAGTCATGCGCCAGTACCCGCGGCGCGAAAGGGACGTCCGGTTCCAGGTCGCAGGCGAGCTGCCCGTGCATCCCGTGCCAGAGCGGAAGGAACGGCTTCATGATAAAATCTTCTTCCCGGAATCCGGTCCGCTCCATAATGCCCTCCAGCGTGGCAAGATGATGATTTCTGCCCCAGTGGGACGCGTTCAGGATCGCGACCTGCTCCGGGGTCAGCCCGTAACGCGCCGGAAGTCCCCGCAGGATCGTCGGGATGACCTGAATGGGCTTTGCGGTGCTCCGATAATAGCAGACCTTATCCACATCGCCGAGGGAAGCCCGGATCTCTCCCTCCGGCGTTACCACCGCGATGGAACCCCGATGCGCGTTTTCCAGCACAGTCCCGCGGTATTCCTCCAGCAAAACCGGTTGTTCCATCACAATTCCACCCTTCCTTCCAGAGCGCGCAGAAGCGTCACTTCGTCAATGTATTCCAGATCGCCCCCTACCGGCACCCCGCTGGCGATCTGGGTAATGCGGATCCCGGTCGGCTTTACGAGCTTGCTGATATACATTGCCGTCGTCTCGCCTTCCAGGCTGGAATTGGTGGCAAGGATCAATTCTTCGATGTCGCCCTGGAGGCGATGCATCAGTTCCTTTAATTTGATATCATTCGGTCCGATGCCGAGCATCGGGGAGATCGCCCCATGCAGCACATGATATACGCCCTCATATTTGCCTGTCTTCTCATAAGCGGCAAGATCGCGCGGGTTCTCCACCACCATGATGACTTTGTGGTTCCGCCTTTCGTTCGCGCAGATCGGGCAGAGCTCCTGATCGGTCAGCGTATAACATTCTTTGCAGTATCTGACGTTCTGTTTGGCATGGACCATCGTCTCGGACAAACGGCGCACGTCTTCCTCTTTCATGTTGATAATATGGAACGCGAGCCGCTGGGCGGATTTTGACCCGATCCCGGGCAGCCGTCCGAGTTCCTCGATCAATTTTGCTATTTCGCTGCTGTATACTTCCATATCAGAACGGGAATCCTCCTCCCATTCCGCCAATGCCGCCGGTAATCTTCGCCATTTTGCTGGCGCTTGCCTCCTCCATCTGGCGGAGGGCGTCGTTTGTGGCTGCCACGATCAGTTCCTCCAGCATTTCGATGTCTTCCGGATCGACGACTTCTTCCTCCAGGCTGACCGAAACAACCTGTTTCGCCCCGGATACCGTGACTTTCACGACCCCGCCACCGGCTGTCCCGGTATATTCGGACGCCTCAAGTTCCTTTGTCGTGTCCTCCATCTGCTTCTGCATCTTCTGTGCCTGCTTCATCAGCTGATTCATATTGCCGGGCATTCCCATTCCCGGATAGCCGCCTCGTTTTGCCATTGCGCTGTCCTCCTGTGATTCCTTCCTTTTCAATATACGGATCTTTTTCCATTCCGTACCGATCCTTGTTCCTTATTATAACGCAAAGCACAAAATATGTACACCTTTTTCTCCCCCATTTCTTTTCTTCCCTCTCCGGGCGCGGACAGTAAAACAGCCCGGGATCCGTCCTGCCGCGCGGGATCCCGGTTCCGCAAAACCGAACCCATTTCTCCCGCTCCGGCGGCTCCTCCCGGGCCAGACACGCGTTTTCCCCTCATCCGGCGATCCCAAAGCATTTCAGGATCCAATACAGGAACCCGAGAAGCCATCCCGTAAAGATCCCGTAGAGGATGACCGGACCGGCGATCGTAAAGATCTTGACGCCAATGCCAAATACCTGTCCTTCCGCCTGATATTCAATGGCGGGCGACGCGACGGAATTGGCGAATCCGGTGATCGGAACCAGACAACCGGCGCCGCCGAACTGCGCGATCGGACCGTACAGGTTCAGCGCGGTCAGGATAATGCTGAGCAGGACAAGGCAGACCGTCACATATCCGGAGGCGTCCTTTTCCTCCATCCCGCCCACGTTCTGAAATAACGCGAACAAAATCTGGCCGAGCACGCAGATCGCCCCGCCGACCACAAACGCTTTCACGCAATTCAGCAGGCAGCTGTTTTTTGGCGTGACGTGTTCCACATATTGGTTGTATTGTTCATTCGTTGGCTGTTTCATTTTTATCTCCTTCTAGTCAAATAAAAAGAATTGCAGGAATGTGCCTGTCAGTTTTCCAAAAGCGAACGCATAGACAAGATAGGGCATCCCTTTTCTGAGGCGGTACCGCCTGGCGAAGATCGGGATCGCTTTGACGATCTCCTCCAGCGCCACGGCAAGCGCGCCGATGAAGATCCCGGCGAACAGCCCCTGCGCGGCAAGATAGACCGGACCGAGAGGAAGCCGGACCGAGTAAAGGTCCATCACATTTCCCGCAATAACTCCGAGTATGACGCAGTTTTCATAGAGCATCGCCCGTTTCGCGGTTTTCGTGATCCCGGCGAACCGCGGGATCACGCCGAGCATCGTCACGACGGCGACATATCCCCCTGCGATCACCATTCCCGCGGACAATCCGATGACGGTCAAAAGCGCATATCTAAGAATCAGCATCGTACTCCTCCTGTTTCCGCCCGGCGCCCGTGATCAGCGTGCTGTTCACATTTTCCTCGTACATCCGCATCTGCACCTCAAACGGCGTCGGATCGTCCGAGAGTTTTTTGTTCGCGGCGTGGTTGAAAAAGACGACCACTCCGACCGCCAGCCCGAGACTGTACATCAATTCCAGCAGCGTCGGCCCGGTCGCCAGCTTTCCGGTGACAAGATAATAAATTTTGGAAAACAGATCTTCCGCGCTGACGTCCATATTATATGCCATAATAGAAAATCCGGCTCCAAAAAACGACGTCGCGCAGATAAACCCGATCTTCGCGCGGAGCGCCCAGGCGTTCTCCTGCTTTCCTTCTTTGTAATATACAATGATATCCTGCTCGCCGAGATTGATCACAAGGACGTCCGGATACTGCTTTTCGATCAATTCGATGATCTTCAGGATCGAAAGCACCTTTTTATCATTGGGATAGTGGTCAAAGAGAAGAACCTGGATCCGCCCGGCGCCCTTTGTGATCTCCGGGTCGCTGCAGTACAGGGTCGCCACATCGTTCAATGTGACCGTCCTTTTGTGGAAACACTGGCTCTGTTCCGCCTTGATATACAAAACCTCCATGCCGTTCCGCTCCTTTCCTGGTATGACATTCCGCGCCGCAGGCATACCGGAACGTGATACTAGTATGAGTCGTTCCGGTTTTTTTATGCATGGAACCTTTTCCGGAGCTGATCCAGGATCTTTTTTTCCATACGCGAAACCTGCACCTGCGAGATCCCCATCAATTTCCCGACCTCGCTCTGCGTCTGTTCCGCGAAATAGCGGAGTTCGATGAGGCGCCGTTCTTCCGGCGCAAGTTCCTCCAGTATCTGCCGGAGCGCGAGATGGTTCACGATCTCCTCCTCGCAGTCCTCCGTCTCCTCTATCTTGTCCATTAACAACATCTCGCTTCCGTCCCTGTGGTAAACCGGTTTTTGCAGCGACACGACCTCGCTTTCCGCCTCGAGCGCCAGGATCAGGTCTTCCCGCGCCGCGCCCAGCTCTTCCGCCAATTCTTCTACTGTCGGTTCCCGGTTTTTTTGATCCTGTAATTTTTCTCTCGCAAGATACGCGCGGCAGGCAAGCTCCTTTAACGAACGGCTCACCTTTATCATCCCGTCGTCCCGGAGGAACCGCTTGATCTCACCGATGATCAGCGGCACCGCGTATGTGGAAAATTTCACATCATAAGAAAAATCAAATTTTTCGATGGCTTTCAGCAGACCGATGGATCCGAGCTGTACCAGGTCCTCCATCTCATACCCGCGCCCGGTGAACCGCCTGGCGACGCTGAATACAAGTCCCATATTTCCGGCGACCGCCTGTTCCCGCGCCTCCATGTCGCCCGCCTGCGAAGCTCTGATTAACGAAATTGTCTCGTCCATGCGACTCCTTATTCATACTTATTTTCCAATCCGATTATTTTTTTCATCATGACTTTCGTGCCCGCGCCTGCCTCGGACTCAACCGTCAGTTCATCCATAAATGCTTCCATAAAGGAAAATCCCATGCCGGACCGCTCCAGTTCCGGCTTGCTCGTATACAGAGGGGTCATCGCCCGCGCAATGTCCGGGATCCCGACGCCGTCGTCCTCGATCACAATATGCAGGATCTTTCCTTTTATGTACCCGTGCATCCGTATCACGCCCTGCCTGTTTCCCTCGTATCCGTGAATGATCGCATTGGTGACTGCTTCCGATACCGCAGTTTTGACGTCGCCCAGTTCTTCCAGCGTCGGATTCAGGGACGCGGTAAACGCCGCGATCACCATACGGGCAAAACTCTCATTTTCCGATATGGCTTTTAATTCCAGTTTCATTTCATTGGTAAACTCCATAGTCTCCTCCTTTACTGAATGGATGCAAATACATCCCGCTCGCTTTCTTTGATGTATACCAGCCTGGTGACGCCCGACATGGCAAGTACCCTCCGGATAGACGGGATCACGCCCATCACGAATATTTTTCCGCCCGCCACATGCAGCTTTTCATACCGCCCCATGATCAGCCCGATCCCGGAACTGTCGATAAACTCCGTCTCCGAAAAATCAAACGCCACATGCCGGATGGGATGCGTGATAAAATATCCGTCCATATCCGACCGGATCCGGTCGGTTTCATGATGGTCCAGTTCCTTCGGCATCTTCACAAACAGGCATTGGTTTACCACGATATAATTTTCCATTTATATTCTCCTTTTCCTGTTATTTACAATCTCAAGGTAAGAAAAAAGACGACCGGATGGTTCTGATCCTGGTCATCTTTCTCCTTTGTATCCTACTCGCCGTCCATTTCCTTTATCAGACGTTCCGCTTCCTCCGACTGTTCCGTATCGGGAAATTTCTCGATCACCTGCGTGAAATAGTTCTTTGCTTCCTCATCCTGGTCCAGCAGATCATTCATCTTTCCCATGAAGAAAAGCGCCCTTCCATTTTCCGGGTTGAGCTGATATGCCTCCATAAATTTCTCCAGCGCGCTGCTGTACGCGCCTTCCTCATACATCGTATATGCTTCCTCAAACGAGTTGGCGGAAGCCGTCTCAAAAAAATCGTCCGGAACGGCTCCGTACCGGTCAAGCTCCTGCTGCGCCGTCTGGTTTGCCTGCTGCAGCTCCGCGACCTGCGTTTCCAGCGTACTGACCTGCTGCTCATACTGCTTGCGGTCCATCCCGCTTTCCTCAATCGCTTTCTCCCTCGCGTTCGGTACGATCAGGACCGCCATGAACAGCACGCCGACAACAAGCCCAAAGAGCATATAACCGTAATTCCGCCGGTTGTACTGTTCTTCCTCCTCATCGGAAAAGAAAAACCGCCTCTGGCGCTTCCGCTCGTCCTTTCCCTGCTTCTCCTGGTTCCTGCTGCGGCGGCCCGCCGTCCGCAGCTGCTGCCGGACTTCATCCATATAGCGCAGCGCGTCCAGATTGTTCACATCCATCCGGAGTACCTCGCGGAGCGTCCTGCGCGCCTGCGCGTACTGCTTCCCGCGCATCAGGACAAGGGCAAGCAGCAGATGCGCGCTGATATAGTTCGGCATCGCTTCAATGACCTGCTTCAGCTGAATGATCGCGAGGTCGTCGCTGCTGTGCCGCGCGTGGATCAGCGCCTGGTTATATTTGCGCACGGTCGCGTTCACTGTTTCCACCCACGCCTGATCCGCCATGATCTGCTCCAGGTATTCCGACGCCGGATTGCCAAGCGCCTGGAAATTGGTGCTGATCGTCCACTGGCACAGCGCCTGACAGACTTCGCCCGCCTCATAATAAACCAGTCCAAGAAGGTTCCTCGCCTGGATATTCCTCTTATTATATTTGATTGCTGTGCGCAGATCCTCCGCCGCCCCGGACAGATCCCGGATCCTGGCTTTGGTCAGTCCCCGGTTGTAATACCAGTCCGAAGAAAGGAGAATCCTATTGTATAAATGTTTGTCCATATCGTCCCGTATCTTTCGCTAACAGTTTCTCGATCACATCCGTCATATCCTGAAGGTCGTTTTTCAGAATCTCGTCCTCCGCCTGGCTGACTTCCAGGTTCGGCTGAAATTTTTTGATTTCCTCGTTAAAGTTGATCATCTTGTCCTCCCGCTATCGCCTTTATTTCCCCCGCCAGGTACAGGGAACCTGTGCACAGAAGCACGGTATCCGGTCCCGCGAGTTTCTTCGCGTAAGAAAACGCGCCGGCAATATCCTCCATGACGGCGACCTTGTCCTGTCCGCACGCCCGGAAGCACCGCTCCATGGCAGGGGCGTCAAGTCCCCTTGTATTCTTCATGGGAGCCACGATCACCTGCTGAAGCCGGTCCAGCCTGCAGAGGCAGGCGATCATGTCCCTGTAATTTTTATCCTTCGCCGCTGAAAATAATAATACCTTATTCTTGCCGCCATGGCAAGTAGCGAATGTATGTACTAATGTTTCAATCGCTTCCATATTATGCGCCCCGTCGACATAGATCTGCGGCAAAATCTGCTCCATGCGGCACGACCATACCGTTCTCTCCAGACATTCCAACGACCCCTCCACGCCCAGCGTTTCCGCCGCTTTCCATGCAAGGGACGCGTTTTCTCTCTGAAACGGCGCGGGAGCCGCAAAATCCAGATAATCGTCCGGAGTAAGCAGGATGCAGGGCGCATGTTTTTTCTCCGCTTCTTCCCGGATCACGGACGCTGCCGCCGGATTTTTATTAAGGCTGACCACAGGGACGCCCTCCTTTATGATCCCCGCTTTTTCCCGCGCGATCGCGCTGACCGTATCGCCCAGAAATTCGGTATGGTCAAGGCTGATCGTCGTGATCACGCAGACGTCCGGGACGATGACATTGGTCGCGTCGTTCCTGCCTCCCATTCCAGCCTCATAGATACAATAATCGACTTTTTTTTCTTCAAACGCTTTTGCCGCCATCAGGAACAGCGTTTCAAAAAAGGATGGAGGAAGCCCGCCGTTTTTCCTACAGGCTCGGATCGCTTCCCGCACCTCATCCAGCACATGGCAAAAAAAATCCTGATCCAGGCATTTCCCGTTGATCCGGATGCGCTCCCGTATATCGACAAGGTGCGGGGACGTAAACATTCCCACGCGGTACCCCCGCTCAAGCAATATCCCGTTCAGATACGCGCAGACGGATCCCTTTCCGTTTGTACCGGCAATATGCGCTGTTTTCCGCTCCCGGCACGGGTTGCCGAGCGCTTCGAGCAGCATCCGGATATTTTCTTTTGACGTCTTTTTCGCGTAAGTCGGAATATCCAGCAGATATTCCAGCGCTTCTTCATATTTCATAGGCTTTTTGATACAAAAATGCCGCGTCTCTGATCAGGGAGACAACGGCATTGATGATTATAACAGGATATCGCCGGCTGCGACGCCATTGACGACATAATACGCTTTTCCATCCTCGGGCTTCACATAAACGTCCAATGTTTTGATATCTGATTTTTTTCTGCCCTGAGAAACCCATGTCTCGACGACCCGGTCCGCGATCTGGTCGGTCGTATATTCCTTTCCAAAGCACTGTACATATACTTCCGTCGTCTTCGCGGGCGCCTTCTTCGCGGTTTCGGTCTTCTTCGCGGGCGCCGATTTCTTTACAGGTTCCGCTTTCTTCACAGGTGCCGCTTTCTTTACGGGCTCCGCTTTCTTCGCGGCTTCTGTTTTCTTTGCAGGCTCCGCCTTTTTCGCGGGTTCCGCCTTCTTTACCGGCTCCGCTTTCTTCGCGGCTTCTGTTTTCTTTGCAGGCTCCGCTTTCTTCGCGGCTTCTGTTTTCTTTGCAGGCTCCGCTTTCTTCGCGGGTTCCGCCTTCTTTACCGGCTCCACTTTCTTCGCGGCTTCTGTTTTCTTTACAGGCTCCGCTTTCATTGCTGATTCTGCTTTTTTCACTGTTTCTGTCTTCTTCGCTGTCATCTGTTTACCCTTCCTTCTTATTTCTTTCCCGTATCATGCTGCCTGTAATACCATCCCGGCTGCCGTCCCGCATGAGGTTGTCGCCAAGCGCGAAGCTGCTCCCCATCGGGTGTACCTATTATACTCCTTCTCAAAAAAATTGCAAGCCTTCTTCTCATTTTCCTGTCCGCGCGCCCGGACGATCTTCCTTTCTAACGCAGCATGGCGGCGTCAAGCCGCTTGCGGATGGACGGTCCGATCAGCACCGCTCCCGCTATTTTTAGCGCGTCTCCCGGAAGAAACGGAACCACTCCGGCAAGCAGTGCCGCCTCCGGGCTCAGATGATTCAGCAGCGCCAGCCATACGGTTCCGAACGCATAATTCAATCCGTTTCCCGCCAGCATCCCGACGATATGCATGATCCGTTTCTCCGGGAACCGGTCCACAAACCACCCGCTGAAAAACGCAAGAAAGAAAAAGCCGATCAGATATCCTCCTGTCGGTCCTGCCACTTTCGCAAGTCCTCCCGAAAATCCGGAAAAAACCGGGAGTCCCGCGAGCCCTGCCAGAAAATAAATGCCATAAGCGATCAGCCCTCGCTTCCAGCCCAATACATAAACCGTCAGATAGATCGCGAAGCCGGTCAGGGAAATCGGCACCACCGTGATCGGCAGGCTGATGGAAAGAGGTCCCAAAACGCAGAGTACCGCCGCCATCGCTCCGATCAGTGTAATCTGTCTCACATTCATCGCTGTTCCTTTGTTTTCATTTTCCATTTGTCCTGTCTCCCCTTTTTTTCTCCATCCCGCCGGACATCCCATCCGCCGGTACATTGTCCTCCGGTTTCATCACGATGCTGACCTCCCCGGACGAGAGCGCTTTTTCCGTGCCGTCCCGGAACCGCACCCGCAGCCTCGCTTTCTCATCGACGTCCAGCACCAGCGCCTGCCCGGCGTCCTCCCTGCCGACGATTTCCACGGTATGGCCGATCAGGAACGACCGTTTCCGGTATTCTTCCATGCAGGAAGACCCGTTTCCGTTCCGGTAGCAGTCCCAAAATTCGCTGAGCGTCTCAGCGATGAGGCGGCTTCTCGTCTCCGCCCGCTCCGGCTTGCTGTCGCACAGCGCCGCCGCCTTATTTGTAAGCTCCTGCGGAAAGCCGTGCTCCGGCTGGGTGACATTGATACCGATACCCACGACCGCATAGTCCAGCCTCCGGCTCTCAAAGTCCATCCCGGCTTCGGTCAGTATCCCGCATACCTTCTTTCCATGGCAATAGACGTCATTGACCCACTTGATCGAGGCGTGTTCCGACGTCACCTTCTCAATCGCGCGCGCCACGGCTACCGCGGCGGTCGTCGTAAGAAAAAGCGCGTCCTCCGCGTTCTGTTCCGGGCGCAGCAGCAGGCTGAAATAAACGCCCGTTCCCTTCGGGGAATAAAATGAGCGGCCCATCCGTCCTTTTCCGCCGTTTTGTTCCTCGGCGACGATCACCGCCCCTTCCGGTTCCCCGTTCATCGCCAGCTCTTTCCCCAGCGTATTGGTGGAAGATACCAGCTTGTGAACCTGGATGCGGAGGTCTTTCGCGCCGCCCCACAAAAACGGCTCAATGCTTTGCCGGGACAGAATATCATTCGAAGCGTCCATTGTATAGCCCCTGTTCGGGACGCCCGTGATCGCATATCCCCCGTCCTGGAGCGACCGGACCGCTTTCCATACCGCGTTCCTGCTGACGGACAGAAGCTCCGCCATCTCCGTGCCGGAAACCGTCCGTCCCCGGTTTTCTTCCAGATATTTCAATACTTTATCCTTTACTCCCATCTTTCTCCTCCATACGGCAACGAGATACTCCAACCATATCAAACCTTTTTCCGATTGTCAACTACTATTGCAAAATAAGTTGACAATCGATCTCCTGTTGTTTTTTCCATACAGGTATGCTATGATGATGCATGGATCAGAGGCTTTTATGCCGGCAAAAAATGAACGGAAGGTGGCACTGCCATTATGAATCGCCTGAAAAATATCTGTTCTGTTATTTTCAGTTTCTGTCAGAAAATCACGGACGACCACGTCGCTCCGTTCGCGGCTCAGGCTGCATTTTTCGTACTGCTGTCCTTTTTCCCCCTGGTCATGGTTATTCTGACCGCATCCCGTTATCTTCCATTTCAGGTATCCGATCTATATTCCGCATTGAAAAATATTGTTCCCGTTGAATTTCAGAGCATCCTGCTCGAAACGATCACCGAGATTTATACAAAAGCATCGCCCACCCTGTTTACCATCACGATCCTCGGTACGCTCTGGTCGGCTTCCAAAGGCGTGATGGCGATTTACAACGGATTGAACAGCGTCTATGACATTGCGGAGACAAGAAATTATTTTATCATCCGTTTTATCGCGACGATCTACACGTTTATCTTTTGTCTTATTTTGGTTTTCTGCCTGTGTTTCCTCGTATTCGGCAACAGCATCTACGCCTATGTTTGCCGGACGTTCCCCGTCGCGGTACAGGTGGCGGACAGGATCATCGGGCTGCGCAATACGATCGTCGTCATCGTCCTGGTCCTGTTTTTCGATATGATCTATTGTTTTATCCCAAACCGAAAATCCACGCTTCTGCGGGAGGTTCCGGGCGCGCTGTTCGCGACAGCCGGATGGATGGCGGTTTCCTATTTCATCTCCATCTTTTTCACGAAGTTTACCAATTTTTCTTATATGTACGGCAGCTTGTCCACGATCATCCTTGTTTTCCTCTGGATGTATTTCTGTATGCAGATCATCTTTATCGGAGGCGAGATCAACCGGTTCATCTATCAGAATTATATTACCGAAGTCCGCCGGATCCGCCGCCGGATCTCCGAAAAAAGAAGAAATTCCGGAGAGTGACCGGCAGCAAGAAACAGCGCAATCCTGGAGACGAAACGCAATAAAAAAACAGGAGGCATCCCGGCAGTCAGGCGACTGAAGGAATCTCTCCTGTTTTTCTGTTTTTCTTTTCTTCTATTACGCGTCCGCCGCTTCCCCGTGAAGCAGATATCGGTCGATCACGCGCGCGACTCCGTCCTGGTCATTGGATGACGTGATCTGATCCGCTTTTTCCTTCACCTCATCCTGCGCATTTTCCATCGCGACGCCAAGACCGGCATATTCGATCATCGCAAGATCGTTAAATCCGTCTCCTACCGCGATCGTATCTTCCCGCCGGATCCCCGTGATCGCAAGCAGCTGCGCAAGCGCCTTTCCTTTATCGACGCCGAGCGGCATCACCTCCAGAAAGAACGGTTCGGAACGGTATACGTTCAGTACTCCCGCCATATCCCGCCGGAGCCTCGGTTCGACCGTATGAAGATACATACCGCTGCCCAGCATGATCATCTTATTGACCGGATAGGTGACTGCCTCCGCAAGATCCTGCTCGTACCGCATCGGCATATGGTTGATCCTCGCTTCTACCTCCGCGTAAATATTATCGGGATTGTTGGTAATGATCGTCCGCGCGTCCCTGTCATATGTGAGATAATCCACATGATATTCCTCCGCCAGAGAAACCAGGACCGGGATATAGCGCTGTGGGATCGTATTCTGATACAGGACGGCGCCGTTCGCGCAGTCCATGATCCTGGCTCCATTGAACGCGATCACATATCCGCCCCGCCGTTCCAGTTCCAGCTCCCGTGCAACCGGTTCGATCCCGTAATCGGGACGTCCCGAAGCAAGCACGACTTTTACGCCGCGATCCATCGCGTCAAACAACGCCTGCTTTGTCCCGGGCGTGATCTTTTTCTCCGAATTGGTCAGCGTCCCGTCCAGATCGAGCGCGATCATCTGATATCCCATCATTCCACCCCTGCGTCCGGCTATTTCCCGGACTTATTTTCCTGCAACGGATTCTCCGGATTGCACTGATTAAAAATCTCCATAAACTGATGGCCGGTAATCGTCTCTTTCTCGATCAGAAATTCCGCTACCCGATCCAGCGTCTCCATATTATGCTGCATCATTGCCACCGCGTTTTCGTATGCTTCCCGGAGCATGCGCATGATCTCCTGATCGACCTGCGCCTCCGTCTCATCCGCGCAGTTGAGTACCGTACGTCCGTCCAAATATTGATTCTGTATGGATTCAAGCCCGACAAGCCCAAATTTGTCCGACATGCCGTACTGCGTCACCATCGCCCGCGCCAGCTTTGTCGCGCGCTCGATATCGTTGGACGCCCCTGTCGTTACAGACTGGAATTTCACTTCCTCGGCAGCGCGCCCTCCAAGCAGGGAAACAATCTCGTTCTGCATCTCGTCCTTGCTCATCAGATATTTTTCTTCTTCCGGAACCTGCATCGTATAACCAAGGGAGCCCATCGTCCGGGGCACGATCGTGATCTTCTGCACCGGTTCCGTATGCTTCTGCAGCGCGATCGCAAGCGCATGACCTACCTCGTGGTAGGCGACGATCCGTTTTTCTTCCGGGTTGAGAATACGGTCTTTCTTCTCTTTTCCAGCGATAACGACCTCAACCGCCTCAAACAGATCTTTCTGGGAAACAGACTGCCTGCCCTCCTTAACCGCCAGCAGCGCGGCTTCATTTACCATATTGGCAAGATCGGAGCCGACCGCGCCGGAGGTTGCCAGGGCGATCTCATTGAAATCGACGGTTTCATCAAGCTTTACATTCTTGGAATGAACCCGGAGCGTTTCGACCCTCCCTTTCAGGTCCGGTTTTTCCACGATCACGCGCCGATCAAACCGTCCCGGGCGGAGCAGCGCCTTATCCAATACTTCCGGTCGGTTCGTCGCCGCGAGGATCACAAGCCCCTTGGACGTATCGAATCCGTCCATCTCCGACAAAAGCTGATTTAATGTCTGCTCGCGCTCGTCATTCCCGCTTCCGCCGTAAACGGTGTCGCGGCTTTTTCCGATCGCGTCGATCTCGTCAATGAAAATGATGCAGGGTGACATCGCCTGCGCCTGCTTAAACAGATCCCGCACGCGGGACGCTCCGACGCCGACAAACATCTCGACAAAATCCGATCCTGTCAGTGAAAAAAACGGGACGTCCGCTTCCCCGGCGACCGCTTTCGCAAGCAGCGTTTTTCCGGTTCCGGGAGGTCCGACTAACAGAGCTCCCCTCGGCAGCTTCGCGCCAATGGCGAGATACCGATCCGGATGATAAAGGAAATCGACCATCTCCCGCAGCGTCTCCTTCGCCTCGTCCTGTCCCGCGACATCCGCGAACGTAACGCCGGTCTTTTTCTCCACATACATCTTGGCGTTGCTTTTTCCAACGCCCATCATGCCGCCTCTGCTGCGCATAAAATAGAAGAAAACGCCGTAAATCAGGACAAAAGGAAGCAGATAGCCGAGCAGGCTCATCAGAAACGACTGCCGTTCCGGTTCTTTTCTCTCAAACCGGACGCCCGCGCGCTCCAGCCGCTGGATCAGCGCAAGATCCGTAGGGGCGATCGTATAATACGTCGTCTTCATCATCGGATTCGTCTGCGACTTCGGCGTAATGATCAGCCTTGCGTTCTCGCTGTCGATCCGGACCGATTCGATCTGATCCTGTTCCAGCATATCCAGAAATTCACTGTATGTGACTTTCTCCATCGTTCCTTCCACAAGGCGGGTCATCGCGCTGTTCAGCAGCATCGTCAAGATCAGCGTGACAATCGCGATCCACACCAGGGGCCGGTATTTTTTCCATAATTCTTTTGGATCTTTCTCGTTTTTATTGTTGTTCAAATGATTCTCTCCTTTTGCTCGTCATGATGATTCAACTATATCATGTTCCATTATACTAGTATTCCCGTTTTTTTCAACTAATTCTTTATGAAACTTTTGTGTACGCCGCGAATCGGCATTTTCTTCTTCGGGCGGTGTTTTGCCCGCCGGAGGCTTTTGCGCTGCCGCGTCCGCCGTCCCCGACAGCGTAAAAAATGCCTTCGGCATATCAGCTCCCCTGCCCCTCATTCATGAGGGGAGAAGGCATTTTTTGCGCGCGAGCAGGCTGTGAAGCAGCAGTTTCCTCTCTGCGAGCTGCGCATCCAGCCGGAGGCTTTTTCTGTCACAGGATGAAATTTCCTGTGACAGAAAAAAAGGGCGTCCGGTCGCATGGACCGGACAGCCCCTTTCGCTCCCGTTCTTACAGCCGGATCATTCGGATGCAAGCTCGGTCAAATGCGCAAATTTTTCTTTGGCGTTTTCTTCCGCTTTCGCGAACAGCCGCTCTGCCTTCTCCGGATTCTGACGTACCAGAGACGTATACCGGACTTCATTCCGGATGAAATCCTGATAATTGGTAGTCGGAGCTTTGCTGTCCAGCTGGAACGGATTCTGACCTGCTTCTGCCCTGCGCGGATCGAAGCGGAACAGATTCCAGTATCCGGACGTCACAGCCGCTTTCTCTTCCGACTGCGCGTTCTTCATACCGCCCTTGATTCCATGGTTGATACAAGGAGCGTACGCGATCACGATGGAAGGTCCATGATAAGATTCTGCTTCCACGAGCGCTTTCACAAGCTGGTTCTGGTCAGCGCCCTGCGCAACCTGAGCAACATAGACATATCCGTAGCTCATCGCGATCGCCGCAAGGTCTTTCTTCTTCACTTCCTTGCCGCCCGCCGCGAACTGAGCGACCGCGCCGGTCTGGGTTGCCTTGGAAGACTGACCGCCGGTATTGGAATAAACCTCGGTATCAAATACGAGGATATTGATGTCTTTGCCGGAAGCGATCGCATGGTCCAGTCCGCCGAAGCCAATATCATATGCCCATCCGTCTCCGCCAAAGATCCACTGGGATTTCTTCGCAAGGAAATCGGCGTCTTTGAGAATCTCTTTCGCGGGTTCACATCCGCATGCCTCCAGAGCCGCTACCAGGTTCCGGGTCGGTTCCGCGTTCGCGGCGCCGTCCTCAAAGGTATCGAGCCAGTTCTGGATCGCTTCTTTGACATTTTCTTTCTCTGCTTTCGCCTGAAGCGCGACTAATTTCTCTTTTAACCGGTCGCGCAGCGCTTCCTGTGCAAGCGCCATGCCGAGACCAAATTCCGCGTTGTCCTCGAACAGCGAGTTCGCCCATGCGGGACCATGTCCTTCGCCGTTTACCGTATACGGCGTGGACGGCGCGGAGCCTCCCCAGATCGAAGAACATCCGGTCGCGTTCGCGATATACATTCTCTCGCCAAACAGCTGCGTTACCAGTTTCGCGTACGGCGTCTCGCCGCATCCCGCGCAGGCGCCGGAGAACTCAAGCAGCGGCTGTTTAAACTGGCTTCCCTTTACGGTATTCGGCGCGAATTTCGCCGTTACTTCCGGCTTCTTCTCAACTTTCACGCCATAATCAAACGTCTTCTGCGCTTCATACTGCGTCTCAAGCCCTTTCATCGCAAGAGCCGCGCCTTTCTTATTGCCCGGGCATACGTTCACGCAGGAACCGCATCCCGTACAATCCATAACGGAAACGGACATCGTGAAATTCATTCCCGGAACACCCGTCATCGGTTTTGATTTTGTTCCTGCGGGAGCTGCCGCCAGCTCTTCGTCCGTCATCACAACCGGCCGGATGACCGCGTGAGGACATACATAGGAACAGAAGTTGCACTGGATGCAGTCGTCCGGATTCCATTCCGGAACGTCAACCGCAACGCCGCGCTTCTCAAATGCCGCGGAACCCTGAGGGAATGTGCCGTCCGCCATATCCGTAAAGGTAGAAACCGGAAGGTCATATCCCTGCTGGCAGTTCACAGGGGCAAGAATCTTGTTTGCAAAATCAACCAGCTCCGCGCGGTCGCCTGTATAGACCGGCTGCAGGTTTTCATCCGCGCAGTCCGCCCATTCCGCGGGAACCGGAACCTCAACCGCGTCCGTAACGCCGCGGTCGATGGCGTCATGGTTCATCTTGACAACGTCGTCGCCCTTTCTTCCATAGGAAGCGGTAGCCGCGTCTTTCATATACTGCACTGCCTCGTCGATCGGAATGATGCCGGACAGTTTGAAGAATGCCGCCTGAAGGACCGTGTTGATCCGTCCTCCCAGCCCGATCTCCTTGCCGACCCGGATTCCGTCGATGATGTAGAATTTGATATTATGTTTCGCCATGTAAGCCTTTACCTGGCCCGGAAGATGATCCGCGACCTCGTCCGCCGGCCAGCTGCAGTTGAGCAGGAACGTACCGCCGTCCTTCAGATCCTGGACCATATTATATTTGTGGATGTAAGCAGGACAATGGCATGCGACAAAGTCCGCTTTGTTGATCAGGTAAGTGGAGTGGATCGGCTCGTCGCCAAACCGCAGGTGGGAGATCGTGACGCCGCCGGATTTCTTGGAATCATAATCAAAATATGCCTGCGCATACTTGTCCGTATGGTCGCCGATGATCTTGATGGAGTTCTTGTTCGCGCCTACGGTACCGTCCGCGCCCAGTCCCCAGAATTTGCAGCTCACAGTGCTGGCAGGAACCGTATCCGGGTTCTCTCCGAGCGGCAGCGACAGATTGGTCACATCGTCGTTGATCCCGATCGTAAAGTGCTTCTTCTCCGAATTGCGATATGCCGCGATGATCTGCGCCGGCGTCGTATCTTTGGAACCGAGGCCGTAGCGTCCGGAATATACCGGGACATTGTTGAACGCCGTATCCTTCAGCGCCGCTACCACATCCAGATACAGCGGCTCGCCAAGCGCGCCCGGCTCTTTGGTCCGGTCTAATACGGTGATCTGTTTCGCGGTCTGAGGAATCGCCGCGACAAGCGCTTCCGCGCTGAACGGGCGGTACAGGCGAACCTTTACGACGCCGACTTTCTCTCCAGCCTGCATCAGATAATCCACCGTCTCCTCGATCGTCTCGCACACGGAGCCCATCGCGATGATGACTTTCTCCGCATCCTCTGCTCCGTAGTAATTGAATAATTTGTAATTGGTTCCGATCTTTTCATTGACCTTATCCATATATTCCTGGACAAGCGCCGGAACGGCATTGTAATATTTGTTGCATGCTTCCCTTGCCTGGAAGAAGATATCCGGGTTCTGGGCAGTTCCGCGAAGCACCGGATGCTCCGGATTCAGGGAACGGCGGCGGAACTCGTCTACTGCGTCCAGATCGACCAGATCTTTCAGATCGTCATAATCCCAGATCTGAATCTTCTGCAATTCGTGGGAAGTACGGAACCCGTCAAAGAAATTCAGGAACGGAACCCGTCCTTTGATCGCCGCACAGTGCGCGACCGGAGTCAGGTCCATTACTTCCTGGACACTGCTCTCGCACAGCATTGCGTAACCGGTCTGGCGGCACGCGTAAACGTCAGAGTGATCTCCAAAGATCGACAGCGCATGGGACGCCAGCGCACGCGCGGATACGTTGATCACGCCCGGCAGCAGCTCGCCCGCCATCTTGTACATATTTGGAATCATCAAAAGCAATCCCTGAGAAGCCGTAAAAGTAGTCGTGAGGGCGCCTGCCGCCAACGAACCGTGCACTGCTCCCGCAGCTCCCGCTTCCGACTGCATCTCCGTTACCCGGACTTCCTGCCCGAAAATATTTTTCTGGCCCGCAGTCGCCCACTTATCTGTTACTTCAGCCATAACAGATGATGGCGTGATCGGATAGATCGCGGCAACGTCCGTATACGCGTACGATACGTGAGCGGCAGCCGTATTTCCATCCATGGTCTTAAATTTTCTTGCCATATCTCTTTCTCCTCCTATTTAAAACTTGGCCTCTGGAAACCCGAGTATCAGGTCCCATATGGATTCATTTTACAACATTTATTTTGAGAAATAAAGGGCAAAAATGAGAATTTCTTATTTTTTTTCCGGACAAAGAGAAAAATCTTGAATAATCTCATGTTTAACTGTATAATTCAAATATCTGCGAACCCGGGCATTCCGTCCGGTTTCACAATATCAAGCGAAAGAAGGAGAAGAAGGAGAAAAATGAATCAGATTTTAGAGAAAATCCAAAAAATCGGCATTGTCCCGGTCGTTGTGCTCGACGATGCCAAAGACGCGGCTCCTCTCGCGAAAGCGCTTTGCGACGGTGGGCTTCCCTGCGCGGAAGTAACGTTCCGCACAGCGGCAGCGAAAGACGCGATCAAAACGATGACCGCCGAATTTCCGGAGATGCTGGTCGGGGCAGGCACCGTGCTGACCATCGAACAGGTAGACGCCGCCGTTGAGGCGGGCGCCAGATTTATCGTCAGCCCCGGATTAAATCCGAAGGTCGTCAAATATTGCGTAGACCATGATATCCCCGTGACGCCCGGCACGACCAATCCGAGCGATATCGAGCAGGCGCTGGAGCTTGGGCTTGACGTCGTCAAGTTCTTCCCTGCGGAAGCGGCTGGCGGGATCAAGATGATCAAAGCCATGGCTGCGCCTTATGTCAATATGAAATTTATGCCGACCGGAGGCATCAACGCGTCCAATCTGAAGGATTACCTTGATTTCCCGAAGATTCTCGCATGCGGAGGAAGCTGGATGGTCAGCAAAGACCTCATCGCGGCGGGCGAATTTGACCGGATCCGTGACCTGACGCGGGAAGCGGTCCAGACCATGCTCGGCTTTGAGATCGCGCACATCGGCATCAACGCGGCGGACGAAGCGGACGCGGACCGGACGGCGGGTATGTTTGAGGCAATGTTCGGATTCACGAAAAAGGCCGGCAATTCTTCGATTTTCGCCGGAACCGGCGTTGAAGTGATGAAGGCTCCTTATCTCGGAACGAACGGACATATTGCCGTGCGCACCAATTATATGGACCGCGCGGTCAATTATCTGGAAACACAGGGATATGAGTTTGATATGGAAACTGCAAAATATAACCAAAAAGGAGCGATGACCGCCGTATATTTCAAGGACGAGATCGGCGGATTCGCCGTGCATCTGGTTCAAGCCTGACGGCTTTTACCATTGACAAAAAAAGGAGAAATGAACGATGGCAAATAAGAAAGTAATCACATTTGGAGAGATCATGCTGCGCCTCGCCCCGGAAGGCTATTATCGCTTTGTCCAGGCGGAATCTTACGGCGCGACCTATGGAGGCGGGGAGGCAAATGTCGCCGTATCCCTTGCCAATTACGGATTTGACGCGAAATTTGTATCCAAGCTTCCCGCGCACGAGATCGGGCAGGCAGGCGTAAACGCGCTGAGGAGATACGGCGTGGATACCCGCTATATCGCGCGCGGCGGCGACCGCGTCGGCATCTACTTCCTGGAGAAAGGCGCCAGCCAGCGCCCGTCCAAAGTCATTTATGACCGCGCCGGTTCTTCCATCGCGACCGCGTCGCCGGAGGATTTTAACTGGGATGAGATTTTTGAAGGGGCGGACTGGTTCCACTTTACCGGAATCACTCCCGCTTTGAATGATAATGTGGCAGCGATCTGCCTTGACGCGTGCAAAGCGGCAAAAGCGCACGGCGTGACGATCAGCTGCGACCTGAATTACCGCAACAAATTATGGTCCAGAGAAAAAGCCGGACAGGTGATGGGACAGCTTTGCGAATATGTGGACGTCTGCATCGCGAACGAGGAGGACGCCGCGGACGTATTCGGCATCCGCGCCGCCAACACCGACGTCACCGCCGGCACCGTGAACCATGAAGGGTACAAGGATGTGGCGAAACAGCTTGCCGACCGGTTCGGGTTCAGCAAGGTAGCGATCACGCTGAGAGAATCCATCTCCGCCAACGACAATCTCTGGTCCGCCATGCTTTATGACGGCGACGGATACTATTTCAGCAAAAAATATACCATGCATATCGTCGACCGGGTAGGCGGCGGCGACAGCTTCGGCGGCGGGCTGATCTGCGCCACACTCAACGGATACGATCCCCAGAATATCATCGAATTCGCTGTGGCGGCTTCCTGCCTGAAACATTCGATCGAAGGGGACTTTAACCAGGTTTCCATGGACGAAGTGAACAAGCTCGCCGGAGGGGACGCTTCCGGAAGAGTCCAGAGATAAAAGATAAAACCGCCAGGGACAGGAGCCGGCGCGCCTGCCGGCTCCTGCTGTATCTGGCAGCGTTTCTCCGTATCCCTTTCCCTAATCGAAGATCTTTAAGTCATACCAGATATCCTGCGGGGTTGCTCCTTCCTGACAAAACGACAGGCAGCTGACGACCCCGTTTTTATTTCGGACCGCTTCTCCCGTAAAAACGGCATTCGGATTGATATGGTTTTCCTTATCCTTATATGGCGCGTAGACCTTGTTGTAGTTTTCGATCTGCTGATACATCAATTTCTGGCCGTTCATCGTCTGGACATATACCGGGCACTTTTTCCCGGCAATATGCTCCAGTATCCACAACACTTCGCTGCCCGTCACCTTGGCGCCGTCGTATATCATCAATTTCGGATTATCCACATCCGACACCATTTCCTGAATCTGCCCGGCTGCGTCCAGAGACGAACTCTTTGCCTCCCGCGACACATAAAATCCGACGCCGACAACAAGACAGGTGATGACGATCCCCGCCGCCAGGATCAATCCTTTTAAGCTGTTTTCCATTTTTCCTCCTTTCCCGCCTGATTACTTCTGAACAAACTGAAATCCCGTTATTATCCCGGAACCGTTTCGTACAACCGTGCTCCAGAACCTGCCGTCCGGCTGGATATAAAAGACGCTTCCCGGATCATAGACCTGTTCCATTGAGCGGATCGGAAATTGCATCGTCTGTTTCGCTGTCGTCACGGTCACGGTATGGTCTGTTTCATATTTTTTGATCGCCGCGATCACCTGCGTCCCGGTCAGATATACCCGGTCATACCGCAATTCTCCCTGCTCGCTGATCGCGATCCTCGCTTCCTGCATCTGGTTGGAGGCTTCCAGGGCCAGTCCCTTTCCCTCCCGCGCGAGGAAAAATCCCAGGCTGATGATAATGCAGGTCACGACCGTGCCTGCCGCCATCATGAGCCCCGCCAGGCTATTCTCCATGATTTTGCATCTCCTCCGTCCGGCTTTCCATCACAATATAATTTTTTGCTTCCTGCTTTGCTGATTCCTTTGCCATCTGGATCTTCAGATCCAGAATGAGACAAAAGGGAAACGTTATACAGACAAACAACAACGCATAGTTAACCATCTTCATTTCTGATTCTCCCTCCATATACAAATCCATTGGAGATCCTGACGGTCAGCCAGCCGTCTTCCTCCTCCAGTTTTACCTGCCCCGGCGGCCCGAACGCCTCCAGCCGGTCCAGATAATCTCCATATAATTTTTCCGTGAGCCCTCCATTGTCCCGGACCCGGTCGATAAACCGCGCCGTTTCCTGCAGCGTATAAAGATAGGTGAGATCTTCCTTCTTCATCCGATAATAGACGCATGGCAAGCCGAAAAACAATGCTATGCTCAAAAGAACTGCCGTTATCCTGCCGAATACATCCATATGACCGCCTCCGCCAGTTGATCCGCAATGCGGTAAAACCGGAAAAATACTGTAAGCGCGAGCAGGAACAGCAGCGCTCCCGCTCCCTGCGCCAGGCCCGCCTGTAGTCCGTTTTTCATCGTTTCCCTTTCCTTTCTACTGCTGGATAAATGTGATTCCCGTAATCGTCTTGCTGTCGTTCCGGTCTACTTTTCCCAGAAACTTTCCTGCCGGGTTGATATAATCCGTCTGGTTCTGCTTTGTCTGGGTATAGTTTTTCTTTTCTTCCCCGACGGTCCCGTAAGACGTATATGTCTCGGGAGCTTCCAATGTCGCGACTTTGATCAGCATCGCGTCGGTCGGGTCGTTATAATATTTTTCGATCACTTCCAGCACTTCCCGTCCGGATACTACCGCGCCGTCATACATCACTTTCGCCGGCTCGTCCAGCTCCGAAGTGATCTCATTGATCTGTCCGGTCGCTTTCACAGACGCGGACTTTGCTTCCCGCGATACATAAAACCCGACGCCCACGACAAGACAGGTGATCACGATTCCCGCCGCCAGGATCAATCCCTTTAAACTGTTCTCCATTTCACTCCTCCTTTCCTGAATTTTTTGTTACATACGGACTTTTCCATCACCTCCTTTCCCTGTCACAGCGACTGCATCTGAATCGAATATTGCATCAGCTGCGACATGCTTTCCACAACAAACGGGACGATCAGATACAGTCCCACGGTCGATATCAGGGGCACATATGCCGCGATCCTCGCGTACACCGCTTTTTTATTGATCCGGACTTCATTTTCCTGTTTTCTTTTTTCCTGAAAATGCCCCCGGTCCACGGCGATCTCCTCAAATGCTTTCCTCACGCCGATCTGCTCGCACATTTCCATATTTTCTATGATCCTGGAAAAAGGCTCGAACGGTTCTTCCTCTTTTAATGTCTCCAGCGCTTTTTTGTCGTTCCATGGATAATTGTTAATGCACTTTTCAATGGAAGTATGGAAAATATCGGCGAAATTTTCCATCCACCGGAGCAGCATTTCTACCGTCACCTGCTCAAAATAGATCAGCATCAGGATGACCGACTGAAACTGGATCACCTCGTCCTCCATATTCATCTGCCGAACCTTTGTCCGCCAAAGCAGGAACCAGAATGGAAAGAAAAATCCCGCCAGCGCCAGGAGCAGCCAGATCACCGGTTCGTACCAGTGGATCCGTTCCGCCCGGATCCGGATGCAGCGGGCGCGGATCTCGGCGGCAGTCACGGAAACCAGTTCCTCCTCCCCCTGCGGCCATAGCTCCCGGATATGAAACTGAACCGTTTCCTCCTCCGGAACCCGCCCGCTGTATCTCTCCGTCAGCATGGGAATGACCCGTTTCATTTCCCGCAGCGCATCTTCATCCGCCCGCGCGGATAAATCTTCCACATTGGTCACATCCGCGGACAGCCGGTTCCGGTTGGTGCCGTGAACCGCGACAGAAATGCAGATCCCGGAGAAAAAGGCAATGCATCCAAACAGAATCCTCCGGCAGAGCAGCTCCACGACAGACATACTGTCCCCCGCTCTCTTTAAGATTTCTTTCTGTCTCATGGTTCTTCCATAGTTATGATTCAGACATGCCCACAACAGCCGGTGGATCAGCGGGATCCGGAGGATCCGCTCCGTAACCGGATGCTCCGTCGTGCGGATCCGGATATTTTCTTTCAGCACCATCACAATATGATAGGACAGGAGGGAACTGATCACGATCCAGACCGCGCACAGTACGCCCCATGTGCCATGATAAAATTCAACCAGCTCCGGCAGATTCCCGATCCCCCACCGCTCGATCCCTTTTAGCGCGAGCATCGGCGCGACGCAGACAACGACAAGCCCGGAAAACGCGTAGGATATCCGGTTCCGCTTCAGCAGTTCGACATTTACTTCCCGCTTCAGGTTTGACAGGTTCATCAGAAACAGCGACTGGCGGTCCACGATTTTGTCCCCGAACTGGATCGCGGACATACAGATGGCAAGCAGCGTTTTAAAATAGCCGTTCGGCGCGGATTCCTGATATCGTTCCAGCACGCCCTCCATGTCGGGATCCGACAACAGTTCATATATGTATTCCCCGTGCAGGCGCATCGGTCCCCTCGATTTCTGCGCCGCCTCATATACCGCCTCGTCCACCATCTGCGTCACATAATATTCATGGCGCATATCGCCGAGAAAGTTTTCCAGATCCGACAGCAGCCGGTATTCTTCTCGCTTTAAATGCACATGGATCACCTGATGATATACTATATAAAGCATCGCTGCCGTGACCGTTACGCTGTATCCGTCCAGCCCCTGCCGGACCGACCATCCGATCATCGCCGCCATGGCAAGCAAGGAAATCCCCAGGATCCGCAGGATCTTCGACCGCTTCCCCGACCGGTCGCCCGGACGCAGGATGTCATATTCCAGCTCCAGCTTATGGATATAACGGCGGGTAACGATCCATTGGGCAAGAAACTCATAGAGCCGGTTCCTATATCTGATTAAAGATTTCAAATTCCCTTTTCTCCTCCGCTCTCATACATCCCATCATCCGGCAGGCAATTTCCGGGCTGATCGGATTTTTACGGTAATAAGCCCCGTCCTCCCAGACAAGGATATCCGCCGTGCGGAACATACGCTCTCCCAGCGGTTCCGAAATGATCTCCGTGATCCTCTCGATATAGCGATGGCCGTAAACATCCCGATTCATATGAATATCGAACCGGATGGTATCCGCGACCTGCTCCTCCGCCACTCTCTCATTGGAAAATCCGCCGGAGCTGAGCAGCGCGTTGCGCAGGGAGATGACGAGATCCCGCGTCGTCTTCGCATGGTGGGTAAAAACGGTAAACAAAGACGCAACCTGCCCGATCTGGATCAGCCAGGACGCCACCGGCGCGGTCGCGACTTCGCCGAGGATATTTACGGTCCCGTCCGTTTTTTTCTGCAGATCCAGCCCTTCCTGCCCGCTGACGTTCGGCGTTTCCCGAAAGCTGACGATATTCCGGTCCGGATATAACTTCCGCAGATTCAGCTCAAAGGTCAGTTCCTGGATCCGGAGCGTATACGACTCGTTGATGTATTGCACCAGCGACATGAGAAGCGTCGTTTTCCCGCTTCCCTGCGACCCCGTAATGCCGATCACCTGGCACCCCTTCATCAGCCATTTCATTGTCTCGATCGCAAGGGCGTAATTTTCGTCGGTGATCAGTTCTTCAACCTTCGCTTTCCGGATGCTGTCAAACTTGCGGATGAAAAACGCCCAGCTCTCCGCGAACGGGGGTCGGACGACGATCACGCGCGACCCGTCCGCCATCTCGTTCACGATATATCCCCGCGCCGCCGACAGCTGACCCGGACTCCCGTACCGGTATATATTTTTGCAGACGCGCTCCAGCTCCTGCTGCGTCCCAAAGCTCAAAAAGGACAGATGGATGGTCTTTCCCTGAAAAAAAATCCATACGCTCTCATACGGACGGATGCCGGAAACGCCCCCGCTGACGCCATCCACTTTCATATCCCGGATCTCGTCGATAACCCCGTGTCCCCGGTAACACTGGTAGATCCTCTGGGTGACGATCTCCAGCCGGTCGCTGAAATCCATCCGGTCCACGATTTCCCTGTGGGAATGATACAGCCGCTCCACGTCCATCGCCGTCACCTCATACCGGATCCCGTTTTCGCTCTCTTTTCCGACGAACAGCCCGTTGTCAACGAGAAACCGTTCCAGTCCGCCCGCGCCATATTGTTTTCGGTAGCAATGGAGCAGGATGTCAAACTTGTCGGCTGCCGTCAGCCTCGACGGCTCCCCGAACGGCAGCGCCATGCCGATCGTTTCCGGTCCGATGCCGAACTGGTTTTCCAGCAGGTCTTTCATATATTCTTTCACATACCGCTTCGCCTCCACATCGCCGTAGCAGCATGTGCGGAGCGCCTGGCGGAGATACTTCTTATTTTGTTCATATTCCAGGGAATCCGCCCGGTTCAGATTGAGATCCTTCACATTGATCTTCATCAGCTGATTAAAGACGGTTCCGATCCCTTCCCGAAGATGATCCAGTGAATATCGTTCCTCTTTTCTGACTTTCAATGATATCCTCCTTTATCGAGCCGGCGCTGAATCTGATCCCGGATCCGGTCCAGGTCCCGGAACATCGCGTCGGCGTCCTTTTGCAGCCGTTCTTTTTTCAGGTTCCGGAGCAGGTAGCGGAGACCGTCCTGCCGGCACAGCGCGTCCCCGTAGCCGGTACAGTGGGACAGGCGGCCGAGATTGTAGCTGTGGAAACCGCGGAAATGGCTCCTCAGATTCCGCTCGTTAAACCGGGAACGCCGGTCATAATTTCCAAGCAGGAAATAGCATTTGCTCAGGGGAATGGAATATTTTTGAAAATATTCCCGAATGATCATCGGGTTCTGGGGAAAACAGACCACGATCAGATCCATGCCCTCCAACATCCCCGCCGTCTCTCTCCGGTCCCCGGCTTCCAGGTCAAACAGGCTGTGCCCGTCAAATCCCGCCCCGGCGCGCAGAATATCGTCCGACGCCCCGGCTAATTCCTGATAAAAGCTCTCCGGACTGCTTTTCCGCGTCCCCGCGATCAAAAAAAGCCGTTCCTGCAAAAAAGAGATCGCCGCGGAGCGGAGCTGCTCCTGCGCAAGCCGCCCGGCTTTTCCGTACCGGAACAGGGCGTCCATGCCAAGCGCCCCTTCGTACTCGCCCAGCCCCCGGTATTCTTTCTGATATAGATAGTCCGACAGGCGCTGGTTCTGGTAATGGCAGTCAAACATCATGCAGGGATATCCGCCGTCCGCCGCCATCCTGACCGCGGTTCCGATCAGCGCGGCAGTCGTTCCCGCCTGTCCCGGCACAGGGCTCCAAAATCCGATCTTCATGTCATCTGCCCCTTTCCGCCAGCCGCAGCGCCCGGTCGATCTGCCCCGCGGAAAAGTCGGAAAGCAGGATCTCATACAACAGGCGCTTCACCGGACGGGAAAGCCGTTTCATTGAAATCTGATCCTCATACTGGCAATTCAGGCAGTTTTCATAATCCCGCTCCTCGATCTGAAGGGCGTAGCTGTTTTCTTCGTTGATCATCAGCGGCTTCATTTCCTCAAACAGGCATGCCGGGCTGAACCTGCCGGCATAATACTCTTTCAAGATCAGATACCGGCGCTGATGGTTTTCCAGCTGTATCGCCGAGAGCCCGCGGATATTGTGCAGCTGCTGATCGCTCACCAGATAGACCGCGTCGCACCTGCCCAGCATCGGATGCCGAACCTGAAACCCGAAATCCGCCAATATGTACTGGTAATCGGAAAGCGGCAGTTCCTCAAGCCCGGCGTTGAGCGCCACATCCACCCCGTCATAATCCATGATCTCCCTGCTGTTCGGGAATGGAGCCGGAACGCTGCACGCCAGCGCGCGCTCCGTGGACTGATCCGTGAGCAGGACAGTCTGTCCCAGCTGCCGCAGAACACGGGACAGATAATGCATGATCTCATATTTTTCGATGCCGACAAATCCAATGATCTTACTGCCCATTTCCCACCTCCGCGGTCTTTCCTCCAAACGCTTCCGGATTCGTTGTCTTTCCCTCCGTCCCCTCCGGATATTGTTCCAGATATTGACGGATGCGTTTTTCCATGCTCTCCCGCCTCGCCACGCTGAGTTTTTCCGAAGCGACCTCCACAATATTCGGATTGTTGCGGATCAGCTCCTGCACCTGCGCGCTCGGATCATAATTTACTGTGCTTGCTTTCTGTACCGACGGCTTGACGTATTTTGCCGTATAGAGCTTCGACCCTTCATGGAGATAGGTATCGACAATGGCGCTGTGCATCATCAGGATCTCCTCCTCATTCAGCCAGAAAAAGCAATTATTGTCCTCCAGGGACAAATTGCGCAGCCGCGCCCGGGACAGTACCGTATAATTTTCCCCGGTCGGATACAGGATCCGCACGTCTACAAAATCATTCTCTTTCAGATTGCTGTTCAGATGCAGCATCCCAAATTCTTCTTCCCGCAGCGACGCCTCGATCTCCTCCTCCATGATCATGGAACGCAGGATATAGCTTCCCTCCTCGATATCGACGGCGCTGAGCTTGCCGATGTCGTCCTGCCGGAAAAAGTAGCGCGACGGAAGATCCGTCAGGACGCGCTCCTGCCGGAGCATATCTTTTCGGATCACACTCCCGCAGCCGATCGGGACGTCCGCCAGATAAACCGTCCGCCGGTTCTCCGTCACCTGCTGCTCCAGCCTGCGGATATCCTCCCTGTAGCCGCGCTTCATCTGCCATATGCCGGCAAACCCGATCCCGCCAACGGCAAGCAGCCCGGCGGAAAGGGCAAACCGCTTTATTTTTTTTCTTATTTTCTTTTGGTCATACCGTGGTTTCAGCAATCATCATTCTCCATTTCTGTAATTATTTTACATTTCTAGGAAGATATTATCATATACTGGAAAATATTGTCAAGTATAAATTTGGAAAAATTTTCTTGTAAAAATGGTTGATTATCTCAAAAAAGCCTTGATTTACGGGCATACAAGCAGGATTTCAAGCTGAATTTACTACCAA
>CANQDT010000014.1 GCA_947593735.1 uncultured Lachnospiraceae bacterium | reverse complement strand
CAGGACGGTTCGTTTTCTTTTATCATACAACATTCTCCTTGCGATTACAACAGATAATTCAAAAAACCGTAATAAAAGGAAGCAGCCGCACACTCATATTTCCAGTTTTTCCCATTATACAGGATTTCCCAGAATATGTCAATAATGAATATAATCCCCAATAAAGAATATCCACATGACAAAAAATAAGAAAATAACTATACGGATTCCCGTCCGAACCACCACCAAACACCCCGAGCAAAAAACTATACTTCCCATTTTAAATGTGATATAATATGATCACTTGGCGAGGTTTTGTCGAGCCTAGTGAGAATATATGCCTGGAAGCTTAGCGAGGTAGTTACGAGCTTAGCGATAAGGCATAATAACGAGGAAACGCTTGCATGAGCCGACATTTGACGACTATCCCCAGCGAGACGATAGTCGAGATGATATAATATGATCACTTGGCGAGGTTTTATCGAGCCTAGTGAGAATATATGCCTGGAAGCTTAGCGAGGTATTTTCGAGCTTAGCGGTAAGGTATAATAGGAACACTTGGCGAGGTTTTATCGAGCCTAGTGAGAATATATGCCTGGAAGCTTAGCGAGGTATTTTCGAGCTTAGCGATAAGGGATAATAGGAACACGAAAAAATAAACCGGAAAGGAGACGGGATGGATCAGTATGCGGTAGTTACCGGGGCAAGTTCCGGGATCGGAGCAGCTTTTGCGCGCCGTCTGGCAAAGGACGGGTATCGGCTGATATTGACGGCGCGACGCGGGGATCGCCTGCGGGAACTGGCGCGGGAGACCGGCGGGAATTGCGAAGTGGTCGAGGCGGATCTTTCCCGCGAAGAGGACTGTTATCGGCTGTATGAGAAGATCGGAGACAGGAAGATCAGCCTGTTCATCAACAATGCCGGTTTTGGAGATTGCAGTTTTTTTCCGGACGGCGATATAGAGAAAGAACTGGACATGATACGGGTCAATGTAGTGGCGGTACATCTGCTGACCAAGCTTATTTTGCGGAAGTTTCAAAAACAGGGGGAAGGCGCGCTGCTCAATGTCGCGTCGATCGCGGGACTGCTCCCGGCAGGTCCCTATATGGCTGCCTATTACGCGACAAAGGCATATGTAAGGAGCCTGACGGCAGCGGTTGCGCGGGAACTGGACGAGCGGGACGGCAGGATTTATGTCGGCTGCCTGTGTCCGGGACCGGTGGACACGGAATTTAACAGCCGCGCCAATGTGGAATTTGCGCTTCCGGGGATCAGCGCGGACGCCTGCGCGTCTTATGCGCTGCGCCGGATGAAAAAGCGAAAGACCGTGATCGTGCCGGGATTCTATGTCCGGCTGGCGATGCGGTTCCGATGGGCGGTTCCCGAAAAGTGGCTGATCCGGATGGTCGGACGCCAGCAAAAGAAAAAGATCGCTCCTGCGGTTGGGCGGGATGGCGCGCGGACGGAGAAAAGAGAAGAAGGAGACCGGAAGAAATGATAAAGGTATTTCTGGTGGAAGATGAGATCATTATGCGGGAAGGCATAAAGAATAATATCGACTGGGAAAAGGAGGGCTTCCTGTTCGTCGGGGAAGCGAGCGACGGAGAGCTTGCGTATCCGCTGATCCAGCAGACGGATCCCGACATTCTGATCACGGATATCAAAATGCCGTTTATGAACGGATTGGAACTGAGCCGGCTGGTCAAGCAGGAATTTCCGGATATTAAAATCATTATCCTGAGCGGATACGACGAGTTCGAGTATGCGCAGGAAGGGATCAGCATCGGAATTACCGATTATCTGGTCAAGCCGGTTTCAGGGGCAAAGCTCCTGGAAACCGTGAAAAAGGTGGGAAAGATGGTCCTGGATGAGCAGGAACAGAAAAAGTACCGTTTGACGTTTGAGCGGGAACAGGAAGAAAACGCGCAGCTTGCCCGTCAGAAGTTTTTCGGTCGCCTCGTCCTGAACCGGATGCCGGTCTCGGCGATGCTGAAAGAGGGCAGGTCGGTGGGACTGGATCTGGCGGCGAACCGGTATAATATTGTTCTATTCCAGATTTTCGCGCTGGAAGAAGGGGACGGGGAATATTCCGAACGGCAGAACGACGCGGCGCGCGCGATCTCGCAGAGTCTGAGGGAAACGCCGGAAGTCCTCATGATCGATCTTGGAATGGAAGGCTGGGCGTTTATCTTAAAAGAAAACGGGGAAACGCCGCTGGAGGAAGTACAGGAGCAGGCTGCCCGCAATATAAAAAAAGCGATGGAACCTTACGCGGATATGGAATACTTCGGAGGAGTGGGGAAGCCGGTCGAACGGCTCAGTGAGCTGAAGGAATGTTATGAGGAAGCGTGCCGCGCGTTTGCGTACCGCTATCTCGGGAAACGCAATCAGATCGTATGCAGCGAACAGCTGCAAAACACGATACAGACGGCGGAAATGGAGCTGGGATCGCTCGACGCCAAAAAGCTGGACCGGCGGATGATCGAACGGTTTCTGAAAACCGGGTTAAAAGGGGAAGTGGAATATTTTGTGGATGAATATTTCATGAGCCTCGGGGAACAGAATCTCCGCTCCCTGCTTTTTCTGCAATATGTTACGATGGATCTGTATTTCGCTTCCCTGGCGATGCTGGAGGAACTGGGGTACGATTCCGGGATCCTCGTGGAACGGTGCGGGGATTTCCAGACTATGACCGGAGTGTTTACGGCGATTGAAACCAATAAGGCGTACATAAAGAACGTCATGGAGACGGCGATCGAATTGCGGGAAGCCGTTGCCCGCAGGAAATACCATTCTCTGCTGGAGGACGCGAAAGGCTACATCGAGCAGAATTTCCAGAACGAAGACATCTCGCTCAATTCCGTCGCGGCAAGCGTGAATTTGAGTCCCAACCATTTCAGCACGATTTTCAGCCAGGAGATGGGAAAGACCTTTATCGAATACCTGACGTCCGTCCGCATGGAAAAAGCGCGGGAACTGCTGCGCACGACCTCGATGAAATCCACGGAGATCGCGTATGCGGTCGGATACAAGGACCCGCATTATTTCAGTTATCTGTTCAAGAAAACACAGGAATGTACCCCAAGAGAATTTCGCCACCAAAATTAGGAGGACATGGTTATGTGGAAAAAATCCCCCCTCCAGGGACGGCTGCATATGCTCGTCATTGTCTGCCTGGCGCCCCTTACGCTCATGATCCTGTATCTTCTGGTCATGGTAAACCGGTTTTCCGACTGGTACGACGCGATCGCGGAGAATATCACGCTGGCGAACGAGTATAACCTGAATTTCAAAGAAGATATGGATTATACGATGTATGTGATCGTGGTAAATATGGACCGCGCGGGGGAACTGGTAGACACGAAAAAACCGTACCGGATGATCGGAGACGCGAGGGCGGCGTTCCGGAAGCTCAGGGGCGCGGCGGACTCGGAATACGCGCGCAGCCAGATCAGCGCGATCCTGCGGTGCCTTACAACGCTGGAAAACCGGGTGAGGGAGATCGAGAACGACGCGACCGTCAGCGGTTCGTATGATAAAAACATGGAGCGGCTTGATTTTAATATCCGCGTTGTGACCGATCTGATCCAGGAGCAGGTGCAGAAATATATTTATTACGAGACGACCAGGCTGGAAACGCTGCGCGAGGATATCCGCGCGGACGTTGTGGACGCCCTGCGCCTGAGCGCGGTTCTGTTCGGGGCGATCCTGCTCGGCGTGGGGATCGTCAGCCGGAAGATCATGACGGGGATCACGGAGCCGATCCGCAAGCTGTCCGAGGCGACGAAGCAGGCGGGAAGCGGGGAGTTTGAGGTTCGGGTGCAGGAAGGAAACGACGAGCTGGCGATCCTCAATTCCAATTTCAATCAGATGATCGAAAAGATCGGAAATCTTGTCGAGGATATCCGCGTGGAGCAGATCAATCTGAGGCAGGCGGAGCTGAAGCTGCTGCAGGCGCAGATCAATCCGCATTTTCTGTATAATACGCTGGACAGCATCATCTGGCTCGCGGAAGCGGGCGAAAAGGAACAGGTCGTCGAGATGGTATCGTCCCTGTCCGATTTTTTCCGGACGACGCTGAGCAAGGGGCGCGATTATATCTCGCTCCAGGAGGAAGAGGCGCACATCCGCAGTTATCTGAAGATCCAGCAGTTCCGCTACCGGGATATCCTGGAATATGACATAAGGATCCCGGAAGAACTGTATCAATATTCGGTTCTCAAGCTGACGCTCCAGCCGCTTGTGGAAAACGCGCTGTATCACGGGATCAAAAATAAACGCGGGATCGGTCATATCCGGGTTTCCGCGCGGAAAGAACAGGATTCCCTCGTGCTGAGCGTGCAGGACGACGGGATCGGCATGGACCGGGAGCGGCTTGAGGAAGTGCGCGCGTCCATGAACCGGGAGGAGCCGGGACTGGACCGGACGAGAGGGTTCGGCTTGTTCAATGTAAATCAGAGGCTCCATCTCAATTACGGACCGGAGTACGGACTGGATGTCGAAAGCTGTTACGAAACGGGTACTACCGTGACGGTCCGGATTCCTGCCATAAAATAACATACTTTTTTCGTAAAAAAAAGAATGTGCGGATTTTGCGATCAAAATTCAGGAAAAATTTGTACTTAATTCCGAAAGAACTCCGTATCATTTTGACGGGCGGTTTTGTATAATGAACGCAAAGTCAGGGAAACTGACGCAAATGCAGGGAGGTGCAAAAAAAATGAAAAAGAAAATTTTGAGCTTGTTGTTAAGCATGGCGATGGTGTCAGTGCTGTTTGCGGGCTGCGGCGGCAAAGAGGATACGGCTCCTCAGGGAGACGCTCAGCAGGAAGAGCAGACGGACGACAGCGCGGGCGGCGATACGATCACCATCGGTTTTGCGCAGGTTGGACACGAATCTGACTGGCGTACGGCTTCCACGAAGTCCTGCCAGGATGTGTTCTCCGCTGAAAACGGATATGATTTACAGTTCGTTGACTGTGACAACGATTCCGCGAAACAGCTGGAAGCTGTCCGGAACTTCGTAGAGCAGGGCGTTGATTATATCATCATCGACCCGATCGTATCCACCGGATGGAACACGGTACTGACCGAGTGCGAAGACGCCGGGATCCCGGTTATCGTAATCGACCGTACCATCGACGATTCCGACAAGTATATCTCATGGGTAGGCTCCAACTTCAAGACCGAAGGTCTTGCGTGCGGCGAATGGCTCAAAGCATACGCGGCGCAGAAAGGCATTGAAGAGATCAATGCGCTTGTAATTGAAGGATCCACCGGCGCGTCCGCAACGCTTGGACGTACAGAAGGATTCAAAGAGATTGCCGACAGGGAAGGATGGAACATCCTGGATTCTCAGTCCGGCGACTTTACACAGGATGGCGGACAGGAAGTTATGGAGTCCTACATCAAGAGCTATGAGGGTCAGTTCAATGTTGTGATCTGCCAGAACGATAACGAAGCGTTCGGCGCGATGGACGCAATGAAAGCTGCCGGCGTAAAATATGGCGTTGACGGCGATGTGATTCTTGTTTCCTTTGACGCTTGTACAGCAGGCCTTGAGTATGTAATGTCCGGCGATATCAACGCAGACTTCGAGTGTAACCCGCTTGCGGCTCCGTTCGTTGAAGAAGTTATCAAGACGCTCGAGAGCGGCGGAACTCCTGAGAAGGAAGTATACATGGAAGAGCACTGGTTTGTAAATGAAGATATCATTCCATCAATCGAAGTGAATGGAGAGAGCCAGGATATGACTGTTGTAACACAGGACATTGTTGATGCTCAGTACTAATAGCAGATAATTGTCTCAGGGAGCTCTCTTTGCAGAGCTCCCTGTTTCATTTCATGTCGTTGAAATACCCGCGGGCGCGGAAAGCAGCCCGTCGGGTGGAAAGGAAAAGAGGATGGACAATAAAGTAATTTTAACGATGCGCGGCATTTCCATGACTTTTCCCGGCGTAAAAGCACTGGACAATGTAGATTTTACTCTGAGGCAGGGCGAGATTCACGCGCTGATGGGCGAGAACGGCGCCGGAAAATCCACGCTGATCAAATGTCTGACCGGTATCAACGCGTTTGAGGCGGGCGAGATCCGTGTGGACGGTATCGACGGCCCGGTCGTCAATCATTCGACGCTTGACGCGCAGAAGAAAGGAATTTCGACCGTATATCAGGAAGTCAATCTCTGTCCGAACCTGAGCGTGGCGGAGAACCTGTTCATCGGCAGGGAGCCGAAGACCAAGCTTGGCACGATCGACTGGCGGGAAATGACGAAACGGTCGGAAAAGATCATGAAAGACCTGGATATGCAGGTGGATGTGACGCAGAATCTGGAAGAATATTCCCTTGCGCTTCAGCAGATGATCGCGATCGCCCGCGCGGTCGATATGGATTGTAAGGTTCTGATCCTGGATGAGCCGACATCGTCCCTGGACGATAACGAGGTAATGAAGTTATTCACCCTGATGCGCCAGCTCAAAGAAAAAGGCGTAGGGATCATCTTTGTAACCCATTTCCTGGAACAGGTATATGAGGTATGCGACCGGATCACTGTTTTGCGGAATGGAAAACTGGTCGGGGAATATCCGATCGCGGATCTGCCTCGCGTGAAGCTCGTCGCGGCAATGATGGGAAAAGATTTTGACGATCTGGCTTCCATCAAATCAGAGGAGACGCCAAAATTCTCGGACGAGGACATTCTGATCGACGCGCAGGGCTTGAGTCATAAAGGAAAGATCAAACCGTTTGATCTGAAGATACATAAAGGGGAGGTCGTAGGGCTGACCGGGCTTCTCGGCTCCGGGCGGAGCGAGCTGGCACGCGTCATCTACGGCGCCGACAAGAATCAGACCGGTACATTACAGGTAAATGGCAAAGAGGAAAAGATCAATGCCCCGATCGACGCGATGAAGCTCGGTATGGGACTTCTGCCGGACGACAGAAAGGCGGAGGGCATTATCGGAGACCTCTCTGTCCGTGAAAATATTATTTTGGCGCTCCAGGCGAAGCGCGGCGTGTTCCGGCTTTTGCCGATGAGCAAACAGGTGGAGATCGCGGATAAATATATCGACATTCTCCAGATCAAGACGGCGAGCCGGGAAACGCTGATCAAACAGCTGTCCGGAGGAAATCAGCAGAAAGTGATCCTGGCGCGCTGGCTGGCGACGGATCCGGATTTCCTGATCCTGGATGAGCCGACCCGGGGGATCGACGTCGGGACGAAGACGGAGATACAGAAGCTCGTGCTGCAGCTGGCGGGCGAGGGAAAGAGCCTGATCTTCATTTCTTCCGAGATCGAGGAGATGCTCCGTACCTGCAGCAAGATGGCGGTTCTGCGCGACGGGGAGAAGGTCGGCGAGATCGTGGAAGACTTATCGCAGGAGACTGTGATGAAAGCAATCGCAGGAGGTGACGGGAATGAGTAAAATAAAAAAAATCACAGGACAGCCATTGTTCCTGCCGATCTTTTGTATGCTGCTCGTAATGGCGGTCAATATCTTTTACGATCTGGGAAGCGGACGGTTCGCGTTTAACTTCTTTACGGTTTCCATCCGCAACGGCGTTCTGTACGGCCGTCTGATCGACATATTGAACCGCGGGAGCGAGATCGCGATCCTGGCGATCGGTATGACGCTTGTCGTATCGGCTTCGGCAGGAACGGATATTTCCGTCGGATCGGTCATGTCGCTTACGGCGTCCCTCTGCTGTATGCTGCTTGCGGGCTACGGGGTCGCTTCGACCAATACGCTTGCGGTGCCGTTGATCGTCGGCGTCCTTGCCGGTATTCTTCTGGCGTGTGTCTGCGGCGCGTTCAATGGTTTCCTGGTCGCTTATCTGAATGTGCAGCCCATGGTCGCGACGCTGATCTTGTTTTCAGCCGCGCGTGCGATCGGTCTGCTGCTCTGCAACAACCTGATCGTTTATGTGCGGAACGACGCGTTTAAGTTCTTCGGAGGGTATCTCGGATTTATCCCGACGCCGATCGTGATCGCGGCGATCTGTATCGCGGTCGTATCGCTCGTACTGAAGCGGACGGCGCTCGGCATGTACATCCAGAGCGTTGGTATTAACAAAGACGCGTCCCGGATCGCGGGATTAAATTCAGAAAAGATCATTTTCCTGTGCTACATCGTCTGCGGTCTCATGGCAGGGATCGCCGGAATTGTCGCGTCGTCCCGGATCAGCTCGGCGGACTCCAATAACATCGGACTGAATTACGAGCTGGACGCGATCCTCGCGGTTGCCCTCGGCGGCAACAGCCTGGGCGGCGGAAAATTCAACCTTGCCGGTTCGATCATCGGCGCGTATACCATCCAGGCGATCACGACGACCCTGTTCGCTTTGGGCGTTTCGTCTGACCAGGCGCCGGTTTACAAGGCGATCATCGTCATCATCATTGTCGCGATCCAGGCGCCTCCGTTTAACGCATGGGTGAAGCGGTTATCCGCGAAAAAAGCGCTGGCAAAGGGAGGTGCGTGAGATGAAAAATAAAAAGATAAGCAGCAATACGATTCTGTTATTTATCACGATCGCACTGTTTGTCGTGATGTACGCGGCAGGATGCATTGTTTATTCCGCAAAGGGATTTTCCCATTTGCAGACGTTTTTGAATATTCTGATCAACAACGCGGGACTGCTCTGCGTGGCTTGCGGCATGACCTGCGTGATGCTCACAGGAGGAATTGATATTTCCGTCGGGTCGCTGATCGCGATGGATTGTATGCTCCTGTCCGTCGGGATGGAGCGCTGGCACATGAACGCGATCGCGCTTTGCGTGCTCGTTCTTGTGATCGGTATTGTCTTCGGGCTTGTGCAGGGCTTCTGCATCGGCTATCTGGAGATACAGCCGTTTATCGTGACGATGGCGGGAATGTTCTTTGGCAGGGGTATGACGGCGGTGATCTGTACGGATCAGGTTTCCATCAGCAGCAACAAGCTGTTTGTCGCCCTGGCAAATATGAAGATCCCGCTTCCGTTCGGGGCATATACGAGCCGGCGCGGCATCGTCCAGGTGCCATATATCCGGATCTCCGTAGTGATCGCGCTGGTTGTTCTGGTTGTCATTTTCCTCATGCTCCGGTATACCAAATTTGGGCGGAACCTGTATGCGGTCGGCGGCAATGAGACGTCCGCGACGATGATGGGTTTGAATGTCAAGAAAACGAAGCTGAAAGCATATGTTTTATCTTCGTTCCTCTGCTCCATCGGCGGCATCTGCTATTGCCTGAATACCATGTCGGGCAGCGTGCAGCAGGCGAAGGGGCTTGAGATGAACGCGATCTCTTCGGCGGTTATCGGCGGTACGCTGCTGACCGGAGGCGTTGGAAATGTGATCGGTTCGTTCTTTGGCGTATTGATCAACGGGACGATCTCCACGCTTGTGAAGACAAACGGAAAACTTCTGAGTTCATGGTCGAACATCGCGGTAGCGGCTCTGCTGTGCTTCTTCATTGTATTGCAGAGTATCTTCGCGAAGATCAAGAACAGCAAGAATTGACAATTTTATGATTTTGTTGCGAACCGGCTGACCGGGAAAGGAGAATGGCATGAAAAACGTTTGCGCGGGCATATGGATACTTCTGATAATATGTCTGGTATGCGGCTGTTCTTCTTCCGGTCAGCCGGTTCGTGATGAGACGGCATATCAGGAACGCCCGCAGGATAATGAGAACCAGATCGTGGTCGGGTTTTCCCAGGTCGGTTCAGAATCGGACTGGCGAAACGCCAATTCCGAATCGTTCCGTTCCGTTTTCACGGAGGAAAACGGGTATTATCTGGTCTTTGAGGACGCGCAGCAGAAGCAGGAAAACCAGCTGAAAGCGGTGCGTGACTTTATCCTTCAGGAAGTGGATTATATTGTTTTGGATCCCATCGTCGAGACAGGATGGGATTCTGTTCTGGTGGAGGCGAAAGACGCCGGGATCCCGGTGATCATCGTGGACCGGCAGGTGAAAGTGGAAGACGACGACCTGTATACGTGCTGGGTCGGAAGCGATTTCAGGCGGGAAGGCAGGCTTGCCGGAAAATGGCTGGAGAAATATCTGGAAAGCCAGGGGCGCGGAAAAGACCGGATCCGCATGGTGACGCTTCAGGGGACGCCGGGTTCTTCCCCGCAGATCGGAAGGACGAAAGGGTTCGCGTCAGTCATGAAGCGGCACAAGAACTGGGAGATGCTTGAATACCAGTCCGGCGATTTTACGCAGGCAAAAGGACAGGAGGTCATGGAACATTTCCTGAAAACCTATGACGGGATCGATGTCGTGGTCAGTGAAAATGATAATATGACGTTTGGCGCGGTTGAGGCGATCGAGGAAGCGGGGCTGACCTGCGGTCCGGACGGCGATATGATCGTGCTCTCGTTCGACGCGGTGCGCGCCGCCCTGCAGGCGATGGAGGCAGGGAAGATCAATGCGGATTTTGAGTGCAATCCGCTGTTGGGATCGATGGTCTCGGATATTATCCACAGGCTGGAGCGGAAAGAAACCGTCGATAAAATACAGTATGTGGATGAACAGTATTTTGATTCCGATATGGATTTGTCGGCAATTATGGACGGGAGGGCATATTGATCCCGGCGGACAGGGAAAAGCGGCGTGCGCGCCGCCCATAAATGAATACTGCTAAAAAATTACAGAAAATCATTGGAAATTACGGTTGTGACCCATGCGGGGAACTGATAAGATAACATCGACGAATGGTATCAGGCGGCGGTCAAAGCCGGGCTGAATGATATCCGGGAAGAATATAAGAAACAGCTTCAGGATTTTCTAGATTATAAATATGGGAATCAATAATCAGTAAGGAAAGGGATCGGCGATGGGAAAATTGACGATATCGGATCAGAAGATTTTTTTTCAGCGGGAAGGAGAACGCGCGGTGATCGAACCGTACGGGGAAAACTGCATCCGCTGCCGCTATACGCCGAATCTCCATATTTCAGATGAAAACTGGACATTGCTGCCTCCATCGGGAGGCGGCAATGCCGAACTGACGGAGGACCTCCGGGGCGTGACGCTCCGGAACGGTCTTTTGTCCGTTTTGGTGGAGCCGAACGGCAGCGTGACCTTTTATAAGAAAGGGAAAGAGATCCTTTCCAGTCTGGGAGAGGCGGATCTGGACGCGAAATACCGCCATGTGGAAGGAGATCATTACCGGATCAAAACGGCGTTCCGCGCGCGGGAGGAAGAACATTTCTACGGGCTCGGGCAGGAAAGCATGGATTGTTTTGACCGGAAGGGCTGTACGGTCGACCTGGTCCACTATAACCGGAAATCCGCGCTGCCGGTGCTGTATTCTTCTCTCGGATACGGCTTTTTCTGGAATAATCCCGCGATCGGGCGGTGCGAGCTGGCGAAAAACCGCACCATGTGGGTCGCGGACAGCGCGTATCAGGCGGACTATCTTGTCTACGCGGGGGAGACGCCCGCCGATACATACCGCATTTACGCGGAGCTGACCGGATATCCGTCCCCGTTTCCGCAATGGGCGGCGGGGTTCTGGCAGTGCAGGCTTCGCTATGAGAGCCAGGATGAACTGCTGGAGGTTGCCAGGGAATACAGGCGCAGGGGGATTCCGGTCGCGGCGATCGTGATTGACTATTTTCACTGGACCGAGCAGGGAGAATGGAAATTTGACCCGCGTTACTGGCAGGATCCGGAACAGATGTGCAGGGAATTATCGGAAATGGGGATCCGCCCGGTCGTCTCCATATGGCCGACGATCAATCCGAACAGTGAAAATTATCGGGAAATGAACGAGGCGAATCTGCTCGTCCGTACCGAAAACGGGCAATATGGCATTTTCTGTTTTTACGGCGTACAGACATACATCGACCCGACGAACCCGGAGACCCGGGACTATGTATGGAAGAAGATCAAAGAACATTATTATGACAAGGGGATCCGCGCGTACTGGCTGGATCAGGCAGAACCGGAGATCTTCCCGCGCCATTTTGACAATCTGAGGTTTTCGGTCGGGAACGGGGCGCAGACCGCGCTGCTGTATCCGTATTATTACGCGAAAATGATTTACGATGGTATGCGCGAGGAACAGGAGGAACCTGTGATCAGCCTGACCCGGTGCGCGTATCCGGGCAGCCAGCGCGTGGGCGCGCTGGTCTGGAACGGGGACATCCATTCCAGCTTTGATGAACTGCGCAAGTCGGTCAAATCCGGGCTCAGTATGGCAATGTGCGGGATCCCATGGTGGAACAGCGATATCGGGGGCTTCCACAGCGGGGACGTCCGCAGCGAGGACTTTCGGGAGCTGCTGGTCCGCTGGTTCCAGTTCGGGCTGTTCTGCCCGGTGATGCGCCTGCACGGGGCGAGAAAGCGCGAGACGGACAGACCCGCGCGCAATCCGGGCATCATCGAACCGTCCGGAGGTCCGAACGAGTTATGGGAATTTGGAGAAGAACATTACGATCATCTGAAATCCCTGATCTTGCTCCGGGAACAGCTCCGCCCGTATATCATGGAGCAGATGGAGATCGCTTCCAAAACGGGGACGCCGGTCATGAGGCCGCTGTTTTTTGATTATTATGACGATCCGGACTGTTATGGGCTGGAAGATCAATATTTGTTCGGAAGCGATATTTTGTTCGCGCCGATCGTCGCGGCGGGACAGACGCAGCGCGACGTCTATCTGCCGGAGGGGACATGGATCCACGTCCGGGACGGCAGGGAGTACGACGGAGGCAGGACGGTAACGATGGGCGCGCGGCTGCATGAGTTTATCGCATTTGTCAGAAAAGGCGCCGGCGTATGGGCGGTTTTTGACGAATGGAACCGCGTCTGCCGATAGCGTTCCGTCTCATTTTTTCCGAAAAAAAATACTTACATTCCTTCTTTCATTTGTGTTATAATAACATGGAAAATAAAAGAAAAACAGCCGTTGCTGCACGAAACAAAAAGAAAGGAGGTGGGAGTAATGTTCCAGATTGGGGAATATATTCAATATGGGAACAGCGGAGTGTGCAAAGTCGACGCGATCACGCAGAATATAGATGGATTCGGGCAGGGTAAGACGTTTTATATCCTGATTCCGGTAGAGAATGCGGGAAGCAGGATCTATACGCCGGTAGACAATGAGAAGGTCGTGATGCGGCGCCTGCTCACACGCGACGAGGGAAGGCAGTTGCTGCAGAAGATTCCCGACATACCAGAATTGGGTATTTCCGATGACAAGACAAGGGAGAGCAGGTATAAGGAAGCAATTTTATCAGGGAATAGCGAAAGCTGGATACAGGTGATAAAGACAGTATATTTGCGGCAGGAACGGCGAGTAGCGCAGGGGCGCAAAATAACGGCTACCGATGAACGCTATCTCAGGAGCGCGGAGGACAGGTTGTGCAGTGAATTAGCAGTAATATTCGGAAAAGAAAAAGGACAGGTAAAACAATTCATCAGAGAAAAACTGAGCGCATCAGCATAAAACAGACTAAAGTATGAACCACAGTCAACCTTGTGGTTCATTTTTTATTTGTGATACAATATGCGCAATGCCGTCCATGTGTCGATGGAACGGCGTTGCGCGGAAAATGGCATGGGACGGAGGTCCGCATGGCAGGGCCGCGGGGACAGAAACAGCGGCGCGGTGCGCCGCAAAAAAAGGAGAGAATGATATGGAATCAGGGAAAATTGGGATCATGATAGCGATCGTCCTCTATCTGGCGGGCGTTCTGTATATCGGTTATCGGTATTCCAAAAACAACAAAAATGTCGGTGATTTTTATCTTGGAGGCAGGAAACTCGGCCCGCTGGTGACAGCCATGAGCGCCGAGGCGTCCGATATGAGCAGCTGGCTGCTGATGGGTCTGCCGGGCGTCGCGTATCTGAGCGGGATCGCGGACGCGGGCTGGACGGCGCTCGGCCTTGCGATCGGAACGTATGTCAACTGGCTGATCGTCGCGAAGCGGATCCGGCTCTATTCTCATGTAAGCGGAAATTCCATCACGCTGCCGGAATTTTTTAATAACCGGTACCGGGACGAGAGCAAGCTGCTGCTCCGGATCGCTGCGGTCGTGATCGTTATTTTCTTTATCCCCTATACGGCGTCCGGGTTTGCCGCGTGCGGGAAATTATTTTCCAGCCTGTTCGGAGTGGGCTATGTGCCCGCGATGGTAGTCAGCGCGATTGTGATCGTCGGCTATACGACGCTCGGCGGATTTCTCGCCGCCTCGACGACGGACTTTATCCAGAGCATCGTCATGTCGATCGCGCTGGTCATCGTGCTGGTATTTGGCGTCAGCGTGGCGGGCGGATTTGGCGCGGTCGTCGAGAACGCGCGCGCGCTGCCGGGCTATCTGTCCATGACTTCCATGTATAATCCGGAATCCGGGGCGGCGACGCCTTACGGCGCGGTGACGGCTGCGTCGATGATCGCCTGGGGGCTTGGATATTTTGGTATGCCGCATGTCCTGCTTCGGTTTATGGCGATCGAGGATGAGGAAAGGCTGAAGCTGTCGCGCCGGGTGGCGAGCATCTGGGTCGTGATCTCCCTCAGCGTAGCGGTGCTGATCGGCGTGATCGGTCTTGCCATGAGCAAGCTCGGCAAGCTGGAAATGCTGACCGGGTCAAATTCGGAGACGGTCATCATCAAGATCGCGGAAAAACTCAGCGGATACGGGATCATCCCGGCGCTGCTTGCCGGCGTGATCCTTGCGGGTATCCTCGCGTCCACGATGTCGACGGCGGATTCCCAGCTTCTGGCGGCGTCCTCGTCGGTATCTTCGGACCTGCTGGGCGGATGGATCGGGAAAAACGGGAAGAACAGTATGATCGCGGCGCGGGTGACGGTGCTTGTGATCTCGGTGATCGCCGTATTTCTTGCCCGGGATCCGGCAAGCTCCGTCTTTGATATCGTATCGTTCGCATGGGCGGGATTTGGCGCTTCGTTCGGGCCGGTCGTATTGTTCGCCCTGTTCTGGAAACGTTCCAACCGGTACGGCGCGCTCGCCGGAATGGTTTCCGGAGGCGTGATGATCTTTGTATGGAAATATCTGGTTCGCCCGATGGGCGGCGTGTGGGATATTTACGAGCTTTTGCCCGCGTTCCTTGTCGCGAGCCTGTTTATCGTGATCGTCAGCCTTCTGACCCCCGCCCCGTCCAGGGAGATCGTGGGTGAGTTCGAGCAGGTGCAGCATATGTGCCAAAAAGGTTCGGTCGGATGAAAATAAAAGGCGCGATCTTTGACCTTGACGGGACGTTGATGGATTCCATGCCGATCTGGGAGCGAATGGGGTCGAATTATCTGATCAGCAAAGGGATCGAACCGGAACCGGGACTGGACGAAATCGTGAAATCGCTGAGCATCGTCCAGGGCATCGCGTATATCCGGGAACGGTATGGGATAACGGATCAGTTTGACGAGATCATGCGGGAAGTGGACCGCCAGGTGGAGCATCTGTACGCGGAGACGGTCATGGTCAAAGACGGGATGCGCGATCTGCTGGAGCGGCTTTCCGGGCAGAATGTCGCGATGTGCGTCGCCACGGCGAACAACCGGTATCATGCGGAGGCGGCGCTGGAGCGGAATCAGATCGCCGGATATTTCAGCAGGATTTTTTCCTGTACGGAAGTCGGCTGCGGCAAGGACGATCCGCGGATCTACGAGACTGCCCGGGCGTTCCTCGGCACGCCGAAAGATCAGACGGTAGTATATGAGGACGCGCTTTATGCGGTTGAAACGGCAAAAAAAGCGGGGTTTCCCGTCGTCGGCGTGTACGATGCCTGTTCCGAAAGCCAGTGGTCCAGGATCTGCGCGCTGGCGGATGAAACCATCGGCGGAGATTTGTTTATTGGAGGAGAATGATATGATTCATGAGAAAATATCCATGCGCTGCGAGGGTTCGCAGGAATACGCGGCGCTGGAGACGTATCTGATCAGCGACAGCAGGGAGATACCGGTGGAAAAACGGCCGCTTGTCATTGTGTGCCCGGGTGGAGGATACCATTTTACTTCCGAGCGGGAAGGGGAGATGGTCGCGCTGCAGTTTGCCGCGCGGGGCTATCACGCGGCTGTGTTGTGGTATTCGTTCGCGCCGTCCGTATTTCCGACGGCAAATCTGGAATTGGGCAAAGCGATCCTCACGGCGCGGCGGCATGCGGAGGAATGGCATGTCGATCCGGATAAGATCGTGGTTCTCGGCTTTTCGGCGGGAGGCCATATGGTGGCGAGCTATTGTATGTTCTGGAGAAAAGGCGGCATGGCGGAAAAACTCGGGTGCGGCAGCGAGGAGCTGCGGCCGAACGGGCTGATGCTCGGATATCCGGTCATTACCTCGGGAGAATATGCGAATCAGGGTTCGATAAAAAATCTGCTTGGCGCGCAGTATGAAGATCCGGAAATGAGAGAACGGATGTCCCTGGAAAAGCAGGTTTCTTCTGATGTGCCGCGGACGTTTCTCTGGCATACGTTTGAGGATACGTGCGTTCCGATCCAAAATTCCCTGTATCTGTTCCAGGCTCTGGTGGAGCACGGGATCCCGGCGGAATATCACGTATTTGAAAAGGGACCGCATGGCTTGTCCCTCGCGAACAAGAATACCGACGACCGAAATCATACGATGCAGGAGCCGGCGTGCGCGACATGGATCGATCTTGCGGATAAATGGCTGGAACGTACGGTATAAGTTGTTCCGAACGTAAAAACGGGGGGGCTGTCGCACTAATATTAGTGCGCAGCTCCTTTTGCGTACATATATGAAAAACTCTTATCCGGCTTTGACTGCGAAATTGCTTTCTCTGAATCCAACGGATGTGGCAATTTCGTCTATCACGGTTTTTGAACTTGAATATGGCGCTGCCAAGAGTAAATGGGGAGAAAAAACCAGACAGAATTTAGCAATGTTTCTGGCGCCCTTCCGCATCTTGGCGTATGACGCTAAGGATGCAGCGGCAGCCGGGGCTATCTGGGCTTATCTGGAGCAGCAGGGATCACCTGTGGGATCTTATGATGTTCAGATTGTGGCGCAGGGATTGGCGAAGGACATCACTGTGGTGACGCATAATACCGGGAAATTTGACCGCATCCCGAATCTCAGAGTGGAGGATTGGGTTAGCTAAATCCAAAAATTTCTCTGTTTTTCCACGATTTCCCTCAGAAATCCGGTTGGCTGCCGGGCGGGCTTTCCGCCAATCATGAACAGAGTCTTTTTTTTTTTGGAAAATCGTAGTATAATAAAACAATAATGTGTATTGGAGGAACTCCTATGAAACATATTTTTATCCGGGCAGGCTTATCCCCGTTGGATAATATGCATCCGGCAAAAATGCTGCTTGACAATGCCATTGGGGAGAATGTGGGCAATCTTGTCTACGCCTACAGCATTTTCCGCGCCCTTATGGTGGACGAGGATACGGTGATCACGCCGAATTATTACAAGGTGCGGCCGGACGACGCGGACAAGATCAATGAGAACTATGACGCGTTCATCATCCCGCTGGCGGATGCGTTCCGCCCTCAGTTTGTCGGGGAACTGCGCAGCCTCACCAATCTTGTCAAACGGCTGAAAATTCCGTGCGTAGTGACCGGAGTAGGTCTGCGCGCGCCGTTTGAAACGGAGATCGATCAGAATTTCGGATATGAATTTGACGACGACGTCAGGGCGTTTATGAACGCGGTGCTGGACAAGTCCGCGATGGTAGGCGTCCGGGGACAGCTGACCGCCGATTACCTGACGAGCCTCGGATACATCGAGGGCAAGCACCATACGGTCATCGGATGCCCGTCGATGTATACGTTCGGCAGAAAGCTGAACATCAGGAAGACGACGCTGACGCCGGAATCCAGGGTATGCGTCAACAATAACGTGCTGTGCCCGGAATCGGTGCAGGATTTCCTTGAGAGAAGTATGCAGGCGATCCCGGATCATTATTACCTGCCTCAGCGGCTGCCGGAATTTCGGCTTGTCTATACCGGCGCGCCGTATGTGCACAGCCAGGATCTGGAAAACTTTCCATGCCGCATGACGGACCGGCTGTACCGGGAGGACCGGGTCCGGTTTTTTGTCAATATCCCGACCTGGCTGGATTTCCTGCGGGAAGCGGATCTGAGCTTCGGCTGCCGCCTGCATGGCAATGTGGCGGCGACGATCGCGGGGACGCCGGCGCTGTTTATACCGCATGACGCCCGTATGCGCGAGCTTGTGGAGTATCATCAGTTCCCTCATATCTGGGCGAAAGATATCAATGAAAAGACCGATCTGTTCGACCTGTTCGCGAAAACCGATTTCCAGAGTGTGACGAGGGGACACGCGCAGCGGTTTGACCATTATGTTTCGTTCCTCGACGCGAACGGGCTGGACCATATTTACCGGAACGGCGCCGATCCGGAGGAAGCGCCTCTCGACCGGAAGATGAAGGAGATCGACCTGCATCCGATGATCCGGACGATCTGCGGGATCAGCTTTGAAGAAATGATCGAACGGTTCGATGCGTATTATCCGATGGAATACAGGAGGATCAACAAGCTCAAAACGGAGGTAAGGAAGCTGCGCGCGGAAGTACGCGACCCTGTACCGCAAAAAAAGAGGGAAGATCCGCATCTCCGGAAAATCCATGGCTCGAAATTGTTTAGAATCTTTAAAAGATAGGAAGGAACGACATTGACAGGATATCAGTTAAAAGTGCTCGAGCTGAGCCGCGAGGATGAGATGCTCAGCATCGGGATCCGCGTCAGGGGACCGTATGACCCGATGGTGCATGAACCGAAAGCCGCGGTCCTGTTTTCCAACGGCACAGAGATCCGCCGTCTTCCGATTCTCGTGCAGGCGTATTTCCCTGCCGAAGATCTGGAGACATGCACGATTTTTGCCAAATATGACTATAATATGTCCTATTTGTTTTTTAACCAGCCGGAAAACCAGAAGATCGATATCTGGTTCGAGTTCACGTACGGGGATACAGTCATTGACCATATGCCGTTTACATTAAGCGGCGACGTAAAGCTCGACGGGGACAGGCGGTACCGCATTACGTTTTCAAAAGAACGCACGATGTTTACGCTGACGCAGAGAAAGGAAGTGGCAGGGAGAAAGGAACTTCCGCCGATCGTCGCGGGCATACAGAATTTGGTCGGGACGCTGTGGGGGATCTTTCTTCTGCCTGTCGGCGTGCTCTGCCTTCCGGTTTTCCTGGTGGAAGGGATCCTGGAGGCGCTCGGCTGTGTGAAGAGCGCGCCGAACAATGACCGGCAGGGGATCGGACGGATCCTCAACCACGCCCGGTGGCGGTATAACCGCATGGTGCGCCAGAATATAGGAAAGAGCGATACAAAAATAAAACTTGCGCAGAAAGCGTTTGAGCTGGGCTGCCTTTTTCCGGTCCGAAAAAACCGCATTGTCTTTATTTCAGACCGGCGGAAGGACCTGACCGGCAATTTTGAATTTGTCCACTCGATCCTGAAGGAGGATGAATCGCTCGATATGCGCTTTGTCCTGGACGATCGGGAGATCAAAGATATGGGGATCGGAAACGCGTTCCGGTTCGGCTTTTATCTGGCGACGTCCAAAGTGATCCTGGTCGACGATTATACGCAGCTGTTGTATAAGATACCGCGGAGAAACGGGACGACGCTGATCCAGCTGTGGCACGCGTGCGGCGCGTTCAAGACGTTCGGCTACAGCCGGATGGGGAAGACCGGCGGGCAGAAGCAGAGCAATCCTGCCCATCGAAATTACGACTACGCGATTGTCAGCTCCAGGGAGATCGCCAAATTTTATGCGGAGGGCTTTGGTCTGTCGCTGGAAAAAGCGGTGGCGACCGGGATCCCGAGAACGGATATGTTCTTTGATCCGGAATGCAGGGAGAGGGCGCGCGCGCAGTTTTATGAACAGTACCCGCAGCTGAAGGACAGGAAGATCCTGTTGTTTGCGCCGACGTTCCGCGGCAACGGCAAGCTGTCCGGCTATTATCCGGTCGACAAGTTTGACCTTGTGCGGATGTATGAGGAGCTGGGCGGGGAATACGCCATCATTGTCAAACATCATCCGTTTGTGCAGGATCGGAGCGTGATCCCGGAAAAATACCGGGACGTGATCATCGACCTGTCGGAACATTCCGAGCTGAACGACCTGCTGTTTGTTACGGATCTTCTGGTCACGGATTATTCGTCCGTGATCTTTGAAGCGGCGCTTCTGGATATTCCGATGCTGTTTTATGTATTTGATCTGCAGAGATATATTTCAACCCGCGGATTTTACTATGAATTTGAAAAGTTTGTGCCGGGCAAGATCGTATATAGCTTCCGGCAGGCGGTGACGGCGATCCGGGACGGCGATTTTGAGGCGGAGAAGATCGAGCGGTTCAAGACCCGCTTCTTCGACGATCTGGACGGATGTTCTTCCCGCAGGGTCGTTGAATTGATCCGGAAGTCTTTACAGTAAGAGAGGAGAAAAGACATGGTTTTTGGAGTTGTACTTGCCGGAGGCATCGGCAGCAGAATGGGAAATGTGGAGAAACCGAAGCAGTATCTGACGATCGGGAACCGCCCCATTCTCATTCACACGCTTGAGAAGTTTTACGCGAACCAGGAGTTTGAGAAGATCATCGTCCTCTGCCCGGCGCAGTGGATGGAGCACACCAAGGACCTGATCAGAAAATATATTCCCGATCAGGATCGGGTCGTGATCCGGGAAGGCGGAGCGACGCGGAACGAAACGATCATGAATTCCATCCGTTATATTGAAGAAACATACGGGCTGGACGACGATACGATCCTTGTGACGCATGATTCCGTGCGGCCGTTTGTGACGCACCGGATGCTGGAGGACAATATCCGGTATGCCAGGGAGTTTGGCGCGTGCGATACGGTGATCCCGGCGACCGATACGATCGTCGAGAGCGCGGACGGGTCGTTCATCAGCCAGGTGCCCGACCGGAAAATGATGTATCAGGGGCAGACGCCGCAGAGCTTCCGCGCGAAGAAATTAAAAGAATTATATCTCGGGCTGACAGAGGAAGAAAAAGCGATCCTGACCGACGCGGCGAAGATTTTTGTGATCAAGGGCGAGAACGTGCATCTGGTAGAAGGGGAAGTATTCAATATTAAGATTACGTATCCCTATGACCTGAAAGTAGCGGAGACGATGATAGCAGGAGAGGACTGATATGCTGAATACCATATACCGCCTCGTTGCGCCGCGGCGTTTTGAGGTTGCGTTTAATGAGATTGATCTGTTTGGGGAGAAAGTGATCGTGCGGCCGACCCATCTTTCCATCTGCCATGCGGATCAGCGCTATTATCAGGGCGCGCGTCCGGCGGAGATCCTGGCGCAGAAGCTGCCGATGGCGCTGATCCATGAAGCCATCGGGAAAGTCGTGCGCGATCCGCGCGGCGAGTTCCATACCGGGGAGAGCGTCGTGATGATCCCGAATACGCCGACCGAACAGGATGATGTGATCGGAGAAAATTATTTACGGACCAGCCGGTTCCGCGCCAGCGGATTCGACGGGTTCATGCAGGATACGGTCGCGATGGACCGGGATCTGCTCGTCCGGCTTCCGGACGGGATCGATCCGTCTGTGGCGGCGTTTACGGAACTTGTGTCGGTCAGCGCCCACGCGCTGCGCCGATTCGACCGGTTCGCGCATAAGCGCAGGAATGTCGTCGGAATCTGGGGAGACGGGAATCTCGGCTATATCACCGCGACACTGTTCCGGGCAATGTATCCGGAGACCAGGCTTTATATTTTCGGCGCGGCATTTGAAAAACTGGCAGATTTTTCCTTTGCGGACCGGACCTATATGGTTCAGGATGTTCCCGCCGACCTTATGGTCGATCACGCGATCGAGTGCGTGGGCGGGCAGTTTTCCCAGAGAGCGATCGACCAGATTATCGACCATATCAATCCGGAGGGGACGATCTCCCTGCTGGGCGTCTCGGAGTACGCCATACCGATCAATACGCGCATGGTGCTGGAGAAAGGGCTGCGCCTGTTCGGCAGCAGCCGGAGCGGACGGGACGATTTCCTGGCTACGGTGGAACTGTACAGGAGCAATCCGGAGATATTGGCGTATCTGCGCAAGATCGTGGGCGCGCAGGTGGAGATCCGTTCCATTCAGGATATGACGAGGGCGTTTGAGCTGGATATTCAGAAAAATATCGGAAAGACGATCATGCTCTGGGAGAAATAAGATCGGGACCGGAAGCGACGGAGGAGAGAAAATGAAAAAAGCAGCATATATGTTATATGGCATATTCTTTCATATTCTTCGCCTGTTTCCGCTGAGAAGACAAAAAGTTGTTTTTTTGATGATACACAACAGCCGATTTCGGGGAAATTTCCGCTATATATATGAGGAAATGAAAAAACGGGGATCGTTTACCTTTGTCGTATTATCCAAAGAGCAGCTTTTTTCTGTTTCCGGGAACGGCATTGTCCGCGCCGCCAGGCTTTTTTGGGCGGCGGTCCGGTTCTGTCTTGTCTGGAATTATCATCTGGCGACAGCGGAATATGTTTTTCTGAACGACAATTTCCTGCCGCTGGCATATATGAATTTTTCGCCGAAAGCCAGGCTGGTACAGCTGTGGCACGGCGTGGGGGCGTGGAAGCGGTTCGGCTTGACATCGGAACAGGATGAGGCGGTCCGGGCGCTTGTGCGCAGAGGGAATCAGAGGTTGACGCATCTGTTTGTCTCCTCGGAAAAAGTCGCGCCGTTTTATGCCGACGCGTTCGGCGTCCGGCGGGAGATCATCCATGCGTCCGGCGTTCCCGTTACGGATTTTTATTTTGATGAAAAAGAGATGGCACGTGCGCGGGAGAGGGCGCTTTCCGCGTTTCCGGGGCTTGCCGGGAAAAAAGTGCTTTTGTATACGCCAACCTTCCGGGCGGACGCGGAGCGGGACGGGCAGATCCTGGAACGGTTCCCGGCGGAAAAGATCCTCCGGGAGCTCGGGGAGGACTGGGCGGTTTTGTTCCGTTTTCATCCAAAGATCCATCCGTCGGACCGCATACATGCGGAGCGCTGCTATGACGCCACGGATTATGACGACGTAAAGGATCTGTATGTGGCGGCGGATGTGCTGGTCAACGATTATTCCTCTACGATCGTGGAGTTTTCCCTGCTGCGCAAGCCGGTTTATCAGTACGCGTATGATTATGAACGGTATGAGCGGGGCTTTTATCTGGACTATTGGGCGGACGCGCCGGGACCGACCGCGCGCGGCTGGAAGGAACTGGCGGACCGGATCAAAGACGGGGAGCTTGACGAGGCGAGATGGAAGCGGTTTATCAGCCTGCAATATGACCGCCTGGACGGTCACGCGGCAGGGCGCGTCGTCGATGTGCTTCTGGAGGGCAAGTGAGGCAGCCATGGAGAACAACACGTATCAGATTGTGGAGAATCGCATAGAAGACCGCGTCCTGCACATGGATATCCGGATCCGGGCGGACGGCGGGGACGGGCGAAACGCCAGGTTCGCGCTTGTATTCCGCGACGGGGGACAGGACCGGAGATTTCCTCTGAACGTTAGCTGGAAAGAAAAGGAGGCGTACGGCGCCGCGGAAGCGGCGATCGAACTGCCATGGGTATTTTCCGGCGAGGCGAAGGGAGATCCGGTGACGGTTTCCATTGAGAAATTTACGGGGGATGGATGGACAGCCCTGCAGGGCGGCGCGATAGCCTGCCCGGCGGAACAGTTTGGCGCGCCGGGATCCCGCGCCGGACGGATCGGAGCGGGGAATGTCGCCCTGTTCTGCCTGTGTATTCCGCTTCTTCCGCTCTTTTTCCTGCATGGGCTGATGGCATATTGCGGCGTCGTGCCTCTGGATACAGGGGAAAATACCGCAAAAGGGAAGAAAGCGATCCTGATCCATGCCAATGAGCTTACCCGGAAGATCAGCGGGTTAAGCTACAGCCGCAGGGAATGGCATACGCGCTGGTTCCGGCGCTGTTACCGCCGGGCGGCGGCGAAACCGGTCCGGGACGGGCAGATTTTGTTTTTGTCGGAACGGAAAGCGGAGCCGGGAGGGAACCTGGAACGGATCCGCAGGGCGCTTGCGGACCGCGCGGCGACCGCCCCGGTTGAATATTATCTGGAAAAGGAGTATACGAGGGCGACGATCGACCGGCTTTCGCTGCGGGAGATTAGGAAAACCGCGAACGTGATCGCCGCGTCTCCTTATATCCTATTGGAAGATTTTTATCCGCAGCTGCACCAGATCGCGCTGCGGAAAGAGACGAGGGCCATTCAGCTCTGGCACGCGTGCGGGGCGTTTAAGACGTTCGGGTTTTCGCGGCTCGGAAAACCGGGAGGCGCGCTCCAGTCTTCTCCGAATCACCGCAGTTACTGGCGCGCGGTCGTGAGCGGCACGGAGATGATACCGTTCTACGCGGAAGCGTTCGGCATCCCGACCTCGCGGGTATTGGCGCTCGGGGTTCCGAGAACCGATGTTTTTTTTCAGAAAGAAGCGATGGACCGGACGCGGAGCCGCCTGTACCAGACGTATCCCTGGCTGTCCGGGAAACGCGTCGTTCTGTTTGCGCCGACCTTTCGCGGCGATGGAAACAAGGACGCCTATTATCCCATGGACCGGTTCCATCCGGATCTCTGGATGGAACAGTTGCCGGACGACTGCGCCGTGCTGGTTAAGTTCCATCCTTTTGTGAAAGAGCGGGGATCCTTTGAGGAAAAATGGGAGGGCAGGATCGCCGATCTGTCGGAGCGGGAATCCGTGAACGACCTGCTGATGATCGCGGACGTGCTGGTGACAGACTACAGTTCGGTTATCTTCGAGGCGGCGCTTCTGGATGTTCCCATGGTATTTTATGGATTTGACTGGAACGACTATGTGCGGGACCGGGATATTTACGGCTATTATCCGGACTTTGTCCCGGGTCCGCTGGCACAGACGGAGGAACAGCTTCTGCAATGTCTGCGGACCATTCCGGACAGGGTGGATCTTGAGCGGTTCCGCCGGACTTATATGGACGCCCTGGACGGGCGATGCACAGAAAGAATCGCGGATTTTATCCTGGATTGCGTGAGAGGAGACGTCCGATGAAGGCTCTTTTCCCATATTTGCGTGGTTATAAAAAAGAAAGCGTGCTTGCGCCGCTGTTCAAAATGCTTGAGGCGTCTTTTGAATTGCTTGTGCCGCTGGTCATGGCGCGGATCATTGATATCGGCGTCCGGAACCGGGATCTGCCATATGTCCTGCGCATGGGCGGTCTGCTCGTGCTTCTTGGCGTGATCGGGCTGGCGTGTTCGATCACGGCGCAGTATTTCGCGGCAAGGGCGGCGGCTGGATTCGGAACGGCGCTGCGGCACGATCTGTTTGTACACATCCAGAGCCTGTCCTATGCGGAACTGGACAAGATGGGGACGTCCGCCCTGATCACAAGGATGACGAACGACGTGAATCAGGTGCAGGGTGGAGTGAACCTTGTGCTGCGTCTGTTCCTCCGGTCGCCGTTTATCGTATTCGGCGCGATGGTCATGGCGTTTACGATCGAATTTCGGGCGGCGCTGGTGTTTGCCGTTGCGATCCCGGCGCTGTCGATCGTTGTATTCGGCGTTATGCTCGTCAGCATTCCCATGTATAAAAAGGTTCAGGACCGGCTGGAGCGGGTGCTTCAGATCACGAGGGAAAATCTGGTCGGGATCCGCGTCGTTCGGGCGTTCCACAAAGAAGAAGACGAAAAATACGCGTTTGAGGACGCCAACCGGCGCCTGGTCCGGCAGCAGTTGTTTGTAGGCAGGATCTCGGCGCTGATGAATCCGGTGACCTACGCGATCGTCAACGCGGCGATCCTCGTCCTGCTCTGGCAGGGAGCGTGGCAGGTGGATACGGGCGTGATTACCCAGGGGGAACTGGTCGCGCTCATCAATTATATGTCCCAGATCCTGATCGAGCTGGTCAAGCTCGCCAATCTGATCATTACCGTGACGAAAGCGTTCGCAAGCGCGAACCGGATCCGTATCGTCCTGGAGACAGAACCGGGGATGCGCGACGGCGCCCGGACGGAGCTCAAAGACGCTTCCGTGGAGTTTTCCCATGTATCGTTCGCCTATCAGGGAGCGAGAGAGGATTCACTGTCCGATATCACATTCCGGGCGGAACCGGGTCAGACGATTGGCATCATCGGAGGGACCGGAAGCGGGAAAACGTCGCTCGTGAACCTGATCCCGCGGTTTTATGACGCGCGGGAAGGAGCGGTCCGGGTCGGAGGAAGCGATGTCAGGGAGTACGCCGCGGAGGCGCTGAGGAGCCGGATCGGGATCGTGCCGCAGACGGCGGCGCTTTTTTCCGGGACGATCGCGGAAAATCTCCGATGGGGGAAAAAGGACGCCACGGACGAAGAACTGAAAGACGCGCTGGAGGCGGCGCAGGCGATCGATATCATTGAGAAGAAGGAAAAAGGACTCGCGGAGCCCGTCCTGCAGGGCGGGAAAAATCTGTCCGGCGGTCAGAGGCAGAGGCTGACGATCGCGCGGGCGCTGGTCCGCCGCCCCAAAATCCTGATCCTGGACGACAGCGCTTCGGCGCTTGATTATGGCACGGACGCAAAGCTCAGAAGTTCCATCCGCGCGTTCGACCCCGCTATGACGGTACTGATCGTCTCCCAGAGGGCGTCGAGCGTCTGGCATGCCGATCAGATCCTGGTGCTGGAAGACGGGGAACTGGTGGGCGTCGGTTCCCATGAGGAATTGCTGCGCTCGTGCGGGGCATATCAGGAAATTTATCATTCCCAGTATCCCGACGGGGACGGGAGCGGGAAAGAAAGGAACGGCGCATGGACCGTCTGAAATCTGCCCGATCGGCTGGAACCATAAAAAAAATATTGCGGTATCTCAGAAAATATTGGCTGCTCTGCGCCTGCTCGCTGCTGTTCGCGGCGGTTTCCGTCGCGCTGACGCTGTATCTTCCCATCCAGATCGGGAAAGCCGTCGATTGTATACTGGAACCGGGCAGGGTCGCGTTTGCGCCGCTGTGGCGGCTGCTCTGCGAGATGGCGGGAGTGATCGCGGCGACCGGGATCTCCCAGTGGCTGATGAACGTATGCAACAACCAGATCACGTTCCGTGTCGTGCAGGATATCCGAAAGCAGGCGTTTTCGCGGCTGCACCGGCTTCCGGTCGGCTATGTCGACGCGCATCCGTATGGGGATACGCTCAGCCGGATCGTGACGGACGTGGATCAGTTTTCCGACGGGCTGCTGATGGGATTCTCTCAGTTTTTTACGGGATTTATGACAATACTGGGAACGCTTTTGTTCATGATAAGGATCCAGTACCAGATCGCGCTTATCGTCATTGTTCTCACGCCGCTGTCGCTTTTCGTCGCCGCCTTTATTTCAAAAAGAACCTACGACCTGTTCCTGCGCCAGTCGAAGATCCGGGGCGCGATCACGACGCATATTGACGAAATGGTCGGGCAGGCGAAGGTGGTCCGGGCATTCTCCCACGAGGCGGAGGCAGTCCGGCAGTTTGATGAGATGAACAGCCGGCTGCAGGCGTGTAGCCTTGACGCGACTTTTTATTCTTCGATCACCAATCCGGCGACCCGGTTCGTTAACGGGCTTGTATACGCGGGAGTCGGGATTACCGGGGCGATTTCCGCCCTGCATGGCGGGATCAGCATCGGCCAGCTGACGAGTTTTTTAAGTTACGCGAATCAGTATACGAAACCGTTTAATGAGATTTCCGGCGTGATCACGGAACTGCAGAACGCGTTGTCCTGCGCGTCGCGCGTGTTCGCGCTGATCGAGGAGGAGCCGGAGATACCCGATCCGCCGGACGCCGTCGCGCTTTCTGATGTGGACGGGACGGTGGAGCTTGACGGTGTATGGTTCCGGTATCAGCCGGACCAGAAGCTGATCGAAGATCTCAGCCTGCGCATAAAACCCGGGCAAAAGGTCGCGATCGTCGGTCCCACTGGCTGTGGAAAGAGTACCCTGATCAATCTGCTGATGCGTTTTTATGAGGTCGACCGCGGTTCCATCTCGGTCGACGGCGTCGATATCCGACGGATGACAAGGGCGGGGCTCCGGCAAAATTACGGTATGGTGCTCCAGGAGACCTGGCTGAGAACGGGGACGATCCGGGACAATATCCGGTTCGGGTATCCGGACGCGTCCGATGAGGAGGTCGTCCGCGCGGCGAAGGAAGCGCACGCGCACAGCTTTATCCGGCGGCTGCCGGAAGGATATGACACTGTCATCCGGGAGGACGGAGGCAATCTCTCACAGGGACAGAAACAGCTTCTGTGTATCGCGCGGGTCATGCTGCGGCTGCCCCCGATGCTCATTCTGGACGAGGCGACGTCCTCCATTGATACCAGGACGGAGATCCGCATCCAGCGGGCGTTCGCCGGAATGATGGAGGGAAGGACGAGTTTCGTCGTGGCGCACCGGCTGTCCACGATCCTGGATTCGGATGTGATCCTGGTGATGAAGGACGGACAGATCATGGAGCAGGGAACCCATGCGGAGCTGATGAAAAAACAGGGATTTTACGCGGAACTGTTCCAGAGCCAGTTCGCGGTATGACCGCCTGACGGGAAACAATCACAAAAAGGAGAAAAAGCATGAAGGACGAGAAGAAGCAGGAAGGAAGAAAAAGAGGAAGGTGCCGGTATGGCGGGTATCCGGTTGCGGTTGACCCGTTTCACACGTATCTTGCCCATTTGATGGAAAACCGTGCCGATTCGGAAGTATTCATCCGGAAAAAATTTGACGTGACGGAGCTGCTGCGGTACCTGGAGCGCAGAAACCGGGAACATCCGGAATACAAAACGACGATTTTTCATGCGGTCCTTGCCGCCCTTGCGCGGACGATCCAGGAACGACCGGTACTCAACCGGTTCATTTCCGGCAGGCGGTATTACCAGAGGGAGCAGATCAGCATGAGCTTTGTGGCGAAAAAGCAGTTTACGGATCACGCGGAGGAGGCGCTGATGATCGTGCGGCCGACCGGAGAGTACGCCCTGGACGCGTTCAGCAAAACGGTCATCGGCGAGGTGAAGGAAGCGCGCGAGAGCAAAGACGGCTACGGCGCCGACGATATTCTCCGGTATCTTCAAAAATTGCCGGTATGCGTGATGAAGCTGTTTATGGGAATATTAAAATTTATGGATTATCACGGACTGGTGCCGAAAGCGCTGACCGCAGTGGATCCGAATTATACGACGGTGCTCGTCTCCAATCTGGGCAGTATTCGGTGCGACGCGGTTTATCATCATCTCTGTAATTTCGGTACGGAGAGTATTATGGTGACCATCGGGGAGATCCACAGGGAACCGGTTACAGGGGAAGACGGTACGGTGCGGATGCGGGATATGATCGAGCTTGGCGCGACGATCGACGAGCGGATCGGGGACGGTTTTTATTTCGTCCGGTCGCTCAATATCATCCGGCACCTGTTCGAGCATCCGGAATTACTGGAATTACCATTGAAGGAGAAATTGGATTATGAGTGTTAAGAAACCATGGCTGAAATATTACGGGAATACGCCTGCCACTCTGGAATATCCGGATGTGGCGATGGTCGACCTGATCGAAAAGACGGCGATCCGGTATCCGGATGTGACAGCGTATGATTTTATGGGAAAAACCGCGACGTTCCGGGAACTGGTAGACGGGATCCACCTGTGCGCCCGCTCGCTGTGGGCAATGGGGATCCGGCCCGGGGATGTCGTGACGGTATGTATGCCGAACACGCCGCAGGGCGTGATGATTTTTTATGCGCTCAACCGGATCGGTGCGCTCGCCAGCATGATCCACCCGCTGTCGAGCGAGGGGGAGATCGCGTTTTTCCTGAACGACAGCGGCAGCGTGGCGGCGATCACGCTGGACCAGTTTTATCCGAAATTCGCGGCGGTCCGGGATAAGATCAAGATAAAGAAATTGATCCTTACGGGGATCGGGGACGCGCTCAGCCCGCTCAAAAAAATCGGGTATCAGATGACGCTTGGAAGAAAGATCGCCCCGGTTCCGGAATCCGGCTGGATCCTGCCGTGGAAAGAATTTTTAAAGGCAGGCAGGGAATGTCGGGACGACTATATCCGATATAACAGGGCAAAGGACGCCGCCGTGATCCTGTACAGCGGAGGAACGACCGGGACGACAAAGGGGATTTTGCTCAGCAATCTGAATTTCAACGCGCTCGGGATGCAGACCGCGGCGGCGGGAGACTGCCTGCGCGTCGGTCATGCGATGCTGGCGATCATGCCGATCTTTCACGGGTTCGGTCTGGGCGTGTGCATCCATACGATCCTGATCAACGCGGGCAAGGTGATCCTTGTGCCGCAGTTTACGCCGAAGACCTATGCGGAGCTGCTCAAAAAGCACAAACCAAATTATATCGCGGGCGTTCCGACCCTGTACGAAGCCCTGCTGCGAAATCCCGGACTGAAAGGCGTTGACTTCTCATGTCTGGAAGGGATCTTTTCCGGCGGCGATTCCCTGTCGATCGAGCTGAAGAAGAAGCTGGACGCTTTTTTGAAGGAACACGGCTCCGCGGAGCAGGTGCGGGAGGGGTATGGAACGACCGAGTGCGTGACCGCTTCGTGCCTGACACCGAAAAATTATTACCGGGAAGGAAGTATCGGTATTCCGTTCCCGGATACGTTTTACAAGATCGTCACCCCGTCTACCAACGACGAGCTCCCTTACGGGGAGATCGGGGAGATCTGCATTTCGGGGCCGACGGTCATGATGGAATATCTCAATAACCCGAAAGAAACGATGCAGACGCTCCGGATCCACGACGACGGGTACCGCTGGCTGCATACGGGGGATCTCGGCTATATGGACGAGGACGGGTTCGTCTATTTTAAACAGAGGCTGAAACGCATGATCATCACGAGCGGCTACAATGTATACCCGTCGCAGCTGGAAAATATCATCGACGCGCACGAGGCAGTCTCCATGAGCACGGTCATCGGCGTGAAGGATGATTACAAAATGCAGAAAGTAAAAGCGTTCATCGTCCTGAAATCCGGGCTGGAACCGACGGAGGAAATAAAGGCTTCGATCTATGAGCATTGTAAGAAGAATATAGCGAAATATGCCATGCCGTATGAGTTTGAATATCGGGACGAGCTTCCGAAGACACTGGTAGGCAAGATCGCGTATACGGTCCTGGAACGGGAGGAGGAACAGAAACGGCAGGAAGAACAATAAGAAAAAGACTGTGATTTTCTTGTATTCTTGTGAAGAATCATGTATACTATAGAAAAATACCAGGAGCAAGAAGAATGTTCGTTCCGGACAACCCGGGACGCGCAGGACGCGGATCCATGACAGAAATTCAGAAAGAAGTATTTTCACGCGGAGGAACGACATGAAGAGAATGAAAGTACCGATCATAATCGCGGTTTTCCTTATTATGGTCGGTATTTTGGCGGCGATCTTTGCATTGGACCATTTTAACCTGATCAGCCAGAGCACCCGCAGGACGCAGGACGATGAGCGCAAGTGGGAGCAGAGAGTGGAAGAACAGAAGATGGATCGGCAGAAGCAGGCGAGAAAAAGCATCTACGCCAAGCTGAGCGACGAGAACAGCATTTCCATGGCGATCATCGGAGACAATATGGGATTCCAGCTCGGACGGCGCACGATCGAAACCGGCTGGATGGACCGGCTGCAGGCGTATATCGACAAAATATACAAATCCGAATATGCCGTTTATGATTACAGCTATTACGACTGGGACGTTTTTAAATGTTATTATGATTTCATGCGGCAGAAAGAAGAGAAGTACGATCTGGTATTCCTCTTTTTCGGCTACAATGAAATGCAGACCATGTCGGTGAAAGAATTTGAATATTTTTACGAGGCGCTGATCCGCCAGATCCAGGACCGGTGCAATTACCCGGAGATCATGCTTGTGCTTGAGAGCTCCCTGGGCGAGTATAACAGTTACGCGCGCGTGATCCGGAAGCTCGGCAAATATTATGGATATCCGGTGGCGGATACGCTGGCGGCGTTTAAGCGGAGCCCGCTCACGGTCGAGGAATTGACAAGGGATAATATCCATCCGGACGACAAAGGATATCAGCTTTACTTTAATGTGATCTCCAAACTGATCGACAAGGGCGTGGCAGAAGAGAAAGAAGTGACGAGAAGCCGTCCGTCCGACTGGTGTTATGAACCGACGTATCCGATCTCCGAACCGAGGACGATCAGCCTCGGGCAGATGACGCAGGAGGGCTCGCATACCTGGAGCTATGAGACGAAATATCATCATGTGGGCGTTCTGTACCAGGCATACGAGGCAAAAGAAGGGAAATTTACCGTGCTGTTGAATGGAGAACCGGTCAAAGAGATCAATACCGAAAGAAAGCTGGATGTCGAAAAAGCGGATATCATCCGGCTGAACCTGCAGGGCAGGAATATGATCACGATTCAGATACCGAAGCGGTATGCGGAAAGTACGAAGGTCGACGGACTTGTATTATATTAGGAGGAACGGGCAATGGAAAACAGAAAAGGCAAAAAAGGGGTCGTGATACTTGGGATCGTCGCGCTGATCCTTGCGGCAGCGGTGGCGGTCATCCTGTGGAACAACCGGAAACAGACGGAGGAAACTTCTGAAAAGGAACCTCCTGTGACGACGCAGGAGCCTGAAGTCAGTACGCAGGATATTGTTGTTGAAGACAGGACGGAGCCGGAGGAGGACGCCGATGAGGAAGAGCAGGAAGCGATCGGACAGGAAGATGGCGAGCCGGATCAAAACGACGGAGCAGTGAAACAGGCGGAGGGCGTCTTCGACGGCTTTATTGACAGCCATTCGGTCGAGATCCAGCTGGACAGCGGCGAGTACGCGACCTATCTTATATATGATGAGGATCTGATCGAGGAAATGTCAAAGCTGGACGATTTTGAACGGATTTCTTATGAGTATCAGGAATCCACGGAGGAAGGACGGCTGCCGCAGATCATATCGGTGAACTGACGCGCGGAGAAAGCCATACGGCTGAGTATCATATTAAAAATGTAGGTGGAGCATAAGATGAGCAAAAGAGATTGGAATGATTATAGCAAAGAACTGGGACGCAGGGAACTGCAGCTGAAGAGGCTGGCAAAATCATTGACGGTTGTTCTTCTGGTTGTTCTGGTTATTTTTACCCTGGCGGCAATCTGGAGGACGAAACAAGATTCGACTGTGTTATCCGAAAAAAATCAGGAACACTGGGAAGAACGGATCGAAGAGCAGAACGCGCAGCGGGAACGGCTGAAAAACTATACGGTTTATGACAAGCTGAAGCGGGAAGAAGATCTCCGCGTGTTTGTCATGGGAGACGAGATCGCCGCGCAGAGAGGAAAAGAATATTCCAATTCGGGATGGTACGATCTTCTGGAATCCGCGTGGAAACGGGAATACAAGATCCAGGTCACCAAGATCGACAATACCGCTTACGGGACGAATGTGCTGCAATGGCTGTATGAATATCAGCAGATGGACAAATCGGCAAAGAAATATGATATCGCGTTTCTCAGCCTCGGCTATAACGACCAGCAGGAAATGAAGGCGGAACAGTTCGGGCAGTGTTATGAAGCGCTGATCCGCCAGATGAAGAAGGATAATCCGAAATGCGAGATCGTCCTGATGATCGCGAACTGCATGAAAGAAACGGAGTTTATTGATAAGATAAAAGAACTGTGCGATTACTATGACCTTGTCTGCCTGGACATGGTCAAAGGCTTCCAGAAAGCCGCGCTGAGCGAGAGTGAACTGACGAGCGACGGGTTTTATCCAAATAATGACGGATACCGCGAATATTATGACAATATCAGCACGCTGATCAAAAAGAATCTGGAAGACAAAAAAGAGATTTCCGGCGTTTTGCCGGACTGGCTGGACGAGGAAGGCAGCCAGTTCAATCATCTTGTCCTTGTGCCGATCGCGGAGATGGAGAAAGAAAGCGATACGACTTACAAATATGAGACGGCGTCCCGGATGGTCGGCGTATCGTATATGACGGAATCCGATTACGGCGGGACGTTTACGACCTATCTGAATAATGAAAAAGTCCAGGATTACGAGACGGACTCGTTTGAATCCAGCGACCAGGCTGGGCTCATCGGAAGCTCCCTCAAAGGCTCCAACCGCGTGAAGCTCAAGATCGCGGAGCGGGACACCGGCTTTGTAACAATTTACGGACTGATCGTAAACGAATAAAAACGAATGTCTCCGGGAAGGCAGCAGGTCTGCCAGCCATGGGGACATTCTGTATGTCTGGGAAGGAGATCATCCATGAATCCGATCGAAGAAAAACTGGAACGCTGTTACGCGGACGTGAAAAGGTCGATCGATTTTACGCCGCGGGTGGCGATCGTCCTAGGCTCCGGGCTCGGCGATTACGCGGAGACGGCGACGGTGGAAGCGGCGCTTCCATATTCGGAGATTGACGGGTTTCCCGTTTCGACGGTTCCGGGTCATAAGGGCAGATTTTTGTTCGGCTATGTGGCTGGTACGCCGGTCGTCATGATGCAGGGAAGAGTGCATTACTATGAAGGCTATCCGATGTCGGACGTGGTCCTCCCCATCCGGCTGATGCGGCGGATGGGCGCGGAGATCGTGCTGCTGACTAATGCGTCCGGCGGAGTAAACGCGGCTTTTCACGCCGGGGACCTGATGCTGATCACAGATCAGATCTCCAGCTTTGTGCCGTCGCCGCTGATCGGACCGAACCTGGAGGCTCTGGGATCGAGATTCCCCGATATGAGCCATATATATGACCCGGAATTATGCGGGCTGATCCGGGAAGCGGCAGAGCGCCTTTCCATCCCGCTTCAGGAGGGCGTTTACCTCCAGCTTACGGGACCGGCGTTCGAGACGCCCGCCGAGATCCGGATGTGCAGGGGACTGGGAGCGGACGCCGTCGGCATGAGCACCGCCTGTGAGGCGGTCGCGGCGAACCATATGGGAATGCGTGTATGCGGGATTTCCTGTATTTCCAATATGGCGAGCGGAATGACGGAGACGCCGCTGAGCCACGAGGAAGTGCAGGAGACGGCGGATCGGGTGGCGCCGCTGTTCCGGAAGCTGGTAACGGAGACGGTCCGACAGCTCGGGGCATGCGCCGGAAAGCGGGGAGAAAATTGAATATCCGGTTTTATAATTGCAAAATACTGACAATGAAACAGGAACAGCCCGTATTTGAGGGCGAACTGTGGGTGCGGGGCGACAGGATCCTTTATGCGGGTCCTGCCAATCCGGACTACGGAAAGGTGATGCGCGGCGGATGTGCCGACGGGGGCGAAGGAATCGTATGGGACCGCATGATCGACTGCGGCGGAAACCTCCTGATGCCCGGGTTTAAAAACGCGCATACCCATTCCGCCATGACGTTCCTCCGGTCGTACGCGGACGACCTCCCGCTGCAGGACTGGCTGCACAAACAGGTGTTCCCAATGGAAGCGAAGCTGAACGAGGAACGGGTATACTGGTTTTCCAGGCTTGCCTTTCTGGAATATCTGACAAGCGGAATCACAGCGGACTTTGATATGTATATGTACGTGGAGGGGACCGCCAGGGCGAGCGTGGAAACCGGATTCCGCACCGTATTCTGCGAAAGCATCAACGATTTCGGCGGGATGGTCGGGGAAGCGGAACAGCGTTATCTCAGATACAATGATTACGACCCGCTGATCGGATACCGCCTTGGCTTCCATGCGGAATATACGACGTCGGAAGCGATTTTGCGGGAACTGTCCGGGCTGGCGCATCAATACCGCGCGCCGGTCTATACGCACAGCAGCGAGACGCGCGGGGAAGTGCAGGGCTGCATGGAGCGGTACGGCATGACGCCGACCGCGCTCTTTGAGCGGCTCGGGCTGTTCGATCACGGAGGGGGCTGTTATCATTGCGTCCATGTCACGGAGGACGATATGGATATCATGGCGAAGCATGGGATTTCCGTGATCACGAACCCCGCGTCCAACGCTAAGCTGGCAAGCGGGATCGCGCCTCTTGTGCGGATGCTGGAAAAAGGGATCAACATCGGGATCGGCACCGACGGGGCGGCGAGCAACAACTGCCTGGATATGTTCCGGGAGATGTTCCTGGCGACCGCGCTGCAAAAGCTGCGGTACAGCGACGCGTCGGCGCTTGCGGCGGATCAGGTCCTCCGGATGGCGACTGTGGGCGGCGCGCGCGCGATGGGACTGACCGACTGCGACGTCCTGGAGGAAGGGAAACAGGCGGATCTGATCATGATCGACCTGAAGCAGCCCAATATGCAGCCGGAACATCATCTTGTGAAAAATCTGGTTTATTCCGGGAGCAAAAGCAATGTCCGGCTGACGATGATCGCCGGAAAGATCCTGTATGAAGACGGGACGTTCCATGTCGGGGCGGAGCCGGAAGAAATATACAGGCAGGCGAACCGCCTCGCGGCGGAAATGAAAAAAGAAGGATAACAGGAGTAGAAAGAAGAAAGCATTATGTATCAGAAAGAGATAAAGATCCGATATAGTGAGATCGGTCCCGACGGCAGGCTGGGTCTGGCGGGCATCCTGGATTATTTTCAGGACGCGTCCACGTTCCAGTCGGAACAGCTTGGGATCGGGATCGAATATTTGCAGAAGATCCGGAGGGCGTGGCTTCTCGCCGCCTGGGATGTGGAGATCGACCGGTATCCCAGATTCGACGAGCGGCTGACGGTCTTTACCATTCCATACGCGTTCCGGGGATTTTACGGGTTTCGTAATTTCGGGCTGATGGATGAGAACGGGACCATGATCGTCCGGGCGGATTCGACCTGGTTCTGGTTTGACAGCGAAAAGGGGATCCCCGCGCGGCTGGGCGACGATATCCGGCAGGCGTATCCGCTGGAAGAAAAGATCCCGATGGAATACGGCTCCAGAAAGATCCAGGCGCCGGAGGACGGAAAAGAAATGGAGCCGTTCGCGGTGCGCCGCTACAATCTGGATACAAACGGGCACGTCAATAATGTCCAGTATGTCGCCATGGCGATGGAATATGTCCCGGATGCGTTCGAGGTCGGAAAAATGCGGGCGGAATACCGCAAAGCGGCGGTATATGGCGATCAGATCTGCCCGTTTGTCACGGAACAGGACGGGAAGATCATCGTCCGGCTCTGCAGCGAAGCGAACGAGCCGTATGCCGTCATGGAATTTTCCGGGAGGCGCGGACATGATTGAGACAGGGAATATACAGACGTTGTTTGTAATAAAAAGGACGCCGCATGGAGTATACCTGAACGATATTCCGGATCGGGAGGAGGGGAGCGTCCTGCTTCCGTCCAAATGGGTCCCGGAGGACGTCCGCGTTCGGGACGCGCTCCGGGTATTTGTATACCGGGATTCGGAGGACCGGCTGATCGCGACGACACAGACGCCCGCTCTGACGCTTGGCAAGATCGCGGTGCTGAACGTCAGGGAAGTGACCGGCATCGGCGCGTTTCTGGACTGGGGGCTGGAAAAGGATCTGTTCCTTCCGTTCCGGGAGGGGAAAGTGGAAGCGGGAAAACAATACCCGGTCGCGCTTTATAAGGATAAAAGCGGCAGATTGTGCGCCACCACCCATATCGACCGGTATCTGAGCGGGGACAGCCCTTATCAGAAAGGAGATCCGATAACCGGGATCGTTTACCGGGTCAATGAACAGATGGGCGTGTTTGTGGCGGTGGAACAACAGTTTTTCGGCATGATCCCGAACAGGGAACTGTTCCGTCCGGTCAAAGTCGGGGATGTGGTGCACGCGCGGGTCACGGGCGTCCGCGAGGACGGGAAGCTGAATTTAAGCGTCCGGGAAAAAGCGTACGTGCAGATGGATTCTGACAGCCGGATGATCTATGACAGGCTGGTCCAGACCGGGGGAACGCTTCCGTTTTCGGACAAAAGCAGCCCGGAGGAGATCAGGCGGGAGTTTGGACTGAGCAAAGCGGCTTTTAAACGCGCCCTGGGGCGCTTGTTAAAAGAACAGAAAATTATCATAAAAGAAAAGGAGATCACAACAGTATGAAAAAGACAATCATCGCGACAGACAAAGCGCCGGGAGCGATCGGCCCTTATTCGCAGGCAGTGGAAGTAAACGGAGTGGTATACACGTCGGGCGTGATCCCGATCGACCCTGCGACCGGCAATCTTGTGGAGGGGGACATCACCGTTCAGGCAAGGCAGGCGATCGGCAATCTGGCGGCTCTGCTGGAGGCGGCAGGGGCGGATATGGATACGACGGTCAAGACGACCGTATTTATCAAAGATATGAATGATTTTGCCAAAGTAAACGAGGTATATGCGGAATATTTTACAAAAGATTTTCCCGCCCGGTCATGCGTTGAGGTGGCAAGGCTGCCGAAGGACGTCCTGATTGAGATCGAGGCGGTTGCCCTGAAAAGATCATGATGAGCTGGATCAGGAAAACGAATCTGTTCGCCCTGCTTGTGCTGGGCGTGTTTCTGGCTGCGTCCGCGGCGCCGCTTTTTATTCCGGCGCTGCGGGGGAAATGGGGCACATTCCTGTTTTATGGCATGGCGGTTTGCCTGTCCCTTCTCTTTTGCGCGGTAAACAGGGAGGATCCGGTTTCCTTTTTTGGATTCCGGGCGGTTCCGATCCGGGTGCTGTGCATGATCACGGTGCTCGCGGTCGTGATGGTCCCTCTGATCAATCTGCTGAACTATATGTCCGCGCTGTTTGTCAGCGACGCGACGGCGCGCTCGATCACGGAGGAGGTAGGAACCTATCCGGGCATGATCTGGCCGCTGCTTTTGATCGCCGCCGTTCCAGCACTCGTGGAGGAAACTGTATATCGCGGGGCGGTGCTCGGCGGATACCGGAAGGAAGACCGGTCGTTCCGGGCGATCGCCGCTTCCGCGTTTCTGTTCGCGCTGCTTCATATGAACTTTAATCAGATGAGCTACGCGTTTGTCATCGGGCTGATCCTCGGGACGCTGGTTGCCCTGACCGGCTCCGTGTGGTCCTCCATCTGGCTGCATTTCTGCATCAACGGGATGTCGGTGATCTCTGTCTGGAACACGAGGACTCCGGCGGCGGATTCCGGGACTCCGGCGGCGGATTCCGGGACTCCGGCGGTGCAGTCCGACCCGATCGCCATATTGGCAGTCCTCATCCCTCCGGCGGTGATCTCCCTGATCCTGACTTTGGTCCTGATCTACTGGATCGCCCGGGTAAGCGGCACAATGTCTGTATTGCAGACATGGTTTTTCGGGGAGGACGGATATCCGGTCCGGCGGAAACGGCAGTATATCGACGTATGGTTTGTGCTGATCACGATTTTTTGTCTGGCATTCGCGATTATTTCAGAGTTTCCATTGACATAATACGAAATGTTGTGTACTATTATATCTGGTTCTAAATACTACATGGACGGCAGAGACGGAACGAGGCAGGAGGAAATGCCGCGCCGGAATTGCCGCAGAGGCAGATATAACAGGAGGCAGACATGAGTTATCGGATCGTAGGAGACAGCTGCAGTGATTTTACGGAACAGGAACTGGCGATGGAGCAATACCGGCAGGTACCTCTGATGTTATACGCGGACGGCAGGACGTTTGTGGATGATGAAACCTTTGACCAGAAGGATTTTCTGGACGCGGTCTTACATTCAAGGGAAGTGCCGCGTTCCGCCTGCCCGGCGCCGGAGGCGTTCATGACTGCGTTCGAGGGAGCGGATGACATATATGTTGTCACATTGTCGTCGGAGCTGAGCGGCTCTTATAACAGCGCCGCGCTCGCGAAACGCTTGTACCATGAGCAGGGAGGCAGCGCGAACGTCCATGTGTTCAATTCCAGATCCGCGGCGGCGGGACAGCACCTTCTTGTCCGGACGATCAACAGGTATGCTTCTTCCGGGATGCCGTTTGAGGAAGTAGTGGAGCGGGTCGAAGCGATGATCGCGCGGATGGAGACTTTGTTCGTATTGGAGACGCTGGACGTCCTGCAAAAAAACGGCAGGCTCTCCAGGGTCGCGGCGATCGTCGCCAATACGCTGAATATCAAGCCGGTCATGGCTGCGGACAACGGGACGATCGTTAAAGCGGCGCAGGCGCGGGGGATGAACAAAGCGCTCAATAAGATGGTCGAGGAGATCAAAAAACGCGCGGTTCATCCGGAAGAAAAGATTCTGAGCATGACGCAGTGCAACTGCCCGAAGCGCGCCGCGGAGCTGCGGGACGCGATCGGGGCGGCAGTGCATTTTAAGGAAATACAGATATTGGAAGCAAGAGGCGTGAGCAGCCTGTATGCATGCGATGGAGGAATTGTCATCTCATTTTAAGGCAGGAGGCGCGGCGCGCCGTTTCCATGGGAAAAGGAAATGAGAGGCATTTTATTTTTTGATTATGACGGTACCCTGGTGGATGAATTTGCCGGCGTGATGAAGCCTACGCGGCGGACGCTGTCGGCGATCAGCCAGGCGAAGGAGAACGGCTATCTGGTCGTATTGGCGACCGGACGCACGATTGCTTATTTAAAATCCATGCCGCCGGTTCCGTTTGACGGCTATATCACGACCAACGGGGCTTACGGCACGATCGGGGACCGGGAGCTGTTCAATGAGACAATCCCATCCGAGCGCGTCTATCGCGTGATGGATTATTGCGGGGAACATGACATTGACTGCCTGCTGGAAACGCAGAACGTAAGCTATTATCAGAAAGAGGCGATGAGTGAACAGTTCTGGGAACGGCTGCTCCAGTTTGAATTTGACCCGGACGGATTCCGCTATCTGGACCGGGATTCCGTGCCGCGGCTCGGCGTCAACAAAATGTTTGCCATGGCGGAGGAGCAGGGACAGCTTCAGGCGCTCCGGCAGGAATTTGAGCGGGAACTGGAAGTGATCCCGCTTCCGTGGGGCTGTTTCGCGGATATTACCGATATCAATATGTCCAAGGGCGTCGGGGTCAGGAAGTTTTATGAGACGCTCGGCGTTCCGGTGGAAAACACGTACGCGTTCGGGGACGGGCATAACGATTATACGATGCTGGAAAGCGTGGGACACGGCGTCGCGATGGGGAATCATCAGCCGTCGCTTGAGCAGGTGGCGGAGTATATTACCGGGACCGTGGAGGAAGACGGCGTCGAGCAGGCGATGAAGCATTACGGGATCATCCGGTGACGGCAAGGCGGCGGAACCGGAGAAATTACCGGTTGACAGAACCGTTGATTTTTGTTAAATTATATGCATATCGAAAATACGATGACGAGGAGTAGTAGGATTTTTTGGACCATACAGAGAGCTGCTGGCTGGTGTGAAGCAGTTGGAAGAAGGATCTGAACTCGCCTCCGAGTAGCTCGCTGAACTCATAGTAGGCGGAGACGGATCCTGACCGTTACAGCAGGAGGATATTATGCCGGCATTGCCGGTCCGTATCTGGAATGAGTGCATGCGCAACGCATGAAAGAAAAGTGGTACCGCGTAGGAATACAGGCCTTCGTCTTTTAATATAGAAAAGAGACGGAGCTTTTTTTATTTCAGAAGGAAAGAAGGGAGAAAAAGGCGATGAAACATGTGAACAAGTATAAGAGGGGATATTACATGCCTCCCGTCCAGTCGTTAAAGTGGGCGCAGAAAGAGTATATCGAAAAGGCGCCGCACTGGTGCAGCGTGGATCTGCGCGACGGGAACCAGGCGTTGATCATTCCGATGAGCCTGGACGAAAAACTGGAATTTTTTGAATATCTTGTCAAAGTCGGCTTCAAGGAGATCGAAGTGGGATTCCCGGCGGCGTCGGAGACGGAATATACATTCCTGCGCACGCTGATCGAAAGGGATATGATCCCTGACGACGTGACGATCCAGGTTCTCACGCAGGCGAGGGAGCATATTATCCGGAAGACGTTTGAAGCGCTGGAGGGAGCCAAAAAGGCGATCGTCCATGTGTACAATTCTACTTCGTTCGCGCAGAGGGAGCAGGTATTTAAGAAGTCGAAGGAGGAAGTCCTCCGCATTGCCACGGACGGCGCGGAGCTGTTAAAGAAGCTCGCGGCGGAGACAGACGGGAATTTCCGGTTTGAATATTCTCCGGAGAGCTTCACCGGCACGGAAGTGGATTACGCGCTTGAAGTCTGCAACGCCGTGATCGATATCTGGCAGCCGACTCCCGACTGGAAGGTGATCATCAATCTCCCGGTTACGGTTTCCATGTCCCTGCCCCATGTATACGCGAGCCAGATCGAGTATATGTGCGAGCATATCCATCGGAGGGACTGCATTGAGATCTCGCTTCATCCCCACAACGACCGGGGCTGCGGCGTGGCGGACGCGGAGCTCGGCATATTGGCGGGCGCGGACCGGATCGAGGGAACGCTGTTCGGCAACGGCGAGAGGACCGGGAATGTCGATATCGTGACGCTGGCGCTGAATATGTATACGCACGGAGTGGATCCGGAGCTGAATTTTGAAAATCTGCCGGAGATCGCGGAAGCGTATCAGAGGCTGACCCGCATGGATATACCGGTGCGGCAGCCGTATTCCGGCAAACTGGTCTTCGCCGCGTTTTCCGGTTCCCATCAGGACGCGATCGCGAAAGGCATGAAATGGCGCGAGATGGAAGAACGGGAATACTGGACGGTGCCGTATCTTCCGATCGATCCGCACGACATCGGCCGCCAGTACGACGGGGACGTCATACGGATCAACAGCCAGTCCGGCAAAGGCGGGATTGGCTATGTGCTGGAGGAAAATTTCGGATATCATATCCCGGGAAAGATGCGGGAGGACGTCGGCTATACGGTAAAAGCCGTTTCCGACCACAAACACAAGGAACTGGTCCCGGAGGAGGTCCTGGAGATCTTCCAGGAAGAATATATCAACCGGGAAGATCATATCAAATTGCTGGAGTGCCATTTTGTCCAGGAATCGGGCGGCGGCATCTCGACAGAGCTTACGATCGAGCGGGAAGGCCAGCGCAAGGTATACCATGGAAAAGGCAACGGACGCCTGGACGCGGTGAGCAACGCGATCATGAGGCACAGCAACCTGGATTATTCCATTTTCAATTATGAGGAACATGCGCTGCGGGTCGGCTCAAATTCAGACGCGTGCGCGTATGTCGCCATCCAGAACAGGAACGGCAAGATCACATGGGGCGCGGGCGTGCATGACGATATCATTACGGCGTCCGTGAAAGCGCTGATCTCCGCGATTAACCGGATTCAATAACGGGAACGGGGAGTGACCGGCATGTTATCCATGAAGATTACCAATGTGAAATCATTTATGAATCAATTACTGCGGGAAGATACGTTCGATCATTTTCTTCTCTGCGAAGCGTCTCTCAAGACGAACGTGACGTGCCATATTGACGGGAAGATCAATGAAGATTACTATACAGGTGAGGAACGGCAGATGATGGGTGCGCGCCGGTACGCGACATGGGCGGAAGAGAAAGCGCTTTTTTTCCAGATGCTCAAAGGAAAGAAACTCCCGGTGGCGTTCCGGTTTGTTTTTCTCCTGCCGCCGTCCGATGTGGAACGGATCGTCATGCAGGATAACCTTGCCATCTCCGTATCGGATATCGCGGGGCTTTACCTGAATATCCTGTACGATAACGATGTGCTGACCTGTACCAGCGGGACGTCTGTCTCCGTATTTACCCTTGACCGGACCCTGGAGTTTGCCTGGGAGGCGGACCTGCTCCGCTTTTTCAAGGGAAAAGGACTGGAATTTGAAGAACTGTAAGGGCATGATAAGATCGGATGCTCGCATGGTGGAGAAGTATGGAAAGGACAGGGCGATGGTGATCGGTTTGATCCTGGCGGGAATTTTTGTTTTCTATTGGTTTCTTGTATTTCCGGGCAGGCTTGACGCGGAACGGATGAAACCGTACCGGGAAACCTGCATCGCGCACCGGGGGCTTTATGACAATCACTCGGACGCCCCGGAGAATACGATCGCTGCGTTTCGGAGAGCGGTGGAGCACGGATATGGCATCGAGCTGGATGTGCAGCTGTCCGAAGACGGGCAGGTCGTTGTGGCGCACGACCGGACTCTGCGGAGGATCGCCCGGGTTGACGGCGCGGTGCGGCAATATTCCTATGAACAGCTGTGCCGGTTCCCGCTGTTCGGTACGGAAGAACGGATCCCGCTGTTTGCCCGCGTCCTGGAAGAAGTCGGCGGAGCGGTTCCGCTCATCGTGGAGATCAAGGCAGGGCAGGATTATCGGGAATTGTGCGAGAAAACGGCATGCCTGCTGGATGCGTACAGCGGAGAGTATTGTGTGGAGTCGTTCAGCCCTCTCGCCGTCCGCTGGTTCCGGCGGAACCGGCCGGACTGGATCCGCGGGCAGCTGTCGACGGATTACCGGAAAGACCATCTGAGCCGGAAATGGTACGCAGACTGGTTTCTCGGGGGATTTATGCTGAACTTTATCGGAAGACCACATTTTCTCGCTTACAACCATCGATACGCGGGACAGCTCCGGTTCCGGGCGGTGCGCGCCGTCTGCCGGGGACGCATAGCCGCGTGGACGATCCGGAGCCCGCGGGAGCTCGCGCGGGCAAGAAAGAGGTTCGATATTTTTATTTTTGAACGGTTTCTTCCGCCGGCAGGCAGACAGGAGGATGGAACTGAGGCGGGCGAAAGACCGGAAATGAAAGGAAAAGGATGAAGCTGATCTGCGTGGGAAAAATCAGGGAGCCGTATCTGCGGGAAGGCATTGCGTATTACGAAAAGCAGATACGGAAGCGGGAATCTCTGGAAACGATCCAGGTGCAGGATGAGATGACGCCGCAGGGCGCGTCCGAAAAAGAACAGGAACGTGTCAAAGCGGTGGAGGGCAGGCGCATTTTAAGCCATATCAGGGAAAAGGATTATGTTGTGGCGCTCTGCATCGAGGGCGTCCAGACGGATCTGGACGACATTCGCCGCCTCTGCCATACCGTGCAGAGGGAGCGGAAGCAGGAGCTGGTGTTTGTGATCGGCGGTTCATTGGGGCTGGACGCGGCGGTCTTGAAGCGGAGCCAGATGCGAATGAGTTTTTCCGCCATGACCTTTCCCCATCCGCTCATGCGGATGCTGCTGTTGGAACAGCTTGCGCGGGCGAACCGGTAAAGAGAAAACCGGCGCTGGGCTGATTTTGAGAGAATGGCTGTATTTGTGCTTGCATTTTTGAAACAGATAGTGTACAATCACAGTTGTGTACCAGTAGCTCAGCTGGATAGAGCGTTGGCCTCCGGAGCCAAAGGTCGTGGGTTCGAATCCCGTCTGGTACGTTTCTGCCGGAAGTATCGGAGGTACTTTGCGGCACAGGGAGAAGAGCAGTGAATTACCGCGTTATCCTGACGGAAGACAAACGAATCATGCCGTTTCAGCAGGCGCTGATCCGCGAATATGAGAAGCGGCTCAGCCGGTATTGCAGGATTCAGCTCCATATTGTCAGGAAAGAAAAAGAATGGGATCGGTTCCTGGATGAGAGCCGGTACCGGATCGGCGTTGTTCCGGGACGTTCTGTCACGTCCTCGACTGATTTCGCGGAAAAGATCCGCTCCCTTTCCCTCCATGGAAATTCCAGCGTTGATTTTTTTCTTGCTGCCGGAACCGAAGAAGCGCTGACCGCGTTTTCCGTGCATGAGACAATGAGTATCAGCAGGCTGGATTTCCAGCCGGCGGTGACCGCCGGGATTTTATACGAACAGCTCTATCGCGCCTTCCGTATTTTACAGGGAGCGCCCTACCACAAATGATCACGGGATGCCGGGACAGGGGAAGCGCTGTTTTCGCTGATCCGGAGCCCATGTTTTCTGACGCTAAAAAAATATGCGCAGAGGGGTTGACGGGGGGAAAAAGGTGTGATAGAATAAGGCATATGGATAAACAGGTATGTTTTGATCGAGGAGCGGATAACAATGAAGAGAGTATATGAAATACCGGAATTGAAGATAGAAAGATTTGATATGGATGACAATGTCTGTACGGCTCTCGCCAGTATAGTTATTTATGGTGGTCCAGATGATATAGAAGACCAGATTAGAAACCGCGACCTGCAGAATCTGTATGATGCTGAGCGGGTATTGAAATAGGAGATCGAGCGGGACAGGATGAGAAAGTACAGAGCCGTGCTGTGAATACAGCACGGCTTTTTTTCTGTCACAGGAAATTTCGTCCTGTGATAGAAAAAGTAGAAACAAAAAATAATAGAAAATACAGGAAATAATTATGGCGGACAACAACAGAATAGAGTATAATACAGATAGCGAAAAATTCGGCTCGCGATACCGATGGCTGTCCGGGGACGGAACAACGGAGGTCATCAGGACGAATGGAAAGGAGAAGAAGGATGGAAAGAAAAGAGATGGTGCAAAGCGGGAGGACCGCGCTTGGAATTGAATTTGGTTCCACCAGGATCAAGGCTGTCCTGGTCGGGGAAGACCATGCGCCGATCGCCGCCGGGAGCCACGAGTGGGAGAACAGGCAGGATGGGAATATCTGGACGTATACGCTGGATGATATCTGGACCGGCTTGCAGGATTGCTACGCGGATCTTGCCGCCAATGTGAAAGAACAGTATGGGGTTACGCTGACGACGGTGGGATCCATCGGTTTTTCCGCCATGATGCACGGCTATATGGCATTTGACCGGAAGGGGGAGCTTCTGGTTCCGTTCCGGACCTGGCGGAATACCATTACGGAGGAGGCTGCCGCAAAGCTGACTGCGGAATTTGAATACAATATCCCGCAGCGCTGGAGCATCGCCCATCTGTATCAGGCGATTTTAAATCAGGAAGATCATGTCGGGAAGCTGGATTTCCTCACGACGCTCGCCGGTTATGTCCACTGGAAGCTGTCGGGCGAAAAGGTGCTCGGCGTCGGCGACGCGTCCGGTATGTTCCCGATCGATATTCATACGGGCGACTACGACGCCGGAATGTTGGATAAATTTTCCGCCCTTATCGCGCCCTGCGGATATACCTGGCAGATCCGGGACGTTCTGCCGAAGGTTCTGTCCGCCGGGGACAGCGCGGGGGTTCTCACGGAGGAAGGCGCCGCGCTGCTCGATGTGAGCGGGAACCTGCAGGCAGGGATTCCTCTTTGCCCGCCCGAGGGCGACGCGGGAACGGGAATGGTCGCCACAAACAGCATCCGGGTCCGGACAGGCAATGTATCGGCGGGAACGTCCGTATTCGCGATGATCGTTCTGGAGAAAGAGCTACGGAAGGTTCATGAAGAGATCGACCTTGTCACGACCCCGGACGGCAATCTGGTCGCGATGGTGCACTGCAACAACTGTACGTCCGACTTGAACGCATGGGTCGGGCTGTTCCGTGAATTTGCGGAGAGCTTCGGGATACAAGCGGATATGACAAAGCTGTTTTCGGTCCTGTATCATAAGGCGCTGGAGGGCGACACGGACTGCGGCGGACTGATCTCTTATAATTATTTTTCCGGGGAACCGGTAACCGGGTTTGAAAAAGGCTGCCCGCTGTTCGTCCGTACGGCGAAGGACCGGTTCACGCTCGCGAACTTTATGAGGACGCACCTGTACAGCTCGCTCGCCGCGTTGAAAGCAGGGCTGGACATCCTGTTCCGGGAGGAAGACGTCCAGGTCGATAAGATGCTCGGTCACGGCGGACTGTATAAAACGAAGGGCGTAGGACAAAGGATCACGGCGGCGGCGATGAATACGCCGGTTTCCGTTATGGAGACAGCCGGGGAAGGCGGAGCGTGGGGAATCGCGGTTCTGGCTTCCTATATGAAAAACAGGGAAGACGGAGAGACGCTGGGACAATATCTCGATGAAAAAGTATTCGCCGGCAATACCGGAGTTGAGATCGCGCCGGACGCGGACGATGTGAAAGGCTTCGATGCGTTCATGGAGCGGTACAAAAAGGGACTCGCCGCGGAGCGCGCCGCCGTGGACGCCCTTGTGGATTAAGGACGGGAGGGAAAAAACATGGTGGAACAATTAAAGAAGGACGTATATGAAGCGAACATGGAACTGGTGGAAAAGGGCATGGTCATTTACACCTGGGGAAATGTGAGTGGGATCGACCGGGAAAAGGGACTGGTCGTCATAAAGCCGAGCGGCGTGGATTATGCGGCGATGTCCCCGGAGGATATGGTCGTGCTCGATCTGGACGGCAATGTCGTGGAAGGAAAATGGAAGCCGTCCTCCGATACGCCGACTCATTTTGTCCTGTACCGCACTTATCCGGAGATCGGGGGCGTTGTCCATACTCATTCGACGTGGGCGGTGACATTCGCCCAGGCGGGAATGGATATCCCGGCGCTCGGGACGACTCATGCGGACTATTTTTACGGGGATATCCCCTGTACGCGCTCGCTTACGAAGGAAGAGATCGAGGAAGCGTACGAGCGCAATACGGGCAATGTGATCGTGGAAACGATCGGCAGCCGGGACGTGATGGCGATACCGGGGATCGTCTGCAAAAACCACGGGCCGTTCGCGTGGGGCAGGACGCCGGCGGGCGCGGTATACAACGCGGTCGTTCTGGACAAGGTCGCCGAGATGGCATATAAGACGATGACGCTCAATCCGGGCTGGGAGAGAGAGCCGCAGTATCTTCTCGATAAACATTATCTGAGGAAACATGGGGCGAACGCGTATTACGGGCAGGGCTCCGAAGACCATTAAAGGTCTTTTCGCGGCGATAGTTCTGTGATACAATATAGGACAGACCGGAGCCTGCCGGGGCAGCGCGGAGAAGCCTCCGGCGGGCGCGCAAAGAAGGAAAAAGCCTCCGGGCTTTTCACTAATAATGAGAAGGAGAAAAAAGCATGAGATTTTTTATTGACACAGCGAATGTGGAACACATCAAAGCAGCGAACGATATGGGAGTGATCTGCGGCGTCACGACGAATCCGTCCCTGATCGCGAAAGAGGGAAGGGATTTCAATGAAGTGATCAAAGAGATCGCGTCGATCGTGGACGGACCGATCAGCGGAGAAGTGAAAGCGACGACGGTGGACGCGGAGGGAATGATCCGCGAGGGCAGGGAGATTGCCGCCATCCATCCCAATATGGTAGTCAAGATCCCGATGACCGCGGAGGGCCTCAAAGCGACGAAAACGCTGTCTGCGGAGGGCGTTAAGACAAATGTGACGCTGGTGTTCAGCGCGGCGCAGGCGCTGCTTGCCGCGAGGGCGGGAGCAACCTATGTCTCTCCGTTCCTTGGAAGGCTTGACGATATTTCCATGCCGGGGATCGACCTGATCGAGAGCATTTCCGAGATCTTCGGCGTACATGGGATCGAGACGCAGATCATTGCCGCAAGCGTGCGGAACCCGATCCATGTGATCGACTGCGCGGCGGCGGGAGCCGATATCGCGACAGTGCCGTATGCCGTGATCCAGCAGATGATCCACCATCCGCTGACGGATCAGGGGATCGCGAAATTTCAGGCGGATTACCGGGCAGTATTCGGAGATAATGCGTAATGCAGAAGCTGAACGGGGAGATCGTGCCCGCGCTGCTGCACTGGTATGATTACAATGCCAGGATCCTGCCATGGAGAGGGAGCCGGGATCCATATCGGATCTGGATCTCCGAGATCATGCTGCAGCAGACGAGGGTGGAAGCCGTAAAACCATATTACGACCGGTTTCTGGAAGCAGTTCCTTCCATAGCGGATCTGGCTGCCGTCGACGACGGCGCGCTGATGAAGCTGTGGGAGGGGCTGGGCTATTATAATCGAGCCCGTAATCTCAAAAAAGCGGCAGTTCAGATCATGGAACGATTTGACGGACAGATGCCGGCGGATTACGGGCTTTTGCTGTCCCTGCCCGGGATCGGCGAATATACTGCCGGAGCCATCGGGTCGATCGCGTTTGGGCTTCCGGTGCCCGCGGTGGACGGAAATGTGCTGCGGATCATCATGAGGCTGACCGGGAGCGAGGAGGACATTCAGAAGCAGACCACCAAAAAGAAAGTCATTGCCATGCTGCAGGACATTCTTCCCGCGGACCGGTGCGGGGATTTTAATCAGGCGCTGATGGAACTCGGGGCGACCGTATGTCTGCCGAACGGAGCGCCCGACTGCGCGTTCTGTCCATGGGATACAAGATGTCAGGCGTACAGGCGGGGACTGATCGACCAGATCCCGGTAAAGACGCAAAAAAAAGCGCGCCGGATCGAGACGCGCACGGTATTTTTGATGCGGTACCGGCAGCGGATCGCCCTGCACAGGAGAGCGGATTCCGGACTGCTTGCCGGCTTGTGGGAATTTCCCAATGTCGCCGTTCCGATGACCGCCGAACAGCTCCGGGAGGAACTCGGCGGGGCGGGAATGGCGGATTGTTCCATTGAAAAGCTCAAAGACGGGAAACATATTTTTTCTCATGTCGAGTGGCATATGGCTGCTTATGAGATCGAGTTCCGGCATGACGACGTACTGCGCCGGTTCCGGAACCTGACATGGGTAACGCCCGCCCAGCTGGAATGGGAATATGCGGTGCCTTCCGCGTTTGAATTTATCAGGAAGCAACGGCTTTCCTTTTTTATCGGACAAGAATCTGACCGCCCTTAATGCGGATAATGCGGCTGCATATCTGCAGGGCGGCTTTTTTATGGGAAATAATGATCAGTGTTTTGTTATTCATGCCGCGGAGGTTGGTGAGAACCTGCGATTCCGTCGTCTCATCAAGCGCCGACGTAGATTCGTCCAGCAGGATAACCGGCGCGTTGCCCACGAGCGCGCGGGCGATGGCAAGCCTCTGCAGCTGTCCTTCGGAAAGACCGTGGCCTTTTTCTCCGATGACCGTATCCAGCCCGTTCGGCAGAGCGTCAATGAAGGACCGGGAGCAGCTCAGGTCGATCGCCTGTTCGATCTGTTCCTCGGTCACATGGTCGTTCATGAAGACGATGTTTTCCCGGATGCTTCCGCTCAGGATGATGCTTCCCTGAGGGACATAGGAAAAGAGCGGCCGGGTTGTCCTGTCCGCGGGGATTTTTTCCCCATTCTCGGTTTCAATATAAATCTGTCCGCCCTGCGGAGTCAGGACGCCGAGCAGCAGCTTCAGCAGGGTGCTTTTCCCGATGCCGGAAATACCGGCGATCGCGATGAACTCGCCCTTTTTGATCGTCAGGTTGGCGTGCTCAAAAACCATGGGCGTATGTTTGCCATAGTGGAAACTGAGATCGTCGAAATGGATGGCTGCCATGCGGCGGTATAATTCCTGCCCGTCCCGGTTTGCTGCCTGTTCTGTCGGTTCCTCGGGAAGCGTTTCCAGCTCCAGGATGCGCTCCGCGGACGCGATCATGCTGTAATACTGAGGCAGGATGCCGGATAACGCGGAAAACGGCGTCTGTACCTGGTTGATCAACTGCAGGATCGCCGTCAGCGTACCGAACGTAATGCGGTCGAGATAAAGGCGGTACGCGCTCCATGCGAGGGCGTACAGATAACCGAGGCTGAAGAAGAACGATATGCTGGAATTTGCCAGAATACCGACGCAGGTCCGTTTCATGCGCAGCGCGTAGTGGTCCATCTGCAGGTCGCTGGCTTTATCCGCCATTTTCTTTTCAACGCCGAAGACTTTGACGACAAGGAGGTTGCTCACGATCTCCTGAATAAACGAGCGCACTTTCCCGTCGGCAGCCTGCATTTCCCGGTGCATCTGCTTCAGCCAGCCGCGGAATATATTTTTGATGAAAAGGAGCAGGATCCCGGCAACGCCGAATACAATGGCGAAGGTCCTGTCCATGTAGCACAGGACGGCAAACGCGAACACCAGGCGCGTGATCAGTCCGACGATGCTGGGCAGGATCGACGTCACGCCGTCCCGGACAACGGATACGTCGCTTGTGATCCGGTTCAGGATCTCACCGCTGTGATAGGACGATACGCTGCTGTAGTCCCGTCCGAATAATTTTTCGAGAATGTGATTTTTGTACTGCATTTCCAGGCGCGCCTGCACCCGGACCGAAAGATAGTTGCATGACAGCCGCAGCAGCAGCTGCACAAGCATAATGGCGAGAAGCAGGAGCGCCTGGCTGATCAGAGAATGTAAATTTTTGGAAGTCGCGCTGTCTACGATATGTTTGGACGAAAGGGCAAACAGCACGCCGGTCGCGGCGAACGCCGCATTGCCCAGGATCAGGAGAAAAATAAAAAAGAATTGATTTTTTGACTGGTTGTAAATCCAGAGTAATGTCGGTTTGTCTTTCATGGTCGGCCTTTCTATCGGGAGAAATATCGGAGCAGGCGGCGCCGGACGCGCCGCGGCAGGGATTTCAAAAAGCGGAACGCTTTCCGGACTGTGAAAAAGTCGACCCACAGATGGCAGTAAAAACGGTAGCGCGGATCGGACGCGCCGAAATAGGTTCCGTTCCGGTAAAAGCCCCTGACAAGACCGATGATCTGATCCGGCCGGACGCAGTCCTCCAGGACAACCTGATTATCCCCGCACATAATGTAAGTGCCGTCCGGTTTCACTTTGACGACCCGGTGCAGGACAAACTGCTTGTTGTCTCTCCGATAAAGGGGCAGGTCGTACTTCCGCAGCGGGCGGGACGGTTTGACCAGGATCACTTTGTCAACGCCGTGATGGAGCATGGGAAGCATACTTGTCCCTGTGATCGTAAAGGTAACTTCCCCGCCGGCTTCCAGTATTTCATTCATGATCGGCGATAATTCCGCCAGAGCAACCGTATGATTCACTGTTTATTCCTGCATTTCTTCCAATAAATCCGCTTCGGACAGGCGGTTCATAAAATCAAGGATATCCTTGTTTGCCTGTTCCCTTGAGATATCGTAGGTTTCGATGACCGCGTCGCAGAGCTGCCCGGTGGTCGCGCCTTCGTTTAAGCGTTCCCACAGAAAAGCGCCTACTTCGTTCAGCGTGATCATCCCATTGAAATCCACGCTGGCAGCGCCGACCGGTACAACGATGTAATTGCCGGCGACTTCCCTTAAAAGAAATCCGTCTTTGATCTTACTCATAGTGTAACTCCCCCTGGCTCATAATAGTATAAGATGTTTTTACCGCGTCCGGCTCCATGTTGCAGCGCAGCCGGTATACCGGTATCTGGCGAAATAATCTGTCCAGAAGAAAAAGCAATAGATTCATGCAGTCCCGGTCATCGGGACGAAGCGTCTGGTTCATCAGCGCAATGATCCCGTCGCGGGACGGCATCGGTTCGATCGTATTTTTTTCTCCGCGTTCCAGAAAAGCGATGCCCTGGACCGGGACCATCCGGTTGACATTGAGGTCGGATTTTCCGCTCCATGGAGTGCCGCATGCGTAGAATCGGTGGTTCATATAGCGGATCGCCGGTTTATCGTCATTGATGATCTGGGCGCGGTCGCCGAAATAATCAAGCCATAACGCGGTGTGGGTCGATTTCCCGGTTCCGGACGGCGCGGAAAACAAATATGCGCGGTCCTCTACCGCTACGGCGGAAGAATGGAGCAAAAATCCGGCAAATGGGACAAATTTGCGATAAAATTCAGAACCGGTCCAGATATATTCGCAATCGTTCATTGTCAGATGCGGATTTTCCTCTTGCCGGGCAAGAAGGTATTCCCGGGAAATCTGGATGACGATGTCCGGGTCCGCGCTGTATCCCGGGTCGTCCTTGTCCGCGATTTCATATGGCGCCGCCTGGAGCGCCAGAGTCGGGTATTTTGGTTCCATTGCCACAACAAGTCCTGCAATCCGATATCGTTTCATTGGTCCATCCATTCTTTCCAGTGTTATGCGGATCCGAAAGCCATGCGTTTTCCGGCTTCCGCCGCGGACGCGTTCCGTCGGAAACAGGAAAACGTATGACCTTTTGACCCTATTAACTCATTATAACAGAAAAGCATATTGATTGCAATTTTTTTGTTCGGGCGGCGGGATGGAGAAAACGGGAGTCTCAGAGAGAAAGATACTGGATCATGCCCGGTCCGAGCGTATCGGTCGGACGCGGGATAAACCCGTGATGTTCATAAAACGCTTCCCGTCCCCTGGCGCACATCAGCGCGAACATCATTGTCGTATCGGGAAAACCGATGGAGCGCGCGTACCGGGTCAGACGCTCCAGCAGGCAGGAACCGACGCCCTGACGCTGCACGTCCGGGAGGACGATGAGATCCTGTACGTAACAAATGACCGCGCCGTCGCCGACCAGGCGCCCCATCCCGACGAGGCGTCCGTCCTGGCGGGCGCAGATGATATGCAAACTGTTTTTCAGCGCTTTTTCCGCCTGCTCCCTGGACAGCTTCCGCCATCCGACCGTTTCGCGCAGAGCCAGATAAGCGTCAACAGTGATGGAATTTTCTTCATAAGTAATCATGGATAAAACCCTCCGGAAAAACGTAAAATAATGGTGAAACGGCAGTGCGCCATATTGCTTATTTTATACATGGAAATTCCCCTTGTCAACATTTACAACGACAAGACCCGGTGGTATAATATGATCACTTGGCGAGGTCTTTTCGAGCCTAGTGAGAATATATGCCTGGAAGCTTAGCGAGGTAGTTGCGAGCCTCCCCGGGCTTTATCAGGGCAGGAAGAAACAGGAAAAGGAAGATTTCATTTTTCCTGCAATAAAAACGAATTTCCGTGCATTATTCAAATAGAAAGGATACTATGCTTCATGACGACAGAGAGCTTGATAGAACGGATCGCCGAAGACGATATGGACGCTTTTGCGGAACTGTACCGTACGACGGACAAGATGGTATATGCCTATATTCTCTCCGTGATCAAGAATCCGGAAGAAGCAAAAGATATCATGCAGGACACGTATCTGAAAATACGTTCTGCCGCGCATTTATATAAGAAACAGGGCAAGCCGATGGCATGGATTTTTACGATCGCAAAGAACCTGTGCCTGATGCGCGTCCGTACAGGCGGGCGCACGCTTGACGGTCCGATCGAGGATTTTGAAGGAAGCCCCGAGCTGACCACGTCCGGCGATTTTCACAGTGAGGACCGGATCGTGCTGCAGGCGGCGCTGAACTTACTTGCGGAGGATGAGCGCGAGATCGTTGTGCTCCATGCGGTTTCCGGCTGGAAGCACCATGAGATCGCCTCCAATCTGGATATGCCGCTCTCCACCGTATTATCGAAATATAACCGTTCACTGAAGAAGCTGAAAAAATATTTAATGGAAAGGAGTTGATCGCTGTGAACAGTCGAATGATCGAACAATCGTTGCGGAACTGCATCGAGCAGGATACTCCTGATCTTTTATCGGATCTGATGTCGGCGTCGGTAAAGAAGCTGACGGAAGAAGATTATATCGTAAAACAGAGACCGGCGGAAAGGACTCCTTCCGCGCGCCGGTTTGTCGCCGCGTTCGGGAGCGCCGCCGCGATCTGCCTGTTATGCGTTTCGTTTCTTTTAAACGGGACGAAACAGACGTCATGGAGCGCTGCCGATGCGGATACGTTTATTTCGATCGATGTGAACCCGAGCATTGAGATGCTTGCGGATGAGAATGATAAAGTGATGGAGCTTCGCGGGCTCAATGACGACGCAAAGGCGGTGCTGCAGGATGTGGACGAAGGCGATAAATCGCTGGAACAGGTCGTCTCGTCTCTGGTGGATTCCATGACCGAGCACGGATATCTGAAGCCAAAAGTCAGAAATTCGATTCTCGTATCCGTTGAAAATGAGGATTCGGAGAAAGCGGACGACATCAAAGGCGCGATCACCGACGATATCTACAAAGCGCTGGATAAAAAGGAAATTGATTCCATTGTTTTGACGCAGAGCGTGAAGAAGACGAAGAAGCTGGAAGAGGAAGCGCAGGAGCTGAATGTTTCGGTCGGGAAGATGAGCCTGATCCGGAGCCTTGCTTCCCGCGATGCGGAGCTTGACGTGCGGCAGATGGCGGAAATGTCCATTCAGGATATTTCCAATCTCGCGCAGGAGCGCAAGGTGGACATTACGGATGTCGTGGATTACAATACCGCGGCGAAAAAAGAAGAACAGCCCGATCCGGAGGGCGTGCCGGTTGAGAAGACAGAGAAGACGACGGAGCGGCCCGAGACCCATACCGGGGAAGCCGGACCGAAAACGCCTTCGGATCCTTCCGGCGCGGCGTCTCCAGGCAATGCGGGATACAATCCGGGGACGTCCGGGACACAGACGACCGTCCCTCCGACAGACACGGAGCAGAATTATGAAGTACGCGACCCTGCCCGGGATCCGTCCGAACCTCCGGTATCGACCAACGAGGAGTCGCCGCAGGTTGTGACGCAGGATCCGAATGTGGTGGCAAAACCGGTGGAACCGCCGAAGACGCCCGAACCGGAGCAGAACACGGATAATTATGAGATCCAGGAGTCGTCGGATGATTCCGGAGAGATCATCGAATAAGCGAACGACAGACAGAAAAGGACATGGACTTTGCCACGGCAGACGCCGGCGGAAAAGCCTGTGTCCTTTTTGGCAGTGTGAAATCATGGGACCTGTGGTATAACCCGAGGTTGCCACTTATAAAAAGGAATGACACGAAAATCGGGCGGCAGAAATGCCGCCCTCTTTTTTTGCAAAAAAAAGGGAAAATCATTGACAATTTCAAAATAGAATGTTGCTTTTTTGGTAAAATATACAGCAAAGGAGTTGTTGAACATGAGAAAAATCAAAGACAAATACATTGAGGAGTTCAAGGCATATCTGGTGAATGAGGAACGCGCGGAGGCGACCGTTGAGAAGTATGTGAGGGATGTTCGTTCCTTTTCCATATGGCTTGACGGCGCGGAGTTTGACAAGAGTACGATGCTTGCCTATAAGGAGAAGCTGATCGAACGGTACGCCCCGGCAAGCGTCAATTCTGTTTTGTCCTCGCTGAACAGCTTTTTTTCGTTTATGGAGTGGTACGACTGCCGCGTGAAAACATTAAAAATTCAGCGGCAGATTTTTGCCAAACCGGAAAAGGAATTGACCAAAGCGGAATATGAACGGTTGGTGCGGGCGGCACAACAAAAGGGGAACGAACGGTTGTCCCTTCTCATGCAAACTATATGCGCTACAGGAATCAGGGTATCGGAACTGTGCTATATTACCTGCGATTCTGTCAGAAGGCAGCAAGCCACCATCCGCTGTAAAGGAAAGATGCGGGAGGTCCTCCTTCCGAAGCAGCTTTGCAAAATACTCAAAGAGTATTTGAAGAAACAGGGCATCACATCCGGGAGCGTATTTCAGACCAAAAACGGAAAGCCGCTTGATCGCTCGAATATTTGGAAAATGCTCAAGTCGATTTGCGAAAGTGCGGGAGTGCCAAAGGAAAAGGTGTTCCCGCACAACCTCCGGCACCTCTTTGCAAGGACCTATTATTCCCTGCAAAAAGATGTGGTGCGGCTGGCGGATATTTTGGGCCACAGCAGTGTAAATACTACCAGGCTATACACCATAGAAAGCGGTTCGGTTCACCGGAAGCAGATACAGAGGCTTGGGCTGCTGCTTTGCTAAAAAAACCACATAATTTCGCTTATGTGGTAGGGATAAAAGATACCACATAATTTCGCTTATGTGGTAGGGAT
>CANQDT010000013.1 GCA_947593735.1 uncultured Lachnospiraceae bacterium | reverse complement strand
TGAGTGAAGTCGGTAACGAACTCGCACTCGCCCGTAATCGGGTTGTATGACAGGATTTCATCTTCGTAGACCTCGGAGCAGTTCATCTTCTCGTACTGGCCTGTCCGGATTGCCAACTGTATGAACCCTTTGTACATCATCTGGAACTGAGCGAGGCTTTTCTTGTACCATTGCCCGGTCTCGCTGTCCTTGAAACTCTTTTTGTACGGCACGAGTGCGGCGAATCCGAGGTTGCTGTCGATTGGCAAATCGAACGATGCAGCTACGAACGCCGCAGCCATCACACTGTTCGCATCGCAGGCTTTCAACTGCGGAGATGCGGATACTACATTCACGATGGATGCCATGAACTGAGGTGCTTTCTTTCCAAGGACATCTTGGAAACGCCGCTTGATATTCTCGTCATTCAGCATCATCTTAATCTGTGCAACTGGACCAACAGGCTTTTTCTTCTGCTGAGTCAACTGCGTGTTTTCTCCCATTCTGATTTCCTCCTTCTTATGATGCTACGGAGAAACATTCTCCGAAAAGTTCCATGAGTTCCGATGTAGATTTATCATCTATGCACTCTTTGCAGATACCCAACCCGTCTCCAATGTCGTAATAATCATCTCCTGCGTATATGCCGTCTCCACACTCAGCACATCGCTTCACGGGTACAGGTTCCGATGAATTAGGGCATTGTTGATGACACGGGGTCCGCCTACATACTAAACACATTCTCTCAAACCTCCTTACTGAACACATTAACAATTTGACAAACTATTGATGGTACGATATTGGATGCTAAGATGATTGCCGGAATAATGAACCATTCTCCTCCGATATAGAACCATCCCCTTTGTTCGTAACATCTCTCAACAGCAAATCGCGTGAGAACTAGCCCGATTGATAGCCAAAACCATTTTCTTATGATAAAATTCTCAATCTTCTTCATAATATTTATCCCTTTCTGCATCGTAACTGTTAATGATTGATTGATACTCTGGCTCTGATGTCATTATGCTAAATTCAGATTGTGTAAAAATTCTTGGCTCCGATTTATGCTCCATATCATTTCCGATCTCTTTTAATCCTTCTGCAAGATACAGCATCGCTCCTATAACAACTATCATTTTTACTTTACGCAGGGATTCTTTTTTTAAGTTTGTCATTATTCACACCTCCTTTGAATGGCTGAGTAAATATTCCAAGGTCGATACCGGTGGATACGTTTACTGCCATCTCGAAATCCTCATCATTCATAATTCCAAATTCTTCACGGAGGAAAGCTCTCATGTCAGCAGCATTCATTTTTACCACCTATCCTTTCAAAGCCTTTTCTCCTGCCAATTTCAACTCGCTGATTGCAATGGTAAGTTCGTCAAGTCTGCCTATGATTTCCTCAAGCGTGGGTTTCTCGCTGTCGGAGATGACTCCATCAGCAGCAATATCAACAAGATTTTTTTGCATATCCCTAATTTTGTCCAAATCGAACTCCCGAATTAGCCTCAATGCTATTCCCTCAATCCCGCTGACTGATGTGGCAAGCGGAATATGTTTCCCGATGGGACATTCGTATTTGCAATAACCGGTTCTCAATTCTGGGCGATTATACAAATCTGCCATCAAGACAACCTTGTCGACCGGAACAAACTTTGTTATTCCCAATTCGTAATCCGCCAAGGTCGATGAAGAAATTCCGAGCAATTCTGCCGCTCCCTCTCTTGAGGATAGCCTCTCATTAGATTCTGACGCTTCTTTCCTTGCACGAAAGTATACATTTGCATTCCCTTTCGTACCGCCTAATCCCATAATGTCACGCCTCCTTTTCGACTATAATATAATCAACTTAGTGAACAGGCTGATTCCGAAATATTCAGAACATCGCTTATTTTTTTAATCGCCGGTTCAGAATAAACCCGTCCGTTCACGATAGCCGACGTGTATATCCTTGTTAGACCGACCTTGCTAGCGAGATCAGATGTAGTCATATTGAGTTCAATAAGTCGGATTTTTACCTGCTTGCACCAAGGCGATAACTCCCTTGCCATTGTTTCCCCCTTTCTATCACGCTTTGTAATTTACATTTCGTCAAAACAATGCTAAAATGTGAAATGTAATGTATTATTTCGTGATAATATTGCTTTGCCTAATATGCTAGTGATATTTAATTCACAACTACATTCTAATTGGAAACTTCCAAAAAGTCAATATGTAATTTGGAATTTTCTAAAAATTTTCTGGAGGTGTCTGAAATGACGATCGTAAACAGACTGCTAAAACTCATGGATGAACAAAATTTAAAACCAGCCCAGATAACGAGGGAACTCGGTATCTCCGGTTCCTCTTTTACTGACTGGAAAAAGGGGAAGGGCAGCCCCTCCCTTGACGTAATAGTAAAATTCGCAGATTATTTCGATGTGTCTCTCGACTACATTGTGCGTGGGGAGGATTTCAAAAGTCCTGCCGGGGAATCATTGGAAATTTCCAACCAGAAAGAACGTCAATGTCTAAAAAAATTCAGAAAACTGACTCCGATACTCCAAGACAAACTCCTCTTGTATGCGGACGGAATGATTGCCGCCATGCCCGATGAGTTTGAGGGAGAAAAAAGGTTATCAGTCTGACAGAATACATAGAGAGGACAGGGAGAGATGCTTTATACCGGAAACGAACATTTCATAGTAAACGGAGAAGAAATCAGCATAACGATGACTGATTTTTGGAGATGGTCTCATCCAGATTTCCTTGACAGTCAACGGAGAACGGTTCTCTCAAAATTCATAGTAGCCTCGTCCATCGGATTGTCTGACTTCCGTCCGCAGGACAAGGGCGGGATGGGGAAACCGTACGACCTGCTTACCGAAGACGGATACCGGGTTCAAATCGACTCTGCGTCATATCTTCAGTCTGATGACGGTGAGAATCCATCTCATATTTCATTTTCCGTTCCGTCTTGGAATACAGATGTCTATGTGTTCTGCATTTACAAGGCTGAAACGGCATCCCAAAATCCGCTCAATCTCGACCTTTGGGAATTTTTCGTGCTACCCGCTGCTGCTCTGCCGGAAAAGAAACCGGAGTCGATCACACTTCCGAAACTGACAGACCTTGGAGTATGGCAGGCAGACTATTACGGTATTACGGATGCTATAAACAAAGCAATGGGTGTCTGATGCCTCGGACATCCATTTTAAGTTGGAGGGATATTAAATGGCTCAAAAAGAAACGGCTCCTGCCTCTTTTAACAGGGTTGCCATATATGTCCGTGTTTCTACTACCTATCAAGTTGACAAGGACTCGCTGCCAATGCAGCGGCAGGATTTGGTTGCGTATGCGAAACTGATGCTGAACACAGAGGATTATGTAATCTTCGAGGATGCAGGGTATTCCGGGAAGAATACGGACAGACCCAAATACCAAGAGATGATGTCACAGATACGGAATGGTGTGTTCACACACCTTCTGGTATGGAAGATTGACCGCATATCCCGAAACCTCCTCGACTTCGCAACGATGTACAAGGAGCTCAAGGACCTAGGCGTGATTTTCGTCTCCAAAAACGAGCAGTTCGATACATCAACGGCGATGGGCGAGGCGATGCTCAAGATAATCCTCGTGTTCGCCGAATTGGAGCGGAACATGACCTCGGAGCGTGTGACTGCCACCATGATTTCCCGTGCGTCGAACGGACTGTGGAACGGCGGCAGGGTTCCGTACGGATACAACTACGACATCGAGACCAAGAAATTTTCCCTAAACGAGACGGAGGCAGATGTGGTCCGGCTCATTCACGATTCGTATGAGGATATGCGGTCTCTGGTCCGGGAGTCCCGGATGCTGAATGAGAGAGGCCTGAGGACTCGTGCCGGGAACCTCTGGAATCCGGTGTCGCTGCACATAATCCTTCATAATGTCTTTTACTGCGGGGACTACCGGTACAACGTCCTCAAGGAGGGCGACCGGCAAAAGGTCAAGGACGAATCCGAATGGATAACGGTCAGTGACCACCATATCCCAATCGTAACGAGAGAACAGAAAAAGCGTGTAATATCATTACTCGATGCCAACAAACGCCTTGACCGCAAGCGGAACACCTACAAATCGGACAAGTATGTCCATGTGTTCGCCGGTCTCCTGTTCTGCGGTAACTGCGGCGCTGCTATGGGTGCTACTCCCGAAGCGGCTAAAAAGGACTGGCAATATTCAAAGTACATCTGCCCCACCCGCAGGAAACTGGCTACCGCCTGCGACGGCAAGATTACTTCAGACCCAATCGTGGGAGAGTTCGTGTTCAACTATGTGCTAAATATGCTGAACGCCCAAAACCGCTTTGCGGACATCCATTCCCCGGAGGAACTGCAATCGGCTCTGCTGACCGGGGATACATTCCTGTACATAGACCACATCGACCGGGACGGACTAAACGATCTTTTCAATATGCTCTCATCTGGGAAAATAAAGGGAGCCGTGTTCGGGAAGTCCGCAAAGATCAAAAAGAAAAAAGTCATATCAGAACTGACGAGGTTGAGGAAGGAAAAACAGAAAACCGAAAGGGCCTTGGACCGACTCACTAATCTGTATCTATACTCCGAGGATGCCATGTCCGAATCGGAGTTCATCATACAGAAAGCAAAACTAACCAACTTCTTGGATGAAATAAACGAGCAGATAGGGTTCTCAAATTCTGATGAATGGATTCAATCCGTATCAGATGAAGAATTTGTTCGCAGAGCTTCCGAGTTCATCATTGCTCAGAAACTGACCGACCGGAACTACGTTTCGTACAAGCGTCTGGCTACCTCCGTGGATACAGCAGTCATAAAGACGTTCGTGAGGAGCATCATCGACAGCATCATAATGGACACCGGACGGGTCAAACAAATAATATTCAAAAACGGACTATCTCATACGTTCGTACCAAAATAATAAAAGTCGGGGCATCTATCGCTCCGGCTTTTATTCTGTATCCATATTCTCCTCCATATCATTTATAACGATACTTTGGCTTCTCCCTCGAAGATTGCTGCCGTCCAGTAACCGTACTTCTCATGGCGTACCTTGTTCGCATCCGTTACATCCTTGGCGGTGCTTTTTGTTTGATTTATCGTGAACGTACAATACCACAATCTCCTACCTAGTCAATAGGTTTTCCGCATTTTTTGCCATTCAAAAAAGCCGGGAACCCGCAGGCTCCCAGCTTCTGCATAATTCTGATGCTAAATGAGTAATTTGACCGCCCATGATGAGGAAACTAATTACTTTACAAAAAGCGAATTTTGGGTCACAAAATAAACATAGCATCCCCAAATGAAAAAAACCGGTATTTTTCCCGGACAGCCTCCTCATAGGCTGCCAGGACATGGTCGGTTCCCGCCAGCGCGGACACCAGCATCAGCAGCGTGGATTCCGGCAGATGGAAGTTTGTGATCAGACCGTCGATGGCGCGGAACTCATATCCCGGATACAGGAAAATATCGGTCCATCCGCTGCAAGCACGGACAAAGCCGTGCTCATCCGCAACCGTTTCCAGGGTACGGGTGCTTGTCGTCCCCACAGAAATAATACGGCATCCGCTCTGTCTGGCAGTATTGATCACGTCCGCCGCTTGCTCCGTAATCTGATAAAATTCCGCATGCATATGGTGATCCAGAATATTATCGACCTTGACAGGTCGGAACGTGCCAAGACCGACGTGCAATGTGATCCGCGCGATCCGCACGCCCATTTCTTCTATCCGGCGAAGAAGTTCCTCCGTAAAATGGAGTCCCGCGGTAGGCGCGGCAGCCGAGCCGGAATGAGTGGCATATACCGTCTGATAACGATTTTTATCCTTCAGCTGGTGGGTGATATACGGAGGAAGCGGCATCTGACCGAGCGCGTCCAGGACTTCTTCAAAAATCCCCTCATACTCAAACCGGATCAGGCGGTTTCCTTCCTCGACGATATCTACCACCGTTCCCCGCAAAAGCCCGCCGCCGAAAGAAACCTTCGCACCCGGTTTCATTTTTTTGCCCGGTTTCACGAGCGTTTCCCACACATCCTGCTCCTTCCGTTTCAGCAGCAATACATCGATTCCCGCGCCGGTATCCTCCTTCTCCCCGATCAGCCGCGCCGGAAGGACCTTTGTATCATTGATGACCAGGCAGTCCCCCGCGCGCAGATAGTTCGGAAGATCAACAAAATGCCTGTGTTCGATTGCCCCCGTCTTTTTATCCAGAACCAAAAGGCGGGACGCCGACCGGTCTTCCAGCGGATCCTGCGCGATCAGTTCCTTTGGCAGTTCAAAATAAAAATCCTTTGTTTTCATCCTGTCTCTCCATATCATTTCTATTCCACGGTATCATATCACGCGGCAGCAACAGTGTAAAGAAGAACCTGTCCGCGATCAAAAAACGGGAACCGATCCGGACATCCCATACGGGGTTCCAGACGATTCCCGTCTCTCTCATCATTTTTCCTGTCGTTTGCCGCTCCGATAACGATCAGAGCCGGATCCTGTTCTTTCTCTTTGTGGCTTCCATATAGCCCTGTCAGGATCAGTCAAAGAATTTGTCGTCGAATGTCACATCGCTTTTCCATTCCACATTTGACAGGTTGATTTCCGTTGTTTGCGATACCGGAGGCTTCGCCCCGCTCGCGGTGATGATGTCTTCCAACTCAAATTTTTCCGACTCCATATCCGGTCGAACATATACTTTCCTCATGGCTCATTCCTCCTTACTCTGCTTTTTCTTTTCTGGCGATCACATACTGGATATCCTTGTCTTCCGCTCCTGTGATCGTATATTCCACCGTATTGCCTGCAAACTCATTGACCGGAACTGTTACTTCCGCCGCCTTCTTATCACTTGTGACAAACGTATAGGTTACATTGCCGGTAACGCTTTCTCCGAATGTCACAGTAAATTTCTGTTCTGCGACTTTTCCGTCTGTCACGATTCCCTGCGCTTTCATCTCCGGAGCAACCTCCTTCGCGACGATCGTCACGTCGCCGGTCGGGATATAAGTGAATTTCTTTCCTATTGCGAGAACCTCGTCGCCGATCGTCCACGCGACTTCATGATCGCTGTGGCAGGCAACCATCTTGCCCTGCTCCACTTCGAGAACGGTACCGTCTCCGTCCTGACCTTCTTCCTTCACGGTAACCCGATAGGTTTTCGCAGCCGGGATGTCCGTCACTGCCATCCTCATAAAGTTGGGAGCGGCATCATTCCCCGTAATGGTGATATGATTGACCCCTTCTTTCAGATCAACATCACAGAAGTAATAATAAACATATTCACTCCCTGTGTGCTTGCTCGCCACCGTCCCGGCACCGTTAATTCCATTTTGGTTCGTCGTATATACAGAATCTCCAACTGTAACCTTATAACTTCTCTGTGATGAGGAACTTCCTAATATGGAAACACGGTAACGTCCCGCTTCCGCCGCATATACGTCGGTCTGGACATTTCCGATCCATCCGGCGCCGATTGCGTCGATCGCGTTAATCCTCGGAAAGTTCACCGGATCTCCATCGCGCATTCCAAGCAGCCCCATCGTATCGTCTGTGGCATTCTGGACCACACCGAAATCATATCTGTTTTCTTCCGGGTTTGTTCCTCTGCTTCCCTGTGCATATTTCACGTCCTCGACGTCCAGCACATCTCCGACCGACGCGGTCGTCAGAACAGTCCCGCAGAGTTTCAGTTCTGTCAGGGACAGCATACTCTGGTGATCCGACGCAATCACAATATAGCGGAATCCCGGATTCTCATCGACCTGATAAGCGCCCCTTGGGCTGTCTGTCAACCAGTTCTGACCTTTGTTATCATTCCAGGAACCCGTCCCGAAAAACGCATCATTGCCATGCGTCAGCGCCGTCAGATTTCCGGCGTTCGCTCCATCCGCCGTTGTAAACAGACCCGGATCCATTGTGTCCGTCCCGAAGATCTTCAGATGCGCCCGTCCCGGATGGCTCTGTCTCGCATATGTGATAACGTCCGTTACTTTGTATTTCTTTAAAAATCCGGCATCAAAAACAGCGCATCCCGGATAACTGGTATAATCATATGTTACCGTTACATCATTGTCAAAAAATCCAGCCGGCATCGACTGCGCCCTGATGCCGCTCTCGGCAAGCGCTCTCATATACTCCGTCGCTTCCTGCAGATCCAGCCGATTGTCCGGATCGCACCATGCCTCCACCGTCGCGGACTCGCCGTCCCGGATCACATAGGTTGCTTCCGTCCGGTCATCCGTGATCGTCGTCGGATTTAATGTCACGCCGTTCACGTTCAGCTTTCCAAATTCATACCCATCGTTTGCCTTGATGGTCACCGTTACCGATGCATCGTCACCCGCGGCAGTTGTTACAACGCAGTTCTCCTGTGTCTGGATTGTTACGCTATCTGCTTCCAGGGCGCTGGCTCGCACCCCCCCCCGCGGTGGGAATCATCATAACGGCGATCAGTGCATAAGCAAGTTTCCGTTTTACCAATTTCTTCATCTTCATCCCTCCTGGTTATAATAAAATGTAATATGATTATAAAATATTTCTGACCGGATGAATATAGATTTATTGATATAAAACATGGATTTTTTACTCAATAACCGTTCCTTTTCTTCCTCCATAGCTGTTTACATATAGAGAAAACAATTAGGAACGGATCTGGATCCCCATCTTCTCAAGCTCCGCGAGTATTTTTTCCACGACCGGATTCACGTCCCCCGCTTCGAGGCTTCGGTCTTTCGCGCGGAATACCATCGAATACGCGACGGACTTCATTCCGGCGTCGATCCGGTCACCCTCGTATACGTCAAACAGGCTCACGCTCTCCAGGAGGGCGCCGCCCTTTTTCCGGATCACCTTTTCCACCTCTCCGACAAATATCTCTTTCGGCATCAGCAGGCTCAGATCGCGGGTGATCGCAGGATACCGCGCGATTCCTTCATATTTGCGGTCAAACGTCGCGTTCTCCGTGATCACGTCCATATGAAGCACTGCCAGATAAGCCGTCTCTTTCATATCATAATTGTCGCATACTTCCGGATGCACCTGGCCGAGGTATCCCGCCTCTGTCCCGTCCAGCATGATCCTCGCCTGCCTGCCCGGATGAAGGAACGGATACTCCCGCGTCGGCTCATATGTCTCGTGCCCGGACAGACCGAGCCGGGCAAACAGCTGTTCGGCAACGCCTTTCAGCGTAAAGAAATCTCCCTGTCCGTACATACCCAGCGTCAGCTCCATTTTTTCATCCGGCAGCTCGGTAAGCGGCAGCTCTTTCGGAAGATATACATTGCCGAGTTCATACAGGCGGACGTCCTTATTCCGGCGGTTGGCGTTGGTCGCAAGCGACGTCAACATTCCATTCAGAGGAACCGTCCGCATGATCGAATAATCCTCCCCGAGCGGATTGGACAGGACGATCGTCTTTCTCTCCGGCGCGTCCTCCGGCATCAACAGCTTATCAAACACCTTCGGGCTTTCAAAGGAATAGCACATCCCGCCGCAGAACCCGTTCTGTTCCGCCACGTCTCTCGCCACATTTTCCACCCTGCCTTTGAACGAGAGCTTCCCGGCGGTCGCTTCCCCGTGGGGCAGCGTCGTCGGAATGTTGTCATATCCGTAGAATCTCGCGACTTCCTCCGCCAAATCCGCCATACAGCCGATATCCTGACGGAACGCCGGGACAATGATTTCATTCGTTTTTTCGTCATATTCCAGCTCCAGGCGGCGGAAATATTCCAGCATCGTTTCCGGAGCCACATCCGTGCCGAGAAGCGCGTTCATGCGTTCCGGCTCAAACGGCAGCCTGGTCAGGGGCTGGATCGGCTCGCAGACGTCGATCACGCCTCCGACGACTTCGCCCGCGCCCAGTTCTTCCACCAGCTGGCACGCCCGGTTGATCGCGTCCAGCGCGCGCTGCGGCTCGATTCCCTTCTCAAATTTGCCGGATGCGTCTGTCCGCAGCCCGATCCGCCTGGACGACAGCCGGATATTGGTTCCGTCAAAACATGCCGCCTCAAACAGCATCGTCGTCATCTGGTCGGTTACCATGGAATTTTCCCCTCCCATGATACCGGCAAGCCCGATTTCCTTTTCCGCGTCGCAGATCATCAGGACATCGGCGTCCAGCTTCCTCGTCTGACCGTCCAGCGTGACAAACGTATCCCCGTCCTGCGCCCGGCGCACAACGATCCTGCGCCCGGCGATCGTGTCCAGGTCATACGCGTGCATCGGCTGTCCGTATTCCTCCATCACATAGTTTGTGATATCGACGATATTATTGATCGGGCGGATCCCCATAGCGGCGAGCCGCCTCTGCATCCACTTCGGCGACGGGGCAAGTCTGATATTTTTGACCACGCGCGCCGTATAGCGCGGGCAGAGATCCCGGTCCTGTACTTCCACCTGAATATAATCGCTGACGTTCTCGCCGTTTCCCGTCTCGGCAATGGCGGGCGCGTGAAATTCCTTCCGGAACGTCGCTGCCGCTTCCCGCGCCATCCCGATCATGCTGAAACAATCCACGCGGTTGCTTGTGATCTCAAACTCCACGACCGCGTCGTGAAGCCCGAGCGCTTCAACGGCGTCGTCCCCCGGCGCGACCCCGGCGTCGTCCCCGAAAATATAGATCCCGTTTTCCGGCGCTTCCGGGTACATTTCCCTGCTGCTGCCCAATTCCTCAATGGAGCACATCATCCCATTGGAAACCACGCCGCGCAGCTTTCCTTTTTTGATCTTAATCCCATTTTCCGGCAATTCGCCGCCGTCATGTCCGCCCGCGACTTTTCCGCCGTCGAGGACAACCGGAACCACGTTGCCCACCGCGATATTCGGCGCGCCGGTCACGATCTGGATCGGTTCCCCCGCTCCGACGTCTACCTGGCAGACGACCAGCTTGTCGGCGTCCGGGTGCTTTTCAATCGTTTCGATCCGTCCAACGACGATCCGGTCCAAATTTTTATCCATCTGCGTATACGTTTCCACATTGGAACCGGACAGCGTCATGGCGTCCACATATTCCTGTACGTCAACGTCCAGATCCGGAACGTACGCTTTGATCCATGAAATCGGTGTATTCATCTCTTCTCTCCTCCTAAAATTGTCTCAAAAACCGAACGTCATTTTCATATAACAGGCGCATATCGTCAATCTCATATTTCAGCAGGGCGACCCGCTCCAATCCGATCCCGAACGCGAATCCCTGATACACCTCCGGGTCGATCCCGCAATCACGCAGTACTTTGGGATGTACCATCCCGCAGCCGAGGATCTCGATCCATCCGCTTCCCTTGCACATGCGGCATCCTTTTCCTCCGCATTTGAAACAGGAAACGTCCACTTCCGCGCTCGGTTCCGTGAATGGGAAATGATGTGGGCGGAATTTTACTTTTGTATCCGGTCCGAAAAATTCTTTCGCGAACTGCTCCAGCGTCCCTTTCAGGTCGGCAAAGGTAATGCCCCGGTCGACGACCAGCCCCTCCACCTGATGGAAGGACGGGGAATGTGTAGCGTCCACTTCGTCGGAGCGGAACACGCGCCCCGGCGCGATGATGCGGATCGGCATACGCCCGGTTTCCATCACTCGCGCCTGCACCGGGGACGTCTGCGTCCGGAGCAGGATCTCTTTCGTGATATAAAACGTATCCTGTTCATCCTTTGCCGGATGGTTCGCCGGGATATTCAGCAATTCAAAATTATAATGGTCATATTCCACCTCGGGACCTTCCACAACTTCATAGCCCATCCCGATAAAGACCCGTTCCAGATCATCCAACGCGATCTGGTTCGGATGGCGGTGTCCCTGGAGGTTCCTCGTTCCGGGCAGCGTAACGTCGATCACTTCCGCTTTCATCTTTTCCTCCCTGAGCCTGCGCCGGATCGCCGCTGTTTCCGCCTCCAGCTTCTCCTCGATCGCCTGCCGCGCCTCGTTGACCATCTGCCCGACCTTCGGCCGGTCTTCCGGTGCGACGTCCTTCATGCTCTTGAGCACCTGGGTCAGTTCTCCTTTTTTCCCGAGGACCGCGACCCGGATCTCGTTCAAATGCTCCAGGCTTGTCGCTTTTCCCATCTGTTCCATCGCTTTTTCACGAATGGCTTGTAACTTTTCTTTCATCTCTTTTTCCTTTCTTCCTTCCTTCAATGATCTGATCTCTCCTGTTCCCTTTTCGCTGCGGAAGCAGGATCCCGCCTGCGCGATTCTCCGCCTGCGGCGAGCTGCACATCCAGCCGGAGGCTTTTCATGTCACAGGACGAAATTTCCTGTGACATGAAAAAATCCCCGCGATCTTCTGATCGCAGGGACGAATCAATCTGTTATCCGCGGTACCACCCTCATTTAACGCTGTCCGTCAGCGTTACACTCTGCCTACTTAACGCGTAGCACGTCGCTTCCTACCCGTCGTTCAGAAGCGCGACTCCCGTGTGAAATTCAAACCGTACCGAACCCTGAGCGGCTCCCAGCCAGCGACCTGCTCTCTCTGAAAGGGGAATTACGGTTCTACTGTGCACGTTCCCGGTCTTTTCATTCGCTTGGCATTGTACCATATATTTTCCCATAATTCAAGAGGATTCTTGACACAAACGCGCTGCCGGAACCGCTTGACATCCGGATCGGCGGATGATAGAATGATTTCCGAACTGAATATCGTTGTTTTTCAGTGCCTGCTGGCATTTCAGGGAAATCTCGGTGAGAATCCGTCGCAACAGCCATTACCGTAATTGGATCCATTTGATCCGGAATCCATAAGTCGGAATACCTGCTGGAAAACATGGTTATCAGGGTCATCCCCTGATCCGCACTTTTGGGCAAAGAAAAGTGTAAACCGACCCGCATCCGTTCCAGGGGAACATTCTGTCCCATGGTTTGTTTGTATGCAGCTTTTACCGCACATCTTTTTTTCCGCCGAAAGAAGATGTGCTTTTTCTTTTGCGCCGGATCAGGACGTATCTGTTTTGTTTCAGGAAAGGAGAGATTTATGAAGAAAAAAATTTTGATCCTGCTGCTTACGCTCAGCATGATCGCAACCGCGCTCCCGGTCGTTCCGGCGTCCGTCCGGGCAGCCCAGACAAACCCCGACGCCTATTTGCAGAAAGTCCTGGACAGCCTGAAATGGGATTTCAAGCTGCTCCAGCCTGTCTGCGGGGAAGATACCAACATCCTCACAAAATTTCAGGCGCTGCTCCAAAAGCGCGGCTTTGACGACGTGACGGTCACCATTCATTCCACCGCGGATGAAAGCCTGATCTCCCAAAACGGGAAGATCCATTATCCGCCCATTCCGGACGGGAGCTTCGCGACCGGCAAACAGGTGCAGGTATTCTTCGACCTGACGGTTGAGGATACGACCGTCGTATATCCCACATCCGATATGTACGCCCTGCTCGTTCCATGGAACAGCAAGGAGCAGGTAACGGAAGCCCTGCGCCATTCCGCCGATACGGTTCTGGCGGAAGACGTCCTGCGCGGAGCAAACGACAGCCTTTCCGCCGTCTCGTCCAACCTGACGCTTCCCTCCTGCCTGCGCGGCGATAAATACTCGTTCGCCTGGATCACATGGGAGTCTTCCGACAGCAAACATCTTTCCATCAGCGACGAAAACCGGAAAGGAACCGCGGACGCCCTGTATGAGCCGTACGTCGGAGCCGTCGTCCGGGACGCGCAGCAGCGTGACATCACGCTGACCGCGACCATTACGAATCCGTCCACGGACATCACGATCTACCGGATCTTTTCCGTGACGGTCCTCCCGCTCTCGGAGGGAGAAGTAGAACAAAGCCTCGATCAGATGACAAAGATCCTCTCCTGCTATACGCCGGATAAGCTGACTGATTTCGCGACCGGGCAGAAGCTGGATCCCGCCGCGGTCACGCATGACATCCAGCTTGTTATCCCGCGGAACGTGGTAACGCAGGACGAATTGCAGCAGCTTGATTACGGTCCTTACTGGGATTACTGGAACTACCGCTTCACAGTTCAGAGTTCCGATACGGACGTGATCGACGTCAACAGCTTCCGCGCTTATGTCTACCGACCGCTCGGAGAGGACCATTCCGCCGACAGGACGGTTACGCTTACCGTGACCATGGAAAGCAAAACCGATCCATCCCTGTCGGTATCAAAAGAACTCGCCGTTACCGTCAGCTATCTTGGCAGGGATGAACTGAACGGCGCGCTGGCGCTCATGGATCAGGCGAAAGCCGATTATACAGCGCATCTTCTCGGCACAAACACGGACGCTTACAGCGTGATCGACGATCTGACGCCATTTCAGGAGCTTGTATGGAACGAAGACCATACCGGTACAACCGCCGTATCCAGCATTTCGGAGCGGCGCAACACCGGCATTGTCGTAGACGAGCTTCCCGGATGGGAGGAACAGGAGGACTGGCGGCTGTTCCACTCCAGCGACCGGGACCTTCTCGCCAATGAAACGCTGATCCTGAGCGGGACGCCCGCGGAGGATACGTTCGTCAAGATCGAAAGCGTCCTGACCGACGAGCAATTCGGCGGTTACTATACAAAATTTCAGAACGCGGACCATTACGACGCGGAAGCGCTGGAAAAATTCCGGCAGCTCTTTCAGCAGCCGGTCAGCGCCTATGTCATGGTCGTCGGCAGCGGCAATTATACCGAATCGTTCGCCGCGGCGCCCTATTCCGTCAAAGAATCTTCCTACGGTTCCGTCCTGACGGCGTATAAACGCGAGATCGACAGTCCGATCCGCGTCAGCTTCACGCTGCTCGGTCTCAACGGCGAACCGATCATTCCAAAGACAACGGACGAATCCTTTACAAAAGGCGCGACCGTCTTCGACGTATTCAAAAAAATCCTCGCGGAACATTCTGTCCCATACGAGGCAAAAGGAAGCCGCGTTACCTCCATCAACGGTCTTTCCGAGTATGACTACGGCAAAAGATCCGGCTGGATGTACACGATCGGAAACGTCTATGTGGACTCTTATATGAACGCGCAGACGCTCTCCGGAGAAGAGGAGATCGTCGTGAAATATGTGACGGATTATACGCTCGCGAACGGAACGACCCATCCCGATACGGACGACGAGGATTTCGGCGGCGGTTCCTCCGGCGCGGATCCGGCGTCCGGCGACGCTGCGGAAGACCCGGATGACAGCGGGGAAACCGACGCGACTCCCGGACAGGAAACCGGAACCGGAGATTCCGGCGACACGGCGGCGCGCCCGGCAAAGAAAGGGACGGTCCTGAAAGACGCCGTCCATCACTGCAAAGTCCGGGTTGCGTCTTCCTCCGGAAAGGCGCCCGCGGTCCTCTATCTTGCGTCCACGCAAAAAAAGGCGCGCCGCATTACGATCCCCGCCCGGGTAACGATCGGCGGGATCCGGTACCACGTGACCGGCATCGCGCCAAAAGCGCTGAAAAATAAAAAATCCGTCGTGACAGTCACGATCGGAACACAGGTGAGCTCCATCGGGAACAAGGCGTTCCAGAATTGCGTTTCCCTCAGAAAGATCATCGTCCGGACGTCAAAGCTGACCAAAAAAACGGTCGGCTCGGATATCCTGCGCGGAACCAGGGGAACGCTGACGATCAAAGTGCCTTCCCGGAAGCGTTCCGCCTACGCCGCCTGCTTCCGGAACAGGGGCAATGACGAACTGAATTTTATCGAATAATTTTCTTGAGTTTTGCGTAAGATACGTGTAGAATAGAAGCAGGAAAAGAAATAAGAAAATCAAATAGAAGCCCTGGGGTGTTCGACAACCTGTTTTATTTTGAACCTACATCTACGTTTCATGGGATTCCTACATTGGTAAGTGGATGTCAGGCCTCCGTTACGCAGTGGAAGGCAGAAGCTTACTTGCGGTTACCCACCTGGCTTTTCGCTAGGCGTCAAAATAACAGAAACGGCATCACCGGGGTTTCTTTTTTATGTCGTACTTCCAAATCCGCCGTTCCGTTCCCGGTCGGCGTCGTCGTCCACCGTGATCCCATATTCCACAAAAATCCCCTGCATGAATCCCTGCCCAGCCTCTACCGTCACGGTCTTGCCTTCGTTGCTGTCATTTGTGATCTTGGCAAAGATATGCCCTTCGTTGTCCGAATCATAATAATCACTGTCAATGATCCCGACCGTATTATTTAATTGCAGCCGGTACCGGAACCCGAGACCGCTTCTCGGATAACACTGCAGCACCCAGTTGTCCTCCATACGGACGCGGATCCCTGTTGGGATCCGGATCGTCTCCCCCGGTTTCAGCGTGAACGCCGCGGGCGCGTAGAAGTCATATCCCGCGGATCCTTTCGTCGCGCGGCTTGGAAGGCGGATCGCGTCATATACGGCGCGGACGTCGTCCTGCCCGAATACATCGCGCCAGTCCTCCTGGAACTGCGCGTAACTTACCTTTTCAAACTGTGCGATTCGTTTCATCTTTTCGTTTCCTTTCACGGGAGATCCCTGATCGGCAAAAACCTACGGTCTCGGATAATCCTCAAACGCCGCCACGACCGTCTGGTAGATCGCTTTCCCGACCTTCTTGAGCTTCTTATTGTTGCCAAGGACCTGCTTTACATCGTTCGGGTTGCTGATGAACGCCGTCTCGATCAGGACAGCCGGGCAGTCCGCTTTCAGCACGACCAGGTTTGGCCGGTTCGACAGCCCGTTCCCGTATCGTTTGGTCAGTCCCGTCGCTTTCTGGACCTTATTGATCATGCGGCTCGCCAGCACATAAGAAGATAAGCCCCCGTCGTTCTTCTGGTTCAGCGTACCGTTGTACAGGACGCTTGTTCCGGTGGAAGTGGAATTGAATGAGTCAATATGGATGCTCACGAACATATCCGCTTCCGTCTCGTTCGGAATGTTCCGGATGTCGTAGAGGTTCACAAAAACATCCGTTGTGCGCGAATAATAGACTTTGATCGAATCATCCTGATCAAAGTAGGATTTGCAGTATTTTAAAATTTTGAGCGTCAGGTCTTTTTCTTTCAGCCCGTTCCCGGTTGCGCCCGGATCGCTTCCCCCATGTCCCGCGTCGACGACGACGATACGGTCGTAGACCTCCCTCGGCTTAACAAGGTGCAGCATCCATTTCCCGGATTTCTGCTTCCATTTCGCCGCGCGGTATGTCGACGTGCGGAGCGTGATCACCGTCTCCGCCCCGTCCGTTCCGATATGGCTGGATGTCACGGCGTCAAGGGAATCAAAATCGACGTCTTCATAAAAATCCGTGTGATCTCCGGGCACAGTGACCTTCACTCTCCGATCCGGTCCGTCGGAAAGCGCGACCTGCTCGATGCTGACTCCGTCCGGCAGCGGGAACGCGATGGCGTCTTCCAGCCCGATCACGACTTTCCCCTCCGAGGAAGAATAACTGTACGTATAATCCAGGGAGCGGGATACAAAATTCGACGGCACCATGATGTAGAATTTTTTATTGGACAGCAGCTTTACCTTGAGCGGCGTACAGTCAAGCTCTTTCTCCTCTCCGTCGACATATGCCCTGTCGCTGTTGACCGTCAGTTCCACGGTATGTTCGTCATTTTTGATCGTGATCTTCCCGGAGCCCGAATCATACGAATACGTAGAATCCAGATCGCCTTTCCCATAAGTCTCTTTCGCCGGGACCATGACGTTGTTCATGATCATCAGACCGGGGATCGCGGCGGAAACCTTCTTCTTTTTGGTATAAACCGACGCTTTGGAACCGGTATGGTTGTATTTTACTCCGTTATACCGGATCTTGACGCCGGCTTTTTCCGTAATGACAATGGATCCGGTCGTATCGTCGATCTTCGTATAAGTATAATTCAGATCCAGCTTCTGCGCGATCGCCTCGGCGGGAACCAGGATCCTCGTTTTATCATTCGATACATACGTGATCTTCATGGGCGCTTCCGGCAGGTTCCACGACGTGTCATTGAAGGATGCCTGCTTCTTTCCGACCGTTACCCGCACTTTCTTATCATAGTAGGTAAACGTGACCGTATCGTCCGCGCTGTCATGCGCGACCTTCACATGCAGACCGGTGTCTTCAAACGCATCCTCATAAGGGAACATCGACGTGTCGTTCTTAAAGATCGGCGGCGTATCGGATAAGTCGATATTGTCGCCCGCGACCGTGAGCTTCAGCGTCCGTCCGTTGTATTTATAATTTTTTCCGTTCCATGTATATTTAAACTTTTTGTTCGCGGCATACGCCGGGACAGCAAACGACGCTGTCACACAAAGCGCAAGAAGAAGCGCAAACAGTCTCTTCCAATGTCTCATAACTGCCTCCTTTGTATTCTGAACAGTTCCCATCATACCATAATTCGCCAAACCCGTAAAGTGCGCGATTGTGAATATTGCGTGAGTGGAAAGCCGTCGGAAACAGGTCTCCTGCCATCGGAGGGACCGGATCAGTCGTCGTATCCGTTTGGATTATTCTTCTGCCATCTCCAGGAATCTTCGCACATTTTCACAAGGTCGCGCTCCGCCTTCCAGCCAAGTTCCTTTTCCGCCAGGGACGGATCCGCGTAGCATACCGCGATATCGCCCGGACGCCGCGGCTTGATGACATAAGGGATCTTCACATGATTGGCGGTCTCAAACGCCCGAACCATATCGAGAACGCTGTAGCCCACGCCGGTTCCGAGATTGATCGCCGCGACCCCGCCGGACATTCTTTCCAGCTTCTCGATCGCGCGGACATGACCGATGGCGAGATCGACCACATGGATGTAATCGCGCACGCCGCTTCCGTCCGGCGTATCATAATCGTCGCCGAACACGCCGAGACATTCCAGCTTGCCGACCGCAACCTGCGTGATATACGGCATCAGATTATTCGGGATGCCCTTCGGGTTCTCCCCGATGCGCCCGCTTTCATGCGCACCGATCGGATTGAAATAACGGAGCAGGATGATGTTCCACTCCTTGTCCGCGACATAAAAATCGCGGAACATATCTTCCTGCATCAGCTTGGTCCGCCCGTACGGGTTTGTGACCGACAGCGGGAAATCCTCGCGGATCGGGACCGTATGCGGATCTCCGTATACCGTCGCCGACGAGCTGAATACCATATTTTTGCACCCGTGCTGACGCATGACGTCGCAGAGGACAAGCGTTCCGGCGACATTGTTCCAATAATATTCCAGCGGTTTCGCGACGGATTCCCCCACCGCTTTTAAACCCGCGAAATGAATGACCGAATCAATGGATTCCTGTTCAAAAACCTGCGTCAGCTTTTCCCGGTCCAGAATATCACATTCATAAAATTTTAATTGCTTTCCGGTGATCTCCTGTACCCGTTCCAGGGATTTTTTGCTGGAATTGCATAAATTATCGACGACGACCACATCATACCCCGCTTCCAGCAATTCCACGCACGTATGGCTGCCGATATATCCCGCGCCGCCTGTTACCAAAATAGCCATTTTTTCTCCTCCTCTGTCTGCTTTTGATTTTCTTTATACATAAGTCAAAATAACTTCCGCCGTTCCGGTGATCCGGATTTCCCCGTCCTGCGCCGGCACGAACAGGCTGTCTCCCTTAACGGCGGAAACGGTCTGTCCTCCCACGGCGACCTCCGCGGTTCCCTCCACCACGATCAGGGAGCGGAACGAACCCGCGTCGACGGGGATCTCTGCCGTCCCGTCCACAACGTACTTGATCGTCGTAAAATATTCGCATTGCCCGAGCAGCTGCGACGTAAAGCCGTCATGCCGCTCTACGGCTCCAAACGCGCCCGTTTTCCGGGTCGCCGGTTTGAAATTGGATACCGCGAGGGCTTTGTCGATATGAAGTTCCCGCGGGTTGCCGTCCGCGTCCCGCCGGTCGAAATCATACACCCGGTAGGTGCAATTCGAATTCTGCTGGATCTCACAGATAATGATTCCGGCTCCGATGGCGTGGATCGTCCCCGCGTCGATGAAAAAGACGTCGCCCTTTTTGACCTCAACTTTGTTGAGCACGTCCAATACCGTATTATCCTCAATTTTTTCCCGGAATCCTTCCGGCGTGATCTCGCGGTTCACGCCATAATACAGGGTCGCGCCCGGATCGCAGTCGAGAATATACCACATTTCCGTTTTTCCATACTCGCCCTCGTTCGCCAGCGCGTATTCATCGCTCGGATGCACCTGGATCGACAGCGATTCCTTCGCGTCAATGAACTTGATCAGTACCGGGAAATTCGCGAACGCGCCGCACCGGATCCCCAGTCCCCGTGTTCCGATCGCCGCGAGATATTCATGAAACGTCTTTCCCTTGTCGTCCCCTGACGCGACGACGCTCTGCCCGGCGGGATGGTCGGACAGTTCCCAGCTCTCCGCGACCTTATCAAAATCGCATTTCTTTCCGTAAAGGGTCCGGAGCCTTGTGCCTCCCCACAAATAATCTTTAAACGCCGGCTCCAATTTAATGATATGATCCATGCTGCTCCTCCTTTTCTCTCCTTTTTTCTATACAAAGAAAGGATTGCCGCAGCGCGGGAACCGCTCGTTCCTCAGTCCCCGTGTCTGTGAAGCAATCCTCCGCCGTCCTTTTTATCCCTCATCCGTTGTATCAAAAGCGCCCCGGGACAAACCGGTAATACCGGTGCGGACCAGTTCCTCCACCTCGAACCCGTCCAGCAGCTTCAAAAACGCTTCCAGCTTGTTCTGGTTCCCGGTAAGCTCGATCATCAGCGAATTGACCGATACATCGACGATCTTTGCCCGGAAAATATCCGCGATCGCGATGATCTCCTGCTTTTGCTTTTTATCCGCCTTCACCTTGACAAGCACCAGTTCCCGGCAGACGGATTTGCCGTCCTCGAGCTCGATGATCTTGCGGACGTCGATCAGCTTCGCGCACTGCTTCCGGATCTGCTCCAGAACGATGTCGTCGCCGCTGACTGTGACCGTCATCCTGGAAATCGTCGGATCCTGACATTCGCCTACGGTCAGGCTGTCAATATTGTATCCGCGGCGGCTGAACAGACCGCAGACACGTCCCAAAATGCCCGGTTTATTATCCACCAGTAAAGATAATACTACTTTTTTCATAAAACGTTACTCCCCTTCACTGTCGTAATCTTCATAATCTTCGTAATCCTCATAGCCTGCCTCGTCGCCGTACTCCGTGCCGCCGGTACCGGGATCGGCGCCTCCGTCTGCCGAACCGCCGTCTTCCCCGTCGTCCACGGCTCCCGCGCCGTAAATAAACCGGTGAAGCGCTTCCCGGTTCTGTTCCAGGTCGAACCGCACGACGTTGACCGTCACCCCGTCCATGATCTCATCGGAAAAATAGTAGGTTCCGTCTAACGGGAGTCGGAGCTGGTCGATCTCGTCCACGTTCATTTTGAGCACGTTGTATACCAGACTCTGGATCTCCCCAGTCGTCAGGTCGGTTTTGATATAATTCATCGCCGACATCATGACCCGTACCATGGAGCCGTAGGACTGCCCCTTAAATTTCTCAAACAAGGTCGAAAGCACCCGTCTCTGCCGCTCTGTCCGTTCAAAATCATTGTTGCCGACAAAACGGAGACGGGAATACAAAAGCGCCTGGTCGCCGTTGAGCGTCTGCAGACCGGGTTTGATGGACAGCAGCACCTTCCGTTTGCAATTCTCCTGGATCCATTCGTATTCGTCCTGATTGATATCAATCTCGACGCCGCCCAGAATATCGATCACTTCCGCGAACGCATCAAAATTCACGGTCGCGTAACCGTTGATGCGGATGCCGAAATTGTTCGTGACCGTCTGGATGACCCGTTCCACGCCGCCGTCGGAATAAGCCTGGTTGAACTTGGCATATCCGCGTTCCGGAATATCCACATACATATCCCTCATCAGGGAAGTCAGTTTCAGCTGGTTGTGCTTGAAATCGATCGACGCGATCATGGTACTGTCCGACCGTCCCTCGTCGTCGATCTCCGGGTTCTCGTCCACGCCCAACAGCAAAATATTGACGATATCCTCGTCAAACAGCAACGGGATATTTTCGTCTACAACGACGTCGTCCGCATCGACGCCGCCCTGGATCCGGTCCATTTTGACTTTCATATATCCAAAGGCGCCTCCTGTGACGATCGCGGCGATGATCGCTACAACAAGAAGGACGCGCCCTGCAATTTGAATTTTTCTTGCTCTCTTCATCAAACTGCTCCTATTTTTCTTTTTTCATGAACGGTGAAAAATAATTTCTTCTATCTTATCCTATTTCCCGGTTTATTTCAATTTCTTTTTGCGTGATCTCCGTTGTCTTCCCTCTGCCAGAATCCCTTGTTCATACTGCACCGGAGAATGATCCCGCGCGGGAGCCTCCGGTACGCCCTGCCGAGCCGGTACCCCATATATTTCGCCCCGGACTGGATCGCGAGGCGGGGAACCAGGTACCATTTCCCGGTCTTCAGCAGATACGCCGCCGTCGATCGGACAAGCCGGATCCCCTCGCTTTCGGAACGCACGCTCGTAAACGGTTCCCCGTACATCTGCTGCGACACAGCCAGGTCAAAATTGCGCGTAAACTGCTCTTTTGCGGAATAATCGTGCCAGTGCCATACTTTTGCCCCGGACGCGTAATATACCGCTTTTCCGGCTTCGATCAGCCGGGAAGCCAGAATCATATCCTCGTTAAAAATCGTATGGGTCTCAAATCCGCCCATCGCGTCATAATCGCTTTTTCGGTAAGCGGCGCAGACATTGGAACAGAAAAACGTCTTGATCCCAAGCTGCCCGATATCCGCCTTTGTTTTTTTCCGGTCGGCGTCCGGATAGTTGAATTGCCTCGTATATGCCTCGATCGGGTTTTTCCGGAAGTCCGCCATCTGCCTTCCATATGCCGCGGCAACCTGTCCGTCTTCAAACGGGCGGAGCAGTTCCTCGATCATATGCCGGTCCGCCGGCAGGGCGTCCTGCGTCATAAAGCATATCAGGTCCGCGTCGGAACCGGAGGCGGCGAGATTCCTCGTCCCGCCGTGGTCAAATTCCGCTTTCCGGATATGCCGCACTTCCACCTGCTCCATACCGGCAACCGCGTCCGGCGTGAAATATTTTTCTTCCGTATTCATGATAAGGATGCGATCCGGCACCCTGGTCTGCTGTGCCAGCCGCTTCATCAGTTCCGCAAACCGGTCGTCCGGCTTGTACGTCGGTATGATCAGATCAACCTTCATTCTGTTTCCCTGCTTGTACGATCTCCTCCAGCCTTCCGTCCATTTTATCGATCTGCTTTTGCACTTTCTTCACTTCTTTCGCGGAACCGTCGTCGATCGCTTCGATCAGGCGGTCGCAGATGTCACGGACATCGTCCATATAAGCAAAGGTCAGCTCTGCCGCCGGATCTTCCGTTCCTTCGGTCGCTTTCTGCAGCGTCTCGTCAAACTTGTCGACATTTTCCTTGACCTGCTTCACAAGATCCTGCATCCCCTTATCGGAAACACCGTTTGAAGCGAGCGCCGCGCTCTCTTTCAGGAGATCCACATGCTCGTCCACGGACTGCGCCAGATCCAGAACCGTCTTCTGCGTATCTTTCTCCGAATCCCCGCTCTGCTTCTCACCGTCCTTCTGGTCCTGCTCCTGCTCGTTTGGCTGCGTCTCCTGCCCGTTCTCTGCTCCGTTTCCTGAATCCTGATCTTCTACCTTCTGCACGGTGTTCTGACCCTGATCCTGTTTCTTTTTCCCGGCATTCACCGCTACTGCTACCAGACAGATCACAACAACTGCCGCGGCGATAATCGCGATCCATGTTTTGGCATTCATCTTTTTCATCTTCTTCACTCCCGTTGATTTTCTTCTGTCAATACGAGGATGCAGGGCTGGCGCACTGCATCCTCGAACAGTGTATCATATTTTTCTGCAGATGAAAACTCTATTTTTTAAAAATCCATGGCGTTCTTCCGGCATTTCTCCCGCCGTTCCTGTCCTTCCTCCGCATTCCTTACCGCGCGGACAAACGCTTCCACCTTCGATCTGTCTTTGCCCGGGCTCCGGACGCCCCGCTCCGTCCGGATCGAGGGCAGCTCCACGTCCGAACTGACGTCCACGATATCCGGGTCAAGCTGCCGGATCGCGTCTCCCACATTGTCCGGATTTAAGCCTCCCGCGAGGATCAGCATTTTCTCTTTCCGGGAAAACCCGATAAGGTAACTCCAGTCGAACGAAGCGCCCCCGCCCGCGTATTTTCCATCAAACACATAACCGGCGATCTTCGGGCTGTCTTCCATCCGCGCGCAGTCCTCCGGCTTTTCCACGTTGACCGCCCGAAAGATCGGGAGCCGGCATTCCCGCATGACATCCGGTGCGAGCGTCCCATGGATCTGCACATAATCAAATGCTTCCGCCTCAATTTCCCGCACCTGCGCAAGCGTCGGCGAAACGGTAACGGCGACCCGCCGGATGCTTTGATCGAGACGGTTCATGATCTCCCGCGCCTGCGACAGCGTGAGATTCCGCTTGCTTTTCTCATAAAAAACAACAAACCCCGCAAATTCTACGTTTGCTTCATTTAGGATCACCGCGTCTTCCGGCGCGGTCAGCCCGCATATTTTGATCTGTGGCTTCATATCTGATGCACTCCTGTCTGTCGGATCGTCTTATTGCTTCCCGGCGGCGCGGGTGAGGATCGCCGTCGCGTCTTTCACTGTGATCGCGCCATCTTTGTCGATATCCCCGCTCGCGAGCTGTTCTTCCGTCGGTTCTTCTCCCTGGACGGCGATCCGCAGCGCGAGCAGCGCGTCCACGGAAGTCACCTTCCCGTCTCCGTTCATATCATATAACATGGCGGTAATTTCCGTCTTCTCAAGCTCATACCGGAGCACAGGCGCGCTCACCGTGGAATCTCCGGAACAAAACGCCGCCTGCTCCCCGTCGGACCACAGCGCGATGGAAAATTGGTCCTTCGCCCCATTGGCGCGCAGCAGCTTTGTTATGTCCAGATCGTCATAGACCGTGCCTTTTTCCGCGTCTTCCGGCGAAAAGAATACCGTTGGATCGTCCCGCGATACCGCCGGGGCGTTTTTCCCGGTCAGGGAACGCTCCTCCCAGCCGTCGCCCGGCACATAGGTGATCCCGGTCCGGCTGTTTCCTCCGGCGATCCCCTGCACCGTCAGGGACGCGCGCCGGATCCGGTATCCGTCCGCCAGCTGTTCTTTCAGCCGGGCGGTATCGAACTGGAGATACGACGTGCTGCCGCCTCCTGCCATCAGGCGGATTTCAGTCCCATGACCGGCGTCTGAACCTGCGTTTCCATATGTATCCTGCTTCAGCTCGGAATCATACAGAAGCGGCGTCGGTCCGGTAATGATCAGGCGCGGCATTTTCGTCCGGTCATCCGTCCCTTCCGTGGACCAGACCTCATTCGCGTATTTGACTCCCTCGTTGTACAGTTCAAATGTGATCCTGCTTTTCCCGCGTTTTACCGCGTTGACGACAAGATTCGTGATATCCGCGGTCGAAGTCTCCTTGTCCAGCCGGATCGAGGAAACCCGGTTCCCTCCTTTCAGCGGATTATCCGCCGCCGTGATCCGGTCTTCGTCCCATGTCCCTTCCGCGACCCGGATCTGGATCACATTGTTGTTTTTGTCAGTCTTGGACAGGGAAAGAAGGATCCTCGTGCTGGACGGCGATACGTACCGCAGGTCAAACTCCAGATACGTGTGCCTGGTCTTTCCGGTCGTCAGGGTCGGCGACTGGTTAAAATTCTGCTCCGGCGAATCTGTTTTTACAAACGTATCCTGCTCCGCCGTCAGTTCCCATGTCTGTCCTTCTTCTTCCTGCGGATCCGGGTCATACGTATACAACAGGACGCCGTCGCCAAAATATTCGGCATATTCCCCTTCCGGATAGATCTTCTGATACGCCTGCGCCAGATACTTCGTTTCTTCGCTCGTCTCCATATCGCTGCGCTTCTCGAAATATTTATAATAATTATAAAGGAGGGCGACGACATTGTCGATCCGTCCGCCTTTCTCATTGTCATTAAAATGCAGGGATTCATAGATCGCGCCGTTTCCCTGGTAGCATGGAACATACTCCACGTCATATCCGAGGTTGCAGCGGAACAGGTAATTCGCTCCCGCCAGGATCCGGTCGTCCAGGAACTGGAACAGGTTCACTGCCTTCCGCACGGTCGACACCTGCCCCGTATCCGGATCCACGCGGGTATTCTGGCAATAGGCGATCATCGCGAGCGTGGAAAGCCCCGCGATGTCCACATTGGAATGTGCCTGGTCCCTTCCCATTTCCACGAGCTGGATATTCGGCGGATCCAGCTTTTCTCCGGTCAGCGCGTTTTCGTCCACCGCGCGGATCATATGGTAGATGGAACCGTCCCGGTTATGCCCGCACATTTTGTCCCTGCAGTTCAGGTCGTCGCACAACTCGGAATTTACAGTCATGCGGTCGATCGCTTTTTTATATTCTTCCCCGTTGTTCCGGAAGATCGCGGCGCTCATATAAGCCGCGACGCATGTGACATGCTGGTTCATAAAATGCGTATACCGGTCGTATTTGCTTTTCATGATATCCAGATAGTGAAGAAATGCTTCCGTATCCGCTTCCGTCCAGTTTGCCTCCTCTTTTTCGCAATCCGCGTAACGCAGGATCTCCGCGGCAAAGCAGAATTTATATACCGCGAGCGAAACGCGGATCTGCTCGTCCCAGTTATTGGCGATGCTTTCCACCTTGGACCAGCCGCGGAGGATCTTCATCGCGTTATCCCGATAGACCTGATTTCCGGTGATATACCACATGATCGTCTGCGCGTAGGCGGTATCGGCGTCCTGCCACATATTCCGGATAATGACATTTCCTCCGGTCCAGTCGCTGGAGCTGGACGGAATATGGACAAAATTATCAGATAATGTATTATACCGGATCACCGGCGCCGTCCCGCTCTTGCTGTGCGACGCGAACACGCGGAACCCCGTTGTCCACGGCTCGTTTCCCTGCCGGACATTGTCCCGCATATGATCCAGCATATCCTTCGTCATCCCGATTCCCGGATGCGTAAAAGCGATCTGCTCAGTCAATACCGTCTCCTCCCGGATCTGCGGTATAAATTCCGTCAGATAATCGGAGACAGCCGCCTCCGCGCGGACCGTTCCGCACGGAACCGTCCCTCCCAATACCAGCGCCGCGGCAAGCAGCGCGCTCCAGATTCGTTTCCCCATTTTTTTCTTCTCCTTCTCCTTTTGTCTTTTTAACTTTGTTTCCAAAGCATACGGTTCCCATCAAACTCGTATGCCAGCCTTCCCTCCTCATACAGATAGGACAGATAGGACCGGACCGTGCTCCCCACCAGCACATATTGGTTCCGGTTTATCTGCAGATCGTATCGGTCGAACACACGCTTCAGGATCTCCTCCATTGTCTGTCCGGCTGCGCACAGGTCCGTGATCACGTCCGCGATCTCATGGATCTTCCTTCGATTGCATTCGATCAGCGGCAGGATTTCCTCTGCCGCCTCACAATGGGACGGAATATACCAGGACGCCTCGAGCGTTTCGAGCTTATCCAGCGTTTCCAGGCAGGCGCGCACGTCATAGAGGAAAAACAGATGATATTTCTCGATCGTCTCCTCGCTGACGAGGGCGTCCCCGAGGAACCAGACGCCGTCGTCGGTCCGGAAGCCGACCATATCATAGGAATGGCCCGGAAGCTCCATAAATTCCATCCCGTCCGGCACATTGCCCTCCAGCGGTTCCACGCGCGATTCCTTCGCCATCAGAAATTTATTGCGAAGCTCCCGGAACGGATATCCGCCGTACAGAAAGGACGGCTCCAGGACCGGATGCCGCACAAAACAGCGCTCTGTCCCATAGGCGTAGACAGGGCACCCGGTCCGGTCCTGAATCAGTTTGTTCCCGCCGATATGATCGGCATGGGAATGGGTAGAAAGAATCCCGCTGACACGCCACCCCATGCTTTCCGTCAGCTTCAGGATCTTCTTGCCGGCGTCCTTATCGTTGCCGGCGTCGATCAGATAAACCTGTCCTTCTTTTTCTTCATAAATTCCGATATTGGTCGGATTCTTGATATACCAGGTCCGCTCCCCTGTCTGAATCAGTTCCATTCCGCATCCTTCCTCTCATCATCCGGCGTATCCCGCTCTTTTCGCCTCCGCTAAAAATTGCTCCCGTTCCATCCCCAGTCGTTTACCCCGTGATAAGTCACATAGACGGAATCTCCCGGTATCCCAAGCTCTTCCGAGAGGATCCCGCAGATCGCCTCCGTCATTTTTTCATAGGAGGAAGAAGACGCCGAACCAAACAGACTGACAGATACATAAGCCCCTTTGTCCAGCTTCCTTCCTCCCATAAACAGATCGTATTCATCTTCAAATCCTACCATCAGATATTGCTCCGACTTATTCAGCAGGCGGACCGCCTGCCCGAGTTTCTGTTTGACCACTTCCTTTTTTTCCTCCGTCACCCTGCCGGCTATTTTGGAATCAATAAATGGCATCTGTCTTTCCTCCTGTTTCTGCACGTTTTATCGTTCAGGGCGTCTGTATCTGCCCTCTTATCGAAAGTATACCAAACCATACCGAAAAGTCAAATATCCTTTTTCTGATTCCGCTCATTTTATGGTCGCCGTCAATAAATAGATCCATCCGCATGCGGCAGCGGCGCCCAACGCGCTCAAAAACGCGTGGAACATCGTTTTCGCCGATTCCTTCCAGCGGATCGCGGGTTCTTCCTCCAGCCGCTTCAGCCGTTCTCCCTGCCGTTCCTGCCCGGCTGCCACCGACTGCATCGATGCCGCCATTTTTTCCATGGAGATCGTCAATTCCTCTATCTGGCGGGACATCTCTTCCAGACGGTCAATACGTTTCTCCTGCCTTGCGGATTCATCCTCGATCCTTCTCTGAAATTCTTCGTATTCATGCCTGGCGATATAATCCTCCACTGATCTCATCTCCTTCCGGTCCTTTCCGCATTTCCATGCAGACAACAGGAATTTACACGGGTGTATCGGATTTTTCTTTTGTATGATATTATGATATTCCGCCGCTCTGATTTTGTGCTAATATTCCGCCTGTTTTCCTGAAAATCTACATATCCTTTCTTTTTTATCCCGTTTCGTCCTTCTTTTATCCTCCCGTCCTTTTCCATCCGCTATTCACGGAAAATGCTGTTCCGGGCAAAGATATATTTGCTATTTTGAAAAAGCGGACGTATAATTGATATGGAAAGTAATTGAAAAAATGAGGTGGCAGGACATGAAAAAAATTATGCGGGGCTATTATACCGGCGAGAGGGCTCTGTTTGGGGCGCATGATCTGACCATTGAAGATACGATTTTCGCAGACGGGGAATCGCCTCTGAAAGAAAGCGCCGACATTGATCTGCGCAGCTCCATGTTCAAATGGAAATATCCGCTCTGGTACGCTGATCGCATCCACGTCAGGGACTGCACCTGGTTTGAGACGGCGCGGGCGGGTGTCTGGTATACGGACCATATTACAGTTGAAGACAGCCAGATCGAAGCGCCGAAAAATTTCCGGCGGTGCCGCGACGTTGTTTTGCGGAACGTCTCTTTCCCGAACGCCGCGGAAACGCTGTGGAGCTGCACCGGGGTTTCTCTGGACCAGGTGACGGCAAAAGGCGATTATTTCGCGATGAACAGCGCGGACATGGATATTGACCGTCTGGTCCTGTACGGGAATTATTCGTTCGACGGGGCAAAAAATACGCGGATCCGTCATTCCAGGCTCCTCTCAAAAGACGCGTTCTGGAACAGTGAAAATGTAACGGTGACCGATTCGTTCATCTCCGGAGAATATCTCGGCTGGAACGCGAAAAACCTGACATTGGTGAACTGTACGGTCGAAAGTTTGCAGGGAATGTGCTATATCGACAATCTTGTCATGAAAAACTGTAAGCTCATCAACACGACCCTCGCGTTTGAATACTCGACGGTGGAGGCGGATATCACAGGCAAGATCGACAGCGTCCTGAATCCGTCCGGCGGCAGCATCACAGCGGACCGCATTGACCGCCTGACCATTGAAAAAGACAAGGTGGATCCGGAAAAGACCATCATCATCTGCAGGGACGATCCCTGCCGGGAGGTTTGCTGATGAAATACGATTTTGATACGGTCATTTCCCGTCGGGATACCGATTCCCTCAAATGGGACGTGGGGAAAGACGAGCTGCCTATGTGGGTGGCGGATATGGATTTTATGGCTGCGCCGGAGATCCGGAGCGATTTGCAGGAACGGCTGGCGCATGGAGTGTTCGGCTATTCCGTCGTGCCGGACAGGTGGTACCGCGCCGTCAGCGGATGGTGGGAAAGCCGTCATCAGTTCAAAATGGAAAAGGAATGGCTGATGTTCTGCACCGGCGTCGTACCGGCGCTGTCCTCCGCCGTGCGCAGCCTGACAAAGCCGGGAGATAAAGTTCTGATCCAGACGCCGGTCTACAATATATTTTTTCATTCGATCGAAAATAATGGCAGAACCGTACTCGAAAACCCGCTTCTCTACGACGGCGGCAGCTATTCGGTTGATTTTGCCGATCTGGAAGAAAAGCTTGCCGATCCGAAGACTGCGCTGATGATCCTCTGCAATCCGCACAATCCTGCCGGGAAAATATGGGACAGGCAAACGCTGGCACGGATTGGCAGTCTCGCCGCGGCATACCATGTCCCTGTCCTATCGGATGAGATCCACTGCGATCTGACCGATCCGGGGAAAGACTATATCCCTTTCGCGTCGGTAAGCGATGAATGCAGAAACAACAGCGTTACCTGCATTGCGCCCACAAAGGCGTTTAACCTTGCCGGGCTGCATACCGCCGCCGTCTGTATTCCCGATCCCGCGCTGCGGAAAACCGTCAGCCGCGGGCTGAACGCGGATGAGGCGGCGGAGCCGAACGCGCTTGCCATTCCCGCCGCCATTTCCGCCTTTACCAGAGGCGGGGACTGGCTCGACGCGCTGCGGGAATATCTATTCAAAAATAAACAGGCGGTCCGCGCGTTTCTGGAATCATTCCTGCCGGAAATCACGCTCGTCCCCTCGGAGGCAACCTATCTGCTCTGGCTCGACTGCCGGGCGATATGCGCCGACACCGACCCGCTGCAGAAGTTTCTCCGAAAAGAAACCGGGCTGTATGTTTCCGGCGGTTCCCAGTACGGGCGCGCCGGCGCGCCGTTTCTCCGGATGAACATCGCCTGCCCACGCCGGATGCTCGACGACGGGCTCGCGCGGCTCCGGACAGGGATCGATCAGTATCGTTTGCTATCATAAAGACATCATAATGGGAGGTGCGCTATGCTGCTGTCTGACGGAAATCTCCGCGAAGTGAATTTTGTCATCCGCGCCCATGGGGAACGATGGAACGATGACAGCTATTACTTTAAATCCACGCATTTGACGGAATCCAGGCTCTTCTTTATCCTGAAAGGCAGGATGTATTATGAGTTTAACGGGACGTCCGGCTACGCGGCGCAGGGACAGATGCTCCTGTTGCCGCAGAACCGCGAAATAACCTTCGGCGTTCCGAAAGAATCGTTCGCGCATTTTCACTACTGCAATTTTGTCGCCGTCCTCCACAACGAGTGCCTGTTTAACCACATGGAGGGCGACTGGATCTGCACGGTTCCGGATCCGGAAGCCACCGAAAAACTGTTCTCCCGTTTTCATACGACCAATGTCGATAACCTGATCCTGGACTGCATCGAAAAACGCTACTGCCTTGTCTCGCTCCTCCTTGAAATGGTCCGTAATTCCAATCTGAGGACCATCGATTATGAATCTCATTCCGGATTTCTCCTGAATGGGATCGCGCTGTATATCAAGCGGAAAGCGGAAGAACAAAAAAAGATTTCCATTGACGAACTGGCAGGAATGGCAAATATGCACCCGCATTACTTTATTTCCAAATTCAAATCCCAATTTGGGAAAACGCCGCTGCAATACGCGCTCGACTGCAAATTGGAAAAAGCTGCCGAATACCTTTCCGACCGGAACCTCACGATCAATGAGATCGCGGAGCGGATGGGATTTCAGGATCCGAAATACTTCTCCAAGTTCATCCGGCGCCATACCGGGATGACTCCGAGCGAGTACCGGAAATACCTGTGCGAAGGCAAAAGCGATACTCCCGAATGACCCGGGCGCTTTCTCCCAAAAAAGAGGGACGGAACCCCTGCCGTCGGCTGCGGCGGCAGGGGTTCCGTTCCTCTTTTCTGATGATATTCCTCTGTCCGGATTTCTATTCAAAAAAATGATCGTCAAACGTCACATCGGTTTCCCATTTCGCATCCGACAGGTCAATGCTACTTGATACCGGAGGCGTCGTCCCGCTCGCGGTGATGATGTCTTTCAGCTCAAATTTCCTGCTTCTCATATCCGGCTGAACATATACTTTCTTCATGGCTGATTCCTCCTTACTCTCCTTTTCTCGCGATCACATACTGGATATTCTTGTTTCCCGCTCCTGTGATCGTATATTCTACTGTCTCTCCTGCAAACTCACCGACCGGAGCCGTTACTTCCGCTGTCTGCCTTGGCTCGTCGCCTGTGATAAACGTAAAGGTTACGTCTCCGCTCACTCCTTCTCCGAATGTCACAGTAAATTTATTATCCGCAACGGCGCCATTTTTTTCTGTCACGATTCCCTGCGCCGTCATCTCCGGAATAATCTCCTTCGCAACGATCGTTACATCATCGGTCGGAATATAGGTGAATTTCTTTCCGATCGCGAGAACCTCGTCGCCGATCGTCCACGCGACATCATGATCGCTGTGGCAGGCAACCATCTTACCCTGCTCCACGTCAAAGACGGTGCCTTCCCCATCCTCTCCATCTTCTTTCACAGTGACCTTATAGGTTTTCCCCGGAACAGTGGTAACCGCCATTATCATGAAATTCGGCGCTCCGCCGTTTCCGTTTACTTTTATTGTATTGACGCCCTTCGGAAGATCCACATCGCACCAATAATAATAGGCGTGCTCGGTACCAATACTGCCGGTTGCAATCGAACCGTTTCCGTTTTGACTTCCAATTGATTCGGTATAATATTTCTCTCCATCATTGACAGTGACCTCATAGCCTCTTGCATTTACGGTCGAACCAAGGATGGATACCCGGTACGTTCCTTTCCTTGGCGTCTCGATATCCGCGGAAACCCATCCGCCATAATCCGCCCCGTTTCCTCCGTCGATCGCATTCACCCGCGGCAGCTTGACCGGATCACCGTCCTGCATCCCAAGCAGCCCCATCGTATCGTCCGTGGCGTCCTTCACCACGCCAAAATCACCGACATTGCTATATGGATCCGAGCCTTTGGTTCCCTGCTTGATCGTAAGTTTGTCCACGCCGATCACATCTCCGATCTGGGCGTCCGCAACCTTTATTTGTGAATCAGTAAATGTATATTCGCTGATTGACGTTGTCTCCCACTTAGAAAAAGCGACCACAAGATACCGGTATCCGCTGAACGCAAAGGAATTGTGCCACAATTCGCCATTTGAGCTCAGCTCCAGATGAAATTCGGAAACAAATGCCTGATAATTATCCCTTGAATAATCGCCGTATTGAAATCTTTGCGACGGCACATTGGTTGTGATCGCGTTATCATTCGTTCCGAATACCCAGATCCCCGCGTTTGACCCGCTTGTTTCTACCGTATCAAAGGTGAACGTCTGTCCCTCTCCCGCGTCATAAACGGCATATGCGATATTCTGATTCAGTCCTTTACGGTTAATAGTGAGTTCTTCTTCTTTCTGTCCGTCAGTCAGTTTTTCGATACCGTCAATCGGACCTCCCACTCCTGAATTATAACTTGTGACATACTTCCCATCCAGATCAACGACTTTCCCTTTTGCCTGTGCGGTCGTCATGCATGCCGGCATACATAAAATGCAGGCAAGTATGGCAGCCATGATTGTTCTTCCTGTCTTCTTCATTGTGTTCCCTCCTGTTTCATTTTAATTTGTTTTTTTATAAACCAGCGACGTCTTTCCCGTTTACTTTCTGCAGGATCGCCAGCACGTCCTTTGCCTCGACCTTTTCGTTCCCTTCCGCATCGTCCCCGTCCGGCGCGACATAAAGAATCCTCTCCTGCGCCCGTTCCTGCCCATGCGCCGCGGGTATTCCGACGCACGAACCAGTCACGCCAAGGATCAGCGCCGCCATAATCGAAATCACATTTCTCGCTTTTTTTCTCATTGATCTATCCCTTCCATATCTTTTTTATCCACACCTGCAACAAAAAATCTCCATCAACCGGATCCCCGTTCTGTTCGGACACCTGTATTTTTGTTTTATTTTATCACAGGGCGCCTGCTTCCATAATCTCCTCAAGTCAAAAAAAGGTTCCCTTTTATCAGATATCTGACAAAAGGGAACCTTTTTTTGACTTTTATCCATCATTGATCGTCCGGTTTCATTTATCCCCGGAACCGGGATCTGCCGCCCTGCATACAAAGAGGCAATTCCATATCATACGCCTCCAGCAATTCCGGATCCGTCAGCAGTTCTTCTGTCTTTCCCCTGCAGATGACGGATCCTTCCGCCAGCAAAACCGTCTCCTCGCATGTGTCCAGGATCAGATCCAGATCATGGCTTGCGATCACTTTTGTTTCTGTCATGCCGTTCAGCATTTCAATGATATTTCTCCGGTTCTTCGGATCCAGCGCGATCGTAGGTTCATCCAGCAAAATAATTTCCGGATCCAGCGACAGCACCGACGCAATGGACGCCAGTTTTTTTTGCCCTCCCGACATCCGGTAGATCTGCCGGTCTTTCAGATGCTCCATGCGGACCCTCTCCAGGACCTCCATGACCTTCTGCCGGACCTGTTCTTCCGGATATCCATAATTTCTCGGTCCAAACGCCACATCTTCATACAGGGTCGGCAGAAACAGCTGACTGTCTGGATTCTGGAATACGTATCCGACCTTTTTCCGTATCTGTGCCAGATTCTTTTTCTCCACCGCCTGTCCCGCCGCCCTTATGGTTCCTTCATATCCGTCCAGCAGTCCGACCGGCAATTTTAACAGCGTGGATTTTCCGGCTCCGTTCGCGCCGATGATCCCAACCGACCTGCCGTGCTCAACGCGCAGGCTGATCTGATGCAATACCTCCCTACCCTTTTGATAGGAAAAGTTTACATCTGTTATTTCAATATCCGCCATAACAGCACCTCCGCCATCTGAAATACCGGGAAGAACCGCAGCGCAAAAATGGCGATTCCCCAGAGAACCGTATAAACGGCGCTCCATACCGGGCTGTAGCTGCCGGGCGAGAGCAAAAAATCGCCCTGAAATCCACGCAGCTGCATACTCTCATATACTTCCTCCGCCCTGTCTATGCTCCGCAAAAGCAGCAAGCCGACAAAGGAACCCCAGGTCCGGAACGGAAGTCCTTTCGTCCCCGGCGTCCGGAGCCGGTATGCCGTCAGCATTTGCTTCACTTCCCTGACCAGCGCCGTCAGGTATCGGTACATCAGCAGCAATACCACGATCAGTTCTTTCGGGAAATGCAGCGTGCGCAGGGCGGAACATAACGGCCGTATCCCAGTCTGCGCGATCAGAATATATGCCGCCGCTGCACAGAGGCATCCTTTGACGATCAGCGTCGCCATTGACAGCGTTCCGGCGGAAACCGTGCTGTCAAATATGGGATTGGCGATCCCGATCATGGCGGTCAGCAGAAAGGCGGGCCAGATATGCCGGAGCATATCAAGTATGGAAATATCATACCAGATACACAGGATCAGGATGTACAACGCCATCCCGGCAAGCCCTGCCATATTATATTTTTGAAAAGACATCACTGCGAGGATATAAAGGATCGTTACCAGAAGGCAGGCAAGCGGATGGATCCCGTTCCCGCCCGCGTCGTCCGCCGTATGGATATCCCGGAGCGCTCGGTCAGGTTTCTTCATTGTTCTTCTGATCTCCCGGTTTGCGGCGGAACCGTCTCAGGAGGAAGCAGACAGCCATGCATACGCACGCCACCGCTATGCCGCCCACAATACCGGAAACGGATGTGCCTCCGGCAGCTTTCCCGCCTTTCCATGTATAATCCGGCAAAAGCGACGCTGCCGCCCGGATACGATCCGCCAGCGCATAGACGCCGCCTTCCGGCTGTATTTCCGCCATTCCTGCCGTCCGTTCTACCGACCACTCCAGCCCGTCCGGATCAGCCGAAGCAAACAGGGACAAAAGTCCGCCGATTGCCACTGCCATTCCCGCCAGGACCGCGAGCGTCCCGCGGCGGGACAGACGGCTTTTTCCCTCTCCGGTTTCCGTACCATTCCACAACAGCTCCGGCCTCGTTCCGTAAAGAAAGAGCAAAACAGCGGATGTGATCAATCCTTCCACCACGCCGATCGCCAGGTGGATCGGCTGCATCGCAGCCAGAAATACGCCGAACGGAAGTTCCGTGATCCCCGAAGCGAGCGTTTCCAATACAACGGAAAAAGCACCCAGCTGGAGCGTCAGGACGCATCCCAGGACAGACGCCGCCGCAATGGTTCTTCGCGTCATCCCATTCCGCGTCATCCGCTTCCAGATCACCATTCCGCCGACAAAGCAGCCGTAAAACGCCATGTTCCATATATTCGCCCCGAGGGCAAGCAACCCTCCGTCCGCAAAGAGCAGGCACTGGACCAGCAGGACGCTGATCATGGTGAGAAATCCCGCTTCCGGTCCCAGAACCGCCGCCAGCATCATGCTTCCGCACATATGCCCGGAGGAGCCGGTTCCCGGTATGGAAAAATTGATCATCTGGGCAGCGAAGACAAACGCCCCCATCACCCCCATCACCGGTATTTTCTGTTCTTCTTTTTCGGATCGCAGCTTCCGTATGGAATACCCGGCCGCCGCAGCGGAACCAAGATACATGGTTCCCGCAACTGCCGGCGAAAGGAGCGCATCTGCCATATGCATCGTCGTAGTCCTCCCTTTTCTTCCGGATATAAGATACAGAAACGGTCCGCCTTCCTGTCTGCGGACCGCTCCTGATTCTATCGCGCTATGTTCTTTTTCCGCTGCGGATCAAAACTTTCCTGCCTTCGCCGCTTCCTCGATCCCAACGGCAACCGCTACCGTCGCGCCGACCATCGGATTATTTCCCATTCCGATCAGCCCCATCATCTCCACATGGGCAGGAACGGATGAGGATCCCGCAAACTGCGCGTCCGAATGCATCCGTCCCATCGTGTCGGTCATACCATAGGAAGCCGGGCCCGCCGCCATGTTGTCCGGATGGAGCGTACGGCCTGTGCCGCCGCCGGACGCAACCGAGAAATACTTCTTGCCCTGCTCGATGCACTCTTTCTTATAGGTTCCCGCGACCGGATGCTGGAACCGGGTCGGGTTCGTAGAGTTTCCGGTAATGGAGACGTCGACGCGCTCCTTATGCATGATTGCAACGCCCTCGGTCACGTCGTTTGCCCCATAGCAGTTTACTTTCGCCCGGAGCCCGCTGGAATACGCCTTGCGGAATACTTCCTTTACCTCGCCGGTATAATAATCCATCTCCGTCTCCACATAGGTAAATCCGTTGATCCGGGAGATGATCTGCGCCGCGTCTTTGCCTAACCCGTTCAAAATCACGCGGAGCGGTTTCTGGCGTACCTTGTTCGCTTTCTCCGCGATACCGATCGCGCCTTCCGCCGCCGCGAACGACTCATGTCCGGCAAGGAACGCGAAACATTCGGTATCTTCCTCAAGCAGCATCTTTCCTAAATTTCCATGACCAAGCCCTACTTTTCTCTGATCGGCAACCGAGCCGGGGATACAGAACGCCTGCAGCCCCTCTCCGATCGCTGCCGCCGCGTCGGACGCTTTCCGGCACCCTTTTTTGATCGCGATCGCCGCGCCTACCGTATAAGCCCAGCACGCGTTTTCAAAACAGATCGGCTGAATCGCCTTTACCTGATCATATACGTTCAGTCCGGCGTCTTTGGTGATCTTCTCCGCCTCTTCGATGGAAGCGATACCGTAATCAGCGAGTACCGCATTGATCTTATCAATTCTTCTCTCATATGATTCAAATAATGCCATTGTCCATTCCCTCCTTACTCTGCTCTCGGATCAATGATCTTCACAGCGTCTGCCACACGGCCGTACTGGCCTTTTGCCTTTTCCCATGCGGTATTCGGGTCGTCGCCTTTCCGGATGAAATCCGTCATCTTCCCAAGGCTGACAAACTGGTATCCAATGATCATATCTTCCTCGTCAAGCGCAATGCCGGTTACAAATCCCTCTGCCATTTCCAGGTAACGGGGACCCTTTTTGAGGGTTCCATACATAGTACCTACCTGAGAGCGAAGTCCCTTTCCGAGATCTTCCAGACCCGCGCCGACCGGAAGCCCTTCCTCGGAAAACGCGCTCTGCGTCCTTCCGTATACGATCTGCAGGAACAGTTCCCGCATCGCCGTATTGATCGCGTCGCAGACAAGATCCGTGTTCAGCGCTTCGAGCAGCGTCCTTCCCGGAAGGATCTCGGAAGCCATCGCGGCGGAATGTGTCATGCCGGAGCATCCGATCGTCTCTACGAGCGCTTCCTGGATGATTCCCTCTTTGACATTCAGGGTCAGCTTGCAGGCTCCCTGCTGGGGCGCGCACCAGCCCACGCCATGCGTCAAGCCGGAAATGTCCGCGATCTCTTTCGCTTTTACCCACTTCGCCTCTTCCGGGATCGGCGCGGCGCCGTGATTCACACCCTGTGCTACTGGACACATTGTTTCTACTTCATGTGAATAAATCATGTTGAAACTCCTTTCAATATAAATACTATGCTTCGTTTGTGGGATACAAACTACACTATCTGTTATTTTCTCATAAAAAGACCTTTTCGTCTATATCTTTCTTCATTTTTTTCGTAAAAATGCCTTCGGCACCTCAGCTCCCCTGCCCCACATTCATGAAAGGAGAAGGCATTTTTTGCGCGCGAGCCGGCTGTGAAGCAGCAGTTTCCTCTCTGCGAGCTGCGTATCCAGCCGGAGGCTTTTTATGTCACAGGACGAAATTTTCTGTGACATAAAAATACTGTTGCTGTCACGTCTGTTTCAGGATTTTTCTTAAAACCTGAAGATCCTCTCTGCTCATCCTGTACCAGCTCTGGCTCTCCTCCCCGACAATGCCGAGCGTCTCTTCATAGAATTTTACCTGAATGACCGTTCCGTGATAAAAGAACAGAAATTCTTCCCTGGCGTCCCCGTTCTCCGGCTTTCCCTTCGTCCGCTCCGTATCCCGGAAAGCCTGCGCGAACGCCTTGATATTCGCGGACTGGTAGTAATGCGCGTCTCCCTTGACCGCCATATACGAATGTTCCATCTGCCGGATCAAATCTTTGTATTCCGGATCGCCGGAAGCAGAAAACGCGTCCCCCAGATCGTTCGCGCCGTAGATCACGAACACGTCGTCCGGCCGCTCCTGAAAGCAGACATAATCATTCTCATAAACCTGCATCATATAGGTGGAATTATCCTCGTCGTACAGGTAGTATTCATAGGTCGGTTTCAGCCCCTCCAGTGTTTTCTCTCTGGAATACCGGGTAAGCCACTGGCCTCTGGCGATCCATTCCTTGAGATAAGAAAACATCGGCTTGTAATCGACAAAGCAGCTTCTTCCCGCCTGGTCGTTGATCTGGATCTTGATGATATATCCCCGCTCGATTTTCTCCAGGAACTGTTCCGCCCCGCGGTTGCCCTGGTTTCTCGCCCTTGCCTCGCCCAGTTTTTCTTTCAGGTTTCGGATCCTTTTCTGTTTCTCCTGCAATTTCTCCGACAGTTCCTGATAATACGGCGTTTTGACGACGTCCTCCCGGGACGGTTCCCCGCCGCAGCCGGATACGCCGATCGCCAGGCAGAAGATCAGCGCCAGTAGTTCGGCTTTCGTTCTCATATGCTCCCTCTTTCTTTCTGTCTCGCCACGACCTCTCCCTTTTTCTTGTATATGCTGTCCGAGGGCACATAGCCGCGCACCATGGACAGCGGGTAAATACTGGTATGGCTTCCCACGATGGTTCCCGGGTTCAGGACGCTGTTGCATCCGACCTCGACATGATCGCCGAGGATCGCCCCCATCTTTTTCTGTCCGGTCGGGATCCTGTTCCCGTTCAGTTCCACCGTGACCGGCGTCTTGTCCGATTTCACGTTCGATGTGATGGATCCCGCGCCCATATGGGAATAATAACCGAGGATCGAATCCCCCACATAATTATAATGCGGCACCTGCACATGGTCGAACAGGATCACATTTTTCAGTTCGACGGAATTTCCGACCACACAATTTGCCCCTACAAGCGCACTTCCACGGACAAACGCGCAATGCCGGACCTCCGTATCCGGCCCGATGATCGCCGGCCCGCGCAAAAACGCGGTCGGCGCGACGACAGCCGTCTTCGCGATCCAGATCCGGTCGCCCGCCTGCTCATATTCCTCCGGCGGAAGATTTTTTCCGATCTCCTCGATCGCCTCCCCGATGTGGGGCAGGATCTCCCATGGATACTCATACCGCTCAAACAGAAAATCCGCCAGCGTCATGGACCTGTTCTGAAATAATTGCCTGTTGGTTATCCGATTCATTTTTTCCTCCCATCCGAACCCCTGCCGGGCACCGCCTCAAATAACGCGATCAGCCTGGACTGATTTTGCAGTCCCCTGACCCGCTCCGTCCGGTCGCAGATAAACTTTTCCAGCTTCTCCATATATTCTTTTTCCGTCACCGTTCCCTCCTCCACGTAAGCCAGTCCTTTTTCCCAGCTCGCGGTAAGCTCCGGATTCAGCAGCGACCGGATCGAACAGTTGACCACGTCGAAAATGTATTCGCCCATCGCGGTCGGCGTCAATATCTGCGTCTTCTTATTCAATGTGATATAGGAATTATTGACGAGCTTTTTGATTATCTCCGCCCTGGTCGCGCTCGTCCCGATCCCGCTTCCTTTTATCTGCGCGCGCAGCTCCTCATCCTCGATGAGCTGGCCCGCGTTCTCCATCGCGAGGATCATCGACCCGGAATTGTAGCGTTTGGGCGGCGACGTTTCCCCTTCCCGGATCACGAGGTCGTCGATGTCCAGCCTGCTCCCTTTCTTCAGCCCGCGCAGCATGGCGGCAAGCTCCGGATCGGCTTTTTTCTCGTCCTTTTCTTCCGTTTCCTTTCCATAAGCCGGCCGGGCAACACTCAGATATCCTTCCGTTTCCAGCGTCTTGAGCGAAGCAAAAAAACATTCCGTTCCTATGGCGGCAGTCAGGCTGACCTTTTCATATACCGCCGGCGGATAAAAGATGCTGAGGAACCGCCTTCCGATCAGCTCGTAGATCTTCTGCGCCGTCGCGGAAACCGACCGCAGCGCTCCCAGTCCCTGCCCGGTCGGAATGATCGCGTAATGATCCGTGATCTGTTTGTCATTGACATATCTGGTCCGGGCAATCCCGCGGTACGCGCCGGTCTCCAGCACATGCGCCGCGGCGTCCGCCAACGGGGCGAACCCGGTAAGCCCTTTCACGTTCCGGTACAGTTCCTTACTCACAGCCGTGGAAAGCACGCGCGCGTCGGTCCTCGGATACGTGACCATTTTTTTCTCGTACAGTTCCTGCACGATCTGCAGCGTCTCCGCGGGACTGATCTTAAATAACCGCGAACAGTCGTTTTGCAGTTCCGCCAGGTTGTACAGCAGCGGCGGGTTCTTTTTTTCTTTCTTTCGTTCTATGGAACGCACGACCGCCTCAAACGGCTCTGTTTTCCTGCATAGCGCGATCAGCTCCCGCGCGTTTTCTTCTTTCCGAAAGCCGTTGTCCTTATAAAGCAGCGGCGACTGGTCGTACGCCGACCCTTCCACCGCTTTCCACTCTGCCTCGCATGTCCGCCCGCCGGAAGAAAGCAGCGCCAGGACCCGATAGAACGGCGTTTTGACAAATTCCCGGATCTCCCGCTCTCTCCGGACGATCATCCCGAGCACGCAGGTCATCACGCGGCCGACCGCGATCACGACATTTTTGTCTCTCCGCATATAGCTGGCGATCGTCCTCCCATATTTCAGTGTCAGAAGGCGCGAAAAGTTGATCCCCATCAGATAATCTTCCTTCGCGCGCAGGTAGGCGGCGGTCCCGAGATTGTCATACTCCGACAGGTCCTTTGCCTCGCGGATGCCGCGCAGGATCTCCTCCTCTGTCTGGGAATCGATCCATACCCGTTTTTTCTGCTTTCCGGTGACATTGGCTTCCTGATCTACCAGCCGATATATGTACTCGCCCTCGCGCCCGGAATCCGTGCAGACATAGATCACGTCCACATCGCTGCGGGTAAGCAGCCCTTTCACAATGCCGAATTGCTTCTTTACCCCTTCGATCACCTCGTACCGGAATGTCTCCGGCAGAAAGGGAAGCGTATCCAGGGACCATCTTTTCAGCGCGGGATCATAGGCGTCCGGATAACTCATGGTGATCAAATGCCCCACGCACCATGTCACGATCGCGTCGTCACCCTCCAGATAACCGTCCCGCCTGCTCATATTTAATTTCAGCGCTTTCGCGAATTCCTGCGCCACCGACGGCTTTTCCGCAATGTAAACACTCTTCAATCTGTTCTTTCTCCTCCCGCTGCGCCGCGTCTCCTACGAACGGTCAAATTCCAGCAATTCCAATCCCTCGTTGCGGTCCAGCACCATCTGGACGGACCAGATATTGGAAAACAAAAGCAGCGGGTTCCCTTTCAGGTCCCGGACCTTCTTTACATCGGAAACGCCTTTCAGCTTCGTAATGTCCATCGTCCTGTCCTTTACCCAGCGGATATGCTCGTACGGCAGGTTTTCCATCCGGATCTCACATCCGTATTCGTGCTCGAGCCGGAATTTTAAAACGTCAAACTGGAGCACGCCGACCACGCCGACGATAATCTCCTCCATGCCGGAATTGATCTCCTGGAAGATCTGGATCGCGCCCTCCTGCGCGATCTGGTTGACACCCTTGACGAACTGCTTCCGTTTCATCGTATCCACCTGGCGGATCCGCGCAAAATGTTCCGGCGCGAATGTCGGGATCCCTTCAAACGCAAATTTGCGGTTCGCCGCGCAAAACGTATCGCCTATGGAAAACATCCCGGGGTCAAACACGCCGATAATATCGCCCGCGTACGCTTCCTCCACGATCCTGCGGTCCTGCGCCATCAGCTGCTGCGGCTGGGACAGCTTCAGCTTGCGCTCTCCCTGCACATGATAAACCTCCATGCCCGCGTCAAATTTCCCGGAACAGATCCTTATAAACGCGATCCGGTCCCGGTGGTTCTTATTCATATTCGCCTGAATCTTAAATACAAACGCGGAAAAATCTTCCGAAAACGGATCGATCAGCCCCTCGTCCGATATCCGCGGCAGCGGGGGCGTCGTCATTTGCAGAAAATGATCCAAAAATGTTTCCACGCCAAAATTGGTCAGCGCGGAGCCGAAAAATACCGGCGACAGCTTTCCCCTGCTGACCTTCTCCATATCAAATTCCTCACACGCCCCGTCCAGCAGCTCGATGTCCTCCATGAGCTGTTCATAAAACGCGTCCCCGATCCTGCCGCGGGACTCTTCCGCTTTTATCACGGACGTCTCCGCTTCTTTCTGCCCGCCGGTCGAGACGGCGCGGAACGTCGTGATCATTTTGGTATTCCGGTCATAAACGCCCTGAAACTGTTTCCCGGAGCCGACCGGCCAGTTGACCGGGCATGTCCGGATGCCAAGCTCCCGCTCGATCTCATCCATCAGGTCAAACGGGTCGTTGGCGTCCAGATCCATTTTATTGATAAACGTAAAAACAGGGATATCCCGCAAAAGGCATACCTTGAATAATTTCTTCGTCTGGGCTTCGACGCCTTTGCTCGCGTCGATCACCATAACCGCCGAATCCGCCGCCATCAGCGTGCGGTACGTATCCTCAGAAAAATCCTGGTGCCCCGGGGTATCCAACAGATTGATGCAATATCCCTGATAGGAAAATTGCAGTACCGAGGAGGTAACGGAAATCCCCCTCTGCTTCTCTATCTCCATCCAGTCCGAAACGGCGTGTCTGGAAGTCGCCTTTCCTTTGACCGAACCCGCTGTATTGATCGCGCCGCCGTAGAGCAGGAATTTCTCCGTCAGCGTCGTCTTTCCGGCGTCCGGATGGGAGATAATGGCAAAGGTTCTCCTCCTCTGGATCTCATTTTTTAAGCCAGCCAAAACAGACCTCCTATGTATTCCTTCATAACGCATTCATAGTAATATATTTCCATGGCTGTTGTCAAGATTTTGTCGCCGTTTCTCAGGTCCGTCCGGCTGGCTGGCTATGGAGAATCCTGCGGCTGGTATCCCAGCCGCAGTTCTCCTACAAGCAGCCATGCAGTTGCCGTATATCATCCATTTTAAAACTTCCCTGTATTTCCTATGGCTGCATATTCTTCTGTACTTTATACTATACGGTTCACTTCAAAAGGTTCATGGGATTTACCGGTTTCCCGTCTTTCTGCATTTCAAAATACAGATGGGACCCTTCTTTGGAATAAAATCTGGACGGTTTCGCGACTTTGCCGAGAATGGTCCGCTCCTGCACCCGGTCTCCGACGCCGACCGTCACTTTGTCCAGCTGTCCGTAGATCGCCGTATACCCGTTTCCGAGATCCACCGAGACCGTCGTCCCGGTTTCCCCGCCGCTCTCTTTTCCCGTCACCGTCCCCGCCGCGACGCTGCTCACGCTGTCTCCCTGCTTTGCCTCGATCAGCACGGCAGGATTGCATTTGTACTGGTCCAGCGTTTTAAAATAGACCGTCGTATCCATACTGTACGGAAGCAGGACATTCCCGGTCACGGGCCAGTCCAGCTTTGTCTCGCCGTCGTATCCGGCGGGCTGTTCGTCCTGCTCCCCGGCGTCCGCGTCATCCTCGGCAAACGCGGGGATCTCTCCGGTACCGGGCTGTTCCTCCATGGTGATCTCATGGGTCGGCACGTCCTCCATCGTATACAGGCTTTCCTCTCCTCCATCTCCGGTCACCTGCTCGTTCATGTACTGTTGGATCTGTTCTCTCTTCCGGTCGGCAGATTTGGAAAAAAGGGTTACAACCAATGCCAGCGCCACAACGCCGGTCAATGTTGTCGCGTAATAGACGCTTCGTTTTACTTTGTCTGTTACTTTCTTCATATTCATCACCTCGTACATATTGTTGCCATTCTTTTGCAGTCTATACACGCAAAACAGAAAACATCGGCTCAATACGCGGCGATGGATACGCCCGGATAATAATAACCGAGGATCGTCTGATAGGAATTTCCGTCCAGGGCAAGAAGATTGGCGCCATACTGGCTGACGCCCATTCCATGTCCCTTTCCGACCGACGTGACCCTTATTTTTTCATCCTGTATGTCAAAATAAAAATTTGTGCTGTTCAGCTGCAGGATCTCCCGGAAATCTTCGCCGAGGATCGTGCGGTCCCCAATCTTGACCGTCCTGACATATCCCATTTCCGTCTGTTCCCCGATCGTCATTTCCTGCAGCAGCATGGATTTGGTGACCCGGATGGAATATTGCTGGAACAGATCCGTCATTTCCTCCGGCGTCCATTCCCGCACCGTCAGATAGTCCGGCGATTCAATATCGCGGCTGCTGTCCACAGAAACCAGATACGGGATCTCTTTTCCCAGATATTCCTCCGCGCTGACGGTCTCGCCGACGCTGACGCTGTGATACAGCGCGTCGATGCAGGCGTTGTCGTATTGCAGCGTCTGCCCGTAGGTAGCCGAAACCGCCTGCTGGATCTTGTTCCGATACTTTGCCGCTTTCTGTTTTCCAAGCGTCCGATCCATCTGCGCGCGGTCCGTAAAGGTGAACCCGAGCTGCTCGTGCCGGTTGCTGTCCTTAACCTCCATCTGCCTGCGCACGTTTGTCCGGGCGATCACCGCCTGCGCTTTCAGCGTCTCCGGTTCGTAATCCAGATCGATCTGATTGGGCAGAAGACCGACCAGATATTCTTCCAGGTCCAATTCCACTTCTTTTCCGTTCCGGTCCATCTGGATCAGGATACCGCTGTTCAGCCGCTTCTTTTCCCGGACGGCATATTTCCGGTAAAACAAACCGGTCGTCCCGACGGGAATTACGACCAGAACCAACAAAAAAACCGCCGTCTGCAACAATTTCCGCAACAAAAAAACACCTCCCTGTTCCTATCATATGCAGGAACAGAAAGGTGTTATTCTAGGCTTCTTCCCCGTCGCCGTCCTCCTCGTCGCCGATCACGCGGACCGTGCCGTGATACAGCTCGTCAACGGCTATGGACAGCGGTTTTTCTTTATCCAGGTCCCTTTCGGAATCTACCAGCTGCCTTGCTCTCTTTGCCGTCGCCATGACGATGGAATACCGGCTGTTGACGACCGGTTCTTCTCCCGGCTCGACCTCGCTGTTTACCACTTTCATTAAATCATTGTAGGATGGATGCAACATAACAAAACTCCCTTCTATATTTCTTCCAGTTCCGTCCTGATCTGGTCGATCAGGGCGACCCGGTTCTGATATTGGTTCTTTTCCGTCAGTACGACGGCGTTGACTTCCTCAATGCATTGCTCCAGCTCGTCGTTGATGATGACATAATCGTAATTATGGACAAGCGTAACCTCCTCGCGCGCCCGGCTGATCCTCTTGCGGATCGTCGGCTCATCCTCCGACCCGCGCCCTTTCAGCCGCTCCTCCAGGGTCGCCGCGTCCGGCGTCGTGATAAAGATCAGGATCGCGTCCTCATACTGCCGTTTTACATTGAGCGCGCCTTCCACTTCGATCTCCAGAATGACGTCGTGCCCTAACCGCATTTCATCCTCAATGAACCTGCGGGGCGTGCCGTAATAGTTGTCGCAATAGTTGGTCCACTCGATAAATCCGTTATAATCGATCAGGTGCATGAACTCGTCCACTGTTTTAAAATAGTAGGCTTTTCCATGTTCTTCTCCCGGCCGCGGCGGACGGGTCGTCGCGGAAACCGAAAGGCTGTATGGATATTTTTCCACAAGGCCCTGCACAACGGTTCCTTTTCCCGCGCCGGAAAATCCGGAAATCACAATTAACTTTCCCCGTGACTCTGTCATCTCGGTCTCCCTTTTCCTGGTTCTACTCGATATTCTGGATCTGTTCCCTCACCTTTTCAATGCTCGTCTTCAGATTGATCGCGTGATTAGAGATATCCAGGTCGCTCGTTTTGGATAAGATCGTATTGGCTTCCCGGTTCATCTCCTGCGCGATAAAATCGAGCTTGCGCCCGACGCTGCCTCCCTGGATCAATGCCTGCCGCATTGCCTGGATATGGCTTTCCAGCCTGACAAGCTCTTCATCCACGCATACCTTATCCGCGTAAATCGCCGTCTCCGCCAGGATCCGGTTTTCATCCACCGCGGCGTCCTCCAGCAATTCCCTGACTTTATCCGCCAACCGCGCCTGATACTCCGCAAGGATCTGCGGCGCGCGCTCCCGGATATATGCTACATCCGCAACCATCTCGTCCAGCTTGCGGACCAGGTCGTTCTGCAGGTTCATGCCTTCCACTTCCCTGGACCGGACAAAGGCTTCCGCCGCGTCCCGGAGAACCGATTCCAGCTGATTCCACATCGTATCCCCGTCGGGCGTCTGTTCCTCCAATGTCAGGACGTCCGGATATCTCGATAAGGAATATGCCGTCACATCCAGCGGGATCGAAAACGCGTCCGCTATCTCGTTCAGCTTCTGATAATATTCCGCCGCGAGCGTTCCGTTGTAGCGCAGGCTCTCATTGCTTTCCCGGTAATCCTCATAGGTGAGGAAAACGTCGATCTTGCCGCGTTCCATATATTCTTTCAGCACGTTCCGGATCTTGCCCTCCAGCATATTCAGCTTGCGCGGCATCCTGATCCCGAACTCGCTGTACCGGTGGTTGACGGATTTCATTTCAACAATGATCTTGTGCTGCTCGTTGACGCTCTCGCTTCTGCCGAAGCCGGTCATACTCTTGATCATGGGACTCTCCTTAAAAAAAGAATATTGATTTATTATATCCCAGATTTTTCAACTAGTCAACGCTTTGATTTAAAACAAGCGCCATTTCCGGTTCCCTGCTCAGGATCCGGCAGGAAAATGGCTCCATTTCGATCCTTTCCTGATACCACGTTCCGGTTTCCAGGTCGGTATACGGCTCCCTGATCGGAACCTCCGCTTTCCTGTTGTTAAAATTCTGGAGAAACCACAGCGGCTCCCGTCCTTCCTGTTCCCGTTTCGTTATCGTCACGCCGCGCGGCAGTACGCCCGCGAAATCGGACGAGACGCCCGCCCTTTGCAGGATCCGGTCGTAGAACACGTCCAGAAACGCCTCTTCGTTCTGGGACGCGATATAGTAAGCCGTTCCCGCTCCGTACGCATGCTCCGTCAAAGCCGGGTAGCCCGCGTAAAAATTATCCTGATATTCCGCAAGGACCGTCGCCTCCTCCGCATGGACGAGCGCGCACAGCCCGACGACATCATACCGTATTCCCCCGTAGACGACGTGGTTTTTTTCATGCGGCGCCGGGGCGTCGATTTCTTCGGTCCGGATCCCAAGCACATCCCGCAGCGGATGGCTGCCCAGAAAGCACAGATCCGTATCGTCCACCTCCCCGCTCCAGTAGGTGGTCACATAGCATCCTCCGTTTTTTACATATTGCCGTACCCGCTCGCTGTAATCTCCCCGGTACATATAATTGACCGGCGCGATCACCAGGCGGTAATTATCCAGGCTTCGCGTCATATCGATGATATCGGTATCGATCCCGCGGACCCATAACTGTTTAAAATATGTCATACACAGATCCATGTACTGCAGATGATTGTCCACTGCGCACGCCCCGGATACTGCCCACATATTTTCCCAGTCGATGACCAGCGCCACTTTTGCCTTATTGCAGGTGGGATAGATCCGGTCGGACAACTGTTCCAGCCGTTCGCCCAGCGCCGCAACGTCGCGGAAAACACGGGTATCGCTGCCATTTTTATGATCGACGACAGCACCGTGGAATTTTTCACACGACCCCCTGCTTTTTCTCCATTGGAAATACTGGACGCTGTTGGACCCGTGCGCCACCGCCTGCAGCGAAGACAGCGCGTGCATCCCAGGCTTTTTCAGTATATTGCGCGCTTTCCAGTTTACCAGGGACGGCGTGCTTTCCATCAGCAGGAACGGCGCGTCCCTGAGGCTTCTCATCAGGCTGTGCTCCGCGGCGGTACGGACGGCGACGTCGATCTCCTCCTCCCGGCTGTGCCAGTCGGGGTAACAATCCCAGGAAATGATGTCCAGCTCTTTCGCCCATTCAAAATAATTAAGCGGCGGATAAAATCCCATCATATTGGTCGTGACAGGAAGGTCGCTGTATTTGCGGACCGCTTTGATCTCCGCCTTGCAAAAATCCAGCAGCTGATCGCTGACGAACCGTTTCCAGTCAAGGATCAGCCCGTGCAGCACATTTTCCCCATTCGGGGACGGGCTGTGGATCTGATCCCAGTCCGTGTAAATATGGCTCCAGAAAGTCGTCCACCAGGCATGGTTCAGCGCGTCCAGATCCGAATAGCGGTTTTTCAGCCAGCTCCGGAACGCTTCCTGGCAATGCGGGCAATGACAGGCTGCCTGCCGCCCGTTCCCTCCATATTCGTTCGAGAGATGCCACGCGATCACGCCCGGATTGCCGCCGAACCTCCGGGACAGCTGCTCGTTGATCTGCCTCATTTTCTCACACATGACCGGGGAGCTCGGGCAAAAATTATGACGGTCCCCCGGAAATCTGTGCACCCCGTTTTCGTCTGTCTGGAGCGTCTCCGGATATGCCGCCGTCAGCCAGGGCGGCATCGCGCCGGTCGGCGTCGCCAAAATCGTATAAATCCCGTTCTCATACAGGCGCCCGATGATCGCTTCCAACCAATCCATCTCATAACGCCCTTCTTCCGGCTCCAGCGCAGCCCAGGAAAATATCCCAAGAGAAACGCAGTTGACATGCGCCTGCTTCATCAGGCGGATATCTTCCTCCAAGATCTCCGGGCTGTCCAGCCATTGATCCGGATTATAATCGCCGCCATGCAACAGTTTTGGAAATTTTTTTATGACTGTCCTGTCTTCACTCATCGGATCCTTCTCCTTCCCCTTCTACAACCAATTCTCCATCATACGGTTCCAATAGAAACCGTCCTTCCAGTTTCTTTTCCCTCAATACGCCCCTTCCCGGTTTTGGGAGCACGATTTCTTTTGGTTCCCCGGTCGTATTGACATAGAAAAATTCTCTTTCTGAAAGTTTTCGCGCGACGACTCCATCCGGAACAGGGGGCGCGTTCTTCCGCTGCTCCTGCCCGGCAATCCTGTCGTAAAGCCAGCCCAAAAGGTCCGTGTTCGTCTCTGCCGCGGTATAATAGGCTTTGCCCTTTCCATACCGGTTACAGGATACCGCGCATCCTTCTTCCCCTTCGGTATAGACGGCGTACGCCTCCGCGCCACGCAATTCTATGGTTTCCCAGTAAGCGGCGTCATAAGCCGCCGTATCCCCGTCCTCCGTTTTGACCTGAAACCGTTTCTTCGGCGCGTTCTCAGGCGGATTTACCGGAAGAAGGTGCGACCGGGAAAACGCTCCGACGCGGATGCCGAATACATCCGCGAGGCGTCCCGGCAGGGCGGTATCGAATACCGTATTGGTTTCGTCCACCTTTGCGGAATATCCGGTCATAATGACGATTCCGCCTTCTTTTACGAAATTCCGGACGTTTTCCGCCATCTGCTCCGTCATGATCGGGTGCGCCGGGATCAGGAGCAGCTTGTAATCCATTTTGATCTCCCGCAGATCAACCGAATTGCAGTCCAGATTTCTTTCATAAAATACCCGATACGCGTCCCTGTACTGCCGTTTATAACGGAACCGGTACTGAAACGGCGAATACTGGCAGATCGGCACATTTTCATAACAATATGCCAGCGCGATTTCCGGGGTGGGAAGATACGGGAAGCTGTACTTTTCCAGCTTTTTAAAATCGGCGGCGATCCGGGCAAATTCCCGGTATTTCCTGCCACATTCCCCGTCATGGTCCAGCAGCCCGTAACAATATTGCTCCTCTCCGCCCAGCATGGACCTCCATGTCCAGGCGAGTATCATCTGGCTGCGCAGCGCGAGGTTCAGCAGCGCGTACATACGGATCACTCCATCCCCAGCCGCGTAATTGCCAAAGCTGCCCGTCTGAAATTCCAGGCACCACATCGGTTTCCCAAGCTCGGCAAGCCTCTGCTGCACGAGAGAAAAGACTTCGATCAGGATCTCTTTGTTGTCCGCGTCCAGTCCCGGGTAAAATCCGATCCCCGGATATTCGATCATACTATCGCAATACCGCAGATAATCAAATCCAAGATAATCCGACTCCGCTACATGATTGCTGGACTGGGCGATATCCGGCGCTTCCTCAAGGATGACCTGATGGAGCTTCCTCATAAAACGCGCCACCCCGTCTCCGAAAAATCGCCTCATGTCAAGATATGGCTCCGGCGCGCCTTTCGCAAGCTCATTTTCGGGCAGTACGACGTCTTCAAAAGAAGTCAGCCTCCTACTCCACCGCTGCGTATTCCACGCGCGGTTCAGCCGGTCAACCGTCTGATATTTCTCCTTTACCCATGCCCGGAACCTCTTTTCCGCCGCTTCTGAATAGGAAATCGGTCCGTCTCCCAGCTCGTTGCACAGACCGAATCCCATGAGGGCGGGGTGCCCTTTATACCGGCGCACAAGAACACGGGCGAATCGGAGAGCGTAATACTGATATTCCGGATCGTCCACATCTTCCATGTATCTCCGTACCGATTCCTGCGGAATCCCGTTCGGCGCGGCGATATCGCATCCGGGACACAGGCGGTGTACCCAGACAGGGGCAGGGCGCATGGAAACATCCAGGAAAACACGGATCCCAGCCTCATAAAACAGATCCATAACCGTATCAAACCACTCAAACGTATACCTTCCATCCTCCGGCTCATAACTGTCCCAGCACAGATGCCCGAGGCGGACAACCTGAAATCCCGCTTCCTTCATCAAAGCGATATCTTTCTCCCACCGTTCCGGCTGCCAGTCGTGAGGGTGGTAATTTGTTCCAACATACAATGCCATTGTTCTGTCTTCCTTTCTCTTTTTCCCTCACTATATCATCCGGCGCTTTTTCCCATCAATGGTAATTCTTCAAGATAATCTTCCTTTTTCTGCGGAATTTCCCATCCCGCGGCGCATTTGGCAGCCGCCGCGCCGGATCATTTTTTCATATGATCCGCGATCCGGACCATGTCAAGCCTTGTCAGGCAATGCCCCGGATTGTTCCTATATTCCTCCGGCGCTTTCTGTTCCCATATCGTTTGTTCCATCTCCGTTTTTTCCGCGCTGTTCTGGTACCCGGTTACCGGATTGGCGATAAAATACAGCTGTTTCAGCCGTTCCACCGTGATCGTTTTCGCGTTGCCGCCCTGCATTTTCTGTCCGGTGATCTTGTTCCATACATTCAGAAATTCTTCTTCCGTCGCCGGATCATCCGGATGGAACCCTCCGTCCTCCAAAGGCTCGACCGATCCGTTTTCCAGGTATTGATTCACCAGATCCGCGTATTCGGAATCTCTCATATCATAACATCCGTCGGAGAGATCCAGTTCTCCTTTTTTATGGGTGCGGAACGTGTAGGTCAGGATCCGGTTCACGGCAGAATAGGTGTTTTGCGAGGATTTCTTTCCAAAATAAGCGCAAATGACCTCATGCCCATGCTCGTCCACCGCCGTCGCGATCAGGACAAAGCCCGCCGCGTTGGTCGTCCCTGTCTTGGTTCCGATTATCGTAAACAAATCCTTCCGGTAATCGCTCCTTGTGGAATAAAACAGGTTCGTATTCTGGATATCAATTCCGCTTCCTCCGGTTTTGGAAGGAAGCTGATAGGCGGGTTTTGCCACAATCTCCCGAATGAGCTGTTTTCCCATCGCGTAGCGTGTGAGCTTTGCCATCTCTTTCGCGGTCGTGCGCGTATGATGGTAGTTGTTTCCGATATCCATGCCGATGGGATTATCATAGGTCGTATGCGGCAGCCCGAGATCCTGCGCCTTCTTGTTCATCAACCGGAGAAATTCCGGCTCGCTCCCGGTCGTCTGATGGGACAGCGTCAGCGCGGAACTCCCATCCGAAAAAATCAGCATCGTATGAAGCAGCTCATTCAGCGAATACCTCTGCCCGATCGGAAGATTCAAATGCTGGATATCTGACGGAAGTTCGTCGTAATCCGACTGCCGGATCGTAAAGACTTTATCCGGATCATTGTTCTCCATGGCGATCACCGCCGTCATCAACTTTGCCGTGCTCGCCGGATAGATCTGTTTATTCGGTTTCTTTTTATACAGGATCTTCCCCGAATTGGCGTCCATCACGACATAAGCGTGGGACTTTGTGGCAAACGGCACTTCCTTCGCCTGCGCCGCCGTCGCCGCCAGCAGAAAAACGGTTATCACCGTCATGGCTCCGATCTGAAGCCTCCTTTTTATCTGTTCCATCATAACGTATTCCTCCCATTTTCTTTCCGCTGCCGTCCGTTCTCATCGAACGGTCCCCGCGGATGCAAACTCATTCTTTCTGAGTTATTATAGCAGGGTTGCGCCCGCCATTCAATGAAAAAAAGGAGGACCGCTCCGGTTTTTCTCCGTCCTGGTCCTTCCTTCTTTTCCGTTATCGGGATCCCTATCCGCGCACGGTCACGCGAAGCTGATATTTACAGGTCACGCCTCCGTATGCCGCTCCCGCGGTAATATCCGCGGTTCCCTTTGCTTTTCCGGTAATCACCCCGTTCTCCGATACAGCCGCAACGCCCGTGTCGGAAGACCGGTACCATACCTTTGCGCCATCCTTCTTTCTGATCCTGAATTTGGATCTGCCGGATACGTTCAGGTCTTTTGTCATTACGATAACCGGCGTTCCCGCCTTTGTCGTCCGGATCCGTCCCAGCTTCCGCACATTCTCCGGCGCTTTCTTTTTCTTTTTTACCGTGAGATTGACGGACAGCTTTTCGGTTACTCCGTCTTTTCTGACAAAGACAGAGAGAACCGCTTTCCCGGCTTTTCTCGCTCTGATCATTCCGTCCCGGGTAACGGAGACGATCTTTTTATCGCTTGTCCGGAACGAAACGGAGGTCGCTCCGGAAACGCTGTACGCGATCTGCGCTTTCTGTCCAACCGCGAGATTCCGATATACAACCGCCTCCAGATCGGCGTCCTCCGGCTGTTCTCCCGGTTTCTCTCCTCCAGGCAGACCCGGCTCCGGCTGACCGCCGTTGTCCGACGATCCTCCCGCCGCCCCGGGCGCGGCGGATCCGGTCGTTCCGCCCTGCCGGGACGGAACCGGCGTTTCTGTCGGTTTCCCATCCGATGCCGTCTCCGCTTCCTGCGTTGTCGTAACTTTGGACGTTAAAATCTTCATAGAACGTCCGGCTAATGTGAGCGTTCCGTCCCGATATACCGTTGGCTCGCTCTGATTCAGGCTCTCGAGATCGATCAGATTTTTCTCCGGAAGCGTGACGGTCTTCTGCCCCTGTCCTTCATTCAAAACAAGGTATACGCTGTTGCCCGTGCTGTGGGTTAATTGATAAATCCCTTCTCCGATTTCTTCCGCCGCGAGGCGTCCCCTTTGCTTTGTCCGCGGGAACAGGACGGTCAGGTATCCGTCGTTTCCATTGTTCCGGATCTGGAGATGATCGATCTTCGGCTCATTCTCATCTTCCCGCAGGATATAGTTCCCGGACGCGTTCAGCGTAACGACCTTCGCGCTTTCATAATTGCCTTTCAGGCAGGTGATATCCAGGTCGATCCCTCCAAACATCTTCGCCGTAAAGGTATTTCCATTACGGGTTATCGCGTTTTCCGTCCTCGTATAAAGAGGCAGATTCATCATGGTCCCATAGCTGGCTCCCGTCACCTGGTCCCATATCACATACGCCTCAAATCCGTTTTTGATAAAAGCGATATCCCGGTAGAGCTGTCCGGATGATTTCGTGCTTCCCCGGACAATGTCAAGGCTGTCGGAACTGTAAAATCCACGGAACGTCGATGTCGTCCCGGTCTGCGTAAAGGAATTTCCCGACGCGTCCTTCAAAAATGAAACCAGTGCATGACGCTCACTGTTCGTATAGTTGCTCACATTCCCGCCCCAGTATTTCGGCGCGGAACCCGGATCGACAACCAGCGGGACATTATCCGCATATAGGATAAACGAGAGCTGATCCTTATGGTTATGCCCGGTCGCCCTGTCCTGGATCATCATGGCAAGATAGGATTCTTTTCCATTGATCATAAAATTGTTTCTGAAAATATAAGTCCCAAAATATTTCGCGTAATCCGTCGAACCGATCTTTTTCAGTTCTTCCTTATAATCCCCATACTGCCGGATATCCACAGAATGACCGAACAGCAGCTGAATATGATTGTCCTCGTTTCCAAGAACGGCAAACGGGCTTCCGGCATTCAGCCATGTGCCGTACATACGAAGCGCCACCTCCGGATGGGATTCCGCTACTTCATCATAATACAGCCCGCACATATACAATTCATCCCCGCTGCTTAGCATATGATCGCCAAAAAACGGCGTACTGGCATTGCCGGACGCATACCGAGGCGTCTGGATCATAGTCAGGTAATCAAACGCCTTGTAGAACCCGATATCCTCATCGGCAAACCAGTCATAAATCCCGGTGGACGCCCGAAGGCTCTTTGCCAGTACCGCCAGCTTGCTGACCGCCGCGTTATGATAGCGCACCGATTCCGGCCAGGAGCCGTCCTCATTGATCAGATCCATCAAAAGGGACTCATCTACACGGATCCCGTTGTACATATGGGCTTTCGCGTGCTCCAGCGTGTCTCCGAACGCCAGTCCGAGCATCGCTGCCCCCATATTCATATCCGAGTTCCAGTTGTCGCCTCCGCTTGCCGTTTCCTGATGCGTCATATGATAACGGTCACGGATATCATTCAGATTCCGGATATTAAAATCAATCGCCCTTGTCAGTTCCTCCCGCTCCTCATCCGTATACAGCGGTTTTCCATCCTCGACCGTCATATATCGGATGATCGAATAAGCGGTTCCGACCGCTCCGGACCCGCGCCCGGTCTGTACAGCCCCATACGCGTCGATTCCGTCCGGCCTCGCCCCGGTCATCAGCCAGTGCTCAATTCCCTGGTTCATCTCATCCAGATACAGGTTTATATTGACTTTTGCCAGTTTTGCGTACCGGATCCGATCTGTCTCATTCTCCGCGAGCATCGCCATCAGCGCCGCCCTCTGGAGAGTGACCAGATATCCTCCGACGCCCTGCGCGGTCGGTTTCTGCTTTGCGTTATAGAAGTTCGGGGCGGATACGACTTCACTCGGGCCATTCGCCGTTTCGGTCAAAAAATGAAATTTGATCTGGACGCCCTTGGAAGCAAACACGCCATATTGTTTTATGTTCCATACAATGTCAAATCCGTCCGAGGAACTTAAAACCGGAAGGTCAAACGGGTCGGACGTCCATGTCACGCTGCTGTTTCCATCCGGATTATGCAGATACAGGGACCGATTGCCCGACGATACATTCTCACGCTTATCTTCCCATCGTCCTTCTCCGTTCCCACTTGTCGTCAGCTTCCATCGGAGCGGACGGTTCCCATCGACCGCTTTAAATTCAAAATCCGGATTCGGCAGTTCCAGCTTCCCGTTTCCGTCATCTGAGGAAATTGTGAGATTATCGATCCATGCTTCTCCGCAGCCGCCGCCATCCAAGTTACTGTAACCGGTCGTATCGTTGTCTTCTTTTCCAAGTTCGATGGTGATATAGGCTTTTCCGGTATACGTATGTCCGGACGGAAGATTCGCCGGCAATTCTTTTCCACCGGAATCCTTGATATGTCTTCCCCATCCGTATTTCCCTCCGGTACTGGCAGGCGGAGTCGCAAACGCCGGATTTTCTTCCCACAGGGTTTTGTCATTTGCTTTCCAGCGTTCCCAATATTCCTCCGTTTTTTCCAGGCTGATTCCTTTCAGTCCGTCTTTGATCTCCTGGTATGCCTGCTTCAGCGCGTCGTTTGTCCGGATGCGCCGTTTCAGATCCTGAACCTCGTCTCCGCTGAAAACGATATTCCCGCGCGGAACGCCGTTTTCATCGACATCGACATCCGACAAGAGCGCGATCGTCATGCGGCAGTCGTACGCGGCGTCAAGAAATTGTACGGCGGTTCTGGCAATGTCATATACGTCTCCGCCCTTTAATTTCTCGTCAAGCTCTTTCATGACGGATCGGACTTTATCATATTCCGCTTTCCGGAATGACCCGACTTCTCCTGTCTTTTTCTCACCGGTATATGTCTTTGCGTTTTCAAACAACCCTTTCTGGTTATCGACGAGCTTCGTCACGTAAGCGCGCAGTTTTGCCGGGTCGATATCCCCGCCTTCCTGCCGCGACGTATATAAAATCCCATCCTTATCATACCAGTTCAGCACCGGTTCCAGTCCATATCCGGTACTTTTACCGGAATAATTGTGGAACATAACTTTGTAAGACGTCGCGTACCGGATCATATAGTCGTTCACCGATTTATAAAACATCCGGTTTTTCGTGAACGGCAGTTTCAACATACTTGTTCCGTCTTCATCGACCTGCAGCGCCAGTTCCGCGCGTTCCAGTTCCACGCGCAGCGCTTCCCTGGCACTCTTTGGGAAAAATTCCCTGTCGATCAGAAGTTTTGCTTTCGCTTTCCAGACCAGGCTCTGTAATTTTGCCCTCTCTTTGGAATATACAAGCGTGTTGCCGAGATCAAGATACGGGTTTTTGGACTGGTATACTATCGTATTGTCAATCACGCCGGAACCCATAAAGGCGACGCCCTGACTGATCAGGGGATCGATATGATCCGGCATCTCATAGACGTCATCGCACTCCTTCGCTTCCTGAATCAGTTTTTCCCATGCGGCAAGCTGGGTCGGGGACAATGCCCCTCCTTTTCCCTGTCCGTCCTGCTGCGCGATATTGCCTGCGTTCTTTTGTTCGGCAATCGTCTGCTCGCAGAACGCGATCAGGTCGGACAGATTTTTTTCGTTAAGCGGGGAAGCCGCCTGCCGTGCCATGACCGTCACGGGAATATCATAGATAAATTTCGCCTCATTTCTCTGCGCCGTAACGGTCAGCAGCGCGCTTTGGTCTCCCTCCTCTGCCGACGGTCTCCGCACGCAGACTTTTCCATCCTGCAGGAAAAGCCATTTCTGCGATTCTTCATCAAGGATCGAATACGTAACCGACACCATATCCGAATCGCCGATCGGCGTAAAATCAGCGGAAATACCGGTATCTTTGTATTGGCTGATAATATCCCGGATCTTCCGGAGCGCTGCAGGCCGGTCGATCAGATAATTCGCCTGTTCCTTCGGCGCGTTGGTAAATGTAAGCTGCAGGCCGGGTCGATACCCATCGATCAGCGGCTGAGACCCATTGTTCGCAACGGTCAGATCACAGGAAGCGATCTCGGCGCCTGTTCCCTCATTTTTCCCATAAAAGCAGAGATTGATCATCCCGTCCTCACCGATCAGGCTGATGAGAGGGGAAACATCAAAAATATTGGTCGTCATCCGATCCGTCTCTCCCTTTGCTGTCCCGGAACCGATATCCGTTCCCCTCTGGAACAGATCCATACCGGATTGGTGCGTCAGTTTTTTCCCGCTCCAGTCTCCGTTTACTTTCTGGTTCCAGGAAGAATCCGGAAGATAACGCACATTGTACTGGTCGCCCGCCGTCATACCGTACCGATGCGTGATCCGCGCCCTGGCTCCGGCAAGGTTATAATTTTTGTACCGGGCGTCCTGCAAAACCGCGCCGGCGTCAAATTGCAGCCAGACATACCGCCCGCGTCCGACGGTCCATCCGGTTTCGTGGTTGGAACTCCAGTAAGATGTATTCGCGTACGAAGATCCCTCCCTCGTCATTGTGTCAAACACAGCGTCCATATATTCCGCGTCCACATATGTGATCTGATCCTCGTCCAGAAAATCTGTCGTATCTACCGAAGAAATCTCCCTTACTCCATCGGGCAGGACCGTATTGACTGTCGACGCTTTTACCGTCAGTTCCATATCGCACGTATATGCGGCTCCGTTTTTGGAAACCGTTACCGTAACGACAACATTCTGATCGCCCTCCTCCGCGGTCGGATTTACAACCTGGATCGTATCTCCGCTGACGCTGATCCATTTTCCCGACTGTTCGTCATTGACCGAATAGGTCACTTCCATCCCGTCTCTCCCGGACATCGGCTGGAAAGAATGGCTTACTTCCGTTCCATGGTACTGCCGTATGATCTCGTTGATCAGCGCAAGAACAAACGGCTTTGCTTCCATATAGCTGACCTGTTCCGCCGGAGCGTTGGAAAAAACAAGCTGGAGCCCCGGCTGATAGCCGTCGATCAACGGTTGATTTTTGTTGTTGGCGACAGTCGTATCGCTTGACGCGATATCCGCCCCGGTTCCTTCCAGCTCTTTTCCATACAGGCAGAGCGTAATAATCCCGTCTTCCGGAAGGCTCTGATCCTTTAATCCATTCGCCGGCAGCTGGTTCGTCGTCATCGCATTGTTGACGCCGGTCGCCCTGCCCGAACCGATATCCGTACCGCCGGCAAACACGTTCGACATGGAACGGAACGTCGCTTTTTTCCCGGTCCAGTCTCCGTCGGCAAATTGATTCCAGGTATTGTCCGGAATGTAGCGGACAAAATAAGTATCGCCCGCGTAATTGCCATACCGGTGTGTGATCCGCGTATTCGCGGAAACAATATGGCGATCTTTGTACCGGCTGTCGGCAAGGGTTTCCGAAAGATCAAACTGCAGATACAGATATCTGCCCCGTCCGACCGTCCATCCTTTCAGATGGTCGGAATCCCAATAAGAGAGATCATCATACTCCCCTTTTGCCGAAGTACGCGTCATTGTTTCAAATCTTGTATGCAAGTATTCGGTCGGTACGGTTTCAACCGTTTCTTCCGGTATAAACTGGCTTTTATCCACAGACGAAACTTCTCTCGGTTCCGGTATCCCCGCTTCCAGCGCAAGCACTGTCATGCGCAGATCATACGCCAGCACGACCCCGGCTTTCTGGGCCGTCACCGTCAACATGACATCCTGATCGCCTTCGTCCGCAGTCGGACGGGTAACCGCGCACTCGTTCCCTTCAACGGAAATCCATTTTTGGGATGCGTCGTCCACCGAATAGCTTACCGCAACCCCGTTCTCATCTCCATCCAACGTCAGCGCGCCGGAGAGCGCCATCCCGTCATATTTGCCGATCAGGTCCCTGATCTTACTTAAAACGACCGGTTTATTCTCCATATAGTTCAGCTGTTCATAACCGGCATTGGAATAAACAAATTGCAATCCGGGCTGATATCCCTCGATCAAAGGCTGACCATAATTATTTGCCTCGGTGAGATCGCAGGACGCGATGTCCGCTCCGGTTCCTTCCTGTTCTCCATACAGGCAAAGCGATACGATCCCGTCTGCGCCCAATTTCTGTTCCGTCAGCCCGTTTGCCGGAAGGAGATTCGTCGTCATTGCCGTACTGTTTCCTTTTGCAACGCCGGCGCCAACATCCGTCCCAGAGGAAAAAATACTGGAAACAGAATTGTATGTGATCTTTTTCCCGGTCCAATCTCCGTCCGACTGCACATTCCACGAATTATCCGGTATATAACGCACTTTATAAGTATCTCCTGCCGTTCTGCTGTAACGGTGCGTCACTCTCACATTCGCCGCAACAAAATCGAGTCCCTCCAATTCCGGATCCTTCAGTTCTTCCGACAGATCAAACATAAGCCAGACATAGCGTCCCCTGCCAAGCGTCCATCCCTTTTGATGGTCGCTGCTCCAATATGCCGTATTGACAAAAGACTTACCGCTTCTGGTCATCGTATCAAGTACGGGAACCGCAAACGCCGTCTCTTTTTTTATGACCTGGCTTTCTTCGATAAACTGGCTTTTATCTACCGTGGAAAGTTCGCGGATCCCATCTTCCACGATCTCATCCATCTGCGCGTCCGGGTCGATATCATTCGGGAACGCGATCGGCGCGATCCCTGCCTCCGTTCCCGCGTCCCCTGTCTCCACAGGTTCCGCTTCCACCGCCGT
>CANQDT010000012.1 GCA_947593735.1 uncultured Lachnospiraceae bacterium | reverse complement strand
AATAAAAAAAGCAAGGGAAACCTTGCAAAATAAAGAAAAAATTTAATTAGGATCGATTAGCAAGTGGCAAACTCGGGAGGCGTAAGCGGCAACAGGGAGCGTTTCCCCGCATAGTATGAATAATAAGCGGGAAAGGCTGTGATGTCGTTGAAACGGGTAATAGGGTTTGCCTTATTCTTTATTGGATTGGGGATGCTGCTTTCCTGTTTTATCGCAAAAGGATTCAGGACTTTTTTATGTATTGCTTTGTGTCTCGTCATTTCTTATTTTTTATTTTGCAAATAAGAAATCGTTCGATAAAATTTTTCTTGCATTCTTTCTATTTATCTGCTAAAATGTAGGAGTTGTTAATCTGATGGATGAAATATGGGTAAGGAGGTGCAGCAATGGCAAAATGTGCAATCTGTGGAAAAGGCGCTCATTTCGGACATAACGTAAGCCACTCAAATAGAAAAACAAACAGAATGTGGAAATCCAACGTAAAATCGGTGAAAGCGCTGGTGAACGGCGCTCCGAAGAAAATGTATGTATGTACATCCTGTTTAAAATCCGGAAAAGTAGAACGCGCATAATGGAATGTCCTGACAGAGAGAGGTTGCACAGCGACCTCTTTTTCTATTGCGAAAGAGCAGGGCATTTGATATAATACGTATAATATCAGGGTAAGTTCGATCGAAGGAGGTATGGATTTATGAAGGGTCATATGACAACCCAGCTCGGAGACATTATCATCGAAAACGATGTTATTGCCAGATATGCGGGGAAAACCGCAATGGAATGTTTTGGTATCGTGGGTATGGCGGCTGTGAGCATGAAAGACGGGATCGTGCGGCTGCTGACCGGCAATAACATGACAAAGGGGATCAAGGTCAGGATAGAGAACAATAAGATCAATCTTGAGTTTCATATCATTGTGGCGTATGGCTGCAATATTACAGCGGTTACAACAAACCTGATTGAAAATGTGAAATACAGGATCGAGGGATTTTCCGGATTGGACGTCCAGAATGTGAACGTTTATGTGGAAGGCGTCCGCGTGATCGATAACTAATATCTAGGAGGATAGGAAGTTGAGTACGCAAACCATAAATGCGAAATTGCTGCAGAAGATGTTCCTGGCTGGAGCCAAGCGCATCGAGGCAAGGAAAGAATATATCAACGAGTTAAATGTATTTCCGGTTCCGGATGGGGATACCGGGACCAATATGTCCCTGACGATCATGGCGGCGGCGAAAGAGGTAAGCGGTCTTGCGGATCCATCCATGGAAGAACTTGCAAGAGCGATATCGAGCGGTTCGCTCCGGGGCGCGCGCGGAAATTCCGGCGTGATCCTGTCCCAGCTGTTCCGCGGTTTCACGCGGGAGATACGCGATTATGACGAGCTGACGGTCAAAGAGATCGCGGCAGGATTCAGCCGCGCGGTCGATACCGCGTACAAGGCGGTCATGAAGCCCAAGGAGGGAACGATCCTGACCGTCGCGAAAGGAATGGCGGAGAAAGCGAACGAGCTTGTGAAAACCCCGGGCGATCTCGGGCAGTTCCTGGCGGAAGTGCTTGCCTGCGGGAACGAAGTCCTGCAGCGGACGCCGGAGCTCCTTCCGGTCCTGAAAGAAGCGGGCGTTGTTGATTCCGGCGGACAGGGGCTCATGGAGGTGCTCCAGGGAGCCTACAATTCGTTCCTCGGAAAACAGGACGAGGACGTGGAGATCGTTTCGGATGTGAGAGTGAACACGGCGGTATCGACGGCGGACGCGTCGACTGCCGATATCAAATTCGGATATTGCACCGAATTTATCATCATGCTTGAACAGCCGTTCGAGGCAAAGACCGAGAAAGAATTTAAGGCGTTTTTAAATTCGATCGGCGATTCGATCGTTGTCGTCGCGGATGATGAGATCGTAAAAGTGCATGTGCATACCAACCATCCGGGGCAGGCGTTTGAGAAAGCGCTGACCTATGGTTCACTTTCCAATATGAAGGTCGATAATATGAGGCTGGAGCATCAGGAAAAGCTGATCAGCGAAGCGGAAAAAGCGCAGGCGCTCAGAGAGGAACAGGAGGCGCAGGAGCCGCCGAAAGCGTACGGGTTCCTGGCTGTCTCGGTCGGAGACGGGATGAACGCGATTTTCCGGGAGCTCGGCGTCGATCATGTGATCGAGGGCGGGCAGACGATGAATCCGAGCACGGACGATATCTTATCCGCGATCGAACAGGTCAATGCGGAGACGATCTATGTATTTCCGAATAACAAAAATATTATTCTGGCTTCCGAACAGGCGCGGGACCTGACGGAAGACAAACGTATCATTGTGATCCCGACGACGACCGTTCCGCAGGGGATAACGGCGGTGATTTCGTTCGATCCGGATTCTTCGCCGGAGGAAAATGAGGCGGTCATGAACGAGGAGATCCGGAATGTCAAAACCGGGCAGGTGACGTATGCGGTCCGGAATACGACGATCGACGGCAGGCAGATCCACGAAGGGGATATCATGGGGATTGCGGACCATGGGATCGAGGCGGTATCCGATTCCGTTCCCGGGACAGTCATGGCGCTGCTGGACGCGCTGGTTGACGACGATTCCGAGCTGATCTCGCTGTATTATGGCGGCGACGTCGCGGAGGAGGACGCGCTTGCGCTGGAGAGCAGGGTGCAGGAGAAGTATTTTGACTGTGATGTTGAACTTTCCAATGGAGGCCAGCCAATTTATTATTATATTGTATCGGTAGAATAGGAACAGGGATGAACGGGCAGGATTCGATTCAGACGCTGAAAGGGATCGGCGCGAAAACGGCAGAGCTTTTATCAAAAATGAATGTTGAGACGATCGACGACCTCGCGGCATTTTATCCGAGAAGCTATCTCACTTACGACGAGCCGCTCCCTGTCGCGGATATATCAATCGGAACACGCGTCTCGGTGGTCGGAACGATCCTTGCGCCGCTGACGGTGAGAAAAGGGCGAACCGTGCCCCTGACGATCGGGCGTGTCGGCGATGCGTCCGGCAGGATTGATGTGATGTGGTTCCATATGCCATATTTGAAAAATCAGCTCCGCGCGGGGCAGACCTATGTATTTACAGGGATTCCAGTATACCGAAACAACCGAATCGCATTAGAACAACCGGAATATCACACACAGGCTGCATACCGCGCGAAGATGCGCGCGATGCAGCCTGTTTATTCATTGACCAAAGGGTTGAGCAACAAGACGGTACAGAAGGCCGTGGAGCAGATCCGGGACTATATCGGGAGCCGTGCGGATTATCTGCCAGACGAGATCAGGCGGCAGTACGGGCTGATGCGCCTTCCGGAAGCGATGGGACAGGCGCATTTCCCGATCGACCGGGACAGCCTTCTGCGCGCGCGGCAGCGCCTTGTTTTTGACGAATTTTTTGAATTTCTTTTGAATATGTATCGTATGAAAGAGACAAAAGGAGGAAATCCGAACCGGTACGAGATTCCTCCATGCCCGGAGTGCGACCAGCTGATCCGGTCGCTTCCCTATCGGCTGACAGGCGCGCAGCAGCGGGCGTTTGACGATATCCGGAATGACCTGCGCGCGCCATATGTGATGAACCGGCTGATCCAGGGAGACGTCGGATCCGGAAAAACGATCGTGGCGGAGCTCGCGCTTCTCATGACGGCTTGCGCGGGTTATCAGGGCGCGTTCATGGCGCCGACGGAAGTGCTCGCGCAGCAGCATTACCGGTCACTCTGTGAGACGCTTGGCGCGTATGGGGTGCGGGTCGGGCTGCTGACCGGCTCCCTTTCGGCAAAAGAAAAACGGCTGATGTATGACCGTATTTACCGGCATGAAGTCGATGTAGTCGTCGGGACGCATGCGCTGATCCAGGAGAAGGTTGTTTATCAGAACCTCGCGCTCGTCGTCACGGACGAACAGCACCGGTTCGGCGTAAAACAGAGGGAAACGCTGGAAAAGAAAGGCATCCTGCCGCATGTCCTTGTGATGAGCGCGACGCCGATCCCGCGCACGCTCGCGCTGATCCTGTATGGGGATCTCGATATCTCCGTGATGGATGAGATGCCGTCCAACCGGATCCCGATTAAGAACTGCGTCGTCGGTCCCGAGTACCGGGACACCGCGTTCCGCTTTATCGCCGGCAAGGTGAGAGAGGGAAGGCAGGCATACGTCATCTGTCCGATGGTTGAGGAAAGCGAGGCGATCGAAGCGGAAAATGTGACCGATTATGCCAGGCAGATGCAGGAAAGCCTGCCGGATCTGAAGATATCCGCCCTGCACGGTCAGATGAAGGCGGAAGAAAAAACAAAAATATTGGAAGATTTTTCCAATGGAAAGATCGACGTGCTTGTGTCGACGACTGTCATCGAGGTAGGGATCGACGTCCCGAACGCGGCGGTCATGCTGACCGAAAACGCGGAACGGTTCGGCCTTTCCCAGCTGCACCAGCTCAGGGGACGGGTTGGCAGAGGCAGCCATCAGTCCTATTGTATCATGATTCAGGGGACAAAGAGCAGGGAAGCACGGGAACGGCTGGAGGTGCTCAACCGTTCCAACGACGGGTTCTTTATCGCAAACGAAGATCTGAGGCTGCGCGGGCCGGGCGACTTTTTCGGTGTGCGCCAGAGCGGGGATATGACGTTCCGGTTGGCGGATATCTATTCCCATGCGGATCTTCTCCAGGCGGCGAACGATTGCCTGAACCGGATGATCCGGGAAAATTGCGATCTTGACGCGGTATTTCGCAAAATCAATCAGAATTTCATCTTATGATGAAAAAAAGATAGATATTATAGGATTTTTATGATATTATATAAACTGATGTAGTTGTGCGCTCGCACATCGACATATTTTTAACAATATAAGGAGGATTATGATGGGTTCTAAGAATCATGGAGTTCCGTTTGCTGGAACGAAGGAACAGGAAAAGCAGCTGCTGGAAGTAATTCACAGTTTGAAAGATCAGCAGGGCGCTTTGATGCCAATTATGCAAAAGGCTCAGGACATCTATGGATATCTGCCGATTGAAGTCCAGACGATCATTTCGGATGAAACCGGTATTCCGCTGGAAAAAATCTATGGCGTCGCGACATTCTATTCTCAGTTTGCATTGCAGCCGAAAGGACAGTATCAGATATCCGTCTGCCTTGGGACCGCGTGCTATGTTAAGGGTTCCGGAAATATCTACAGCAAAATATCGGAGATTCTTGGCATTGAGGACGGCGAGTGCACGCCAGACGGGAAGTTTTCGCTGGATTCCTGCCGGTGCGTAGGGGCATGCGGGCTTGCGCCGGTTCTGATGATCAACGACGAAGTATTTGGAAGACTTACGGTTGATGACGTAAAAGGCATTCTGGAGAAGTATTGACGCGATGATGACAGAATTATCTCTCAATGTCCTGGACGTCGCGCAAAATTCTGTGAGGGCGGAAGCTACTCTGATCGAGATTACGGTCGCGGCGGATACCGGGAAGGACACGCTGACGATCACGATCAGGGACAACGGATGCGGAATGACGGAGGAACAGGTACAGTCGGTCGAAGATCCGTTTTTCACGACAAGGACGACGAGAAAGGTTGGTCTTGGCGTTCCGTTTTTTAAGATGGCGGCGCTCGCAACCGGCGGAGAATTTTCGATCCAGTCGGAACCGCAGGCAGGCACGTTGGTCACAGCCGTGTTCGGGCTGTCCCATATAGACCGGATGCCCCTCGGCGATATCAACAGTACGATCCATACGCTGATCCAGTATAATCCGACGATTGATTTCGTTTACCGGTACGCGGTCGATGATCGGGAATTTGTCCTTGACACGAGAGAGTTTCGGCAGATATTGGGCGATATTCCGTTTGATTCTCCTGAAATCTCCGCTTATATCAGCGAATATCTGGAGGAGAATCAGGACGGAGTGAATATGGGCTTTACAATGTAAATGATAACAAAAAAGAAAGAATGGAGGAGTCATAATGAAATCTCTGGAAGAATTAAAAGCGATTCGGGATAAGATGAAAAACCAGGTCGGGATCCGCGCGGAAGACGAGCATCAGACCCGCGTTGTTGTCGGCATGGCGACGTGCGGGATCGCGTCGGGCGCGCGCCCGGTACTTACGGCGCTTTCCAACGCGGTGCAGGAGAAAGATCTCAGCAATGTTATGGTCACGCAGACCGGCTGCATCGGTTTGTGCCAGTATGAACCGATTGTTGAAGTGATGGAGCCCGGCAAAGAGAAAGTGACCTATGTGAAAATGAATCCCGATAAGGCAATGGAAGTGGTGGAACAGCACCTGATCGGCGGTAAGGTTGTCGTGAAATATACGCTGGCGCAGGAAGATATTAAATAATAGGAGGAAATGCGATGTTTCGATCACACGTATTAGTCTGCGGTGGTACCGGATGTACTTCCTCCGGCAGCGCAGAGATCATCAAAAAATTAGAAGAAGAAGTAAAAAAGAACGGTCTGGAAAATGAAGTCGGCGTCGTGCGTACCGGATGTTTCGGTCTGTGCGCGTTGGGTCCGATCATGATCGTTTATCCGGAAGCGACCTTCTATTCCATGGTAAAAGTAGAGGACATTCCGGAAATCGTATCCGAGCATTTGCTGAAAGGCCGTCCGGTCAAGAGGCTGCTGTATGATGAAACAGTAACCGAAACGGGCGTAAAATCACTGGGAGATACGGACTTTTATAAAAAACAGCACCGGGTTGCCCTGCGCAACTGCGGCGTGATCAATCCGGAGAATATCGAAGAATATATCGGTACGAACGGATATGCCGCCCTTGGGAAAGTGCTGACCGAGATGACCCCGGACGACGTGATCCAGACCCTTCTGGATTCCGGTCTGCGCGGCCGCGGCGGCGGCGGATTCCCGACCGGTCTGAAATGGAAACTGGCAAAAGGAAACGACGCGGATCAGAAATATGTATGCTGCAACGCGGATGAAGGAGATCCGGGCGCGTTCATGGACCGTTCGGTACTGGAAGGCGATCCGCACGCGGTTCTGGAAGCGATGGCGATCGCCGGATATGCGATCGGCGCATCCCAGGGATATATCTATGTCCGCGCGGAATATCCGATTGCGGTACAGCGCCTTCAGATCGCGATCTCCCAGGCAAGGGAATACGGTCTGTTAGGGAAAAATATTTTTGAGAGCGGATTTGATTTCGATATCGACCTTCGCCTTGGCGCTGGCGCGTTCGTCTGCGGCGAGGAGACGGCGCTGATGACGTCCATCGAAGGAAACCGCGGAGAACCGCGGCCGCGGCCCCCGTTCCCCGCACAGAAGGGATTATTCGGGAAACCGACGATCCTGAACAATGTCGAGACCTATGCGAATATTCCGCAGATCATTCTCAACGGAGCGGAGTGGTTCGCTTCCATGGGAACGGAAAAATCGAAAGGGACAAAAGTTTTCGCGCTCGGCGGTAAGATCAACAATACCGGCTTGGTGGAGATCCCGATGGGAACGACGCTGCGCGAAGTTATTGAGGAAATCGGCGGCGGTATTCCGAACGGCAAGAAATTCAAGGCGGCACAGACAGGCGGTCCGTCCGGCGGATGTATCCCCGCGGAGCATTTCGATATTCCGATCGATTATGACAACCTGATCAGCATCGGGTCCATGATGGGATCCGGCGGACTGATCGTAATGGACGAAGACGACTGTATGGTTGACATCGCGAAATTCTTCCTTGAGTTTACGGTAGACGAATCCTGCGGGAAATGTACGCCGTGCCGGATCGGTACCAAGCGGATGCTTGAGATCCTGAACAAGATCACGGATGGGCAGGCAACGATGGAGGATCTGGATAAGCTGGAAGAGCTCTGCTATTATATAAAGGAAAATTCTTTATGTGGACTTGGGCAGACAGCGCCGAACCCGGTATTATCCACGCTGAAATTCTTCCGGAAAGAATACGAAGCGCATATTTTGGATAAGAAATGTCCGGCGGGAGTCTGCAAGGCGCTGCTGTCTTACAGCATTGATCCTGAGAAGTGCCGCGGATGTACATTATGCTCCAGAGTCTGTCCAAACAACGCGATCACCGGAACCCTGAAGGAGCCGCACGTCATTGATACGACGAAATGCGTAAAATGCGGCGCCTGCATGGAAAAATGCCGGTTTGGCGCGATTTCCAGGAAATAAAGGAGGAGAGTTAGAATGGAGAATATTACGATTAAAATTAATGGCGTGGACGTATCCGCTCCGGCTGGTTCCACCATTTTAGAAGCGGCAAGAATTGCCGGTATCGATATCCCGACTCTTTGTTTCTTAAAAGATGTCAATGAGATCGGCGCATGCCGGATCTGTGTTGTTGAAGTGAAAGGGGCAAGAAGCCTGGTAGCGTCCTGCGTATATCCGATCAACGAGGGGATGGAAGTGTTCACGAACACTCCGAAAGTACGAAATTCCAGGAAAAAGACGCTGCAGCTGCTTCTCTCCAACCATAATTGTTCCTGCCTGTCCTGCGTCCGCAGCGGAAACTGCGAACTTCAGGCGCTGTGCAAGGATTACGGCGTTGACGACGCCAATCTGTACGAAGGGGAGAAAACCCCGTCCGAGCTGGATACATCCGCGGCGCATATGGTGCGCGACAACAGCAAATGTATCCTCTGCCGGCGGTGCGTCGCGACCTGCGAGAAGGTACAGGGCATCGGCGTGATCGGCGCGAACGAGCGCGGATTTAAGACGAATATCGGTTCCTCGTTTGAGATGGGGCTTGGGGAAACAAGCTGCGTTTCCTGCGGACAGTGCATCGCGGTCTGCCCGGTAGGCGCGATTTATGAGAAGGACAATACCGGAGATGTTTTCGCGGCGATCGCGGATCCGGACAAACATGTGATCGTCCAGACCGCACCGGCGGTACGGGCGGCGCTCGGCGAGGAATTTGGCTTGCCGATCGGTACCGGCGTAGAAGGCAAAATGGCTTCCGCGCTCCGGATGCTTGGATTTGATAAAGTATTTGATACCGATTTCGGCGCGGACCTTACGATCATGGAGGAAGCGAACGAATTTGTTGAGCGGATCCAGAACGGCGGCGTATTGCCGATGATCACCTCCTGTTCACCCGGATGGGTCAAATATTGCGAGCATTATTTCCCGGATATGACGGAGAATCTGTCTTCCTGCAAATCCCCGCAGCAGATGTTCGGCGCGATCGCAAAGAGCTATTACGCGGAGAAGATGGGGATCGATCCGAAAAATATCGTCAGCGTCAGCGTTATGCCATGTACGGCGAAGAAATTCGAGATCGGCAGGGACGACGAGGACGGCGCGGGTTATCCGGACGTCGATATCTCCATTACGACGCGCGAGCTGGCGCGGATGATCCGCACGGCAGGCATCCGGTTCACAGAGCTTCCGGACGGGAAGTTTGATGAACCGCTCGGATTGTCGACCGGCGCGGGCGTGATCTTCGGGGCGACCGGCGGCGTTATGGAAGCCGCGCTCCGCACGGCGGTTGAGACGCTGACCGGAGAGGAACTGAAGAGCCTTGACTTTGTCGATGTACGGGGCGTGGAAGGGATCAAGGAAGCGTCCTATGAGATCAACGGAATGACGGTGAAGGTTGCCGTTGCATCCGGACTTGCCAACGCGAGGAAGCTGCTGGAGAAAGTGAAATCCGGCGAGGTGGAATACCACTTCATCGAGATCATGGGGTGCCCCGGCGGCTGCGTCAATGGAGGCGGTCAGCCGCAGCAGCATGCGAAAGTCCGCAACTTTACGGATCTGCGCGCGCTTCGCGGAAAAGTGCTGTATCAATATGATGAAAATGCGCCGTTCCGCAAATCTCATGAGAATCCCGCGATCAAAGAATTGTACGCGACTTACCTGGAAAAACCGGGAAGCCATAGAGCGCATGAGTTATTGCATACGACCTATGTAAAACGTTCCATTAACGGATAATACAAAAATAAAAAATGCCTTCGGCATATCAGTTCCCCTGCCCCTCATTCATGAGGGGCAGAAGGCATTTTTTGCGCGCGAGCAGGCTGTGAAGCAGCAGTTTCCTCTCTGCGAGTTGCGCATCCAGCCGGAGGCTTTTTGTGTCACAGGACGAAATTTCCTGTGACACAAAAAAGAACCCGCGCGGTACCGGATAAATCCCGGAACCGCGCGGGTTCTTTTTACTCTTATCGCAGCGCGTCGAGAACGCCGACGATGGAACGCTCCCGGCACGAGATGGTCAGATTCGGCTCGTTGATCTGTTCCAGATAATGAGCGTCGGAATTGCTGACGATCGTGCATTTGTTGAGATAGGGGTTCGCCTTTTTGATGGCGTGGTAGTTCGCCATATCTTTGATTTCCGCTGTTTCAAACCGGTTCGTATCGGAAATTACGCCGAGCGTCGCGATCAGGCTGTTGGCGCTTTTATCAATATGGGCGGGAAACATGACGCCGCCGTAGGAATCCACCAGCTCCCACAATCCTTCAAAAGAGATGTCGGTTGCGTTGATCAGAAGATTCGGCTCTTTTCCGATGACCTGGTCCTGCTCATCCATGATAAGCTGTTCGCCGAAAATGTCTTCCCGGTTCGGGACTGCCAGAAGATGCTGATAGACGTACGCGTCAAACTCCAGCGCGGTATCCAGATCAGGGAACAGGCATACGGCGTGGATTTCTTCCGCAGTCGTCAATTCCATTCCCGGAATACAGAGGATCCCATATTCTTCCGCGTGACGCATGGCGGGACCGCAGTTTCTGCACGTATTATGGTCCGTCAGGGCAATGACGTCCAGCCCGAGAACCGCCGCCATGCCGGCAATGTTGCCGGGGGTCATATCGGTATCCCCGCAGGGAGATAAGCAGGAATGAAGATGTAAGTCGTAAGTCAGATTCATAATGGCCTCCCTTTGCAGCGCGGCAGGCGGTTACCGCAGCATGGTGTGGACGCGCAGCGCCGCGTCAAATACAGGCAGATCGGTGGACAGGACGGTAATTCCCTGCAGCTTTGCCTTTTCAGCGGAAGCGTCGTCCAGCGCCGCTCCTTCGGCAAGGACAACGCAGGCAACGTCGGCGAGGGCGGCGACGGCGAGCGTGTTCATATTCGCCATTACCGTGACCCACGCGCAGTCGGCAGGGGCGTGCCCCATCGCGATGCTGAGCAGGTCGCAGCAATAGACGCCGCTGATGGCTCTGTCCCTCGCGTCGCCGCCGGCGTTGACCGGGGAAAAGCCGGATGAATCGATCAGTTGTTGTACAGTCATGTGTCGTCCTCCTGTCAGGATTTTTTTGATTTGATATTGGCTTCCATATCATGATACATCTGATTTAGCTGCTGTTTCATGATATAAATGCAATCGGTTTCTTCCGCGTCGCCGCGTACGATATCTTCCGCGAGAGCCTTGCATGACGGGGACCCGCAGGCGCCGCAGTCGAGCCCCGGGAATTTCGCGGTCAGCCGTTCCACCGTGTTCAGCATGGCAAAGCTTTCGAGCATATTTGTTCCGAGACGGAAGACCGGTTCATATTCGACTTCATGGGTCCAGAACAGGTTTTCGACCGGGACATCTTCCAGATGGTTGCCTGCCACCGTCATATATTTCCGCAGCCGCTTGATCTTTGTCTTGGCGACATAAGGATTTTCCACATTGAGCACGCCGCCCACGCATCCGCCGGTGCAGGCGTTCAATTCGATAAATTCGAGCGTTTCAAATTTTTGGTCCTCCAGATCCTCCAGGACTTTCTGCACATTGGTGATGCCGTCCGCCGCGAGATAGCTGTCCGACAGGAGTCCTCCGGATTCGCCGCCGGAAATCGACCAGCCGATTCCGATCTTGCCGGTATCGGACAATTCCATCGGATCGTTTTCCGCCTGTTTCATATAGGGCAGGATCTGCTTGTATACGTCGCGGATCGCGACTACGCCGTCGACGGCAGACTGATCGACACCGAGCGGGTTCCGGACATAAGATACCTTTGACGGACAGGGCGAGATAAAAATAATCCCGATCTTTTCCGGAGGAAGGCCGGTCTTCTCGACCGCTTTCCGCCGCGCGATCTCCGCGGCAAGCTCGATCGGCGCTTTGATCGGAAGAAGGTGCTCGATCAGATTCGGGAACAGCACGCGGATCAGCCGGACGACGGTTGGACATGCCGTGCTGATCAGCGGCCACTGTTCCGGATGCGCCTTGACATAGCTGCGCGTCTGTTCCGATACGAGCTCCGCGGCGCTGCCGACTTCGTAGACCGCGTCAAATCCCATGAGTATCAGGGCGGTCAATACAATATTGACGTCCTCAAGATTATTAAACTGCCCGAACAGCGCGGGAGCCGGCAGGGCAACCGTATATTCGTAGTCGTTGATGATATTCAGGCTGTCGAAGGTGCTCAGCTTGGCATGATGCGTACAGACCTTGATGCATTTCCCGCAGTCGATGCAGAATTTTCCGTTAATATGCGCTTTTCCGTCCCGGACCCGGATCGCTCCGGTCGGACATTGCTTCAGGCAGTTGGTACATCCGGTGCACAGGTCGTTATCAAGATAGACAGAATGCGTATATGCCTCCATATGTATCCCTCCAAACTTATAGATTGATGGTCATTGTCACTGTGGTGCCTACCCCCAGTTTGGTATCGATCTGGATATCGTCCGTATAATTTTTCATATTGGGCAGTCCCATCCCCGCGCCAAATCCAAGGGAACGGACATGGTCCGGCGCAGTCGAATATCCTTCCTGCATGGCTTTTTCCACATCCGCGATGCCGGGTCCTACGTCTTTGAGAATCATCACGATTTTCTCCGGGGTGATCTCCACGGTGATGTCGCCGCCGTTCGCGTGGATGACCATGTTGATCTCTCCCTCATACATGGCGATTGCCACTTTTCGGACGGCAGACGGGCTGACCCCCATTTGCTTCAGCTTATTTTTTACGTCGCTGCTCGCTTCTCCCGCGCGCGTGAAATCCTCAGGAGAAACATGATAGGTTAAGACAATTCGATCATTCAATTTTTGCTCCTCCTGTCAGTCCTTTTTCGTATAAGCGCCCGCATGCTTCAAACAGGCTGTAATTGGTCGTCAAGATCGCGAGATCACGACCCTCCGCCAGCGAGATCGCGCCGGCTTCCGGCTTCTTTCCCCGCACGAATACGATGCAGACGATGTCCATCATCTCCGCGGTCCGGATCACCTGCGGATTGCACAGACCGGTCAGAAGGACCGACTGGTCTTTGACGAATGCGAGCACGTCGCTCATCATATCGGAACCGCAGGCGGTATGGACCTCCGTATCAAGGTTTTCTTCTCCTAATAGAATTTCACCATCCAAAAGTTCTAAAATGTCTCTAACCGTCATGATATGACCTCCTTCTTATATTGTTTTTATCATAGCACATACAAACAGATTTTTCTACTAAATTGATAACAATAATAGTTGTAATCACCAAAAAAATATGATATCGTACAAAAGAATATGGGCATAAAGCGAGGACGACCGGGATGAGCGGGAGAGATCGGCTGGAAGACGGACAATATGATATCAGGAGCCGTAAGCAAAACGGCAGGAAGCCGGTTACGATCGCATTTCTGACGGATCTGCATAATTGCGTATATGGCGAAGAAAATAAAATCCTTCTGGATCATATCGACGCCTGCAGACCGGATCTGGTCCTGTGCGCCGGCGATATGCTCGTCGGAAAGCCCGGGACATCCGTGGAGATTCCGCTTGCGCTTATGCGGAGGCTTGCCCTTGCCTATCCGGTTTATTACGCGAATGGGAATCATGAAAAGAGGCTTGCCGTCTATCCGGAGCAATACGGCTCCCTGTATGACGAGTATGGCGGGGCGCTCAGAGACGCCGGCGTGACCGTATTGAATAACGCTTATGAGGATCTGGATCCATATGGGATCCGGATTTACGGGCTGGATCTTGAGCGCGGGTTTTATCGGAGATTTCGCAAAACAGCCATGCCGGACGGATACCTGAGGGAGCTTCTGGGGGATCCGCCGACGGACCGGTATACGGTTCTGCTGGCGCATAATCCTCTCTATGCTCCGGAATACGCGGCTTGGGGAGCCGACCTTGTCCTGTCCGGCCATGTGCACGGAGGGCTGATCCGCATCCCGGGGATCGGGGGCGTGCTCTCCCCGGAGGTGCGGCTTTTTCCGAAGTATTGCGCCGGCAGATATCATCTCGGCAGAACTGATCTGATCGTCAGCCGTGGGCTCGGATCCCATTCCTGTTATCTCAGAATCAACAATCCGCCGGAATTATCGGTGATATCTTTGCGGGGAGAATCATGAGCGAACAAATTTTAGACTTTAAACTGGAGGCGTTTGAAGGTCCTCTTGATTTATTGCTCCATTTGATCGAAAAAAATAAAATCGACATATACGACATTCCGATCGTGGAGATCACGGAGCAGTATATGGAATATGTAAAAGCGATGGAACGGCTGGATCCGGACGTCACGAGCGACTTTCTCGTGATGGCGGCTACGCTGATCCAGATCAAATCGCGGATGCTGCTCCCTCCGGAGACCGACGAGGATGGGCAGGAGGAGGATCCGCGGGATGAGCTTGTCAGAAGGCTGCTGGAATATAAAATGTTTCAGTATGCTTCCGAGCAGCTGCGGGATCAGAGCGTTGAGGCGTCGCGCATGATCTATAAAGCGCCAAGTATTCCGGAAGAAGTCGCGCGGTACCGGCAGCCGGTCGATGTGGAGGCGCTGTTCCGCGGCGTCACGCTGGAACGGCTCAATGTGATCTTTCAGGACGTGATGAGGCGAAGGGAAGACCGGGTAGATCCGGTCCGCAGCCGGTTCAGCGATCTGGAGACGGAGGAAACGGTCAGTGTCGAAGATAAAATGACGCTGATCCGCCGGAGGATCCGCGGACTCAGGAAGATCAGCTTCCGGACGCTTCTGGAGACACAGCCGGGCAGGCAGGAGATCGTCGTCACATTCCTGGCGGTCCTGGAATTGATGAAAACCGGAAAAATCATGATCAGACAGGAGGAAATATTCGGGGATATCATCATTGATTCCGCTGAGTAGAAAAAGAGCAAATGACAATCGAGGAAATGGCAGGCATTGTGGAGGCGATCCTTTTTTCGGCAGGGACGTCCGTTCCGCTCGGGGATATCGCGAGAGCCATGGAAATGGATCGGGAACCATGCAAAAAGATCCTGGCTGCGATTAAGGAGAGCTATGAAAAAAAAGAGCGGGGGATCCGCCTGATGGAGTTTGAAGGTTCTTATCAGCTCTGCACCAAGCCGGAATATTATGATTCGGTGATCCGGGTGGTCAATCAGCCGAAAAAACATATCCTGACGGATGTCGTCCTTGAAACGCTCTCGATCATCGCCTATAAACAACCGGTTACGAGAGCGGAGATCGAGGCGATCCGCGGAGTAAAGAGTGATCATGCGGTCAACCGCCTGATCGAATATGACCTGATCCAGGAAGTGGGAAGGATGGACGCCCCGGGACGGCCGATCCTACTGGGAACGACGGAAGAATTTCTCCGGTGTTTCGGCGTGCAGTCGCTGGAAGAACTTCCTGTTCTGAATCCGGCGATGATCGCCGATCTGAAACAGGAAGCGGAAGAGGAAGCGAAAGTAACGCTCGGCATATAGATTTTTGAAAGAAAAAAAGGGAGAAGAGTAATGAAAGGAAATGTAGACCTGTTAACGGAATGGAAGGTAACAGGGCAAAAGGACGGAGACGGCTATTTGTTGACGGATGGAGCCGCGATGCGCTATCCGGTCCCGGACGGCGCGAGAGGAATGTACCCGTACGGCTTTGATGTGAAATGTGACGCGGCGCTCGACGCGATGAACTGGTACGGTCTGACGATGGAAGTGGAAGCGGAGGAGGATGAAGTTGATCTCTGCGTGGGCGCGCGCTTTTTTGGGAGCGGGCGGGAACTTTGTGCGACCGCGAAAGCGGCGGGCGGAGGCCGCCACCGGATCCATATCGGGCTGGATGAGTTTCAGATCGAGACATGCCGGACGAATATATGGCGGTTCCTGACCGAAATCACGGTGAAAGGAAAAGGAAGGCTTGTCGGAGCGAGATTGCTGAGGGGACGCCGCATTTACATCGAATGTCCGGTCCAGGGAAAATCGGCGCGCACCGGCGAAACCGTATCCTATGAGATCACTGTGACGAACTGTTCCACAACGCCGCAGATGGTCGCGGCGGAACAGGAATACAGGGGATGGGAATCCATCCGCGCGGAATTGGAGACGGACGCGTTCCTGCTCCAGCCGGACGAGTCGAGGCAGATCACGGTCCGCTGCGCGGTTTCCGGCTCCATGATCCCGGGAGGCCACGAAGATACGCTCCTGCGGTTTGTTCCGAACGGAGACGGCGACGCGGCGGAACGTCTTACGCTGAAAACCATGTGCTATCTGCCGCATCCCTATATCATGCATGACAAAAAGGGCTGGGAGGAAGTCGCGGAAAAAACCGACCTCTACAGCAAATATAAAGATACTTATGAACAGCTGATCCGGGACGCGGACAGCTGGGAGATCCTTCCGCCGGTAAAGGGGAAACCGTATTGTTACGATACATATCAGGAACATTATATCATGTCGGCGGCGTACGCGTACGCGATCACCGGGAACAAAGCATACGCGCGCAAGATCGCGAAATTCCTTGTCACGCTGTCCGACCCCGAAGACGGATACCCGAAACGGCTGCGGGGCTGCAGCCAGAGCTATGTGCAGGAGGGACATTTCTTCCAGCATCTTGCGGTTCCGTACGATATTATTTATGAGGCGGGCGTGCTGACGGACGGGGAGCACCGGCAGATCGAGCATATGATGCGGCTCTATATAGAGATCCTGGACGCCCATTTAAGGGATGGGAGCATTTCCAACTGGCTTCTGTCCGAGATCACGGGCGCGCTGTATTGCGCGATGACAATGCAGGATATGCACTGGATCCACCGCTTTGTATTTGAAAACGGCGGCGTGATCGACGAGCTTACGAAAGGGACGTTCAACGACGGATGGTGGCATGAGTGTTCGATCGGTTACAACATCTGGGTTTCATCGATGTTCCTGCATGTCGCGCACGCGATGCAAAACTTCGGATATGACCTTATCCACGCGAAATTCCCGATTCCCTACTGCGACGAAGTCAGGAGCAGCTACCGGGTGGAGGACCAGCCGTTCCAATTCGGCATGTGCAATAAGAAATGGGGCGGGAACCGGAAAAATTATATCTGTATCAAAGATCTGTTTGACGCGCCGCTTCCGTTTCTCGATTACCGCTGCGTGATGTTCGGCGTCAGCGATTCCGACGAGAAAAAGATCGCGGGGGTCCATTTCGGATCAACATACAATCTTGCCTATACTTATTACCGGGATCCGGAATATATCCGGATCATCAAGCATCATGAGATCCATGACCCGGTATTCGGCCATCCGGAACTGCCGTGGGTATCGTCCCGGTACGAAAAGCAGAACGCTTATTCCGACAACATCGGGATCGCGATGCTGAGGAGCCAGACGCCGGGCAGGAAACAGCGCGAGCAGATCCAGGCGGTTCTCCGGTACGGATCGCACGGCGGCGCCCACGGTCATTTCGATATCACCGGCCTGCTTTCGGTCATGCGATATGGAAGAAGCTTTTACAATCCGGAGATGTGCTGGTGGGGCTACCCGCATTTCATGTATAAATTTTACGTCCAAAATTCGACGACGAAAAATATGGTCACAGTCGACGGGAAAATGCAGCAGCCGCATGAATCGGAGAGAAAACTGTTTTACAGCGGAAACGGCATCCAGGCAGTCGCGCTGCGGGTTGAAACGCCATGGTCCTATCCGCCCTACGGAGGGATGGTCTACAATGCCTGGGAAACGCTCGAACAGCGGATGGAACTGAACGCGAGTTCCCTTCCGGAAGTAACGGACGGCCCGCGGTACGGCGAGCTGACGGAATTTACGGAGCCGATCCGGCAGGTGCGGCTTATGGGCGTGACGGACGACTATATCGTGCTGTTTGATTTTATCCGGGGAGACGGTACGGAACATCGGTTTGACAGCCGCTTCCAGATCAAGGGATTTCTGGGGCTTGAGGGAGAAGTAAAAGCGACGGAACATACCGGACAGCTGAGTGAAAACCCGATCTCCGACGAACAGTTTGTTACCGACTGCCAGTGGTATGAGGCGACGGGCGGAACCGTCGCGCATTTTGAAACCATATTCGGCGAAGGGGAGGATCTGAGAGGGACCAGGAGCAACTACAATGAGGACGGTCCTCTGAAAATGGACGTCCATACGGCGTGGCCGAAGACGTCCACACAGGTTGTCGGCATGGTCGCGGAATCTATCGGGGATACGATCGGATATCATTCCTATACGATCCCGCTGTCCTGGCATGTCGATGTCGACGGCGAGACAAAGGCGGATGGGGAATTTGGCGCCTGGCTGCTCGGTCTCGGCAAATGCGATCTCGACCTTACCGGGGCGAAGACGCTTTCGCTTCACGCCCGGAACCGGCAGTTTTACAATGAACAGAAGGATCCGGTCACAAGCCCGAAATGCCTGTTCTGGGGCGACGCGTATGTAGAATTTGCGGACGGGACGAGAAAGCCTGTCTCGGAACTCGATCCGGTTTATCAGAATGTGGATAGGGGATACGGAATCGGCAGGGATTATCAGGGCGGTCGTGTCGCCCTGGTCGGAAATACGTACCCGGACGCGATCCCGACCCATCCGGAAGACCAGCAGCAGGAGGCGGTGATCACCGTTGATCTGACGGGACTGGACGCCGTCCGGTTTGTCGGATGCATCGGCGTCGATAATTTCCCGGGAGCGGAGGAACAGAGAAGAAAGATGTACGCCGTCCGGAGTTACGGACCGTGCGGAAGATATGTTACGGTGATCGAGCCGTATGAGGCGGAACCGATGGTCGTCTCCGCCGTCAGCGAGGATCCAGATACCGTCCTCGTGACGCTCAAAGACGGCAGGCAGCAGAAGATCAGCGTTTCCGGCATCGACGGGGAAGAGATCCGTCTGTCATTTGAGGAATACAAAGACGGCAGGCTGGTGCGGGAAGAAGATACCGCCAAAACAAAAGAATAAAGGAACGGATGAGGTCGTCCCGCGCGGCGGCGCGAATGGAAGTTTGTTCCATTCTCGCGCCAGCCAATGCAGGACGGCCTCATTTTTGGCGTCTTCGCTCATATAATTTTAGAAAAAAGCAATCGGGAAATTGCGATGAAGAAAATAATTGGGATCATAATCGGTGTGATTCTGTTGACGCAGGCGTGCACGGCGGGCGCGGTGACGAAAGAGGAACTGGATCAGACGCTTGCCGCGAAGAGTGCGCTGCTGATGGACGCGGAGTCGGGACGCGTCCTGTATGAGAAAAACGGCGACCAGCCGATGAAAAACGCGAGTACGACCAAAATTCTGACCTGTATCGTCGCGCTGGAGGAAGCAAAGCAAAATACGGTCTGCACAGTATCGGACTATGCCGCTTCCATGCCGAAGGTACATCTTGGGATGCGGGCAGGGCAGCAGTTCGCGCTGAACGATCTGCTCTACTCTCTTATGCTGGAGAGCCACAATGACTCGGCGGCAGCGATCGCGGAGGGGATCGCCGGAAGCGTGGAACAATTTGCCGTCCTGATGAATGAAAAAGCAGAGAAGATCGGCGCGAAGCAGACCCATTTTGTGACGCCGAACGGGCTTGACGCGGACGGACATGAAACGACGGCGCGGGATCTTGCCGTGATCACCCGCTATGCCCTGCAGAATCCGCGGTTTGTGAAGATCATCAATACGCCGGAATATTCGTTTCAGGATCTGTCCGGGGAAAATCATTATTCCGTATATAACCGGGACGCGTTTTTGAGCCTGTACGATGGCGCGTACGGGGTGAAAACCGGATTTACCGGCGGGGCGGGATATTGCTTTGTCGGCGCGAGCAGGAAAAAGAAGCATAACCTGATCTCCGTCGTGCTCGCGAGCGGATGGCCGCCCCACAAAACATGGAAATGGCAGGATACAAAAAAATTGATGGAGTATGGGCGCGGGCAGTTTACGTGGAAGACGGTGCTGGATGGAGACGAGGCGGTTCAGTCGATCCCTGTGACGCGCGGGCAGGAGGATACGCTGCACCTGACCTGCGATTCCTACAAGACACTTGTATCGGAAAAGGACGATATTTCATTGCGGTTCCATATCCCGAAAGAAATCGAAGCTCCAGTACAGAAGGGACAGAAGGTCGCGGAAGTCCGGGTTGTCATCAACGGCGCGACCGGGAAGAAGATCCCGATCCTCGCCGCGGAAACGGTTCGGAAAATCACGTTTCCGTTTCTGTTCCGGAAAGTGCTGCGCCGCTATCTCTTTGATAACCGGTAACCTCCTGAAAGGAAAAGTAAAAAAATGTTCGGTTTTACTTGAAACTTTGCCGGATTCGTTATATTATGATATCTGGTATAAGTTGGATTTGATCCATGTGGCCAAATCTTAAAATATTTTATGGAGGAGCGAAAATGAGCAATTCAAAATTGTCAGCGAGCGAACGGATCAGCCGTTTGCTGGACGACTCAAGTTTTGTTGAGATCGGCGGCCGGATCACGAGCCGGAATACCGATTTTAACCTGTCAGACAAAGAGACCCCGTCGGATGGCGTTTTGACCGGCTATGGCACGATCGACGGCAACCTGGTTTTCCTTTACAGCCAGGACGCCTCGGTTCTGGGCGGTTCGATCGGAGAAATGCATGCCGGCAAGATCGTGCGGTTATATGATCTTGCGATGAAGACGGGCGCGCCGGTGATCGGACTGGTCGACTGCGCGGGCTTGCGGCTCCAGGAGGCGACCGACGCGCTGAACGGGTTCGGCGAGATTTTTTACAGGCAGGCGATGGCTTCCGGAGCGATTCCCCAGATAACCGGAATCTTTGGCGTTTGCGGCGGCGGCGCCGCGCTGATCCCGGCATTCTCGGATTTCACGTTTATGTCGGAGGAGTCGGGACGCCTGTTCGTGAATAGCCCGAACGCGATCGCGGGAAATTATGAAGAGAAATGCGATTCTTCATCCGCGAAATTCCAGGCGGAGCAGGTTGGCAGCGTTGACGCTGTATGTGAAGACGATGCGGCGGTTCTTGAAAAGATTCGCACGCTTGTCCCGCTGATCCCAGCGAGCTGCGACGTCGATCTGTCCTGCGGGGAATGTACGGATGATCTGAACCGCGCTGTGGCGCTTGCCGGGAAAGATGGCGACGCAAGGGCGATCTTTACGGAGATTTCCGACGACCGGTTTTTCTTTGAACTGAAAAAAGAGTACGCGCCGGATATGGTGATCGGCTTGATCCGGTTAAACGGCGTTACGGTCGGCTGCGTCGGAAACCAGGCGGAAGTGTCAGGGGGACGCCTGACGACCCGCGCCGCTTATATCGCGGCAGAATTTGTTACAAGGTGCGACGCATTCGGTATTCCGGTATTGACGGTCGCGAACGCGAAAGGGTTCCAGACCGAGATGTCGGAGGAGAAAACGATCGCGAAGGCGGCTGCGAAGCTCGCGTACGCATATGCGAACGCGACGGTTCCGAAAGTGACGGTCCTTGTCGGCGAAGTATACGGTACGGCTTATGTGGCAATGAATTCCAGGGCGCTCGGCGCGGATATGGTCTATGCATGGCAGACGGCAAAGATCGGTATGATGGACGCGGCGGCTGCCGCGAAGATCATGTATCCGGAGGAACAGGATACGTCGAAACAGGCGGCGGCATATGAAGCGCTCCAGTCCAGCGCGTCTGCGGCGGCAAAACGCGGCTATGTCGACGATATGATCGAGCCGGAAGCGACGAGGAAACGTGTGATCGCCGCATTTGAGATGTTGTTTACAAAGAGAGAAGACCGTCCGGACAAAAAGCATGGCACAGTGTAGGAGGGGATTCGTATGAGAAAGAAACTGGCATTATTCTTATGTATGATCGCGGCTGTCCTTTCCCTATCCGCTGTTCCGGCGTCCGCTTCCGAATATAATCCGGATAACGACGCCTCCTATATTCAGATTGCCGAGAGATGGATGGACGCGTATGTCACGTTCCCGGTCGATCAGGTGGAAGCATACCAGCAGGCGGGATATATGACGGAGGATCAGGCGGCTGCCATACAGAGCTGGAGCGATCTGTCAGAATCAGTCGGATCGCAGGTTCAGCCCGGAGAGTCCACGGTTTCGCAGCAGGGAGACGATGTCGTGGTCACCGTCCCGATCACCGGCGATGCCGGGAGCGCGTATTTTATCGCGACATTCGACGGAACCATACCGATCGAGCAGCTGCTCCAGACCGGCGAACTGAAAGCGGGAAAATTCACGCTGACGCTTGACAGCGATTCCGGAAGACTCGGCGAAAGGCTGAAAAGCGCCGCGCTCAATACGCTTATGGGCGTTGTGTTTGTATTTTTGATTCTGATCATCATTATTCTTGTGATTTCCTTATTGAAATATATTCCGACGATAGTGGATAAGCTGTCCGGAAAAGGAAAAGAGACCGATGTGCCTTCGGCTGAGACTGCTTTGGAGACGATGGATAAGCCGGCAGGGAAATCTGTGGATGACGCGGCTCTCGCAGCCGTGATCACGGCAGCCATCGCCGCGGCGATGTCCGAGGAGCAGGGAACCGCGATAACAACCGATCAATTAATCGTCCGCTCGATCAAACGGGCCGGCAAACGATAATCAGGAGGATAGAAGAATGAAAAATTATACGATTACAGTAAATGGGATTGCATATGATGTAACAGTTGAGGAGAAAGGCCAGGGAGCATCCCCCGCGCCTTCGGCGGCAGCGCCCGCTGCAGCGGCGCCCGCGGCGCCTTCCGCTCCGGCAGCTGCCGGTTCCGTTCCGGTTCTGGCTCCGATGCCCGGGAAAATATTGGATATCAAAGCGTCTGTCGGCCAGCAGGTAAAGAAGGGCGACGTTGTGATCATCCTGGAGGCAATGAAGATGGAAAATGAGATCGTGGCTCCGGAGGACGGCACGGTCGCGAGCATCCAGGTGGCTTCCGGGGATTCGGTTGAAGCCGGCGCGACATTGGCAACTTTAAACTAAACGCTTGCCCAAGGAGGAAGTTTGATCATGGAATACATTACTGGTACAGTGTCGAACCTGCTGCATCAGACTGCGTTTGCCAATCTGACGGTCGGCAATTTCGTGATGATAGCGGTCGCATTGTTCTTCTTATATCTGGCGGTCGCCAAGGAGTATGAACCGCTGCTTCTGGTTCCGATCTCTTTTGGTATGCTGCTGGTCAATATTTATCCGAATATTATGGCAGAAAACGGATTGCTGCACTACTTTTATCTGCTGGATGAGTGGAGCATCCTCCCATCCCTGATTTTTCTCGGAGTCGGCGCGATGACGGATTTCGGCCCTCTGATTGCCAACCCGAAGAGCTTCCTGCTCGGCGCGGCGGCGCAGTTCGGTATATACGGCGCGTATTTCTTTGCGATTCTGCTTGGATTTAACGACAAAGCGGCAGCGGCGATCTCGATCATCGGCGGCGCGGACGGCCCGACCTCCATTTTCCTGGCAGGGAAACTGGGACAAACGGAATTTATGGGACCGATCGCGGTAGCCGCGTATTCGTATATGTCGCTTGTGCCGATCATCCAGCCGCCGATCATGAAAGCTTTGACGACGGAAGAAGAACGGAAGATCAAAATGGAACAGCTTCGCCCCGTTTCCAGGCTGGAACGGATCCTGTTCCCGATCCTTGTCACGATCGTCGTATGCCTTATCCTTCCATCGACGGCGCCTTTGGTCGGTATGCTGATGCTCGGAAACCTGTTCCGGGAATGTGGAGTTGTAAAACAGCTCACGGAGACAGCGTCCAACGCGCTGATGTATATTGTCGTTATCCTGCTTGGAACATCGGTAGGCGCGACGACGAGCGCGGAAGCGTTTCTGAAACTGACGACCATCAAGATCGTCGCGCTCGGTCTGATCGCGTTCGCGCTTGGAACGGCGGCAGGCGTGCTGTTCGGCAAGCTGATGTGCAAATTGTCCGGAGGAAAGATCAATCCGCTGATCGGTTCCGCCGGCGTCTCCGCAGTGCCTATGGCGGCGCGTGTTTCCCAGAAAGTGGGAGCGGAAGCGGATCCGACGAATTTCCTGTTGATGCATGCCATGGGACCGAACGTTGCGGGAGTGATCGGGACAGCGGTCGCCGCAGGTACCTTTATGGCGATTTTTGGAGTATAGGACGGGGAGGAATCCGCGGGTATCGGAGATTCATCGGTACCCTTGCCCCGATATCATAGAATAGGAGGAGCAGAATATGGAACAGAAAACAAAACCGGTAAAGATTACAGAGACGATTCTGCGTGACGCGCATCAGTCTTTGATCGCGACGCGTATGACGACGGAGCAGATGCTTCCGATCGTAGATAAAATGGACCAGGTCGGGTATCACGCCGTCGAATGTTGGGGCGGCGCGACGTTCGACGCATCGCTCCGCTTTTTGAAGGAAGATCCGTGGGAAAGGCTGCGTAAGCTGAGGGACGGATTCAAAAAGACGAAGCTGCAGATGTTGTTCCGCGGGCAGAACATATTGGGATATAATCATTACGCGGACGATGTGGTCGAGTATTTTGTACAGAAATCCATCGCCAACGGGATCGATATCATCCGCATCTTTGACTGCCTGAACGATATCCGCAATCTTGAGACCGCGGTAAAAGCGGCGCGGAAAGAAAACGGACATGCTCAGGTCGCACTGTCTTATACGCTGGGCGACGCGTATACGCTGGATTATTGGAAAGACATCGCGAAAAGAATCGAGGATATGGGGGCTCATTCGCTCTGCATCAAAGATATGGCGGGGCTCCTGACCCCGTACCGGGCGACAGAGCTTGTCACCGCGCTGAAAGAATCGGTCGAGATTCCGATCGACCTTCACACGCATTATACGAGCGGCGTCGCGTCCATGACGTACCTGAAAGCAGTGGAAGCGGGATGCGATATCATCGATACAGCGATCTCGCCGTTCGCGCTCGGAACGAGCCAGCCCGCGACAGAAGTCATGGTCGAGACTTTCAAGGGAACCCCGTATGATACGGGACTGGATCAGAAGCTCCTGGCAGAGATCGCGGATTATTTCCGTCCGATCCAGGAGAAAGCGCTTGAGAGCGGCTTGTTGAACCCGAAAGTGATGGGTGTCAATATCAAAACGCTGATCTATCAGGTGCCCGGCGGTATGCTGTCGAATCTTGTTTCCCAGCTGAAAGAGATGGGGCAGGAAGATAAATATTATGAAGTGCTGGAGGAAGTGCCACGGGTCCGCAAGGATTTCGGAGAGCCGCCGCTTGTGACGCCGTCCTCCCAGATCGTCGGCACGCAGGCTGTGCTGAACGTCGTATCGGGAGAACGCTACAAGATGGTCACGAAGGAATCCAGGAAGCTGCTGAGCGGCGAGTTCGGGCAGACCGTAAAACCGTTCGACCCGGAGGTACAGAAGAAATGCTGCGGCGACGCGGAAGTGATCACCTGCCGCCCGGCAGACCGGATCAAACCTCAGCTGAAAGATCTGGAGAAAGAGATGGCGCAGTACAAGCAGCAGGATGAGGACGTTCTGTCCTACGCGCTGTTCCCTCAGGTTGCATTGGAGTTCTTCAAATACAGAGAAGCGCAGCAGACGGGGATCGACCCGTCGAAAGCGGATACGAAAAACGGAGCTTATCCGGTTTAACCCTTCGGGCTGACGTGAAACAGGAATTTTCCCATTTTGCGGCAGCCCTTTTTGGAGATGCGTCATGAAAGTGATCGTGATCGGCGGAGGAGCCGCCGGGATGATTGCGGCGATCGCGGCCGCGCGTTCCGGCGGCGAGGTCGTCCTGCTTGAGAAAAATGAGAAAACCGGGAAAAAACTGTATATTACCGGCAAGGGACGGTGCAATCTGACCAACGCGTGCGAACTGGAGGATTTCTTTGGAAACGTCGTCACGAACCGGAACTTTCTGTATCATTCCCTTTACGGTTTTACAAATAATGATATGATGCAGCTGATGCGGGAGCTCGGTTGCCCGGTGAAAATCGAACGGGGCGGCCGCGTCTTTCCGGTATCGGATAAATCTTCCGACGTCCTCTCAGTGCTCCAGCGGGAATTATCCCGTCGGAATGTCGACGTCCGGCTGCGCTGCCCGGTCCGCGCCGTTCATTGCGGCGGCGGGCGGTTCCGGAGCGTCGAATTGCCCGGGGGAGAATTGCTTGCCGGAGATTCGTGTATCGTGGCGACCGGAGGCTTATCTTATCCTTCCACGGGGTCGACCGGGGACGGATACCGCTTCGCGCGGTCTGCCGGGCATGAGGTGACGGAATTATTTCCTTCCCTTGTTCCGTTTGACATAAAAGAACGGGAACAGTGCCAGGCAATGCAGGGGCTGTCCGTGCGAAATGTCCGGTGCCGCATTACGGCGGATGGAAAGAAGAAATTCGATGAGTTCGGAGAACTGCTCTTTACGCATTTCGGCGTGAGCGGACCGCTCATTTTGCGCGGAAGCGCGTATCTTTCCTCCTGTTTCGGAAAAAATATCCGGCTGCATATCAATCTGAAACCGGCGATGACGGAAGCGCAGCTCGATCAGAGGCTGCTGCGCGATTTTGCGGCAAATTCAAACAAAGCGTTTCAAAATTCGCTCGGCGCGCTGCTCCCGCGGAAAATGATCCCGGTCGTTGTCCGGCGCAGCCGGATCCCTCCGGAGAAAAAGACCAATCTGGTCACGAAGGAGGAACGGCGCCGCCTGCTGGAGACCATTACGGATTTTACGTTGACGGTGGAGGGGCTCCGCGGATATCCGGAAGCGATCGTAACGAAGGGCGGCGTCAGACTGAACCAGATCGATCCGTCCTCGATGGAATCAAAGCTCGTATCCGGACTTTATTTTGCCGGCGAGATCCTGGATGTGGACGCGCTGACCGGCGGATATAATTTACAGATCGCCTGGTCGACGGGATATTCGGCAGGGATCCACGCCGCGGCGGAACAGGAAAAGGAAAATTAAGGAGGAAAAGGAAGAAAATGTTTCATTCTATAGCGATTGACGGGCCGGCGGGCGCAGGAAAAAGCACGATCGCAAAAAAGGCGGCGGCGGCTCTTGGATTTATCTATGTCGATACCGGGGCGATGTACCGGGCGATGGCGCTCTACTGCCTGCGGAAAAAAATCAGTCCCGACCGGGAAGAACAGATCGGGGACGCGTGCGCGCGCATTGATATTACGATCGCGTACGAGGACGGCGTACAGCAGATCATCCTTGACGGAGAAAATGTCACCGCCCTGATCCGAACCGAGGAGGTGGGCAATATGGCGTCCGCGATCGCGGTGCTTCCCGCTGTCCGGACCAAATTGGTGGAACTGCAGAGATCGCTCGCGCAAAAGGCGGATGTGATCATGGACGGAAGGGATATCGGAACATATGTTCTGCCAAATGCGAACCTGAAGATCTATCTGACGGCTTCCGCAAAGGAACGCGCGAACCGCAGATACCTGGAGTTGACGGAAAAGGGACGGATATGCGATAGGGACGAGATCGAAAAAGATATCATCGAGCGGGATAACCGGGACATGAACCGGGAATTTGCGCCGCTGCGCCAGGCGGAGGACGCGGTGATGATCGATTCTTCCGATATGACGATCGAGCAGGTTGTCGGCGCGATTTTGGATGAGTACGGCAGGATCGCCTGATTTTTGTGTCGGAGGGACGCCATGGAAGTTTATGTTGCGAAAACCGCGGGCTTTTGCTTTGGCGTAAAGCGCGCGGTGGACAAGGTATATGGACAGGTCGGGAACGATCCGGTCTATACATACGGGCCGATCATCCACAATGAAACGGTAGTAGCGGATCTGGAATCGCGCGGCGTCCGTATATTGCATACGAAGGACGAACTCGCGAAGCTGGAGCGCGGGACCGTTATCATCCGGTCGCATGGCGCGGAAAAGGACGTCTATGACCTGTTAAACAGGAAAGACGTCACGATCGTGGACGCGACCTGTCCGTTTGTGCGCAAGATCCACGAAATTGTCCGGGAAGACAGCGGCAGGGGACATGCGATCATCATTGTGGGGAACGCGGATCATCCGGAAGTAAAAGGGATTCAGGGATGGTCAGAAAATGACACTTATATTGTAGAATCCGTTGAGGATGTACAAAAATTGTCATTATCGGCAGATAAAATGATATCTGTTGTGTCTCAAACCACATTTAATTATGAGAAATTTGAAGAAATAGTTGAAATTATAGCAAAGAGGTATTATAATAATAAAGTCTATAAGACTATCTGTAACGCGACCGCGGAACGCCAGCAGGAGGCAGGAGCCCTGGCAGAGCAGGTGGACGCGATGGTCGTGATCGGAGGTCGAAATAGTTCAAATACACAAAAATTGTGTGAAATTTGCGCAAAGTCGTGTGGCAATACTTATTTTATACAAACTGTAGATGACTTGGACACAGAACAGTTGAAGAAATTTCGTAGAGTAGGTATTACGGCAGGGGCATCGACCCCAAGGACTTTAATCAAGGAGGTTTATGACAGCATGTCAGAGAAAAGTTTTGAGGAATTGTTAGAGGAAAGCCTGGTTACAATACGAAATGGAGATGTTGTAGAAGGAAAAGTCATCGATGTGAATGAGGACGAGATCGTACTGAACATTGGTTACAAGGCGGACGGCATTATCACCCGCAATGAATATACGAACACACCAGGCGTCGTTCTGAGCGACGTTGTAAAACCCGGCGATACGATGGAGGCGAAGGTCCTGAAAGTAAACGACGGCGAGGGACAGGTGCTTCTGACTTACAAGAGGCTGGCGGCGGAGAAAGGCAACCAGAGGCTGGAGGAAGCGTTCGAGAACAAAGAGGTGCTCACGGCGACCGTTTCCAATGTTGTTTCGGGCGGTTTAAGCGTCGTGATCGACGAAGCGAAAGTATTTATTCCGGCAAGTCTTGTATCAGATACGTATGAGAGGGATTTATCAAAATTCGCCGGACAGGAGATCCAGTTTGTGATCACCGAGTTCAATCCGCGCAAGAGACGGATCATCGGCGACAGGAAGCAGCTGATCATCGCGGAAAAGCTGGAGAAGCAGAGAGAGCTTCTGGAGCGGATCCACATCGGCGATACTGTGGAAGGAATTGTAAAGAATATCACGGATTTCGGCGCGTTTGTCGATCTGGGAGGCTCCGACGGGCTGCTCCATATTTCGGAGATGTCTTGGGGTCGTGTGGATAACCCGCGCAAAGTATTTTCTGTCGGACAGGCATTAAAAGTCCTGATCAAAGATATCAATGAAAATAAGATCGCCCTCAGCCTGAAATTCCCGGAGGAAAATCCATGGCTGAACGCGGAAGAGAAGTTCGCGGTTGGAACCATCGTAACCGGAAAAGTCGCGCGTATGACGGATTTCGGCGCGTTCATTGAGCTGGAGCCGGGTGTCGACGCGCTGCTCCATGTTTCGCAGATCGCGCGCGAGCGGATCGAGAAGCCTTCGGATGTGCTGAAGACAGGCGAGATCATTGAAGCGAAGATCGTTGATTTTAAACCGGATGAGAAAAAGATCAGCTTGAGCAGGAAGATTTTACTTCCGGTGGATGCGGATCCGGCACCGAAGCAGGAAGACGCCGCGCCGGAACCGGCGGCGGAAGAACCGGATATCGCTCCTGTTGATGAGACGGAGCCTGCGGAAGCGGCTGTTCCGGAGGAAAATACGGACGCTGAGGCTCCCGCAGATACGGCGGAAGTTCCGGAAGAGACAGAAGAAGCTCCTGCTGAGGCGGAGGAATCCCCGGTAGCAGAGGCAGAAGAAGAGACCGGTGAGAATACCGAAGAAAATGAATAGATCAGGGAAAGCCTGAAAACAACAGACGGAAGCCCGCATATGCGGACTTCCGTCTGTTGTTTGATACGTCCGGCGGCGCACGCTTTTAGCGGATAAGCGTTCCAGGCGTTCGCAGGGGAGCTGAGGTGCCGAAGGCATTTTTATGTCAGGAACGTATGAAGCGCGGCGCGCGCGTACGCGCAGGCAGTTTCCTGCGTAAATAATCCGGAATGGTACGGCGTCCACGTGTAACAGGTAGCAAGGGTCGCTTTTTCTTTTGCCGCTCTGTCCACGTATGCCGCGACGGATTTATGAACCGCCATATCCTCCGCCGGAAGATAATAATAATCCTTATAATTCATATAATAATTGCGGAGTTGCCCGTGTACCAGCGGGATATGGAGCGCTGCGCGGTCATTCTTCGTGATAAGCCGGAAATAATCGTTCGAGCGGTCGATGTCCGGCAGGGGACCGTCGGCTCTGAGCGAGAGGAGAACGCGGTCTTCGTTCCCGGACGCGGACACAAAGCGGAGCTGTCCCTGCATCAGCTGATGAAGCGGAAGCATACCGCTGATCGCCAGCATCCCGCGCACGTCGTCCTCGTTGTGCCGGAGAAGCTCCTGCTCCCGGTCGCTGTCCCGGACTTTCAGATAAAGATAATAGGTTCGGATCAGATCCTCCCCGGATTGAAATTCTTCGCGGGACACGCCGAACCGTTCCTCGACATTCCGCTGTTTCAGCGCGCGGAGACCGAGCAGCTTTTTGTAGTTTCGGGCAAGCTGGTACAGGTCGATCGGATCTTTTTCCAGCGCGTCCGCGCTTTTGTTATAGTAACCGCACCGCTGTTTCAGATATGGGATATCAAATCGGTTCCCGTTATAGCTGATCAAAGTCCCGGCATGGGCGGAGTATTCGAGAAAACAGTCAAGGATCTGTTCTTCGGAGTCTCCGTCGTCGTTGAACCACTGGATCATGGTCCATTCGGAATTTTGGCAGAAAACGGCGCCGATCAGATAAAGAAACGAACTTCTGGCGGACAGGCCGGTCGTTTCAATATCAAAAAAAAGAGCGGATCTGTCCCGGATGCAGGCGGCGCAGGGGACAGAGACATTTTCGAGCGTTTTTTGTATGAGTTTCATTGGCATTTCCTCTATATTTTCTTCCACATTATTATACCGAAAATAAGATTCTTTTACAAGATGATTGGTTTTTTTGTCAACCTGTGGTAAAATGAGGGCGCTGTATGAAAAAAATGGAAGCAGAAAATCGGTTGGAGGTAAGATTGAGATGATCGCATTTGTGACAGGCAGGGTAGATCTTGTATATGAAGATTCTCTGATATTGGACCATCAGGGGATCGGATTTGAGATAAAAGTACCGGGATCGGTCCTTACACAGATCGCGGGCGTTGGAAGCGAAGTGAAGCTGTATACTTATTTGTATGTGCGGGAAGACATCATGGATCTGTACGGGTTCCTGTCCAGAGAGGATCTGTCGGTATTCCGGCTCCTGATCGGGATCAGCGGCATCGGGCCGAAAGCGGCTCTGGCTGTCCTTTCCACACTCACGGTGGAACAGCTCCGCTACGCGGTGATCAGCGATGATGAGAAAGCGATCTCCCAGACGCCCGGCATCGGACCGAAGGGCGCAAGACGGCTGATCATGGAATTAAAAGATAAATTGAAACTGGAAGACGCGCTTGATTTCTTTGGCGGCGCGCAGGAACAGCCTGCCGGCAATGCGCAGAACGCGGCGGCAAATGAAGCCGCCCTCGCGCTTGTGAGCCTCGGCTATTCCAATTCAGAAGCGGTGCGCGCGGTCCAGGCGATCCCGGACGCGGACGGTATGCCGACCGAACAGCTGCTCAGAGAAGCCCTGAAGATCCTGGCAATATGATGGGAGACGATATGGAACAGAGAATGATCACCACAGAAATGACCGAAGAAGATAAAAAAACAGAAAATCATCTGAGACCAAAAACGCTGGACGAATATATCGGACAGAGCAAGTCGAAAGAAAACCTCAGCATTTTCATGCAGGCGGCGAGACAAAGGGGTGAGACGCTGGACCACGTGCTTCTGTACGGCCCGCCCGGTCTTGGGAAAACGACGCTTGCCGGCATTATCGCGAATGAGATGGGCGTCAATATCAAAATCACGTCCGGACCGGCGATCGAGAAGCCGGGAGAGATCGCGGCGATCTTAAACGGGCTCCAGGAGGGCGACGTTCTTTTCATTGATGAGATCCACCGCCTGAACCGGCAGGTTGAGGAAGTGCTGTATCCGGCGATGGAGGATTACGCCATCGACATTATGATCGGGCGGGGACCCGGCGCGCGCTCGATCCGGCTGGAACTGCCGCCGTTTACCCTCGTCGGGGCGACGACGCGGGTCGGGATGCTCACCGCTCCCCTGCGCGACCGGTTCGGAGTCGTAAGCCGCCTTGAAATGTATACAGTCAAAGAATTGACGCAGATCATTGAGCGGTCCGCGCATGTGCTTGATGTGGAGATCGACGCGACAGGCGCGGTGGAGCTCGCGAGACGGTCGAGAGGGACCCCGCGTCTCGCGAACCGGTTCCTGAAACGGGTGCGGGATTTCGCGCAGGTCCGGTATGACGGAAAGATAACCGGGGAGGTTGCCGCCAACGCGCTCAACGCGCTGGATGTGGACCGGCTGGGACTTGACCAGATCGACCGGACGATTCTTCTGACTATCATTGATAAATTTGTCGGCGGACCGGTCGGGCTGGATACACTGGCGGCGGCGATCGGAGAAGACCCGGGGACGATCGAGGACGTTTATGAGCCATATCTGATTCAAAACGGGCTGATCAAACGGACGCCGAGAGGACGTACGGCGCTGCCGAACGCATACCGGCATTTCGGGCTCCCGGTTCCGGATGACGCCGGGAAAGGAGAATAGCGTGCGACGACCGGAGCTGCTCGCGCCCGCGGGCTCTATGGAAACCTTTTACGCGGCTGTCCATGCCGGTGCGGACGCGGTATATGTGGGCGGGACCAGATTTGGCGCCCGCGCGTACGCCGCGAATTTCAGCGGCGAAGAACTGCTTTCGGTACTGGATTACGCGCACCGCTGCGGCAGACGGGTATATCTGACGCTCAATACGCTGGTCAAGGAAGACGAATTTTCGGAACTGTACGCATTCCTTGCCCCTCTTTATGAGGCAGGCATGGATGCGGTTCTGGTTCAGGATCTCGGCGTTCTCCGCTATATTCGGGAACAATTCCCGGAGATGCCGGTTCACGCGAGCACGCAGATGACGGTTACGGGCGTTGACGGCGCACGTTTTTTGAAGAAACACGGCGTGCAGAGGATCGTTCCGGCACGGGAATTGTCCATTCAGGAGATCCGGCGGATCCGGGAACAGGCGGAGATCGAAGTGGAGACGTTCATCCACGGAGCGATGTGCTATTGCTATTCCGGGCAGTGCCTGATGAGCAGTATGCTGGGCGGAAGAAGCGGAAACAGGGGAAGATGCGCCCAGCCGTGCCGCCTTCCGTATGAATTATATCGGGAGGATGAGCGCGTTTCGCGCGCGGACGCCCCGTACCTGCTCAGCCTCAGGGATCTGTGTACCTTGGACGATCTCCCGGAGCTTTTGCAGGCAGGCATTGATTCTTTTAAGATCGAAGGCAGGATGAAAAATGAGATCTATGTAGCGGCGGCGGTATCGGTCTACCGCCGGTGCCTGGATCGTTGTCTGGAACACCCGGACGAGCCGTACCGCGCGGCGCAGGAAGACCGGGATCTTCTGGCGGACTGCTTTAACCGCGGCGGTTTTTCCCATGGATATTATGATATGCACAACGGCAAAGAGTTGATGTCGGAAAAAAAGAACGGCCATCAGGGACTCTGGATCGGAACGGTGGAAGCGAAAAAGGGAGATTCGATCGTCGTATCGCTCCGAAAAGACCTGCACAAAGGGGACCGCGTGGAGATCGATACCGGCGCGGAACCGGTCGCGCTTACCGCCCCGGCGGAGGAAAAAGCGGATCGCAGGGTTTCTTTGAAAGCAAGGGAACTTCGGCGGATACGGGACGGGCAAAAACTGTTTCGGATAGAAAATCAGGAGCTTGTGAAGACGATGCGGGAACAGTATCTTGACCGCCCGGCAGGGATCCCGGTTGAGATCATCGGCTGTTTTCACGCGGGAGAGCCCGCGGAGCTGATCCTGAAAAAAGATCCGCACAGTGTCCGCGTGCAGGGCGCTGTCGTTGAAAAGGCGGAGAACGCTCCGGTGACAGCGGAGCAGCTGAACGGATTGTTGCGCAAAACGGGCGGCGCCGGATACCGCGCCGTTTCCTGCTGGATCGACGCGGATCCGGATATCTTTCTCCCTGTCCGTGAAATAAAAGAACTCCGGCGGCGGGGTCTCGCGCTTCTGGATGAGAAGATCCGGGACGCCTGCCGACGGCCGCATGTGCCGGACTGTTTCCCGAAAACAAAGCGGCATTGCGCGGAGGAAGCCCCAGCGCAGGCGGAACTGTCGGTTTCCATATATCAGGCGCGCTTTTTATCAGCCGTCCTTGATACGCCGGAGATTTCCCGCGTGAATATAGATTACAGCCTGTTCGACATGGACCGGTGGGCGGACGCTGCCGTCCGCGCGCATGAACATGGAAAAAAGATCTTCTGCATACTCCCGCGCGTCATGAGGGACGAAACCGGGATGCAGAGATCAGAGATGGAACAGATTTTCCGGCGCGCCGATATCGACGGGCTTGTCGTGGGAAGCGTCGACGCGTTCGCGTTTGCGCGCGACCGCCTTGGATGGGAGAAGGAAATCGAGGGCGACGCTTTCCTGTATCAGTATAATCAGTCGGCGGTTGATTTTTTTCACTGCCCGGGCGTGCTTCCCCTGGAATTGAACCGGAAGGAATTGTCCCGGCTGCGGTTTATTGCCCCTACTATGATCGTCTATGGGTATGTTCCGCTTATGATAACGGCGGGATGCCTCAAAAAGAATGCCGGGCTGTGCGACCGCCGGAAGGAACTGCTGTTCCTGAAAGACCGGTACCGCAGGCGTTTTCCTGTATGGAATGACTGTTCCGGCTGCCATAATGTCATATATAATGCGGAGCCATTGTATCTGCTCGATCTGTGGGATGAGATCGCGCCGCTTGGCTGCCGCGGGTATCAGGCGCGGCTGACGGTGGAGGATACCGGAAGGGCGGACGAAATCATACAGGATATGGTACGGGTATGCCGATATGGCGAACCGCCGCGGCATCTTCCGGAGCATTTTACAAGAGGACACTGGAAAAGAGGAATTGAGTAGTTTTTATGAAAACGATCATCGGAGATTTATCCAACTACATCATTATCATCATCGCGGCGTTTTATACGCTCCGGTGTTTTACGGTATTCCGGCATAAAGACGTTGAAAAACAGAACCGTATGCTTGACCGCCAGTTCCTCTGGCTGCTTTTGCTGCATTTTGTCTGTTCGCTTGTCCTGTTTGTACAGATGGAAGACCTGCGCGTGATCTTTTTGTACGGGGCGCAGGCGGTCACGTTCATCCTTGTAAAAACCGCCTATTTTTCCCTGTACCCGCAGGCGTCCAGGCTTCTGTACAACAATATGAGTTTCCTGATGATCGCGGGGCTGACAATGCTTACCCGGCTGCAGCTGTCCCTGGCGGTGCGCCAGTTTGTCTTCATTGCTGTCGGATCCCTGATCGGGATGGCGGTTCCTTTTCTGCTGATGAAAATGAAAAACATCAGCAGCGTCGGGCTTTTGCTCGGCATCGCCGGTATTTTATGCCTGAGTCTGGTCTTTGTGATCGGCGTGACCGAAAACGGATCGACAAACTGGATCCGATTATCCGTCGGAAGCTTTGGGATCAAATTGCAGCCGTCGGAATTTGTAAAGATCATTTTTGTATTTTTTGTCGCGGCAATGCTCAGCAAATCCGTGTCGTTCCGTCAGATCCTGGTGACGACGGCGATCGCGGCGGTTCATGTGATCATTCTCGTGCTGGAAAAGGATCTGGGCGCCGCGCTCGTATTTTTCGTTGTCTACCTTGTCATGCTTTATGTGGCGACGGACAATAAGCTGTATTTTTTCAGCGGGCTCCTGGCAGGCTCGGTTGCCTCTTATGCCGCGTACTTCCTGTTTGACCATGTCAGGGTGCGCGTCGCTGCATGGAAAGATCCGTGGTCATGCATTGAATCCGGCGGATATCAGATCGCCCAGTCGCTGTTCGCGATCGGAACCGGCGGCTGGTTCGGCGTCGGTCTGTGCCAGGGAATGGCGGACCGAATCCCGGTGCCGGAGTCGGATTTCATTTTTTCCGCGATCGCCGAGGAAATGGGGGTCCTGTTCGCGCTCTGCATGATATTGGTCTGTATCTCCTGCTTTATCACATTTGTCTCCGTCGCCATGAAGACAAAGCGTACATTTTATAAAATGCTCGCGATGGGGTTCGGCATGTGCTACGTTTTTCAGCTGTTTATCAATATCGGCGGTGTGACGAAGTTTATCCCGTCCACCGGCGTGACCCTGCCGCTTGTCAGCTACGGCGGAAGTTCCATTTTGTCGTCGATAATCCTTTTTAACCTGATCCAGGGCGTTTCCATCATTGCGCAGAGAGAGGAGGAAGCCATCCGTGAACAACAACAAAAAGACGGACAGGGCGGCGATTGAAAAGCGCCATACGAACCGTCAGATCCTTCTTGTCTCCTATCTGGTCACGGCGCTGTTTCTTGGTCTGATCGGATATATCGCCTATTTTGTCGTGCATGACAGCGGCGAGATCATCACCAATTCATACAATGAGAGGATTTCGCTGTATGAAAAAAAAGTCGTGCGGGGCAATATACTGAGCAGCGACGGTCAGGTCCTTGCTGAAACGGCAGCGAACGAAGACGGGACGACCAGCCGCCGCTACCCGTACGGGCCGATGTTCGCCCATGCGGTCGGATATAGCGATCATGGGAAAACAGGGCTGGAGTCGACCGCGAATTTTTATCTCTATTCTTCGCATACCAATGTATTTGACCGGATCGAGAAAGATCTGAAAGAGGAAAAGCAGATCGGGGATAACGTCGTCAGCACGCTGGACACCCGCCTGCAAAAGGTCGCATATGATACATTAGGGGACCGGCGCGGCGCCGTGGTCGTGATGGAGGCAAAAACCGGCAGGATCCGGGCAATGGTCAGCAAACCGGATTTTCATCCCGAAAGCATCGACGCGGATTGGGACCGCCTGACGAATGAGGAGGATTCCACGAAAGCGACGCTCCTGAACCGGGCGACGCAGATGCTTTATCCGCCCGGCTCGACATTTAAAACGGTCGTCGCGATCGAATATATGAACGAACATCCGAATGATTATAAGAAATATTCGTATGACTGCAAGGGAAAAGAAATCTTTTACGGGCACGAGATGAATTGTTATGGCGGGGAAGTCCATGGGACAGTGAATCTGGAGGATTCCCTTGTTTATTCGTGCAATACTTCATTTGGGACGATCGGACAGAAGATCAGCATGAAAAAGCTGTCCCGCCTGTGCAAGCGGTTCTACTTTAATTCCGACCTCCCGTACGACGGGGCGTCTGTGCAGAGCAAATTTCCGAGTAAGAAGAATTTGAAGAAGGAAGACCGGGCGCAGATCGCGATCGGGCAGGGAATGACGGAGATCTCGCCGCTGCACAATGCGATGATCATGGCTGCAATCGCGAACGGGGGCGTTATGATGAAGCCGTATCTGATCGACCATATTGAAAATTACAACGGGACACTGGTCAAAAAGATGATGCCGAAGTCCTGCGGTCAGGTCGTTGACGAAGATACCGCCGCGGTTCTGTGCCGGTATCTGGAGTCGGTCGTCGACCGCGGGACCGCTACGCTCCTGCAGGGCTTCTCCGGGGATGTGGCGGGGAAAACCGGATCGGCAGATGTGGAGGGAGGCAAGCCGGCACATTCGTGGTTCGTCGGATTTTCCCCGGTTGACGATCCGGAGCTGGTCGTGAGCGTTATCGTAGAAAACGCCGGGACCGGCGCGGAGGCAGCGGTGCCGATCGCCAATGAGATTTTGAAAGTATATTATAACGATGTGAAATAAGAGGTGATCTTATGTTTCAGGAGGGTCGATTTCCGATCGACGCGTTTATCCGGCAGCATACCGATGAGATGTACTGCGAAGCGGTTCTGTATCCGAACGGGGACGCAGCGTACGCGCTGCCGTCGCACGAACAGAAAATGCTGGATATCGCGGGACTGACGGTGGAGGAAGCCCAGGCAATGATGCCGGAGGACGCGGAACCGATCGTCTGGCTGATGGCGTATACGGGATGTTGTATGATCGCGTATGAACATTATGCGTATCCGAAATCTGTCACGGACGCGCAGAAAGATTCGATAAAAAAACTCATTGAACACAAAATCATACTGGATAATCCAATTTATAGTTGGTCTAATCAATAATTTGTGGTATAATAACGAGGAAAATGACAGCCATGCTTGCAGGGGCTGGCATTTGACGACTATCCACATCGAGACGACAGTCGAGATGGCATAATGATTGAGCACACCAAACCGAAAGGTTTTGACAGGAGGGATTGCATTGACAGAAGCAACCAGTTGTGGCGGTGTGGTTATATTCCGAGGTAAGATTTTACTTTTGTATAAGAATTACAGGAACCGATATGAAGGCTGGGTACTTCCAAAGGGAACCGTAGAGCCGGGAGAAGAATTTAAAGATACAGCGCTGCGAGAAGTAAAAGAAGAAACGGGAGTAACGGCATCCATTGTGAAATATGTCGGGAAAAGCCAATATATGTTTACGGTCGACAACGAGATCATCAATAAACAGGTTTACTGGTATCTGATGGCGAGCAGCGGATATTACAGCCGCCCTCAGAGGGAAGAATATTTTATAGACTCCGGGTATTATAAGTACCACGAAGCCTATCATCTTCTCAAATTTGCCAATGAGAAAAAAATGCTGGAAACGGCGTATAATGAATACCTGGAGCTGAAAAAATCAAATCTCTGGAGCAGCAAAAAATAACGGTCAGGCTATTGACAGGAAGATAGGATAATGCTATTATATCTTCCGTGTTGTGCAGGCGGATGTGGCGGAATGGCAGACGCATCAGACTCAAAATCTGACGCTGGCGACAGTGTGCGGGTTCAAGTCCCGCCATCCGCACGAAAAGGATTTGATTGGTTTCCAAAGATCAGATCCTTTTTTTCAATTTCAGATAAAAAGAGAAGAGCGATGATGTAAGAAAAAGGAGTGCAGAGATGGAACTGATTTCATTGGAGGAAGAACTGAGAAACAACAGTTATCCCGGACGCGGCATAGTGATCGGGCGGAGCGGCGACGGAACAAAGGCGGTCGCGGCATATTTCATTATGGGCAGGAGCGAAAACAGCCGGAACCGCGTTTTCGTGGAGGATGGAGACGGGATCCGGACCGAGGCGTTTGATCCCGCCAAGCTTTCCGACCCGAACCTGATCATTTACGCGCCGGTGCGGGTGCTTGGGAACAAAACGATCGTCACGAACGGGGACCAGACGGATACGATCTATGAAATGATGGACAGGCAGCAGACATTTGAGCAGGCGCTCCGCACAAGGGAATTTGAACCGGACGCCCCCAACTATACGCCGCGGATTTCCGGTATCCTGCATGTGGAAAACGGTACATACAGTTACGCGATGTCCCTTTTAAAAAGCAACCGGGGAAATCCCGCGCAGTGCAACCGGTACCTGTTCAGCTATCCGGAATGTGTCGCGGGCGAAGGCAGGTTCCTTCATACGTATCAGTCGGACGGCGATCCGCTTCCGAGCTTTGAGGGAGAACCGAAGCCGGTCGCGATCCCGGATGAGATCGACGCATTTACGGACAGCATCTGGAACAGCCTGAACGGGGACAACAAGGTTTCGTTGTTCGTCCGGTTTATTGATATCGCGAGCGGGCAGTTTGAAACGAGGATCGTAAATAAAAATCAATAAGAAACGAAAGCAGTTCAAAGAAAGAGAGCGGAACAATGAAAGAATTAGAATTAAAATACGGCTGTAACCCGAATCAGAAGCCTTCCAGGATTTATATGGAGAAAGGGGAGCTGCCCATTCAGGTCTTAAACGGCAAACCGGGATATATCAATTTCCTGGATGCGTTCAACGGCTGGCAGCTTGTCCGGGAATTGAAAGCGGCGACAGGGCTTCCCGCTGCGACGTCGTTTAAGCACGTTTCTCCGGCGGGAGCGGCAGTCGGGCTCCCGTTGACGGATGTACTGAAAAAAATATACTGGGTCGATGATCTTGGCGAGCTTTCGCCGCTTGCCTGCGCGTACGCGAGGGCGCGAGGCGCGGACCGGATGTCCTCCTATGGAGATTTTATCTCGCTGTCGGACGTCTGCGACGTCAGCACGGCGAAGATGATCAGCCGGGAAGTATCCGACGGCGTTATCGCGCCGGGATATGAGCCGGAAGCGCTCTCGATCCTGAAAAGCAAGAGAAAAGGCAGTTATTGCGTGATCCAGATCGATCCGTCCTATGTGCCGGAACCGATTGAGCGGAAACAGGTATTCGGCATTACATTCGAGCAGGGACGGAACGAGCTGAAGATCAACGACGATCTGTTCGCGAGCATCCCGACGAAGAATACAGAGATCCCGGATCACGCGAAGAGGGATCTGATCCTCTCACTGATCACATTGAAATATACACAGTCAAATTCCGTCTGCTACGCGACGGACGGACAGGCGATCGGAATCGGCGCCGGGCAGCAGTCCCGGATCCACTGTACAAGGCTTGCGGGAACCAAAGCGGATAACTGGTGGCTCCGGCAGTCCCCGCAGGTTATGGAGCTTCCGTTTATCGACGGGATCCGCCGGGCGGATCGCGATAACGCGATCGATCTGTACATTGGCGACGATTATATGGATGTGCTGGCTGACGGCGCATGGCAGAACATTTTCAAGGAAAAGCCCCCGGTATATACAAGGGAAGCCAAACGCCAGTGGCTGGACAAGATGCAGGGCATCGCGCTCGGCTCCGACGCGTTTTTCCCGTTCGGGGACAATATCGAGCGCGCGCACAAGAGCGGCGTCCAGTATGTCGCGCAGCCCGGCGGCTCCATCCGTGACGACCATGTGATCGAGACATGCGACAAATACGGGATCGCGATGGCGTTCACCGGGATCCGCCTGTTCCATCACTAATAAGGGATAATAAAGGATGAAAGATATGAAGCGAATTTTATTAAAATTGAGCGGAGAAGCGCTTGCGGGCGATAAAAAAACAGGATTTGACGAGGCGACATGTCTGGACGTGGCGCGTCAGGTAAAAGAGGTTGTCGATTCCGGCGTCCAGGTCGCGGTCGTGATCGGAGGCGGCAATTTCTGGCGCGGCAGGACCGGAGGTGGAATGGACCGCGTAAGGGCGGATCAGATCGGAATGCTGGCGACCGTTATGAATTGCATTTTCGCGTCTGAGATGTTCCGTTCCGTTGGGCTTGATACGGAGCTGTATACGCCGTTTCCTTACGGGGATATCGCGGAAATGTTTTCCAAGGACAAAGCGCTGGCTGCCCTGAATGCCGGAAAGGTCGTATTTTTTGCCGGGGGAACCGGACATCCGTATTTTTCGACGGATACGACGACGACCCTTCGCGCGGTCGAAATCGAAGCGGACGCGATTCTTCTCGCGAAAGCGATCGACGGCGTTTATGACAGTGATCCCGCGCAGAACCCGAACGCGAAAAAATATGACGTCATTTCGATCGAGGACGTCATTGACAGGAAGCTCCAGGTGATCGATCTGGCGGCTACCATCCTGTGTTATGAAAATCATATGCCTCTCCTTGTTTTTGCGCTTCAGGAGAGGAACAGCATTATCAATACGGTATGCGGGACGTTCAACGGAACAAAAATTACAGTATAGGAGGGCGACAATATGCTGACAAAGTATGAAGACAAAATGGCGAAATCCATAAACGCGCTGAAAGACGAATACGCGACGATCCGGGCAGGCAGGGCAAATCCCCATCTTCTGGACAGGCTGAAAGTATCCTATTATGGGGTGGAGACGCCCCTGCAGCAGGTGGCGAATATCTCGGTGCCCGAAGCAAGGACCATCCTGATCGTTCCGTGGGAATCGTCGCTCGTGAAAGAGATCCAAAAAGCGATCCTGGCTTCCGATCTTGGGATCACGCCGAACAGCGACGGCAAAACGATCCGGTTAAATTTTCCGGAGCTCACGGAGGAGCGCAGGAAGGAGCTCGTCAAGGACGTCAAAAAGAAAGGCGAAAACGCGAAAGTCGCGATCCGGAATATCCGTCGCGACGCAAACGACGCGCTGAAAAAGCAGAATAAGAACAACGAGATCAGCGAGGACGAGTGGAAGGATCTGGAGGAAAAGGTCCAGAAAATGACGGATAAATTTATCGGTGAGGCAGAGAAGATCATCGAAGAGAAATCGAAAGAAATCCTTACGATCTGACCGCAGGAAAAGGGCTGTTGCAGGCAACAGCTCTTTTTGGATACGAGGAGAAATCATATGAAAAAAGAGATCAACGGCGTGCTGATGAATGTCCCGGAACACGTGGCGATCATCATGGACGGCAATGGAAGATGGGCAAAAAAACGCCATATGCCGCGGAATTACGGTCATGCCGCGGGGAGCCGGATCGTGGAGACGATCGTCCGGGACGCCTATGAGCTTGGGATCCGCTATCTGACCGTATACGCGTTTTCTACCGAAAACTGGAGCAGGCCGGAGAGCGAAGTGAAAGCGCTCATGAAATTATTGGAAAGTTATCTGACGGACTGTATCGCGAAAGCGAAAAAAAATAATATGCGTGTCCGCGTGATCGGCGATATCAGCCGGCTGAATCCCAAGATCCAGGCGCTGATCCGCGAACTGGAGGAAGTGTCAAAGGATCTGGACGGGATCCAGTTCACGATCGCGCTCAATTACGGCGGCAGAGATGAGATCGTGCGCGCCGTCCGGAAGCTGTGCGCGGACGTCCGGGACGGAAATCTGGAGGAAAGCGGGATCGATGAAAAACGGTTTTCCGCTTATCTGGATACCTTTGATATGCCGGATCCGGAGCTTTTGATCCGGACAAGCGGGGAGCAGCGGATTTCCAACTACCTGCTCTGGCAGCTCGCTTACAGCGAGATGTATTTTACCGACGTATTGTGGCCGGATTTCAACCGGGAGGAGATGATCCGCGCCATTGAATTTTATAACGGAAGGAACCGCAGGTTTGGCGGTGTTTAGGAGAATTTTATGTTAAAAGAACGACTGATCAGCGGCGTGATCCTTGTATTGATCGCTGTTGGGACATTTTACGCAGGCGGATGGCTGACATTTGGAGTGGTACTGGCGATTTCCCTTATCGGCCAGTTTGAATTTTTGCGCGCTATGGGGCAGAATGGGAAAAAGCTTTGTTTTTTCTCTTATGCGCTGACGGTTTTTTCTTATCTCGCGCTGGCTTTTGCGCCGGAATATGCCGAAGCCTGCCCGGTATTCGCGCTTCTTGCCCTGATGGCGTGTTATGTATGCCTGTTTCCGCGCTATACGGTTGATGATATCATGGCGCATATCGTCGGGTTTCTTTATGTTTCCATATTATTATCCTATCTGTATCGGATCCGGATGCTGCATGGCGGAGGATATCTGATCGTCCTTGTTTTCCTTGCGTCCTGGGGCTCCGATACGCTCGCGTACTGCGCGGGACGCCTGTTCGGCAGGCATCCGATGACGCCGGTGTTAAGCCCGAAAAAAACGATAGAGGGCGGCGTGGGCGGAGTCGTCGGAGCCGCACTGCTCGGTTTGCTTTACGCGCTTTTTATCAGGGGACGCATGGAATTGTCCTATAATCCCGTGATTCTGTTCCCCCTGATCTGCCTGGCGGGGGCGTTCCTCTCCATGGCGGGCGATCTGGCGGCTTCCGCGATCAAGAGAAACCGTGAGATCAAAGATTATGGACGGCTGATCCCCGGTCACGGCGGGATCCTCGACCGGTTCGACAGCATCCTGTTTACCGCGCCCGTCGTCTATTATCTGGCTGTGATCATAGGAGGACATACAGTATGAGACAGATTGCCGTACTCGGCTCTACCGGATCGATCGGAACACAGACGCTTGACGTCGTTTCCCGCAACCGGGACCGGATCCGGATCGCGGCGCTTGCCGCCGGCTCCAATATCGCGCTGCTGGAAAAACAGATCCGGGCGTTCCGCCCGGCGCTTGCGGCGGTATGGTCGGAAGAAAACGCGAAGCTGCTGCGGGAACGGATCAGCGACTGCCCGTGCCGAGTTGTTTCCGGTATGGACGGACTGTTGGAGGTATCGACATTCCCGGACGCGGATCTTGTCGTCACGGCGATCGTCGGCATGATCGGGATCCGACCAACGATCGCGGCGATCAAAGTGGGAAAAGACATCGCGCTTGCGAACAAAGAGACGCTTGTGACCGCCGGGCATATCATTATGCCGCTTGCCGCCGGGCATCATGTGTCCATTTTGCCGGTTGACAGCGAACATTCCGCTATTTTTCAATGCCTGCACGGAGAAAACCGGAGGGAACTCCGCAAGATCCTCCTGACGGCATCCGGCGGCCCGTTCCGCGGGAAAACAAGAGAATTTCTTGAAACAGTACAGGTGGAAGACGCCCTGCGCCATCCGAACTGGGCGATGGGAAAGAAAATTACGATCGATTCCTCGACAATGGTGAATAAGGGATTGGAAGTGATCGAAGCCAGATGGCTGTTTGATGTTGATTTCGACCGGATCCAGGTTGTTGTGCAGCCGCAGAGCATCATCCATTCTATGGTGGAATGGGACGATGGGGCGGTAATGGCGCAGCTTGGGACGCCGGATATGCGGCTCCCGATCCAGTATGCGCTTTTTTACCCGGAACGACTTCCGCTGGATGGGGAACGGCTGGATTTTGCGGCACTGTCCGGTCTGACGTTTGAACAACCGGATCTGTGTACTTTTCCGGCGCTCGCCCTTGCTTATGAGGCGGGCAGGACGGGAGGAAGCATGCCGACGGTGTTCAATGCCGCCAATGAACAGGCGGTAGCCCTGTTCCTGGAGCGAAAAATCAAGTATTTGGATATCGCAAAACTCATAGAATATTGTATGGGCCGTCATTCCGTCCTTCCGGATCCGTCTGTGGAACAGATCCTGGAAACGGAACAGTGGACCGGCATGTGCATCCGGAGCTATTTGACGGAATCAAGATAGAGGAGAATCAGATGAGACTGATCATTGCATTGCTTCTGTTTAGTGTTATCATCATCATCCATGAATTTGGCCATTTTCTGTTTGCAAAGATCAACGGCGTCGGCGTGACGGAATTTTCGCTCGGGATGGGACCGCGGCTTTTGTCCAGGCAGATCGGGGAGACCCGATATTCCCTGAAATTATTGCCGATCGGAGGCTCCTGCCTGATGGTCGGTGAAGATATGGAATCGGACGAACAGAACTCATTTGCCAAACAGGGGGTATGGGCGCGGATTTCCATTGTATTCGGTGGACCGCTGTTCAATTTTATCCTTGCTTTTCTGCTGTCGCTTCTGGTCATCGGAAAGACCGGATATGACCCGGCGGTTTTGCATGATCTTGGCTCTGAACCTACGGCGATGACGGAGGCAGGACTGAGGGACGGTGATACGGTCGTCCGGCTGAACGGTTCCAGAATATACAATTACCGGGAGATTGCGACATTGATCGAATTGAGCGCTTCGCGGGGACCGCTTACGTTTGTATATGAACGGGACGGCGAGAGGAACGAGACGGTTGTGACCCCCAAAAAGAACGAGAACGGGCAGCTGTTCTACGGTATTCCGCTTGCCGGGAAGCGTGTCCGGGGCGGCGTATGGAAGACCATCCAATATAGCGCGCTGGAGGTCCGGTACTGGCTGAAAACCACGGTGCTGAGCCTGAAAGAACTGGTCCTCGGTCATGTTTCCGCGGACGAAGTATCCGGTCCGGTCGGAATTGTCCATTTTATCGGGGAAACCTATCAGGAGAGCAGGAAGATCGGGATCTGGACGGTTATCCTCAGTCTGAGCAATATCGGGATACTGCTCAGCGCGAACCTGGGCGTGATGAACCTTCTGCCGATCCCGGCGCTGGACGGCGGCCGCCTGTTGTTCCTTGTTGTGGAAGCGGTGACCAGAAAACGGCTGAAGCCGGAGGTGGAGGGGATCATCCATCTTGCCGGGTTCGCGCTGCTCATGGTGCTGATGGTCGTTATCTTTTGCAACGATATCCGGCATTTGTCGGTTTAAGAGAAAGGATTGTAAATATGCATCGGGAAAAAACAAAACAGATCCGGATCGGGGACCGGGTGATCGGGGGAGGCAACCCGATCCTGATCCAGTCCATGACGAATACAAAAACGGAGCATATTGCGGAAACGGTGGAGCAGATCCGGCGGCTTGAGGACGCCGGCTGCCAGATCGTGCGCTGTACTGTGCCGACCATGGAAGCCGCGTCCGCGATCAAAGAGATAAAAAAGCAGATCCATATCCCGCTCGTCGCGGATATTCATTTTCATTACCAGCTTGCCATTGCGGCGATCGAAAACGGCGCGGACAAGATCCGGATCAATCCGGGCAATATCGGTTCGGAGGAACAGGTGCGCGCGGTCGTCGATAAGGCGAAAGAATACGGCGTTCCGATCCGGATCGGCGTCAACAGCGGGTCGCTGGAGAAACCGCTGATCCAAAAATATGGGAAAGTGACGGCGGAAGGACTCGTACAGAGCGCGATGGATAAGGTCCGCCTCATGGAAGCGATGGATTATGATAATCTCGTGATCAGCATTAAATCGTCCGACGTCCCGATGTCTGTGAGGGCACACCAGTTGCTCGCCCGGCAGACCGATTATCCGATCCATGTCGGGATCACGGAGGCGGGGACAGTATTCAGCGGAACGATCAAATCATCCGTCGGGCTTGGGATCATCCTCCAGATGGGGATCGGCGATACGGTCCGCGTGTCGCTGACCGGCGATCCGGTCCAGGAAGTGACGGTCGCCCGGGCGATATTAAAAACGCTGGGGCTGCGAAAGGGCGGTATCGAAGTGATCTCGTGCCCGACCTGCGGCAGAACCAATATTGACCTTATTTCGCTTGCCGGTCAGGTGGAGGCGATGGCGGCAGAATTTGACCATCTCGCGCTGAAGGTGGCGGTCATGGGATGCGCCGTGAACGGTCCCGGGGAGGCGAAGGAAGCGGATCTTGGCGTTGCGGGCGGAAACGGGGAAGGGTTGATCTTCCGCCGGGGAGAAGTGATCAGAAAAGTACCGGAGAGCGAGCTGCTCGCGCAGCTTCGGCTTGAACTGGAACAATGGAGTGAGTAAGCGTGGAAAAACGGCAGACATTTTATGAGGTATTTCCGGAACCTGACCAGGGGCAGGAGTGTGCCCGGCAGTTCCGCGATGCCCAGGTAGAAAAGGCAGTCGTCCATCAGAAAGAAAAAAAGATCGTTTTTTATCTGCACAGCGACCATTATATCGAATACAGGCATGTCAGGGCAATGGAGCGTCTCATCCGGGAGGCTTCTTTTTCGGGCGCGGGCATGTCTGTCGTTTTTCATATGGAATACCATCTGTCTGACCGCTATACGCCGGAATACCTGATCCGGGATTACAGGGATGACCTGATGCAGATCCTGCATGATTCCAGCAGTGTTTTATATAACCTCGCGAGAAAAGCGGAATGGTTCGTTGACGGCGATATCGTGACGCTGCTCATGGAGGATACGTTTCTTGCCAAAAACCGCTCCGGCGAGCTGAAAGAATGGCTGGAGGGGCTGTTTGACCGGATGTTCCGCAAAAAGATCACGGTCGGGTTCGATTATACGGAAGCGCAAAAGCAGGCGCTTTATGAGGCGAACCGGCATAAGCTGCGCCAGGAAGTCATTCACGCGCAGGGAACGCAGACGGGATCCGGCGAAAGCGCGCGGGACGCGGCGCCCCGCTCATCCGGGAATCCGTCAAAAAGACCGGACAAGGAGCCGGCAAAACCCTCATACCGAAAAGGGAAGAAACAGCGGGACGTCCTGTACGGCCGGGACTGCGAAGGGGAACTGACGCCGATCGAGGCGATCACGGAGGAGATCGGAGAGGTGGTCGTCCATGGACAGATTCTCTCGATCCAGACGCGTGAGATCAGGAATGAAAAGACGGTCGTCACGTTTGTCATTACGGATTTTACGGATTCCATCCGCGGAAAGATCTTTATAAAAAATGAAGAGCTTGCGGAGCTTCTGGCGTGGCTGGAACAGGGGCGTTTTTACCGGGTCAAAGCGATCGCGAAATATGATGATTTCAGCAGGGAGATCGCGCTCGGCACGATCCGCGGGATGAAGGAAATACCGGATTTCCGGGTAAAACGGATGGACCACAGCGCGGAAAAACGCGTTGAGCTCCATTTACATACGATGATGAGCGAAATGGACAGCGTAGTCGATATCGCGAAACTGATCAAAACGGCGAAGGAATGGGGACACGACACGATCGCCATTACCGACCACGGCGTGCTCCAGGCGTTTCCGGTCGCGTATCACTGCCTGGAGAAAGAGGATCCGTTTAAAATCATATACGGCGTGGAAGCCTATATTGTCGACGACGAGCAGGATATTGTCGTCAATCCGCACGGACAGACCTGGATGGATTCCTATGTCGTATTCGATATCGAGACGACCGGGTTCAGCGCGGAATATAACAAGATCATTGAGATCGGCGCGGTCAAAGTGGAACAGGGCGTGATCAGGGATACCTACAGCACGTTTGTGAACCCGGAGGAGCCGATCCCATACCGGATCACGGAGCTGACCGGAATCAGCGACGCGATGGTCGCCGACGCGCGCCCGATCGGGCAGGTGCTGCCGGAATTTCTGGCATTTTGCGATGGATGCGCCCTTGTTGCGCACAACGCGAAATTCGATATCGGCTTTATCGCCCACAACGCGGCGGCGCTCGGTCTCGGATTTCAGCCGACTTATCTTGATACGGTCGCGCTTGCCCGGATGTTGCTTCCGAACCTCAGCCGCTACCGGCTGAACAATGTCGCGAAGGAACTCGGCGTTCTTTTGGAAAACCACCATCGGGCGGTGGACGACGCCGGAGCGACGGCGGAAATTTTCCTGAAATTCCTCGGTATGCTCGAGAAGCGCGGAATCGCCTGCGTCGATTGTCTGAATGACCAGGGGGAGATGAGCGCGGAAGCGATCAAAAAGCTGCCCTATTACCACGGGATCATCCTGATCCAGAACGAGACAGGGCGCGTCAACATGAACCGGCTGGTATCATCTTCCCATCTGGAATACTTCAACCGCCGTCCACGGATGCCGAAAAGCCTGATCTCAAAATACCGCGAAGGACTGATCCTCGGAACCGCCTGCGAAGCGGGGGAACTCTATCAGGCGATCCTAAGCGACCGACCGAAAGAGGAGATTGCGAAGATCGTGGAATATTATGATTATCTGGAGATCCAGCCGCTCGGAAACAACGAGTTTTTAATCGGGGACGAGAGCTCCTGGATCACGTCGAAGGAACAGCTGATCGATATAAACAAAAAAATCATCGCGCTTGGAGAAGAATATAAGAAACCGGTCGTCGCGACGTGCGACGTCCATTTCCTTGAGCCGGAGGACGAGCAGTACCGCCGGATCATGATGGCGGGAAAAAGATTCCGGGACGCGGACCAGCAGGCACCGCTGTATTTCCGGACGACAGAGGAAATGTTGAAGGAATTTGATTATCTGACTCCGGAAAAGGCGAAAGAAGTCGTGATCGATAATACCCGCCTTGTCGCCGGATGGATCGAGAAGATCGCGCCGGTCCTGCCGGACAAGTGTCCGCCGGTGATCGAGAAATCGGATGAGACATTGACGGAGATCTGCTACAGGCGGGCGCATGAGATCTATGGGCCGGAGCTTCCGCCCGTCGTGAAGAGCCGCCTGGAGCGGGAGCTGGATTCCATTATTTCCAACGGATTTGCCGTTATGTATATCATCGCGCAGAAGCTTGTATGGGATTCCAACGACCACGGATATCTGGTCGGTTCCCGCGGTTCGGTCGGCTCTTCGTTTGCGGCGACGATGGCTGGTATCACCGAAGTGAACCCGCTGCCCCCGCATTATATATGCCCGTCCTGTTATTACACGGATTTTGATTCGGAGGAAGTACAGGCATATGCCGGTCAGTCCGGCTGCGATATGCCGGATCGGGCATGCCCGCGCTGCGGAACCATGATGAAGAAGGAAGGCCACGATATTCCGTTTGAAACTTTCCTTGGCTTCAATGGGGACAAAGAGCCGGATATCGACTTAAATTTCTCGGGAGATTACCAGGCATGCGCGCATAAATATACGGAAGAACTGTTTGGAACAGGTCACGCGTTCCGGGCGGGAACCATCGGCACGGTGGCGGAAAAAACGGCAAGGGGATACGTCTACAATTATTTCCATGAACGCGGCATTTCCAAGCGGAACTGTGAGATCGACCGTCTCGCGGTCGGCTGTACCGGACCGAAACGGACGACCGGCCAGCATCCCGGAGGGATCATTGTCGTTCCCCGCGACCGGGAGATCTATGAATTTACCGCGATCCAGCATCCCGCCAATGACGCGGGCTCCGGCGTGATCACCACGCATTTTGAATATCATTCGATCGACCACAACCTGCTGAAGCTGGATATCCTCGGGCATGATGATCCGACGATGATCCGGAGCCTGGAGGATCTGACCGGCGTTGACGCAAAGACGATCTCCCTGGACGACAAAGCAGTGATGTCGCTGTTCCATAATACGAGCGCGCTTGGGATCCAGCCGTCCGATGTCGGCGGAACGGAGCTCGGGTGCCTCGGGATCCCGGAGTTTGGGACGGATTTTGTGATCGGGATGCTGAAGGATACGAACCCGCAGAATTTTTCCGACCTTGTCTGTATTTCCGGATTGTCCCACGGAACCGACGTATGGCTTGGGAACGCGCATGATTATATTGAAAACGGCGACTGTACCATTTCGACCTGTATCAGCACCCGGGACAGCATTATGACCTATCTGATCCATATGGGGCTGGAAAAAGGGCTTTCATTTACGATCATGGAGAGCGTGCGGAAAGGGAAAGGGCTGAAACCGGAATGGGAAAAAGAAATGCGCGCACATCATATCCAGGAATGGTATATCGAGTCATGTAAAAAAATCAAATATATGTTCCCGAAAGCGCACGCGGCGGCTTATGTCATGATGGCGTGGAGGATCGCGTATTACAAAGTGTTTTATCCGCTGGCATATTACGCGTCTTATTTCGGTATCCGCGCGAGCGCGTTTAATTATGAGCTGATGTGTATGGGACCGGAGCGGCTTTCGTACCACATGAACGTGATCCGCAGCCGGAAAAAAGAAGACCTGTCCCAGAAAGACCAGGATACATTAAAAGACATGCGGATCGTCCAGGAAATGTACGCGAGGGGATTTTCGTTCCTTCCGCTTGATCTGTACCGGGCGGACGACAAGAAATTCCAGATCATCGATGGAAAGATCATGCCGTCCCTCAACGCGATTGACGGACTGGGAGAACGAGCCGCGACAGCAATCGCGGAGGAAGCGCGGAAAGGGGAGTTTCTGTCAAAAGAAGATTTTCGCCTGCGCACCCGCGTCAGCAAGACGATCACGGACAAGATGGCGGAGCTGGGGCTGCTCGGGGATATACCGGAAACCAATCAGATCAGTTTCCAGTTCTGAGTCCTCCGGATTTCGGTATTTGCACAGCGACTGCATTTATGGTATAATATGATCACTTGGCGAGGTTTTATCGAGCCTGGTGAGAATATATGCCTGGAAGTTTGGCGAGGTAGTAAACGATAGTATAAGGACTGGGGATCGATTCATGTCTCGGATCAGCGACGTTTTATATCAGGATTTTCAAAACAGGGCGGAAAAAGTGCTGGACCTGATCAGGGAAAGCGGCATCGCGTTTGAACAGGTTGGCGTGTTCGGCAGTTATGCCAGAGACGAGTATAAGTCGGGCAGCGACGTGGATTTCTGTATTATAACGGATGAGCGGCCGGGTCGGGCTGTTTCCGGAGAATTGCGGGAGGAAGCCGAATCGTTTGGCGCGGATATCATTTATGTGACCCCGGAATATTTCGATCATGACCAATCTTTGTTCGCGCAGAATTTAAGACGCGACTACAGGAGGCTCCTATGAAGAAAAACGATTATTATTCCATCGCCTGCGAGGATCTCAAATATCTGCAGTGCACGCTCGGCACACCGTTATATAACAATATTGCCGTGGGAGCGCAGCAGGTAACAGAAAAGATGATCAAATCGCTGGCGGAACATACCTGCGTCGGAATCGAAAAACTGATGAACGGGCATAATCTCCGTGCGCTCTATATGGAGATCCACAAAGTCCTGCCGGAATTTTTTCTCGATAAAGGCGCGCTGTCAATGCTGAAGGATTTTTATTATGACGCGAAATATCCGGGCGACAACTTTGTTGTCGTAGACCGGGAATCCTGTACCGAGTGCCTGGAGACCATGTATGAAACGATCCGGGCGGTCAATGAGGAGAGGGAGAAATTGGAGCTTCCGGTAGAGGAGTTTGAGGAGCGATATCTGGAAGAATGACAGGGGCAAGTCATAATCTGGCAGTATGAGGATATCGGGAGAACGTTTCTGGAAAAAAGGGAAAAAATACTTGCAATCTTCGGAAATTCTGTTATAATAGCATTTGTCGTTATGACATGGTACCATGGTCAAGTGGTTAAGACGCCGCCCTCTCACGGCGGAATCAGGGGTTCGACTCCCCTTGGTACTGTATAAAAAAGACCATTGCATTTGCTAACATTTACTTAGCATGGCAATGGTCTTTTTATATTGCGATGACGAATGAATAAAATAACAGAGAAAGGATACAATTATTGTATGGAAGTTTTTAAGTAGGTTACTTAAAACATGTAAGACACCTATATTCTTATATCATAATTTGGGGGAAAATACAACTCTTTTCTAGAAAAAATGTCCCCATTTACATAATGTACCATTATCTCATAGCCGTAATAGGTAGCGCTTTTATGAAAAATATATATAATTTACGTATGTTTTATCTATAAACCGTCAAATTTATGGTACACTGACCAAAAGGAGGATTTTACAATGGGAAAACGAGGAGAAAACATTTATAAAAGAAAGGACGGGCGTTGGGAAGGAAGATTTTTTGACGGTCGATTCATAAATGGAAGAAAACATTATGTATCAGTGTATGGAAGGACATATCGGGAAGTAAAAGAAAAAATTTCCAGCGCTAAAAAAATGTCGGCATATCCGGGGTCATGCAGGCTTACATTTGAGCAGGCAGGTTTGAAATGGCTGGATTATATAAAACTGCGCGTAAAGCCATCGACATATGCAAATTATTTATATTTATTTACCAGGCATCTGCATCCTTATTTCGGTAATACAGATATGAAAAAGTTGACAAAAACGATGGTTCATCAATTTATTGATGATAAATTATCGCACGGCAGGCTCAATGGAAAAGGAGGGGTATCCCATAAATATATGCGGGACATGCTGTCGATTGTAAAATCTATCGCTGCTTTCTGCGAAGATCAATATGATATCATCAGCCAGATTGCAAATGTAAAAAGCAGAAAACCGGAACAGCGTGAAATGAAAGTCTTAACAGAGCCGCAGCAGAAACATCTGTCGGTTTATTTGATGGAAAACTTAACAGAGCAAAATCTTGGAATTTTGCTGTCCCTTTATACAGGACTCCGTCTGGGTGAAGTATGCGGGCTATTGTGGGAAGATTTTGATGATGAAACCGGATCCCTGAGGGTTGGTCGTACTGTGCAGCGTATTTCAGATAACAAAGGAAGTACGTATTTGGCGGCAGGAACGCCAAAAACCTCCGCTTCCATGCGCTATATTCCTCTTCCTCAGTTTTTATGGAATATTCTATCAGAAAGAAAAGCCGAAAAAAACATGCCCATTATTTCAAATAATATGCGGTATACAGAACCGGCAACGCTTCGACGAAGTTTCAAATCGTCCCTTCATAAATGCGGTCTCCCGGAAATTCGATATCATGATCTGAGGCATACCTTTGCAACAACATGTGTCCAAAAACAATTTGATGTAAAAGCATTGAGTGAAATATTAGGACACGCTAATTCCGCCATGACATTGAACCGATATGTGCATCCTTCGATGGAACAAAAACGCCATTATATGAATTTACTTTGATTTCACTGAAAGAACCTATCTTCTTTGGCAGAGAAAGGAGACGCTCATTTTCGCTTTTTATTAAAAAATCATAACCGTCAAAATTATCGTCAGTACCGTTTTTTTAAATTGGAAAACGGTACTTTTTTTTGTCTTCATTTTTAAGTAACCTACTTAAAACTTTTTTGGCAGGAGGGGAGCGTCGCATGGCAATTATGTTATATGAACACAACCTGACAGCCTACCAGGCAGCTCTTTCTTTCATGAACAAAGCCGGAAAAGCAGCCATTATTCACCCAACCGGAACCGGAAAATCTTTTATTGGATTTAAATTAGCGGAAGATCATCCTGACGCAAGGATTCTCTGGCTGTCGCCCAGCGAGTATATTGTGAAGACTCAGCTTGAGAATCTCAGAAAAGAGGGCGGAGAGGAAGGAAACAATATTATATTTCTTACTTATGCCCGGCTTATGCTTATGACAGAGGAAGAAATCGGTTCGCTTCATCCGGATTTTTGTATTATGGATGAATATCACCGGTGCGGCGCAAGACAGTGGCAGACCGGTGTGAACAGGCTGATTCAGTCCTATCCGCAGGCAAAGCTGCTCGGACTTTCCGCTACGAATATCCGATACCTTGATAACCAGCGGGATATGGCGGAGGAACTCTTTGACGGCAATATTGCGTCTGAGATGACGCTTGGCGAGACGATTGTGAGAGGAATCTTACCTTCCCCTGTTTATGTCCTTTCTGTTTATGCATATCAAAAGGAACTTGAACGCTACAGAAACAGAATAGACGCAATCAGCAACCCCGGTGTTCGCAGAAAAACAGAGAAAGAGCTGGAGGAATTGCGCAGAGCTTTGGCACAGGCTGAAGGGTTGGATATCATATTTCGTAAGTATATGAAGAACCGCCATGGGAAGTATCTCGTGTTCTGCGCCAATAAGGATCATATGGATGAGATGGCAGACCATGCTCATGAGTGGTTTTCCGGCGTAGATCCTGAGTTTCATCTGTATCGCGTTTACGCTGATTATGTCGAGTCAGACCAGGAATTTCAGGAATTTAAATCGGATACGACCGCGCATCTGAAAGTACTCTTTTGTATTGATATGCTCAATGAAGGAGTTCATGTTGACGACATTGATGGGGTAATCCTGTTTCGACCGACAATCTCGCCGATTATATATAAGCAGCAGATTGGTCGGGCGCTTTGCACTGGCAAGGGAAAAACTCCGGTTATTTTTGATATCGTCAACAATTTTGACCATTTATACAGCATCAATACGATTCAGGAGGAAATGGAGTTAGCGATCAGTAATTACCGGGCTCTTGGAAGAGAAGACCGGATTATCCAACAAAAGTTCCGGATCATCGATGAAACATGTGACAGCAGGCAACTGTTTGACCGTCTTCAGAAGACATTGTCCTCAACATGGGACACCTATTATTATGCCGCGAAAAAGTATTATGAGGAATACGGCAATCTGAATGTAAAAAAGAATTACATTACAGAAGATGGTTTATCGCTGGGAATGTGGATCGGCACGCAGAGACGTGTCAGAAACGGCAGCGTTGCCGGGACATTGACAGATGGACAGATCGCCAGACTGGATTTGATCGGCATGGTTTGGGAAAATATGCAGGAATGCCGATGGAACCGGGGATACGAACATGCAAAATCCTTTTATGATGAGCATGGGAATCTGGACGTAAGGGCAGACTATGTTACAGAAGACGGGTTTCCGCTTGGGACCTGGATCAGCAACAACCGTACCTGGTATAGAAATAACAGCCACCAATCGCTCTTAAATCAGGAAAGAGTTTCCAGACTGGACGCGATTGGAATGATATGGAGTAAAAACAGCGCGCTGTGGGATAGAAATATTAAAGAGGCAAAACGGTATTATGACCAATATGGAAATCTGAATGTTCCATCTGCATATGTCACTGAGAACGGCGTGCGATTAGGCGTGTGGATTGACGCTCTCAGAAAAATGAGAAAAACGAAACGTTCTGAAAAGCAGCTGTCAGAGGAGCAGATTGCATACCTGGATCACATGGGGATGCAGTGGGGAAACCGATCCGATGAGAAATGGGAGATCATGTATCAGAAATTATTGGAATATCGGCGGCTGTATGGGCATGTGAACCTGCCCGCATCCTATGTCACTGACGATGGTATGCGGCTTGGAATGTGGCTCTATCATCAGAAAAAAAAGAAAGATTTATCCAAGGAAAGAAAAAACAGGCTGGAAGCGGCAGGAGTGGTATTTGAGATGGATTCCTGGGGGAAACGTTATGAGCTTGCCAGAAAATATTACGAAAAACACGGCAATCTGGATATTCCCCAACAGTATAAAACAGAAGATCATATCTGGCTTGGGAAGTGGATCTACGAACAAAGAAAGAACAAGGATCGTCTGACCCAGAATCAAATCGATCACCTGAACGCGATTGGGATGGTATGGGAATCGCAAAAGGAAATTGCATGGATGAAGAAATACCGCCAGGCAGCCCGTTATTATCAGAGATATGGAAATCTGAATATACCGCGCGGCTATTGCTCAGAAGATGGGACCCATGTCGATATATGGGTGTTGCGGCAGAGGGCATTGAGAAGGGCGAACAAACTGACTCAGACACAGATTTCATTGCTGGATCAGATAGGAATGAAATGGGAAACAGCAGAGAAGATGCCGGTTGCGGGGTAGGCAAGAAGGTGTGCGAATGATCAGGCAAAACAAAAACCATATGAATGTGGAAGAGAATATGCAGACTCAGGAAATGGAATGTTGTGTCGTATGCGGTATTACTACTGATGTACCAGTTGATACACCGATTGAAAATAGAAAAACTTATATGGAATGCGTTGGACAGCTTTGTCCGGATTGCTGCTGGGAACTTTATCATACGACGGACTTGAGAACCAGAGCAGATGTATAACGGGTTTTTTGCTATCTAAACAGTATTTTGTAAGGAGGAGAACAAAAGATGCAGCGTGGCTCCTATGATGATAAAAATATGTCGCAGAAGAAAAAAGTCAATCCTGAAAATATGAAAAGCATAATACGAAAAGCAGAGGGACTTATTGAGCTGCTGATTCTTGTTTTTTCGTATTATCTGATCTGGCGTACATATTATCGGGGGACGACGTTTAGTTATTATGGAAATGGTAAATATGTCTTACTTATTGTTTACACGCTGCTTGTTTTTGTCGTGTTTTATCTTTGCGATGGTTTTAAATATGGATATAGAAAATTTTCTGAAGTATTAATTGCCCAATGGAGTTCTCTTCTTATTGCAGATGTAATCACGTATCTGCAATTATGTCTTATTGGCAATGGAATGATTAACCCACTTCCGATGGTCGCATTATTTCTTATAGAAGTTGTATTGGCCTTTGTATGTGTACTGACATTTACTCAGATTTACCATAGAATATATGTTCCACATAATATGGTTATGATATATGGAACTGATCAGGCTATTGATCTGATGCTTAAGATGAATACCAGGTCTGATAAATATTCGATTACCAAAATAATATCATACGATAAAAATTTTGAAGAAATCAGAAAAGAAATAGCGGATCATGACGCGGTAATTATTAATGATGTTCCTGCGCAGATTCGAAATGATATTCTAAAATATTGTTATGGTAATGGAATACGAACCTACGTTGTACCAAAAGTTTCCGATATTATAATGCGAGGGGCAAAGGAAATATCGATTTTCGACACCCCCCTTCTTTTTGTTAAAGGAGTAGGATTAAACCCAACTCAAAGAGTAGTAAAAAGATTTTTTGATATTGCTTTATGTTTAATTGCTTTGATTCCAGCTATACCAATTATGTTGGTTATTTCTATTTGTATTAAATGTGAGGATCATGGTCCTGTTTTCTATCGGCAAGAACGCATAACAGAAGGAGACAGAGCTTTTCATATTTTGAAATTTCGGAGCATGATTGTAAATGCGGAACAGGATGGACAAGCAGTTTTTGCGGCAGAACATGATGACAGAATAACCAAGGTAGGTAGAGTTATTCGTGCGTTAAGACTTGATGAGCTTCCTCAGATTATTAACATCCTAAAAGGAGATATGAGTATTGTAGGTCCAAGACCAGAACGCCCGGACTTTGTTGGTCAATTTAAAGAAGAAATTCCGGAATTTGCATTTAGGACAAAGGCAAAAGCTGGACTTACTGGGTATGCTCAAATATATGGAAAATATAATACGTCTGCATATGATAAGCTACGTTTGGATTTAATGTATATAGAAAATTACTCAATATTACTAGATATCAAATTGATATTTATGACAGTTCAGACGCTGTTTAAGAAAGAGAGTACAGAGGGATTTTATTCAAGAGATATAAATTTTGTCTGCAGAAAGATGGAAAGATAAAACGGGTAGGACGTCTCGTTGGTATGTAATCGGAGTATTCAGTCTTGCAATCGGGTTGTAAAAGGAAAGGAAAATGAAATATAAGATTGAGTATATTTTAAAACACAGTATTATTATTCAACGTATTTATAAAATATTGATGAGTTTTGTTTTCAGAGTGATTGGTATATTTATTACACAAGATGAATCCTTAGTTTTATTTTCATCATTTGGAGGTCGAAAATACAATGACAGTCCAAAAGTTATATTTGAAGCAATGAGAGATGACGATCGATTTAAAAATTACCATTACGTATGGGCGTTTGAAAGACCGGAGGATTTTGCGATTGACGGAGCGCAATCTATAAAAATAGACACATGGCAATATTTTAAAACAGCGTTGAAAGCTCGGGTATGGATTACATCTGTGAATATAGAGCGTGGACTCCATTTTAAAAAGAAAAAAACAATATATATTAATACATGGCATGGGGCAGGAACTAAAAAAATCGGAAATGCGTGTATAGGAAGAAAAGACTATGATTTTTCCAATGTGGATATAATGTTAGTTCAAAGTGAATTTGAAAAAGAGATTTTTTTAAGAGATTTTAAATGCAATAAGGATGCCATCAGAATTATAGGTTTTCCTCGTAACGACGAGTTGTTTTGCATTGACAATAAAATAATAGAAGAAACTAAAAAAGAACTCAATATACCAGGTGATAAAAAGGTCATTTTATATGCACCAACGTGGAGGGACAGCAAAAACGGCGGCAACTCATATGATTTTGTTTGCCCGTTACATATGGAAAAATGGAGAAAATGTTTTTCTACTAATTATATCATGCTTTTTCGTATGCATGCATTTACTACTAATTTTAATATGCAGTATGACAGTTTTGCAATAGATGTTTCTTCCTACGAAAATTTAAATCATATTCTGGCTATTGCTGATGTAGTTATTACAGATTATTCCACGATTGTTTATGATTGCGCTATTGCAAACAAACCCTTTATTTGTTTTGGATTTGATTATGATATCTATAAAATGAAGCGAGGGTTTTATTTTGATTTAAATAGTGAATATCCGGGCGGTGTTTTGAAGGATGAAGACGATGTGATAGACAGAGTTGCATATCTTACGGAGACAAACAAATTTGGGGAGTTCGTTTCATTTCGACATAAATATATTGAAGCCGGAGGTAATTCTACAGTGAGTGTCCTGAATGAACTTGCGCAAATGTTGGCATAATGTGAAAACAAGATTGAAGGGAAATAGGAAATGAGAATTTTAATAATCTCCATAACAGATAGTGGTATTTTAAACCTTCGAAGAGAATTGATTTTGCGACTCATTGAAAGAGGACATGAAGTTGTAGTTGCCACTCCTCAATCGGATGCTCATAAGAAGTTGGAGGAATTAGGCTGTAAATTCATTCCTATGCAAATCAATGCACATGGATTAAATCCAGTGAAAGAACTATTGTTAATTGGAAAATATAAGAAATTAATATCGAGTATTAAGCCAGATATTGTTTTAACATATACAATAAAACCAAATATATATGGAGGCATGGCATGTGCTTCGCTTAAAATACCATATATTGTAAATATAACAGGATTAGGTTCGGCATTGGAAAATGGAGGCGTAATACAAAAGTTAACCCTTATCCTGTATAAATATGGCTTACGTAAAGCGCAAAAAATTTTTTTTCAAAATTCTGAGAACCAGGAATTTTTGATAAAGCATAATGTTGTCGCAGGGGCGTATGAACTTCTTCCTGGATCCGGTGTTAACTTGGAACGGCATTGCTTTGAAAAATATCCGGAAAACGATGGAACGCTGACGTTCCTTTTTATTGGAAGACTGGTGAAAAATAAAGGAATTGAAGAATTAATACAAGTTTCAAAGATAATTCATGATAAGTACAAAAATGTTGAGTTTATAGCAATAGGAGGTTGCGAGGAGAAGTATGAAAAACAATTGGATAAGATGAAAGTTGGATGTCCGATGCAATTTTATGGAAATCAGTCCGATGTACACAGTTATATAAAAGCTGCTCACGCTGTAGTTTTGCCTACATATCATGAGGGTATGGCAAATGTGCTGTTGGAGGCAGCGGCTTGTGGACGTCCAATACTTGCGTCAAATATTGCTGGTTGCCGTGAAACTTTCGATGAAGGAGTAAGTGGATTTGGTTTTGAACCCAAAGATGTCAATTCCCAGATTGATGCAATAGAAAGATTTATAGCTTTGCCATATGATGTAAAGGCCTCGATGGGACAGGCGGGGCGAATTAAAATGGAAAGATTTTTTGACCGATATATAGTCGTCGATCAATATATAAAAGAAATAGAAAAGCGATAGGAGAAAATACACATGGGGTTATATGAACAGCTTGTAAAAAAAGAAACAGCCGTATCTCTGGTTGGACTCGGTTATGTCGGTATGCCAATAGCAGTCGCATTTTCAAAGAAAGTGAACGTAATCGGGTTTGATATTAACGAGGAAAAGATAGCGCTTTATAAAAGCGGGATAGATCCGACAAACGAAGTGGGAAACGACGCTATAAAGGATTGCGGTGTGGAATTTACAAGCGTCGCTGAAAAGCTCAAAGAAGCACGATTTCACATTGTTGCCGTGCCGACACCCGTCAATGAGGATCATACGCCGGATTTAACACCTGTGGGGGGGCAAGCCGGATATTGGGTAAGAATCTTACCAAAGGCTCAATCGTGGTGTATGAATCGACAGTTTATCCCGGAGTTACTGAGGATATATGCGTTCCGATACTTGAAAAGGAGAGTGGGCTGAAATGTGGGGTAGATTTTAAAATTGGTTATTCCCCAGAGCGAATTAATCCCGGTGATAAGGTACATAGATTGGAGACGATTACAAAGATTGTTTCAGGTATGGATGAAGAAACGCTTGATACTATAGCAAAGGTCTATGAGCTTGTGGTGGATGCGGGAGTGCACAGAGCACCATGCATAAAGGTGGCGGAAGCTGCGAAAGTAATAGAGAATAGTCAGCGGGATATAAATATAGCGTTCATGAACGAACTTTCGATAATTTTCAATCAAATGGGTATAGATACGAAGTCGGTGCTTGAAGCGGCGGGTACGAAATGGAATTTCTTAAACTTCTATCCCGGACTTGTTGGAGGACACTGCATAGGCGTTGACCCATACTATCTTACATATAAGGCTGAAATGCTTGGCTATCACAGTCAAGTAATCTTGTCTGGCCGAAGAATCAATGATGATATGGGTAAATACGTTGCTGAAAATATTGTAAAGAAGCTGATAAAGACGGATATATCCGTTAAAAGCGCAAAGGTAGCAATACTTGGATTTACGTTTAAAGAGGATTGTCCCGATACGAGAAATACAAAGGTGATTGATATAGTAAACGAGCTTGGAGAGTATGGGATAAAGCCGATTATATGCGATCCAATAGCTGACAAGGCGGAAGCGCTGAAGCTGTATAATGTAGAATTTATGGACTATGATGAAGTATCAGGCGTTGATGCGGTAGTAATAGCTGTGGCACACAAGGAATTTAAAGATAAAAATATAACCGATTTTGCCAGGCTGTTCGGTGAGAATAAGAAGATATTTATAGATGTAAAAGGAATATTAGATAGAAATGAAACTATAGAAAAAGGCTATGAATATTGGAGACTGTAACATGAGTTATAAGAATGTAAAATTGAATAAAGACTCTAAGTTTCTCATAACGGGCGGAGCGGGATTCATAGGATCAAGTATATGCGAAGCTTTACTTGATATGGGTTATGGCGTAAGATGTCTTGACGATTTTTCAACTGGAAAACATGAGAATATAGAGAAGTTTTTGGATAATGAAAAGTTTGAACTCATAGAAGGCGATATACGCAATTTTAAAATATGTATGCAAGCCTGTAAAGGCATAGACTATGTATCACATCAGGCTGCATGGGGCAGTGTGCCGAGAAGTATTGAAATGCCGCTAGTGTATGAGGACATAAATATAGGTGGCACTGTAAATATGATGGAAGCGGCAAGACAAAACGGAGTGAAGCGCTTTGTGTACGCTTCGAGTTCGTCGGTATACGGAGACGAGCCGAATTTACCGAAACGCGAGGACAAAGTCGGAAAGGTGTTATCGCCGTATGCCCTAACAAAAAAGACAGATGAAGAATACGGAAGACTGTACACGGAACTTTACGGTCTTGAAACGATTGGATTCAGATATTTTAACGTGTTTGGGAGACGGCAGGATCCGAATGGATACTATGCGGCGG
>CANQDT010000011.1 GCA_947593735.1 uncultured Lachnospiraceae bacterium | reverse complement strand
GGGGCATCAGCATCCTTGTGGCGGCGGCGATGCTGCTGACAGGAGGCGGAGCCGGGATCGCAGCCGGAGCGGAAGAAACGGCGCAGGCGGAAGCGGCGCAGGAAGCCACGGCGGTGGAAGCGGAACCTGTGGAGACGGGGGACGCGGGAACGGAGGCAGGGATCGCGCCGATCGCGTTCCCGAATGATATCGACCCGGATGCGAAGGTCGACGAAGTGCTGGACGACGGGATCCAGGAGCTTTCGACCGTAGACAAAAGCCAGTTTATAAATGAAGACGACATTTCCTATATATCGACCGATTTTGTTCCCGCCCGGTTTGATACAATGGTAAAGGACGGCGGAGACGCGGGAAAGGTTTTCTGGGATTCCCGCGAATCCGGCTGGGTAACCGGCGCGGGGAGGTATCTCTGGATGCAGGTCGATATGGCGGACGCCGTAAAGAAGCTGCTGGAGACGCCCGGCTGTGAAGATTACAATTTTGTACAGGCAAATGTCAATATCACAGCGCGTTATAACAGAACGGCAGGCGATACGAATAAAGTACAGTATATTCCGGATAACAGCTGGACGGACGACGCGAACGAAGACGCAGGCGGGAAAGCGCTGACCTACACTTCTTCCCTGCAATATTTCGATCAGGGCGATTATGTCGGCAACGGGCAGATCCGAGGCGTACAAAACGGCATGAAGATCAATACGGTACCGGCAGACGGCGTATCACGGCATGATGTGAGCGTGAATGATTACCGGATCAGCCTGGTTGTTTACGGCGGAGGAACGGGCTGCGATGTTTGTTCTTCTTATCAGACGGAAGCCAATAATGGAGGACAGCCCATGGTACCGGGCTATCAGCCGTCGTTCCAGATGGTATATTCCAACGCGAACCAACAGCAGATCGAGTATATCAACGACCGTCCGCCGGCGCTGGAAAAGATCCGGTCGATCATCGACGCTTATGATAATCTTGACTTCGCGGCAGGATTCATTCCGATCGGCGATGAGGATACCACGAAAGTGACGTATTCTATTGAGGATGAAGCGACCAGGGAATGGATCGAGATCCAGCCGGATGGAAAGCTGGAACTTCTGAAACGCCCGACGGCAGAAGAAGGGAACCAGCAGCTGAAAGTGCGCGTAACGGCGCAGAGGCATAATGTTATTTTTACCTATGTCCTGACGCTGTATGCCATGGCGGAGCAGGGGATCTCTCCCATGGCGGAGCAGAACTTACGGAATGTGATCCAATTCAGCGAACAGACGCTGGAGGAACAAAAAGACAACATTGTTACCGGTGACGGCGACACGACGCCGGGACGCCTGTCCGACCAGTTAAAGGCGGAATTGGAAGAATTGATCGCGACAGCGAAAGACAGCCTTGCGGCAGGAGAAACGGCGAAATATTCCGCTCAGACCCAGATGCTGCTGTCCAAAGGACAGGAATTTATGAGTTCCGGTGTGATCAGCAATGAGATCTTATATCACACGAAGAACAAATATCTGGATGAGGGAAATACGCTCGTCTATTCGGATTACCGGGCGAAGCTGCAGGGTCTCGTATGGCGGGCAAAGGCGACTTTGCTGGTAGACGAGGAGCTGTATTCCATAACGGCAAAACGGGCGCTTCAGAGCGAGATCGACCGGGCGGAGCTGGCGCTTGGCGTGGACGAAGACGGTACCAGTATGCTGAAGCTGCCGTTTACGAAAACCCGTATGTTTTACGCGAGGCCGGACGATTATATGATCCAGAACGCGACCAGTTATTACCTGATCCATGATACCTACAGCCAGATGGGATATGGGCTGGAGCCGGTGATGGAATGGTATTCGCGTGAAAATATTTTATACAATGCATATTCGACAATGGAACTGGAAGCGAAATACGCGGGTTACATCCGGCAGAACCAGCCGACGGGATTTACTTATGGCGGAAATGTCGTTATCGGTTCGACGCCGAGCGACCGGATCGGTATCTTCCAGTTTGACCTGAGCAGCATCGTGGGTTCTGTCCTGTCGGCGCGAGTCCGTCTTCAGGCGGTGAATACGAACGCGCACCAGAGTTATGTTTATCTGGAACAGGATTATGAGCCGAGCGAGGTTTCCTGGAACAGGCTCGTCCAGGACAACGGTCCGTACGACAGAACGGAAGAGATCTACGGGCACGGCGTAGTGTCCGGGAAGCAGATCGGCGGATATCGCCCGGCGGGAACCAATACGGATTCCTTTGCCGATATCACGGACGCGGTCGCCGGTGAGGTCGCGGGAGACGGCGTGATCACGTTCTCGATCCAGAAAGCGATCGAGGTAAATAACGCGAATGAAGTATACGGCACCAACGCGATCGCGGGACGCCGGCCGGTATTGATCGTCAAGACGTCCGACGTCAGCATGTCCTCTCTGAAGAATACGGTGAATACGCTGATCGACAATCAGAAAGGACTGTTCGAGGACGCGGGGACGTATTCCGGCGATGTGAGAAATGCAAACGTCGGCGAATATGAAAAGACGAAGTATGACGCGCTTGTGGCGGCGCAGAAACGGGTTGAAAGCCTGATGGAGAATAACGCCAATGTCTACGAAGTCGCGCAGGCAGGCGTTGATTATCTTGACGCCGCATACAACTGCAGGATGAGCATTGCGCTTCTGTCCGATATTGATGTGGATGAAGACGGGAAACAGAAAGGGAACATTTTCTTTACCGGTGAGGAAGTTGAAGAATTAAGAGAAAATATAAAGACGAATGATAATTTAAAGAACGCATATCTGACCGTTAAGGATTCCATGGCGACCCATGGGCTGGAAGTGGCGAAGGATTACTGGGAGAGATGGAAGGCAAACGACAGGTCATTATGGGTAGACAATCCATCGTTTATCAGCCCTCCGGCGTCAACAGGAGGAAAATATTATACCGGACGGACGATCAAGGATCCGAACGGCAGCACGAAATGGCCGTTGAATCTGGCGAATTATTCCGGAAAGGCATATATTACGATCGAGCTGGAACCGCAGGACAATGACACGACAGGCTATTCAGATCTGGAAGGAACCGGATGCGGAGAAGCGTGGGTGGATAATCTGGCGATCACTGCCGACAGCGGCGCCACGGTCGAGCTCCCGAACGCCAGCTTTGAAACGCGCGCGATCACGGAGAACGCGCCGCTCAACTGGACATTGACGACAACAGGAAACGGAGAAGGAAAATGGGAATCCGACCGGAGAAATGTTTCTTCCGGAAACCGTTCCCTCTATCTGCATAATCCGGACGGCAACAGTTCCGTCAAATGGACGTCCTCTGTATTCGATCTGCCGGCTGACGGATATGATATTACATGGAACGTGCAGCAATATGGTATTTTTGAGGATAAGGGCGCGCAGATCAAGTTCCATTTCCTGACAAATTCCGGTACGGAAGTCGTTTCCAGGGAGAATTTTGACAATGGGAAAGCAAAACCGACTGTAACCGGTATCGGCACTTATACAACAACCATGACGCAGGCGGCGATCATGGCAATGCTGGCGGATAATGACGCGGACCGTGAGAAATATGCGGAAACGTCCAAGATTTATATGTATCTGTATCTGGACGAGATCAACCAGGGCGCGGAACACTGGCTTGCGACGAACTCGAGACCGGACGGAATCGACGCGATGGGCTCCGTGCAGGCAGGACGAGGGGCGAGCTCCCTCGCGACCGCGTATTCGATCGTGAAGAACATGAAGGACGCGGAAGGGAATCCGATCATCTCTGATGAGGAGAGAGCGGAACTGACGACGCAGGCAACGTACCTGATGCGCGATCTGTGTGATCTGCGCGACCGGTATGAACTGGATAATGACGCGGCGAACCGGGACGGCTCAAACTGGATCTCCGACGCCTGCATGGGCGCGGCAATGCTCGGACTGGCGTTTGAAGATACAATGGAAAATGCCCGGATGCAGCTGTTTAACGGCATGCGGATCAACAATGCGCAGCTGACGGTAAACATGCTTCCGGATGGAGCGTGGCCGGAGTCGATCCGGTATCATAACGCGGTATTCAGCAAGCTGGCGGTGCTGGCGAAGTGCCTGCGCGCGTCTTCCGGATTCGACTGGTTTGGCGATCCGGATCTGAATTTCTACAAAGCGTTTGAGTATCTGACCTGGATCCAGACGCCGCGGTATTCGTCTGGAAACGCGAGTACGCCTTTCTTCGGCGACCACAATCTGTCGGCGGGGGACGAATTATATATGTGCGGCTTGTACTATGATGAGGTAGCTGCGTCGCATCCTGACATTGCGCTACGCATGTATGGGACATGGGTAAACGCCGGCACGCCCGCGCCGAGCCTGAGCGGGGACGACAACCAGATCCAGGCGTTCTTCGGACATGGCGTGGACATCAACGATTACGGCGATTACCGGGAGGCGATGAAGGAAATCGGTTCTACGAATTACGCGAGATATATCGGAATATTCGTTATGCGGAATAATTTCATGGTAAAAGGCAAGGAGAGTTATCTGGCGTTCATGAACCATAACCGGGGAGGAATCGGTCATGGACACAATGATATGCTGTCGTTTATCATGTACGCGGATAATGTGCCGCTGGTTGTCGATCCGGGCGCGCCGCCGAGCTACTGGGCGGGAGCTAAAGGCAATTATACGGGCAATACGCAGCATTCCCTTATCGCCTATGCGAATAATGAGAGCGGAACCAGTTACGAGGATACGGTGACAACGTCCACACAGCGGGGATGGTATACTTCCGATAGCCTGGACGTCGTGAAAGGAAGCGCGACGAACCGGAGCGGCAGCGGAGAGATCATGCGCGACATTGCCTTTATCAAAAACGGATTTGAGGCATATGTGATCCATGACCAGATCACAGGGGCGACCTATGGAACGATGATGAATCTTCCTCTGTATACGAAGAGCAAAAACGCGATCACCCGCAATGGCAACAAGTTTACGGCGAAAATGTTCGGCGGGATCGATCTGGAGGTCACATATCTGAAAGGAAATTATGAGAATTATGAAGTCGTGACGCTGAATGCGAACGGAACTTATCAGTTAAGGGAAGACGAGACGCTGCCGGTCATTGATCATCTGAGGATCCGCAATCAGGGCAACGACCCGTATCTGACGGTTCTGTTCCCGAAGACGGGCAGGCGTGGAAGCCTGACGACGGAGGATCTCGGCGACGGCGTATACCGGTTGAGCCATAGTTCCGGCAATACGGTTTATGTTGCTGTGAATGAAGACGCCGCGGCGAAGAAAGTGACGATCCCGGCGCAGAACCTGATCGATCTTGAGAGTCTGAATGACGAGACGCCGACCGTATATGCAGACGGCGTTGTGACAGTACCGAAGAATTCGATGAAGCTGCTCACAACAAAAGTGACGACGACCCAGGAAACGGATGAGGCTGGAAGCGGGACCCCGGCGCAGACACCGGAGCCGTCCAGACAGGGCGGAACGACAGGAAGCGCCACGCCGGGCGCGGCTGCGGGCGGCGGAGCGGCAGCTCCGAGCAACGACCCGACGAATTATGTGACGGGTAACAATGTGAACAGCGACCTGACCAAACCGGGCGTGGCAGGGAAGCCTTCCGCTGATATCAATGACAGCAAAGCGGCGAAAGGGAAGCTTGCCTTTGATGTGACCGGCGACGCGGACGTCTACTATTCCGTAAACGGAAGCGATTACAAGAAATACAGCGGAACCGACAATTCTCTGAGTGAAGGCAGGAATACAGTCGTTTACTTTACGGTCGACCGGTCTACCGGAGGAAAGACGAGAGGAATCTCCGAGGTCATTACGGTCGGTGTGTCTTCCGGAAACGGGGATGATACGATTCTGGAGGATGCGGATACGGCAGTGGAGGTCTATCGGAATCTTGCCGTCGGGCAGAAAGCGAAGATCAGCGCGGCGTCCGGGGTGGAAGTGGAATACCGTTCCGCGGACAGCGCGGTCGCGAGCGTGACGGGCAAGGGCGTGGTCACGGCGAAGAAAGCCGGAAAGACCGACATTTCCGTGCTGGTCACGAAAGACGGTGTGACGGAAAAGGTACTGATCCATGTGACAGTAAAGAAGAAAAAGAACGTGCCGGAAGGGACGCGGAACCTTGGGAAAGTAAAGGTAACGAAAGCGGGGACGCCGGTGATCGTGCTGACCAAGGAAATGGAAGTATCGGGAAGCTCCAAGATCGTGGTTGAGAAGAAAGAGGGAGTCACGTTAAGCTATAAGACTTCCGACAAGGCAATAGCGACCGTGACGCAGAGCGGAAAGATCAAAGGAAAATCGACCGGGACGGCGAATGTGACGGCGACTGTGAAGATGAACGGGGTCGTCCAGAAATATCAGGTGAAGGTTACAGTGAAATAACCGGATCAATGAGACAGAATGAGGCGCCGGTGTATGGCGCTCCGAAAGAAAGGGCAAGGCAGAATATGGGATCTGCCTTGCCCTTTCCCTGTACTGCAGGAATCCCTGCCCGTGGGCTTTCACGCGGAACGGCGGAGAAAAAATTTTTAAAGGAATATTGTGTAATATGTAGAATATTATAAATATATAACAGAAATAAAATAAGATTGGAGGGATACCGGTGAATATTCGAGAAAAACAGGAAACATGGGAACAACAGTATCTGAGCCCGTATGCCTCCCTGAGCGCAAAGTCAAGAGGCCGTGAGATTCCGGAAGAACCGTGCTCCATCCGCCCGATCTACCAGAGGGACAGGGACCGGATCCTCCATTGCAAGGCGTTCCGCCGGTTGAAACACAAAACGCAGGTATTCCTGGCGCCGCTGGGCGATCATTACCGCACCAGGCTGACGCATACGCTGGAAGTAGCGCAGAACGCGAGGACGATCGCCAGGGCGCTGCGCTTAAATGAGGATCTGACCGAGGCGATCGCACTCGGACATGATCTGGGACATACGCCGTTCGGCCATGCGGGGGAACGCGCGCTGGATAAGCTGAGCCCGTCCGGCTTCCGGCACCACCAGCAGAGCGTGCGCGTCGTTGAGCGGCTGGAAAATGACGGGCAGGGACTAAACCTGTCCTGGGAAGTGCGGGACGGCATCCGGAATCATCAGATCCAGTCCAGCCCCGCGACGATGGAAGGAAAAGTTGTGCGGTACTCGGACAAGATCGCCTATATCAACCATGACATTGACGACGCGGTCCGCGCCGGTATCCTGAAAGAATCCGATCTGCCCGGACCATATATAAAAGCGCTCGGCAGGACGGCGAGGGAACGGCTGAATACGATGATCCTGGATATCGTACATTCCAGCGAGGACCGGGACGATATCATCATCAGCCCGGATATTTACGAGGCAATGATGGGACTCCGCGAGTTCATGTACTGCAATGTGTATGCGAACGATACGGCAAAGGGAGAAGAAAAGAAGACCTATGCGCTTATCAGCATGCTGTACGGCTGGTTCAAGGATAAGCCGGAGCAAATGCCGGAGGAATACGGGCGTATGTTAAACGAGGGGGAATCCATCGACCGCGTCGTCTGCGATTATATCGCGGGAATGACGGATAATTACGCGATCAGTCTGTTCCAGGAGCTGTTTGTGCCAAAGTCGTGGAAAAAATATTAGTCTGAGAAACAGCCCAGCGGCATGGGCGGAAAGGGAAACCAGTGTATTATCCAGAGGAAATCATTGAAGAAGTCAGATCGCGGAACGACATTGTGGACGTCATTTCCGGTTATGTCCCTCTCAAGCGAAAAGGAAATTCCTACTTTGGATGCTGTCCGTTCCACAATGAAAAGACGCCGTCGTTTTCTGTCAGCCGGGACAGGCAGATGTATTATTGCTTTGGCTGCGGGGCGGGAGGCAATGTATATACGTTCCTTATGGAATATGAAAACCTTTCTTTTCAGGAAGCGATCCGGACGCTTGCGGAACGGGCAGGAGTAGAACTGCCGAAAGAGGAAATAAGTGCGGAAGAGAAACGGGCGGGAGATTACCGCGCCATGCTGCGGGAGATCAACCGGGAGGCGGCGCGTTATTTTTACGGCGTGCTGAAATCTCCGCGCGGGAAGCGCGGATACGACTATCTGATCCGGCGGGGCATTACGCCGGAGACGATCGTGCAATTCGGGCTCGGCTTTTCCGATATATACCGGGACGATCTGTACCGGTACCTGAAACAGAAGAAGTATACGGACCAGCAGATCAAGGATTCCGGACTTGTCACGATCGAGGAAAAAGGGATCCATGATAAGTTCTGGAACCGGGTGATGTATCCGATCTTTGACGTGAATAACCGGGTGATCGGATTCGGCGGACGCGTGCTTGGGGAAGGGACGCCAAAATACCTCAATTCCCCGGAGACGGCGGTGTTTGATAAGAGCAGGAACCTGTACGGCTTGAACCGCGCGCGCTCGTCGAGGAAGGGAAATCTGATCATATGCGAGGGCTATATGGACGTGATCGCCATGCACCAGGCAGGCTTCACGAACGCGGTCGCATCCCTTGGGACGGCGCTGACGGAACCGCATGCGGCGCTGCTCCGGCGGTATACGCAGGACGTGATCCTCGCCTACGACAGCGACGGCGCGGGCGTCCGGGCGGCGCTCCGGGCGATCCCGATCCTGAAAAGGGCAGGATTGTCCGTGCGGGTGTTGGATATGCAGCCGTACAAGGATCCGGACGAGTTTATGAAGCAGCTTGGGAAGGATGAATTTGAGCAGCGGATCCGGAAAGCGGTCAGCAGCTTTATGTACGAAGCGCAAAAGCTTGCCGACGAATACGACCAGAACGACCCCGAAAGCCGGACAAGCTTCCAGCACGCGCTGGCGAAGAAGCTCGCGGGAATCCCGGAGAAGCTGGAGCGCGACAATTATACAGAGGCCGTCGCCAATCAGTACCAGATGGCAGTCCGGGATCTTGAAAAGCTCGTGAATGTCTACGGCAGCGCCGGGGTACCGCAGACGCCGTCCGGGCGCGGCGCGGGCGAGGGGAGAAGGCAGAAGGAGCGGAAAGAAGAAGGGAAGAATATGCCGCAGCGGATCCTTCTCACCTGGATGGTCCATGAGCCGTCCCTGTTTGAAACGCTGCGGGAGTATGTGGGACCGGAGGATTTTATGGAACCTGCCGACCACAAAATAGCGGAAATGCTGTTCCGCCAGTATGAGCAGAGCGGACAGATCGAGCCCGCCATGGCGATGGACCTGTTTTCCGAGCTGGAAGAACAGAAAAATGTGGCGGCGATCTTAAATACAAAATTGGACGTGCCGGTGCTTCCCGAGGATCGGTCGAAGGCGCTGACGGATATCGTGCGGAAAGTAAAGCTCGCCGGGATCGAGGCGCGGCTGAGCCAGAGCACCGATATTGCAAAATGGCAGGAATTGATAAAAGAAAAGGCTAATTTACAGAAATTGCATATTTTTGTATAGGATGGTTAAAATTTATATTACCAATGGAAGGATGGAAACAACAATGGATGAAGCTATGGAGAAATTCAGCGCAAAATTGAACGAGTTATTGGAAATGGCCAAAAAAAAGAAGAACGTGCTGGAAACGAGCGAAGTGGAAACGTTTTTCAAGGGCTTTCCGGATTTTGGTCCGGAAAAAATGGATGCGGTCATAGAATTTCTGGAATCAAATGGCGTAGACGTGATGACCATTCCTGCCGAGGGCGCCGACGATGTGGATATGCTGCTCGATTTCGATGATGATGAGATCCCGAAGGAGGAACTGGAGGAGATCAGCGAGATTGAGGAGCTGGAGAAAGATCTGTCTGTTCCGGACGGGATCAGCATCGAGGATCCGGTCCGCATGTACTTAAAAGAGATCGGCAAGGTGCCGCTTCTGTCCGCGGAGGAGGAGATCGAGCTTGCGAAGAGAATGGAACTCGGCGATGAAGAGGCAAAGAAAAAGTTGGCGGAATCCAACCTGCGTCTGGTCGTCAGCATCGCGAAGCGGTATGTCGGACGCGGAATGTTGTTTCTGGATCTGATCCAGGAGGGAAATCTTGGATTGATCAAGGCGGTAGAGAAATTCGATTACGGAAAAGGATTTAAATTCAGCACATATGCGACCTGGTGGATCCGGCAGGCGATCACCCGCGCCATCGCCGACCAGGCGAGGACGATCCGCATCCCGGTGCATATGGTGGAAACGATCAATAAACTGATCCGCGTTTCCCGCCAGCTGCTTCAGGAACTCGGCAGGGAACCTACGCCGGAGGAGATCGCGGAAGAGATGCGGATGCCGGTGGAGCGTGTGCGCGAGATCCTGAAAATTTCCCAGGAGCCGGTGTCTCTGGAGACGCCGATCGGGGAGGAAGAGGACAGCCATCTCGGCGACTTTATCCAGGATGAGAATGTCCCCGTCCCGGCGGAAGCGGCTGCGTTCGCGCTGCTCAAGGAGCAGCTGGTGGAGGTGCTCGGAACGCTGACCGAGCGGGAACAGAAAGTGCTCCGCCTCCGGTTCGGACTGGACGACGGACGGGCGCGGACGCTCGAAGAAGTAGGAAAAGAATTTAATGTCACAAGGGAGCGTATCCGGCAGATCGAAGCGAAAGCGCTGCGGAAGCTGAGACATCCGAGCAGAAGCCGGAAGCTCAAGGATTTCCTTGATTAAACTGCAGGGACGAAAAAAAGAAGGAGGCGATCGCAATGAGCCTGTCAGCGCGGATGGAAATGGTCAGCCATATGGTGACGGATGGAAATGTCGTCGCGGATATCGGGACGGACCATGCCTATGTGCCGATCCATCTGATCCGTCACGGCCATTGCCCCCGCGCCATTGCCATGGATATCAACCGCGGGCCGGTCGAGATCGCCCGGCGGAATATTGACGCCTATGGCATGCATAAGCTCATAGAGACGCGCCTGTCGGACGGCTTGAAGCAGCTGCGGGACCGGGAAGCGGATACCATCATCCTGGCTGGAATGGGCGGCGGACTGATCGTCCGCATCCTGTCCGAAGGAGGGCATGCGCTGAAAACCCCAAAGGAGCTGGTGCTGCAGCCGCAGTCGGAGTGGGCGAAGGTGCGGCATTTTATCCATGAGATGGGATACCGGATCGAGGAGGAAGACATGGTAAAGGACGACGGAAAGTTTTATGTCGCCATGCGGGCAATCCCCGGATTCCAGTCTTATTATGACGAGTACCAGTATCAGTTCGGCGGAGAACTGCTGAGAAAGCGCCATCCGGTCCTGCTGGAATATTTACAGAGAGAAAAGCGGATTTACAGCAATATCGGCATGGAACTGCTGAAAGCGGATACGGAGCAGGCAAGGGAAAGGCTGCCCGAAGTCGGGCAATATCTGGATTATATCGAGGAGGCGTTGGATTATTATGGTATGTCGTGAGATTATACGGCAGTTGGAACAATTGTCCCCGCCGGCATACGCCTGCGGTTGGGATAACGTCGGCTTGCTTGTCGGGCGCGCGGATCAGGCGGTCGGCAGGATCGTCGTCGCGTTGGACGCGACGGAAGAATGTATTACATATGCGGTGGAACAGAACGCGGATCTGATCGTGACGCATCATCCGATGATCTTTTCGCCTTTGAAACAAATGAACGACAGTTCCCTGACGGGACGGAAGATGCTCCTGCTTGCGGAAAATAAGGTCGCCTGTTACGCGATGCATACGAATTTTGATATTAAGGGAGGAATGGCGGAGCTCGCGGCGGCGCGGCTGCGGATGGAGGATACGGTTCCCCTGGAAGTGACCGCGGAAGCGTCCGGCGTGCCGGAGGGCATCGGCAGGGTCGGAGCCTGGAAGCAGCCGGTTTCTCTCAGGGAAACGGCGGAAATCGTCAAAAAAGCGTTTGACCTGTCCCATGTCCTTGTCTATGGCAGGATGGAAGCGCAGATCCGTACGGTCGCGGTCTGCCCGGGCTCCGGAAAGTCTGAGGTCGGAAAAGCGCTGGACGCGGGCGCCGATGTGCTGATCACCGGTGATATCGGGCATCATGACGGACTGGATGCGGTTGAGCAGGGAATGGGGATCATTGATGCGGGACATTACGGGCTGGAGCATATTTTTATTGAATATATGAAAGAGTATTTGAGCCGGCATTTGCCGCCGGAGGCAGAAATTCTTACATGGGAAGGCGGAGTACCCTATGAAATTGTATGATCTGGCGCTGCAGCGGCAGAAAGATTATGAATATCCGATCATTCTCGCGATGGTCAACGGCAGATACCGGGAACTGATGTACCATTATCCGGAAGGGAGCCGGGTGGAATTTGTCACGACGGCGGAAAAAATGGGATATGACTGTTACCGCCGGAGCGCGCTGCTGCTGTTGCTGAAAGCGGCGTACGACGTCGTGGGCGGGGAACGGATGGATAATCTCAAGGTCATGTACTCCATCGGCGTCGGGCAGTATTGCGAGTGGAAGATGGAAGACCGGAAGCTGGATCAGGACCTGCTGAAGCGCATTGAAAGCCGGATGAGGGAGCTGAGCCGCGCTGCCATTCCGATCGAGAAGCAGGTCATTACGACGGAGGAAGCCATCGCCAGGTTCCACAAGCATCATATGTATGACAAAGAAAAGCTGTTTAAATACCGCAGGGCGTCGACGACCAATGTATACCGGCTGGAAGGCTATGAAGATTATTTTTACGGATATATGGCGCCGAATACAGACTGTATCGACCTGTTCGATCTAAAGCTATACGGCGACGGATTCGTACTGATCCTGCCGGAACGGCAGAATCCCCGGCAGATACCGGAATTTCAGGAACGGCCGAAGCTGTACCGTACCCTGAAAGAATCAAGGGACTGGAGCCGCACGCTGGGCGGAGATACGGTCGGGGCGCTGAACCAAATGATCGTAGAAGGAAAAGTCAGCGAGCTTGTTCTTGTCCAGGAAGCGCTGCAGGAGAAAAAGCTGGCGGAGATCGCCGACCGGATCGTGGAAGAAAATAAGAGGATCGTCCTGATCGCGGGACCGTCGTCTTCCGGGAAGACGACGTTTTCCCACCGCCTGAGTATACAGCTGAGGGTACATGGAAAGCAGCCGCACCCGATCGGCCTTGACAATTATTTTATTGAGCGGGACCGGATCCCGGCGGAGCCGGATGGGACAAAGGATTATGAGAAGCTGAACGTCCTTGATATCAGGCAGTTTAATGAAGATATGAACGCCCTGCTCCAGGGGAAAGCCGTGAACCTGCCCCATTACAATTTTCTGACCGGCAAGAGGGAGTACGGGCAGGAAGTGACCGCGATGGGGGACAACGACGTCCTTGTCATCGAGGGGATCCATGGGCTGAATCCGGAACTGACGTCGTTTATTGATGAGAAAGAAAAGTTCCGGATCTATATCAGCGCGCTGACGATGTTAAATGTGGATGAACACAACCGGGTGCCTACGACGGACGGAAGGGAGATCCGCAGGATGGTGCGGGACGCGATATTCCGGGGCGAAGACGCCGCCCATACGATCGCGCGGTGGCCGTCCGTCCGCAAAGGGGAGGAACAATATATCTTCCCGTTCCAGGAGGAGGCGGACGTGATGTTCAATTCCGGCATGATCTATGAACTGGCGGTATTGAAGCAGTACGCGGAGCCGCTTCTGTTCCAGGTGCCGAAAGATTCGCCGGAATACCCGGAGGCGAAGCGCCTGCTGAAGTTTTTGGATTATTTCCTCGGGATCGACAGCAACGCGATCCCGGGCAATTCCATTATCAAAGAATTTATCGGCGGAAGCTGTTTTGATGTATAAGAGAAAAGGAGTCAACGCAAATGGCAGGGTCAACGACTGGAAACAGATTTCAGGTTACTACATGGGGAGAGACGCACGGTAAGGCAGTGGGCGCCGTTGTGGACGGATGCCCCGCCGGACTGGAGCTTTGTGAAGAACAGGTTCAGGCGTTTCTGGATCGGAGAAAGCCGGGACAGAGCCGGTATACGACAAAGAGAAAGGAAGACGACCGGGTGGAGATCCTGTCCGGCGTATTTGAAGGAAGGACGACCGGAACGCCCATTTCCCTGATCGTCTATAATACGGATCAGCGTTCGGCGGATTATTCTGGGGTAAAGGATATCTTCCGACCCGGACATGCGGATTATACGTTCGAGGCAAAGTACGGGATCCGCGATTATCGCGGCGGCGGTCGTTCCTCCGGGCGGGAGACGGTCGGACGGGTAGCGGCTGGCGCGGTCGCTTCCAGGCTCCTGCAGGAATGTGGGATCCGGATCGTTACATATACAAAGGCCATCGGTCCGGTTCAGGCGGACGAGAGCAGGATGGATTATGACGAAATCAGCCGCAATCCGTTTTTTATGCCGGACGCCGGAGCGGCGGAGCATGCCGCTTCCTATATGGAAGAGTTGATGCGGAAACAGGATTCGGCGGGCGGCGTGATCGAGTGTCGGATCCAGGGATTTCCTGCCGGATACGGAGAACCGGTCTTTCATAAACTGGACGCGAAGCTCGCGCAGGCGGTTATGTCGATCGGCGCGGTGAAAGGGGTCGAGATCGGGGACGGGTTCCTCGCGGCAAGCCGGACCGGAAGTGAGAACAATGATTCTTTTTCCGCGCAGGATGGACGGATATGCAAAAGGACCAATCACGCGGGCGGCATCCTGGGAGGGATCAGCGACGGATCGGAGATCCTTTTGCGGGCGGCAGTCAAACCGACGCCCTCCATCGGCAGGGAGCAGCAGACCGTCAATCGGGATGGGGAGGAAACCCTGCTCCGCATGACAGGCAGACACGATCCGGTGATCGTCCCGCGGGCGGTCGTTGTCGTGGAGGCGATGGCGGCGATAACGCTTGCGGATGCCCTGCTGGAAGGGGCGGTTCCCACCATGGATAAGCTGAAGAGGATCCTATGAGTATGTATGAATTGCTGAAAAAAGACGGAAAAGCCAGAAGAGGAAGGTTTACGACGGTGCATGGGGTGATCGAGACGCCGGTCTTCATGAATGTGGGGACTGCGGCGGCGATCAAGGGCGCCGTCAGCACAGTGGACCTGAAGGAACTGAAAACGCAGGTGGAACTGTCCAATACGTATCACCTGCATGTGCGGCCCGGAGACGACCTGATCAGAAGGCTGGGCGGTCTGCACCGGTTCATGAACTGGGACAAGCCGATCCTGACCGATTCGGGCGGATTCCAGGTCTTTTCCCTGGCTGATCTCCGTAAGATAAAAGAGGAAGGCGTATTTTTTCATTCCCATATCGACGGGAAAAAGATCTTTATGGGACCGGAGGAGAGTATGCGGATCCAGTCAAATCTCGCCAGCACGATCGCCATGGCGTTCGACGAGTGCCCGCCCGCTCTTGCGGAGCGGTCTTATGTGGAACAGTCCGTGGCGCGCACGTACCGCTGGCTCGTGCGGTGCAGAGATGAAATGGAGCGGCTCAATTCGATGGAGGATACGATCAACCGGGACCAGCTCCTGTTTGGCATCAATCAGGGGGCGATCTATGAGGATATCCGCATTGACCATGCGGAGCGGATCGCGGAGCTTGACCTGCCCGGATACGCCATCGGAGGGCTGGCAGTAGGGGAAAGCCATGAAGAAATGTATCACATCCTTGACTGCGTCGTGCCGCATCTGCCGGAAAACAAACCGATCTACCTGATGGGCGTCGGGACGCCGGCAAACATTCTGGAAGCGGTGGAACGGGGCGTTGATTTCTTCGACTGCGTTTACCCGTCCCGGAACGGCAGGCACGGGCATATGTATACCAATCATGGCAAGATCAATCTGTTCAACGAAAAATACAGGGAAGACAGCCGCCCGATCGAGGAAGGCTGCGGCTGTCCGGCATGCCGGAATTATTCGCGGGCGTACATCCGGCACCTTCTGAAAGCAAAAGAAATGCTCGGATATCGATTAGGGGTCTTGCATAATTTGTATTTTTATAATACTATGATGGAAGAGATCCGCCAGTCGATCGAAGACGGGCGGTTCCAGTCCTACAAGAAAGCGAAACTGGAAGGCTTTTCGGAACAGGGACAATAATGAAACGGAGGAAAGAAACATGGCTTATTTGTCACAGACGAGCGGAGGAGGAAACGCCTTTTTCATCATCTATATGGTCGTGATCATCGCGGTCTTTTACTTTTTGCTGATCCGTCCTCAGAGAAAGCAGCAGAAAGAGATGTCGGCGCTTCAGAGTTCTCTGAAAGCGGGGGACAGCGTTTTGACGTCCAGCGGGTTTTACGGGGTCGTTCTCGACGTAATGGGAGATACGGTGATCGTAGAATTTGGAAATAACAAAAACTGCAGGATCCCGATGCAGAAATCCGCGATCGTCCAGGTGGAAAGGGCGCAGGACCCTTCCGCGGAGACAGACGAACAGGAAGACAAATGATCGTTTGAGTCAGACAGGTGGTCGCGCCTGCGCAAAGCGGCAGGTGAGGAAAGTCCGGGCTTCACAGGGCAGGGTGCCGGATAACGTCCGGTGGAGGTGACTCCCAGGCAAGTGCAATAGAAAAGATACCGCCAGCATATGCTATGCTGGTAAGGGTGGAATGGCGAGGTAAGAGCTCACCGCTGTCCTGGTAACAGGGCAGGCTGTGTAAACCCCACTCGAAGCAAGACCAAAGGAAAGCTATGAGGCTGCCCGTCTCGCTTTCAGGTAGGTCGCTGGAGCTTGCTGGTAACAGTAAGTCGAGATAGATGACCACTCAACGACATAACCCGGCTTATCGTCTGACTCATTGATCATAAAACAGAACAGGAACAAAGGGGTGTTGTTTGCGGAAGATGGAACGATCGAAGGAACAGCGCCCCTTTTTCTGCCGGAGAGACAAAGGGGCAGCGGGACGGATGAACCTCGTTCCGAAAAAAGACATCGCGGCGCAGGAGGAGCGTATGAGTGATAGAAGGGCGGGAAAAAAGATTTCCCGGAAAGCGGAATTGCAGTTGCGGATCGTCATTTTTTTCGCGATTCTCCTGATCGTATTTCTGACCCTGTATAACCGCAGGGTCAGCAGGCTCACCGCGGAGCAGGAGCGGATCATGAAGCTGATCGACGACGCGGAGCTTCTGGATCAGGCGGAGCAGGACAGGCAGGCAGCGAGTACCGGAAAAAAGAAGAAAAAATTGCAGATGGCGTTGAAAACAAAAGACGAGACAGTCATGACATTTCAGGGAAATCCCGTGACAAAAGAAGACATCCGTTCCCTCTGCAGGATCGTGGAGGCGGAGGCGACCGGTCTGAATGAGAACTCCAGGCTCCTGGTTGCCAATGTCGTGTTAAATCGGATGCGGGACCGGAATTTTCCGGATACGATCACGGATGTGATCTTTGAATCGGATGGGAATGTGACGCAGTTTTCCCCTGTCAGCGACGGACGATATTACAAGGTTCGGGTGTCCGGAAAAAGCAAACGCGCCGTCGCGAGGGCACTGTCCGGGGAAGACAGATCCAAAGGCGCGCTCTATTTCATGGCGAGAAAACATTCCTCCCCGGAAAATGTCCGATGGTTCGACCAGGAACTGACTTATCTGTTCAAATATGAGGATCATGAGTTTTTCCGGTAGAGAAAGCTCTTGCAATTTCAAAATGAAAAGGATACAATAACTCCTGATTGAAATATGTCATTCAGGGATAAAAAGGAGAATTCTTATGAATCTGTTATACAAAAGCACAAGAAATAACGATGAGAAGGTAACGGCGTCGCAGGCGATCTTAAAGGGGCTTGCCGACCAGGGCGGGTTGTTTGTCCCGGAAACGATCCCGGCGCTCGACGTCCCGGTGGAGGAGCTTGCCCGGATGGATTATCAGCAGGTGGCTTATGAAGTCATGAAGCTGTTCCTGACGGATTTTACGGATGAAGAATTAAGATACTGCATCCGCAGCGCGTATGATTCCAAATTTGACACGCCGCTGATCGCTCCCCTTGTGGAGAAGGACGGAGCGAATTATCTGGAGCTGTTCCATGGGGCGACGATCGCGTTTAAGGATATGGCGCTGTCGATCCTGCCGTATCTGCTGACGACGTCGGCGAAGAAGAACCATGTCACAAATGAAATCGTGATCCTGACCGCGACGTCCGGCGATACCGGAAAAGCGGCGCTTGCCGGTTTTGCCGATGTGCCCGGGACGCGGATCATCGTCTTTTATCCCAAAAACGGCGTGAGCCCCATCCAGGAAAAACAGATGGTGACCCAGAAGGGGGATAATACGTATGTGATCGGCATTCACGGCAATTTTGACGACGCGCAGACCGGGGTGAAGCAGATGTTCAACAACCGGGAGCTGTGCAGCGCCATGGACCGGGCGGGGTATCAGTTCAGCTCTGCAAATTCGATCAATGTCGGTCGGCTGGTGCCGCAGGTTGTATACTATGTATACGCGTATGCCCAGATGGTCGCGAAAGGCAGGATCCGGAACGGGGAACCGATCAATGTCGTAGTCCCGACCGGGAATTTCGGCAATATCCTCGCCGCGTTTTACGCAAAGAATATGGGGATCCCGATCGCGAAGCTTGTCTGCGCTTCCAATGAGAATAAAGTATTATATGACTTTTTTGAGACGGGACGGTACGACCGGAACCGGGAGTTTATCCTGACGTCGTCTCCCTCCATGGATATTCTGATCTCGAGCAACCTGGAACGCCTGATCTACCGGATCGCCGGGGAGGATGCGCGGAAGAACCTGCAGTTTATGAATGACCTGTCTGAAAAGGGCATTTATACGATCACGCCGGAGATGAGGGAGCAGTTGTCTGATTTTGTCGGGAAATACGCCAGCGAGGAAGAGACGGCGGAAGTCATCCGCGAAGTCTACGAAGCGGCGGATTATATTATGGATACTCATACGGCGGTCGCGGCGAAAGCATATAAGAAATACGCGGCGGAGACTGGAGATCCTACGCCGACTGTCATTGCGTCCACGGCGAGCCCGTACAAATTTACGAGGGCGGTCATGACGGCGATCGATCCGGCTTATGACAGCAAAAGCGATTTTGAACTGGTCGACGAGCTGCATCGGCTGTCCGGAGTGCCGGTTCCGCGCGCGATCGATGAGATCCGGAGCGCGCCGGTGTTGCACGATACCGTCTGCGGGAAAGAACAGATGCAGGAGGTTGTAGAGCGCATCCTCGGATTGCGCTGACGGCTTTTACAGGTATAAAGCCCGATATTCTTCCGGGGTCATATGTTCCGACTGCCGGAATACAGTGATGAAATGGCTTGCGCCGGAAAAACCGACTTCCTCTGCAATCTGCCGGACCGTCTCGTTCGGATGGCGGAGCAGCCTCCGCTTTGCCTGGCGGATGCGGACTTCCGTGAGGTATTCTTTCGGTGTTTTCCGATAGACAATTTGAAATAATCGGATCAGAGTTCCGGTGGTAACGCCGATATGATCCGCGAGAAGAGAGAGGGACAGCTTGTTCCGGTACTGCATGTGAATCATGTCGATGACCGGGATCAGCTGTTCTTCTTCGTTTGTCGGCTCATTTCGGATCTCTGCCATGATTCCGGTACAGAGGAGCAATTCATAGAGGAGTACGGAGCGGTAGAAGATCGAAGCGGGGTCCGTGCGCCAGGAGGACGCGTGGATCTGATCCATGTGCTCGACAAAGTCATATTCCATATCGTTACAATAACGGTGGCTCACGATGAGCGTTTTGTCCCCGCTGATCACGGCAGTTTCCGTTATCCCGAGCAGGCGGAGGAGCTTTTTGATATTTTTTCCATGAAACCGGACCCAGATCACATTCCAGGGACGGACGACCGGATCGTACCGACATTCGGAACCCGGCGCGAAGAAACAGAGATAGCCCGGGTTGACGGCGTGTTCCGCGCCTTTTTCATCAATGAGGACGCCCGCCCCGTCGAGGCACAGCATGATCTGATAGCAGTTGCCGTTCCGGATCTCCTGCCAGGACTCCGGATTTCGGATGTTGCTTTCTCCCGAATCAAGAAAATAAACAGGAAGTGTTTTCTCGGAAAAAGAAACCGCTCCTGATGGGGAAACCGAGGACGCGTTCTTTTTTCGGTATTCGTTTGGCGTCATACCGTACCGCTGTTTAAAATGCCGGTTCAGATAATTCTTCGCGGGCATTCCTGCCGCGATCCCGATTTCCCGGATGGACATCTCCGGCTCCCGGAGAAGGAGCTGTTTCGCGTAGTGGAGGCGCGCTTCGACGACATACTCCCACGGGGTCATCCCAAGGACCGAGTGGAACTGGTGATAAAGATCATATACGGATCTGCCGGTCGCTTTGGCAATGGACTCCACGGAAAGGGGCGCGCTGAGGTTCTGCCGGATATACGCGAAAAGATCGGAGAGCGCCGAATCGGCTTTTCCGGCAGGCGTCCCGGATTTGTGGAGCGTCCGGTAAAGTTCATAGGTCAGGCGATATAAAATGGTATGCATGACCAGATCGTCCGCGTAGGAGCGCTCTGCGTACGCCTGCGCGCATTGGTAGAAGAGAGAAGAAATGAGCTCCGGATCTTCCAGGGTTTCTTTCCGGAATACATAGATGGGAGACGGGATATCAAGCAAGTCGAGAAACCCGTCGGCAATGGACAGCCCGTTGAAGGAAATATAAGAAATCATCCAGGTTTCTTCCCCTTCTTCATAATATCTGTGGCTTGTATGGGCGGAGAGGAACAGGACGTCGCCCGGGCGGATCTCATAACGGATATTTCGGTCATCATACAGGATCCCGCTGCCGGAGAGCGAATAAAGAAACTGATATTCCGGATAGCTTGCGTCCCTAGCAATGCCGTGATTTTCCATGATCCTGGAATCCAGGACATGCAGAGGGAAAATATGAATATGCCTTGTGTACATCTGATCGGGTTCCTTTCCACGGATTGCCGCACACGGGTGCCCTGATCGGGCTGCTTTCTCATGGTTTGGCGGGTCTCAAGGCCATATACATCCATATGAATATGGATGTATACGGCTTTGCGACCCTGGTATCATCATTGTATCATAATATTTTGCATATACAAGGTTATTTTTTGATATGAATCAAAATATTTAGTGATATGCATTGGCGGCAGAATTGATATAATGAAGAAAAGAAGGTAAATTGCAGATCGAAAAAAGGAGGAGTAATCATGGGTTGTTTGTGGAAGAAGCTGACGGCTTTGTTTTGTATCCTTGCCCTTGTCATATCGGCGGTGCCGGCGTCGGCGGATACCGGTTCCGGACGGAGCCTTGGTGATATGAACGGGGACGGCAGGATTACGGCTGTGGACGCGCTGCTTGTCCTCCGGAGTATTTCAGATCCGACAGAGGATCAATTCCGGATCGGAAATGTAAATGGCGATGATGAGCTGAATGTGACGGACGCGCTCTGGGTTCTTCAGGTCGCGGCGGGGCAAAAGGACGGGTTCCCGCAGCGGCAGGAGAGCGAACGTCAGTCGATCGGCGCGCGCGCCGATACGACGGTCCAGAGCTGGAAGCACCAGAAGGCGTTTAATAACGGGGCGCTTGCGAAAATGAGGCTGCGCTATGCCGAAAAACAGACCGATAATACTTTTTATCATGATCCGGCAGTGACAGATTCCAACAATACGGTTGATATCAAATTTGGATATGTGAAGTTTGATACGGACGATTTCCCGGATCTTTCCCATGGGATCCGGTCGGCGTATCTGTCTCTTGCCCCGGCGGAGAACGCGGAGCAATATACGATCGACATCATGGAAGCCGCGTCCGGCTGGACCGAGGGAAGCCGGGTGGATACGGCGGTCGCGGCGGACGGCTCCGAGGGAATGACCTGGTATTCCAGACCGGATATCGGACGGCAGATCGCAGCGATGAACGGCACGGCGGCAAACCAGTACGCTGACGCGGACGTCACGGAGTATGTAAAGAGCCGGGCGGGGGAAGAGGTTACGTTTGCCATTTTGTCTGATGAGAGCAATGGAACAAAGGAATTTACCATCCATACGAGGGAAAGCGGTTATGCGCCTCAGCTGATCATCGAGCCATACAGCAACGAGGAGATCGAACAGATGGACGTGGAGCAAAAGAAAGAACTGGAGTATATTGCCCTTACCATGGACAAAGAATATCATGGAATGGAAGCGGGCAGCCAGATCCCGCTTGCCAGGAGGACAGCGTATACCGGATCGGAGATTACATGGACGTCCGCCAGCCCGGATATCATTTCGGACAGCGGCAGGATCGTCGCGGATTTCGGAGAAAAGGCGGAAGTGACGATGACCGCCCTGATCCATGAAAGAGAAAAATCATTTACGTTTACCCTGTACAGCAATTCCTATACCAGGAATAAGATCGAGATCAGCAGCCGGCAGGGCGCGAAGGTAGACGGCTCGATGTTCGGCTTGTTTTTTGAGGATATCAATTATGCCGCGGACGGCGGGATTATGGCGGAGATGATCGAAAATTATTCGTTTGAATTTTTTAATTCCGGTCCGGCATACAATTACGGCTGGAGCACGACGGGGAGCGGCGCGTCGCTGTCCATTCAGGATACAGACGGGCTGAACGATAACAACCCGCATTATGCGGTCCTTACGGTTACGGATCCGGCGCATGGGATCAAAAATAAAGCATATGACGGAATTTATCTGAACGCGGAGAACAGCTACCATGTCAGTCTATATGCGCAGACCGACCAGCCATTGCTTGTATCCGCTGAAAAAAATGGAAAACAGTACGGGACTGCGGCGCTTTCCGAAACGGATGTCACGGTGGATTGCGTGCGGGAAGGATGGAAGAAATACGAGGGCGATCTCCATGTGGAGGAAACGCTGGACGCGGGTGATTTTGTGATTCGGCTGCAGGCGCCCGGGACGGCGAGGATCGACATGGTATCCTGTGTGAGCAGCGATGCGGTACTCGGAAGGTTCCGGAAAGATCTGACCGATAAACTCGAAGAAATGCACCCCGGATTTCTCCGGTTCCCCGGCGGATGCGCCGTGGAAGGAGGCGCGACGCTCGACACGGCGTACCGCTGGAAGGATACCGTAGGAGCGTTGGAACAGCGCAAATTAAATAAGAGCCGCTGGCAGGTCGGGGATTCCCGCTATTATTGCCAGAGCTTTAATCTCGGATTTTATGAATATTTCCAGCTTTGCGAATATCTCGGGGCGGAACCGGTTCCTGTCGTCAACGCGGGACTTGCCTGCATGACAAACTCGAACCCGGAAGCGGTTCCGGTCTACAAGGACGCGGGCAAGACGATCGATACCGCGACCGAAGAAGACCTGACGGACGCGTTCATGGGTTATGTCAATGATATCCTTGACCTGATCGATTTCGCGAACAGCATGGATTTCGACGGAAATAAGTGGGCTGCGCTGCGCCGGGACATGGGACATGAACAGCCGTTCTCCTTGAACCGCATCGGCATTGGAAACGAACAGTGGGAGAGAGGCGGCAACCAGTGGCATGACCGTTATTATTGGATCGAGCATTTTGTCCATAAAAAAGATCCGTCCATGAAGCTGATGTCTTCGGCGGCGTGGTATTATACCGGAAATGCCATCCATGATAACGAATATCAGTTTGTTTATGATATGCTGAAGAAAAATCCTGATTTTACTTACGCGGTCGATGAGCATTATTATGAGACGCCCGACTGGTTTTATTCGCATATGGATTACTACGATACTTATTCCCGGGAGGCGAACGTATTTTTGGGAGAGGTTTCCGCGCGATGGGAGAAGAAACCGGGAGATTATACGATCTGTACGCTGGAAAACGCGATCGCGGAGGCGGCATACTTTACGATGCTGGAGCGGAACTCTGATATTATCAAAATGGTAAGTGCCGCGCCGCTGTTCTGCCGGGTCGGCGGCACGAAGTACAGCCAGTGGTCCCCGAATCTGATCTGGTTCGACGGCAAGCGGTCGTTTGAGACGCCCAGCTATTATGTGCAGACGATGTATGGGCAAAACAGCGGGGATTACAACTATCGTTCCGACGTCACCGGCGACGGGGAGGAATGTATTTATTCCAACACCGTATACGACGAGGACGAGGGAGAACTGATCATCAAGGTCGTCAACGCCTCCGACGCGCCGGAAACTGTCCGGATCCATATTGACGACAGCATCGCCCTGGCGGAATCACCGAGGAAAGTCATAACGCTTGCCAATGAGGATAAACGTATCTACAACACGGTTGAGGAACCGGAAAAAATAGCCCCGGTAACGACATGGGAGGAAGGAGACGGCAATACGTTCACCCGGGAGTTCGCGGCGAACTCGTTTACGATCCTGCGGGTTCCGTGCGCCGGGCACGGAAAGACCGGCAGTCAGTATCAGGTCGCGGGATATACCCGCGGGACGGATCTGATCGGCGGGAGCCTTCATCTCGCGGTCAGCGACGATTACGGGGAGACGTTTCAGGAATTAAATTCCGGAGAAGGCGTATTGTTCGGCAAGGCGGACTACGCGCCAAACTGGAAGAACGGGATCAACAAAAATCTTGTGTCGCCGTATCTGTTCCGGCTTGCCGACGGCGGATACGGGATCGCGGCGGAAGAATGTGACGCGGGGACGACGTCCGGAAAGCTCGTCCTGTACCGGTCCGAGTCACTTACCTCGTTTGACGACGGCGTAAGGATGGAGATCGAGGGAGGCATATCGGACCTTGTATGCGAATATCAAAACGGGAACTATCTGCTCTCCTGGACGGCAGACGACGGGGAACGATATGAAGCGGAGACCGATCTTACGTCCGTATCGGAAAAGAGAAGATCGGGAACCCCGTACACGCCGCCGGATGTGAACCTGGAGGGCGCGGTCAACGCGCTGCCGGTCAGCAGCGGGGAATACCGGACGATCCGGAACGCGTGGAGCAAAATAAAAAATACCGGCGTCGATCCTGTGGAACCGGTTTATGCGGACGCGCAGTTCAGCGAGAAAAATCTCCCGCGCGTTACCGCGCGGTACAGCGACGGTTCCACCGCGCAGCTCCCGGTCGACTGGGAGCTTAGCGGGGTGAATTTCCGGGAACCGGGAACCTATACTGTTTCGGGCGAGGTATCGCCCGCGGCGTATCAGCCGATCCCGAACAAAGCGGACCCGGAAGTATTGCTGTACAGGGGAACATATTACTTTATTTCTACGGATGATACGAACAGCGGGGCGGAGACATGGCAGAGGAAACTGCTGATGCGGTCGTCCGACACGCTCGAGGGGCTTGCGGACGCCGAAGACGTCGAGATTTTCCACGACCCGGGCAATGTCATGCTATGGGCGCCGGAGCTGCATGAGGTGGACGGCACGCTCTGTATCTTTTACGCGGCGATGACGGACGGCGAGACGAAAACCCCGCAAAGCCATGTGATGGAATTAACCGGTCCGGATCCGATGAATCCGGACGACTGGTCCGATCCGATGAAAATACTGGATCAGAACGGAAATGATCTTGTGCGGCCAAGCGACGGGATTTCTCTTGACATGACCTGCTTCGCGCTGGACGGGAAGAACTATGTTGCCTGGTCGAAAGGGGTAAGCGGGGGATCCGCCCGGATCGAACTGGCGGAATATGATCCGGAAACGAAGCGTCTGGCAAGCGAGATCGTCGAAATAACAGCGCCCTATTACGGATGGGAACGGTCGGAGGGTCGGGTCGACGAAGGTCCGTTTGTGATCGAGCACGACGGCAGAGTCTTCATGACGTTTGCGGGAAATAAAACGAACAGAACGTATTGCGTCGGGCTCCTGGAACTGACGGAGAAAACGGATCCGCTGCGGGCGGATTCCTGGAAGAAATATTCGGTTCCGGTCCTAGGGACGGCGCACGATCCCTACCAGCCGGGACCGGGGCACGGTTCCTTTACCGTTAATCAATACGGGGACGCGGTCTTTGTATACCACTGGGGGACGTCCGGGATTGGCAGGACGACGCAGATGCGCACCGTCCACTGGAACGCGGACGGGCTGCCGGTTTTGTATCTGGACGCCGACGACGAGATATTGCCGGAATATCAGAATGTGACAATGGAACTGCATGTAACGGAGCCGTCCGATTATGTGCCGCCGGAACGGCCAAAGGAGAAAAAGAAAATCGATCTTGCCCGGTACGTCTGCACGGACTGGGCGTCGCGCTGGAATACGTCGCCGGAATGTGCCTGCGACGGACTGCTCCCGACTGTTTGGAACGGGGCGAGGAACGGGACCTATTACGTGTCGTATCTGGTATTTGACGCGGGAGAGGGAAAGAAATTTGATCTTGCCCGGATCGATACATACGGATCGACCAATAAGGATAACGTGATTTATTTTGGAACTGACAACGATCGTATCGTCAGGGAAAATCCGACGGTTGCCGACGGGAGCGGAGCGGATCTGAGCCAGAATGAATTTGGCGCGTTCGCGGATCTTTATGACGCCGCGCGCCTTGCGTCAACCGGCTATACGATGAAGACCGTGGACGGGACGGATTATGCGTATTCCAGAGAAACGGTTTCCGGACAGTACCGCTATCTCATTGCCGTGGGGACCGCGTGGACGGCGACCAATGTAAATGAGATCGAGGCATACGGCGAGATCGTGTCATAAAAGAGAAAGAAAAAAACGCGCTTCCAAAATTTCGTAAATATATGAACAAACCGGATAAATTATTGTCTTGATATCAATAGCCGGAAATAATATGATGAAAGAAAAACATAAAGGAGGTTATAGTTATGAGACAATGGTCGAAGCGTTTGTTGGCTGCGGTCATGGCATTTTCCATGGTATTCCAGACCTGGATGATGCCGGCGGAGGCAGTGGAAGGAAGCGTGGATTCTATTACGCCCTTGATTCATCTGAGTTTTGACGACGCAGAGAATCCGCTTCAGAATACCGGCTCGGCGCAGGACGCCGGGATCACGTCCCAGTCGGTGGGAACCAGCGCCGGGGCGCAGTATGAAGAAGGGCTGAACGGAGGCCGCGCGCTGCGGCTGGACGGGTCCGGCTCCCAGAACGGGAGCTGGGTGGAGATCAGCAAGGAGCTGGATTCCACCGAAGGTCTTACGTTCACAGCCACAATCCGATTGAATGAACTGCAGGATTGGGGACGGGCGTTTGATTTCGGCGACAGCGAATCAAATTATCTGTTTTATGCCCCGACCAATAACACCCACTCCATCAGCAGGGCGGAACTGTTGAATGGGGACAGGAAGGCGACGATCGACGTGCCGGGAGGCGGATGCGCGCTTGGGGAATGGTATCATGTCGCGCTGACGCTGGATTCCTCGGCGATGACGCTGTATCTCAACGGAGAACAGGTGGGGCAGGCGCAGGATCCTCCGGTTTATCAAAGCGCCAGAGGATATCTTGGGAAGTCCCAATACGCGGTAGACAATTATTTTAACGGTTCCATCGATGATTTCCGCGTATACGACCAGACGCTCAGTCCGGAGCAGGTTCTGGAACTGTCGCAGACAGTGGACGCGGTGCCGGAGCCGATCGCGAAAATTGACTTTGAGGCGGCGGAAGAGGACGGCTTTTTCGTTGGAGAAGGAGCGGCGGCGAAAGCGGTGAACAGCCCGGCGGTGGAACGGGTCACCGTAGGGACGAAAGAGAGCAACGCCGTGCTGCTTTCCAATGACGCCTATCTGCAGCTGCTGGACAGCAGAGACGCGGAAGCTTATACCGGATTGAACGGACTGGAGGGAGTCACGGTAAGTTTCTGGGAAAATTCCCAGACGCCAGACGGGACCGCGTCCTGGAGCTTTTTCGCGAGAGGCGAGAGATCCATCAACGCCGGAACCGGCGGATCGGACAGTGAGAAACGGCATTACCTCGGTTACATATCCAGAAATACGACAGGAAGGATCGAAAAGCAGAACGGGAGCAACGCGGGACTTGATATGAGCGGGTTCCCGTCGGGATGGCGGCATATTTCGCTGTCTTATTCGAGCGCCGGCGTTACGGTTTATGTAAACGGAGAGAAGAAGATCGCGTACGCCAGCCATTCTCTTCTGTCAGAATTGCTTGGCGGCAAGCAGGACGTATATTTCGGATACGCGGCAACGTGGAATGAGCACGCCAATGTATATCTGGATGATCTTACGATCTATCCGGAAGCGTTATCGGACCGGGAAGCAAGAACCGTTTATGAGCAGACCCAGTCGTCGGTCGCGCAGGAAGATATGCTGCTTCATTATGATTTCCAGGATTCGTCGGTCGACGGGACGACGCTGAGCGATGTTACCGGGAACGGATACGACGGAACCATTCATGACGCGGCGACGGAGGGCGGAGTGATCTCGTTTGACGGAACGGACGATTATCTGGAAATGCCTTCGATCGACTGGAGCGGATATGAAGGAGTGACCATCTCCATCGACATGAAGCCGGGACAGTCCGCGAAAGATCTGTTCGCCTATAATTTCGGCAGGAACGACGCGGCTGGTCTGAACGACCAGCAGGGATATATGTTCCTGAATCCATCAAGACCGGCGAACGACAGCAAAGCAAGATTCGCGATCACGGAGACCAATTATGCCGCGGAGACGGCGATCCTGGCGGACAAAGGAATGCCGCAGGGCGTCTGGGGCAACTGTGTGGTCGTGCTCGACGGTACGCAGGGCAAGATTTATATTGACGGAGAGAAGGTTGGAGAAGCGGAGCTCACGCTGAAACCGTCGGATCTGGGCGAGACGTCCTACAACTGGATCGCGAAATCACCTTATGCGCCAGATCCTTATTTCAAAGGAGAGGTTTCGGATTTCCGTATTTATACGAAAGCATTGACAGAGGAGGAAGTATCGGGTCTGTATACGGAGATCTCCGCGAACAGGAAGGTTCCGACATTCACAGGAGAGATGATCCTTCATTATGATTTTGAGGACGCTTCCCTGGAAGGAGATCAGGTAAAAGACCTGAGCGAAAACGGGCTGGACGCGACTTTGCATGGAAATGCCGTTTCGGAAAAAGGCATTCTCCATCTGGACGGCGCGGACGATTATGTGGAAATGCCTCCGATCGATTGGAGCTACAGCGATAAAGTGACCATTTCCATGGATATGAAACCGGAACAGGGCGCGGCGGATCTGTTCGCGTACAATTTCGGGCATAACGCGCCCGCGGCGTGGAACGCGCAGGGAGGATATATGTTCCTGAACCCGTACCGCGCTGCCGAGGGAGTGGCAAGGTTTGCCATTACCGCGTCCAATTACCAGAATGAGACGTCGGTAAACGCGACCGCGCCGATCCCCGCGGATACATGGGGCCATTGCGTTGTCGTTATAGATGGAAAGAACGCGACGATCTACATCGACGGAGAAAAGGTGGGACAGGAAACGCTCTCGATGCAGCCGTCGGATCTGGGCGAGACGGCGTTTAACTGGATCGGCAAATCGCCGTATGAGGGAGATCCTTACTTTAAGGGCGATATTTCCGACTTCCGCGTTTATCAGAAAGCATTTCAGGAGTCGGAAGTGCAGGCGTTATATGCGGAGATCCAGGACGCCAAGAGCGACGCAATGAAGGAACTGAATTTCCAGGCGGATCTTGACAGCGTATTCATCCCGAATCCGGATGATATCAGAGGGAATATCACGCTGCTGTCCGAATGTAAAAACGGATCGACCGTTGAGTGGACGTCGGACAGGGAAGACGTGATCCATACGGAAGAAACGGACGTTGTTTCGGAAGTCGCGAAAAAATATGAGACATATGACAAGGTTCCGGCAGGTGTCGTCACCCGGCAGGACGAGGATACGGTCGTACACCTGACTGCTGTGATCACGTCCCCGGATCAGTCCATGACTGAGACGAAAGAATTTACGGTTACGGTAAAGGCGGCTGTGGAACCGAAGACGGAAGAAGATTATACCGGTTACGTATACGCTTATTTCCGCGGGGACGCAGATACGACCCATTATCAGCAGACGTACTTCGCGCTCAGCCGGGACGGGTTGAACTGGAAAGACCTGAACGGAGGCGAGCCGGTTCTGACCTCGTCTCTCGGAACGGGCGGTCTGCGGGATCATTTCCTGATCCGGTCCCCGGAGGGAGATAAATTCTATCTGATCGCTACGGACCTGAACGTAGGTGTACCGGGCGGCAGCTGGAACAAATACGCGCAGCAGGGAAGCAAATCCATTATGGTCTGGGAGTCCGAAGATCTGGTAAACTGGTCGGATCAGAGGATGGTTCCGATCGTAAAGAATAATATGGGATGCGCATGGGCGCCGGAAGCCATGTATGATGAGAATACAGGCGAGTATGTCGTCTATCTCAGCGTGGATACGACGCAGATCTCCGGCGTGGGCAGCAAGAAAGTCATCTATTATGTGAAGACAAGGGATTTCTGGCAGTTCACGGAGCCGCAGATCTTTATCGGCGATAATACGTCGGATCCGACCAGCTATCTGGATACGACGATGCTGAAAGCCGGCGACAGCTATTACCGGATCACCAAGAGGGAAAATGTGAGCCCGACCTGGGTATTTATGGAGAAGAGCGACGCGATCCTCGGCGACTATACGGAGGTAAGCAGCAACATCGGTTCCTCCACGGCGAAGGGCGAGAGAGATTTTGAGGGCGTAGAAGGACCGGCGATCTTCAAGTTTAACAATGAAGACAAATGGTGCCTGATGCTCGACGGTTACAATGGCGCTAATTCGGGAGTCGGCTGGTTCCCGTCTACGATCACGGATCTGGACAGCGGGCAGTTTACGCGTGTCAGAGAAGGATTCAAGATGCCGTCCGGACCGAAGCATGGCGTTATGGTTCCGATCACCGAAACAGAATATCAGGCATTGTCCGCGAAATGGGATTTCGACCCGGATTTTGAAAAAGGACAGGATCCCGCGGAAGACGATATCTACGGATATGTGAAGGCATACAGCTCCGGAACCAATGAGACGGACGGTTCGGTTCACCTTGCCATCAGGGAAAAGGATCAGGAAGGCTGGACCGCGTTAAATTCGGACGCGGGAATCATGTTCCCGACCCTGAACGATTCCATCGGTCAGCATGAGCTGTATTATACGGACATTTCCATGGTACGGACTTCGGACGGCAGGTTCGCGGTGATCGCGAATACGAACAAAAATAATGGGAAATATTATTATCATCTGTCGAATGATCTGGTCGACTGGTCGGAAAGCATCGTCGCGTCCGCGGACAGCGTGAGCGGACTGATCGGCTCAGATGAGATCCCGCTGACGGAGGAAGAATATCAGGCGATCAAGGCGAAGTATGATAAGGTCGTCAATACCGGGATTGAGAAAATACCGGATATGACGGTGAGAGTCGGAGAAACGGCGAAACTGCCTCAGACTGTAACGGCTACCTACAGCGACGGAAGTACGGCGCAGATGGAAGTGCAGTGGGATGAGGACAGTTATGACGTCAATCAGGCAAAAACCTATACGGTGACCGGAACCGTACAGCAGACCAGATACAGCAATCCGCTGATCGAGGAACGGGCGGATCCGTACATCGTGCTGGGAGAAGACGGATATTATTACTTTACCGCTTCCTATCCGGCATATGGCAGCGTCAATAACGGCTATGACCGCGTGACGCTGAGGCGCGCCAAAACGATCGAAGATCTGAAAGACGCGCAGGAAGTGACGGTCTGGGGACCGGGACGCCCCGATTACTCGGTGCATGGAAGGACGCCGAAGCACGTCTGGGCGCCGGAGATGCATTTTGTGGACGGACAGTGGTATATTTATTTCGCGTCCGGATATCAGAGCGGAGAATGGAATATCCGACCGCAGGTACTCCAGTGCGCGAAAGACGCGGATCCGATGGAGCCGAACAGCTGGACGTTCCTTGGACAGATGCAGGGGAATATGTATGAGAGTATGTCGCTCGATATGACATATTTTGAGCATAACGGAAAACAGTATGTGGTATGGGCGCATATCGGCACCCCGCAGGAAGGACATTCTTCCCTGTATATCGCCGAATTGGAGAATCCATGGACGATCAAAGGGGATCCGGCCCTGATCACGCATCCGGATTACGGATGGGAGCGCGCCGGCGCTACGAAAGAATCCGGATCCGGAACATGGGTCAATGAGGGACCGACCCTGCTGAAGCACGGCGGAAAGCTGTTCCTGGCATACTCCGCGGCGGATACGGCAGATACTTACTGCATCGGTCTCCTGACCGCGGACGAGGATGCGGATCTGCTGGATAAAGCGTCCTGGAAAAAGAATCAATATCCGCTCCTGTGCACGGCGGACGTGCCGGGAGAGATCGGACCGGGGCACAACTCCTTTACGGTAGATGAGAACGGCAATGTGATCTTCGTCTATCACGCGCGGCCGATCAGTCATGCGAGCCAGGCGTGCGGCCATTACAATTCCAACGGATTGTACGACCCCTGCCGCCATGCCCGCGTAAAACGGGTGCATTGGGCGGCGGACGGCACGCCGATCCTGAAGATGGTCTACGACGACGAGCTGAAAGAGGAATTCCGAACCGTTACCATGCAGCTGACCGTGAAAGGAAGCAAGCTGCCTACGCTCGATGAATCCGAGGAGATCCGGGCGGAAGAAACCTTTGGCTCCGCGAACGGGACAGAGGAACAGGAAAATCCGTATACCAACGCGTTTGACGGTGTGAAAGAAACCTATTTCGACGGACAGGCGGGCGCGTACGCGGGTATCGACGCAGGCGAAGCATATTACCTGGAGGGATACCGGATCATAGCGAGAGACGGCTACAGCAGCCAGCTGAAAGGCCTTGTTATCCAGGGCTCCATGGACAAAGACCAGTGGGATACGCTGGATACGATCGCTGATCCGAAGGATTACCCGAACGCGACGGAAGGGATTACGGATTGCAGCCAGCCGTACCGGTATTACCGGGTTGTCGATATGGATACCGGAGCGTGCAATGTGGCGGAGATTGAATTTTACGGATACGGCATTTCCGCAACCGGCGACGTTGACCGGAACGGGGCGGTGACATTGTCCGACGCGCTGCTCGCGCTCAAGATTGCGGTAGAGAAGGTTGAACCGACCAATTACCAGTCCCATATGGCGGATATGGACGCGAAAGGCGGCGTTGGGACGGACGACGTCCTCAAGATTTTGAAAATGGTTAATCAGTGACCGAAGTGCCGCGGCAGGCTGCAGGGCAGCCGGCACGGCTTCGGAAGAACGAAGGGCGCAGATCCGAAAGGGTCTGCGCCCTTTTAAACTGTCCTGCCGGAAAAACGATTTCTTTTCCTGCCGCCGGGGCGTCTGCCGTCGGTTCTCCATAAATTTGTAAAATTATAGAAATTATTCTTGCAGAGAAATGGAAAGTATGATACTATATTACCATAATTTGGCAAGAAAGGAAATAATAACAAACTATGAAGGAGGTTAGCAGTCTTATATTGCTAGGAGGAATGACCGCGATCGCGTATGTTGACCGGAAAGAGGAGCGGATCCCCAATGTCCTGTTACTCGTATTGCTGGCGGGATATCCGCTGCGGCTTTTTACTGTTCCCGTCGGGGAGTCTCTTCTGGGAGCGTTGTTCGGCGGAGGCATCTTCCTCGCCGCTTATGCGTTGAGCAGAGGAAAGATCGGAATGGGGGATTGCAAGCTGATGGCGGTGCTTGGGCTGTATCTCGGACAGGCGTGCGTGGCAGGGGTCATGCTGCTGTCCCTGCTGCTGGCGTCTGCGTTCGGAATCGGGATGATCGCGCTGCGGCGGATGAACCGGAAGAGCCGGCTGCCTTTCGCGCCATTTGTCCTGGCTGCGCTCCTTCTTCAATGGGGAGCGGCGCTCGGGAAAGGAGAGTGGTAGAAGCTTGAAAGCAACAGGAACGCTTATCAGAGGGCAGTATCAGATGGAACGGGTTTTGGCGGAAACGGAAAATTCAATCCTGTATAAATGCTGGGACAGGCTCCGATATTGCTATGTAGTGACGAAAACGGCAAAGACGAAGCAGGGGGAGGCGGAGCTGTCGAATGAGATCGGGATCTTAACGCTCCTCCGAAAAGAGCCGAAATGCCCGTATTTTCCCTGGATGATCGGGGTGACGGTCGAGGAAGGCGTCCGGTATTGTATTATGGAATATATCAACGGATACAACCTGACGGAAGAACTGGCAAAGGAGGATTATCCGCGGACCGAACTCGTCGGGTGGCTCACGGCTGTGATCGAGATCATGATCCGGCTGCACTCGATGACGCCGGCAGTGATTTATCGCGATTTAAAACCGTCCAACATTATCCGTGGATATGACGGGCAGATCGCGCTGATCGATTATGGGATCGCCAAACAGAAGAAATCCATGGCGGAGGCGGATCTGGTCGCAACCGGGACAAAGGATTTCGCGCCGCCGGAGCAATGGGGCGACGCGAACGGGAAAGGGCGGTTCTGCACGGATGAGCGGAGCGACGTCTACGCGTTCGGGAAAACCGCGCAGGCAGTGTTCCGCATGGCGGGCAAAAAGACGACGGCAGGGATCGACCGCATTTTGATGAAGTGTACGGCAAGGCTCCCGATCAACCGCTATACAGGTTTTCCGCAGCTGCAAATGGAGTGGAAAGAGATGATTCAGCATGATTTTAGTTGATTATTTGCCAAAAGTGTCTTATGATAATCTTATGATAAAAAGATACAGGGAGGCGCAGAAGAATCATGGCGATCGATCAGAAAGCAATAGAACAACATATAAGGGGGATCCTGGAAGCGTTGGGCGACGATCCCGAGAGGAAAGGCCTGCGGGAAACTCCCGCGCGGGTGGCGCGCATGTACGCGGAAGTGTTCGACGGGATGAATTATACCAATCATGAGATTGCCCGGATGTTTGATAAGACATTTGAGGAAGACGCGCTCCGGGAAACGGGGGCAAATGATATTGTGCTTGTGCGGGATATCGATATCTTCAGCCATTGTGAGCACCATCTGGCGCTGATGTACGATATGACGGCGACGATCGCTTATGTGCCGAACGGGAAAGTCCTCGGACTCAGCAAGATCGCGCGTATCGCCGATATGGCTGCGCGCAGGCTGCAGCTGCAGGAACGGCTCGGCTCCGACATTGCAGAAATTATGGAGGAAGTAACCGGTTCCCCCGATATTGCCGTGATCATCCGGGGCTGCCACAGCTGCATGACAGCGAGGGGGATTAAAAAATCGTCCGCCACTACCGTGACGACGACAATGAGGGGACGTTTCGACACGGACCGGAATCTGCAGGAGAAACTGTTTTTGCTGTTGGGCTGATCTGTGGATGATCGGGCAGATAGGACGAGTGCAGCTCTTTTTTGCGCTGATCTGACATAGTATGTGATACTAGGTTTACATTGTTTTCTCAATATGTTAAAATAAATTATCTATGGATATTATTTACAATATCCGAGAGAGGAGTTTTAACAAATGGGACGGATTGCGGTTGTAACCGACAGCAACAGTGGAATCACGCAGGCAATGGCAAAGGAAATGGGGATCACCGTTCTGCCTATGCCGTTTTATATTAATGGGGAGTTATTTCTGGAAGACATCAGTCTGACGCAGGACGAGTTTTATGAGAAGCTGCAGGACGATACGGTGGAAATATCGACGTCGCAGCCGTCGCCCGGCAGTGTCGTCGATCTGTGGAAAGGTCTTCTGGAAGAATATGATGAGATCATACATATTCCGATGTCCAGCGGGCTAAGCGGTTCCTGCCAGGCGGCGATGATGCTCGCGGAGGATTTCGGCGGGAAAGTACAGGTAGCCAACAACCAGCGGATATCGATCACGCAGCGTCAGTCAGTGCTGGACGCGATGGAGCTTGCCGCGCTTGGCAGATCCGCGCTGGAGATCAAACAGATATTGGAACGCCAGAAGTTTGAGAGCAGCATTTATTTAACGCTCGGGACATTGAAATATCTGAAGCAGGGAGGCAGGATCACGCCCGCCGCGGCGGCGATCGGCTCCGTCCTCCGGATCCGTCCCGTCCTGCAGATCCAGGGGGAAAAGCTGGATGCGTACAGCAAATGCAGGGGGATCAAATCCGCGAAGAAGACGATCATCGACGCGATCCGAAAAACGATCAAACAGAAATTTGCCGGTCTGGATCCGATCCGGGATCTTCATCTGGCAGCCGCATACGGACATAATGAGGAGGAAGCGCAGGAGTGGCGGCAGGAGCTGATGGAGGCATTTCCGGGGATGGACTGCTACATGGCGCCGCTGTCGTTGAGCGTTGCCTGCCATATCGGGCCGGACGTTTTTGCGGCGGCGATCACAAAGAGGCTTGAGCCTTAAGGGTTACGGGGAAAAAGGGAAGGTGTTTATGAGAAAGATGAAAACGCGCATTATGGTGGCTGTTCTGGCGCTGACCGTTGCGGTTCCGCTTGCCAGGCTGACGCCGGAGGCAATGACGTACAACAAGATCGTGGAGATTACGAAAGACGAGCAGGTGGTCGATTCCTATCGGGGTGTGGACGCCGTTTATCGGAAGAACGCGTATGAGACGGAGCTGCCATGGAACTGCGCGGGCTATGTGCGCGCTTTCTACCAGAAGATATACGGCGTGAACGTCACAAATTTGTTTCATGGGCAGATCCCAAACGGCAATAAGGACGGCGGGGCGGTCGAGTTTGTTCAGGTAAAAACGCCGAAAGAAGGAGATATCTGCGGCGAAGTGAAGGAAAGCACGAATCATTGGACGATCGTGCGGAAGGTGATGGGAGACGCCATCGTCGTGATCGAGCAGAATTATAAATGGATGGAGGACGATAAGGTATATTGCCAGATCAACCGGAAGGTCAACTATAAAGACGGCGATTACCGGTTTTATCGCCTGGCGTCCCGCACAAAAGAAAGCGAACGGGTGACCGCGGAGGGGAATACGTCGGGCAGCGCGAAGGAAACAGAGAAAAAGACAGAAAAGACGACGCAGAAAAAAACAACGGTGAAGCCGACGCAGAAGAAGACGACAGCGAAGCCGACAGAGAAGAAAACAGAAAAAACAACGGCGAAACCGACGGAGAAGACAACGCAGAAGAAGACGACGGCGAAGCCGACAGAGAAGACAACGCAGAAGAAGACAACGCAGAAGAAGACGACAGCGAAGCCGACAGAGAAGACAACGAAGAAGACGACGACAGAGAAGAAGACAGAAAAAACAACGGCGAAACCGGCGAAAAAGACAAGCCAGAAGGAGACAGACTGCAAATCCCATACGGAACCGGATGTGCGGATCGTGAGTAATATAACGGAAATATCCATCAATCCAAAAGCAACCTTTGATCTTGCCGTCACTTATGAGGGGACGCAAAATAAGCCGGAAACAGTGACCTACAGTTCCTCGGATAAGGATGTCGCCAGCGTGGACAGGCAGGGAAAAGTGACGGCGAAGAAACCGGGCGTCACGACGATCACCATGTCCGCGGACGGCGCGAAGGCGTCCTGCGTTATAAACGTAATAGGGGAACCGCAAGCCGAAAAGCTGTCCGGGCAGCAAAAGGCGGCAGATAAAAAGACGGTCAAAAATACGGAAAAGAAAACAGAGAAAAAAATAACAAAGAAAATAACAACAAAGAAAGCAACGACAAAAAAGAAAAAATAGCGACAGCCCATTTGTGCTATGATGAGAAAGAATTTTTGAAATACAGGAAAGAAGGATATCGTATGGCAATCACTGATATGACCAGAGAAGAATTACAGACATTGCAGGAACAATTGCGGAAACAATATGAAGAATACCGGGCACAGGATCTGAAACTCGATATGTCCAGAGGCAAACCGTCCAGCGAACAGCTGAACCATACGAACGGCATATTGGATAAGCTCGATACTTACATAACCAGGGACGGCGTTGACGCGCGCAATTACGGCATCCTGGACGGCGTTCCGGAGGTAAAGGAACTGTTTTCCGAAGTGCTGGACATCCCGGTCGACGAGATTATCATCGGCGGCAATTCCAGCCTGAACCTCATGTATGACAGTATGTGCCGGAACTGGATCCATGGCGCGGGCGGGCATACGCCGTGGTGCAAGCTCCCGGTCGTCAAATGGTTATGTCCAAGTCCCGGGTACGACAGGCATTTCGCGATCTGCGAGGATCTGGGGATTGAAATGATCGCCGTCCCCATGACGGACGAAGGCCCCGATATGGATGTGGTGGAAAAGCTGGCGGCAGAGGACGACAGCATCAAGGGAATGTGGTGCGTACCGCTGTATTCCAATCCGCAGGGGATCATTTACAGCGATGAGACGATCGACCGGCTTGCGTCGATGAAGACGGCAGCGCCCGATTTCCGGATCATGTGGGACAATGCGTATGGCATTCATCACGTTTACGCGGAAAATAAGGTGAAAGATATACGGAAAGCTGCGAAACAGGCAGGAAATGAAGACCGTATCTTATATTATTTTTCCACTTCCAAGATCACGTTCCCGGGAGCCGGTGTCGCGATTATGGCGGCAAGCCCGAACGTGTGCGCGGAGATCAAGGAACATCTGGCGGTACAGACGATCGGCCACGACAAGATCAATCAGCTTCGGACGCTGCATTTCTTCGGGAACGCCGAGGGAATGAGAAATCATATGAAGCTGCTTGGGAATGAATTAAAATCGAAATTTGACATTGTGCTGGCGACGCTCGACAGGGAACTGAAAGGAACCGGGCTGCTTACCTGGCACAGGCCGGAGGGCGGATATTTCGTTGCGGTAGATACGCTGGAAGGATGCGCGAAGGCGACGGTCGCGCTCGCGCGGGACGCGGGCGTCGTGCTGACGAACGCGGGGGCGACTTACCCGTACGGGAAGGATCCGCGGGATACCAATATCCGGATCGCGCCCAGTTATCCGACCTGTGAAGAATTGCAGCAGGCCATGGATCTGTTCTGCGTATGTGTGAAACTCGCCGGCGTCAATAAATTATTGGAAGACAACTAACCGGGAGAAAAGCACCCGCCCGAATGAGAAAAGGCGGCAGAGTTTGGTGAAATGCAGAAAAACAGAATTTATCGGACAATCGCATATCTGGCTGTTCTGGCTGTTTCCGGGGCGGCGATATACGCAATGTTCCATTTCTTTGGGACGATCGACCTGACGGGATACCGTTCCCGTTCGGAGGCGCCGGTCAGCGCGGCGGCTGCTGTTGCGCGGATATCGGAAGAACAGGCGGCGGATCCGACCGATCCGGTGGAGAAAGCGATCGCCCGTTACCGGAGGAAGGTTTCCTGCTTCCGGGAAGAAAATGCGGATCGCTACAGGGCTTTCCTGAGCAAGCATCCCCAATATGGAAAAAGTGTGATCTGGAGGGTCAACGCGGGACAGGATCTGTCCTGGGAAAAGGACGACCGGATCCCGATCACCGACGAAGAACCGCTCCTGGTCAACAAACATTACCGGCTGCCAAAATCTTATGTACCGGAGCTGACGACGGTTGAGGGCAATTATCAGACGACGCCGGAGACGGCGCGCGCGTATCAGAGAATGAAGCGGGCGGCTGCCAGGCAGGGAATGGACGGATTCCTCATTACTTCCGCCTATCGGTCTTATGACTATCAGCAGCAGTTGTTTGACGGATACCGCCGTTCCCGGAACGAGACGGAGAAACAGACCAGTATGTATTCCGCCTACGCGGGGTCAAGCGAACATCAGACCGGACGGGCGATCGATCTGTATACGCCGGGCGCAGCGATGGAACAATTCGGAACCACGCCGGAAGCCGCATGGATCCGCCTGAACGGATACCGGTATGGATTTATTGTCCGCTATTACGCGTCCGAAAAAGAGCTCACCGGCATCCAGGACGAGCCGTGGCATATTACGTATGTCGGCAAGGAGATCGCAGAGGCGATGCATCGGGCGGATATACGCTCACTGGAAGAATACCTTGGGAAACATCCGGAAGTGACTGGCATAAAAAAATAAAAGAGAGGGTTGACAATGCCCGGAAGATAAGGTAGAATGACTGCCTGTAAAGGAAAAAACTTTACAGGCGGTATTTTTTTATGGAACCAATCGTTGAAAAGACATTGCTGTATGATTTTTATGGGGAATTGCTGACGGAACAGCAAAAACGGGTATATGAGTCGTTTGTGCTGGAGGACATGACCGAGAGCGAGATCGCGATGGAGCAGGGAATCAGCCGTCAGGGAGTCTATGATATGTTGAAGCGCTGCAACAGGAAGCTCCAGGAGTATGAAGACAAGCTCCAGCTTGTGAAGAAGTTTGTCAAAACGAGGGAGCGGGTTGCCGCGATCAGCCGGTGTGCCAGAGCGGTTCTGGAGCAGGAGGAAAACAGCCGGCACGCCGCTTCCATGGAAGAGATAGAGAGGATCTCCAATGAAATATTAGAAGATTTTTGATATTGCAGGAGGTTTGCAGATGGCATTTGAGAGTCTGTCCGATAAGCTGCAGGATGTGTTCAGGCGTCTGAGAGGAAAAGGACGGCTGACCGAGGCGGATATCAATGAGGCAATGAAGGAAGTCCGGCGCGCGCTTCTGGAAGCGGACGTCAACTTCAAAGTGGTCAGGCAATTTATTAAAAACGTCAATGAGAAGGCGCTGGGGCAGGACGTGCTGAACGGACTGAATCCCGGCCAGATGGTGATAAAGATCGTAAAAGACGAGATGGAAGAGCTGATGGGTTCTTCTGTCACGGAAATCTCACTCAGACCGGGAAGCGAGATCACGGTCATTATGATGTGCGGCCTGCAGGGCGCGGGGAAAACGACGACAGCGGCGAAGCTGGCGGGACAGTTTAAGGCGAAAGGGCAAAGACCCCTGCTCGTCGCGTGCGACGTGTACCGGCCGGCGGCGATCAGCCAGCTGGAAACCAACGGAAGCAGGCAGAATGTCCCGGTATTTTCCATGGGCGAGAACCATTCCCCGGTCAATATCGTCAAAGCGGCGCTGGAACACGCCCGGGCGAACGGGCAGAATGTCGTCATCCTGGATACGGCGGGACGGCTCCATATCGACGACGATATGATGCAGGAGCTGATCCATATCAAAGAACAGGTGATGGTCGACCATACGATTCTGGTCGTCGACGCGATGACCGGGCAGGATGCGGTGAATGTCGCGCAGAACTTTCAGGAACAGATCGGCGTCAGCGGAGTCATCCTGACGAAGCTGGACGGTGATACGAGGGGCGGCGCGGCGCTTTCCATCCGAAGCGTGACCGGATGCCCGATCCTGTATATCGGTATGGGAGAAAAGCTCAATGACCTGGAGCAGTTTTATCCGGACCGGATGGCAAGCCGGATCCTCGGCATGGGCGATGTGCTGACCCTGATCGACAAGGCGCAAAACGCGGTTGACGAAGAAAAAGCCAGGGAACTGGAACAGAAAATCCGGAAAGCGGAATTTAGTTACGATGATTTCCTTGACCAGCTGCAGCAGGTCCGGAAGATGGGCGGCATGAAGGACATTTTGTCGATGCTCCCGGGCGTGGGCAGCCAGATGAAAGATATATCCATCGACGACAACGCGATCGACCGGGTGGAAGCGATCATCCATTCCATGACGCGGCAGGAGCGCGCCAATCCGGATCTGATCAATCCTTCCCGGAAAAAACGGATCGCCGACGGAGCCGGCGTACCGATCGCGGAGGTAAACCGCCTGTGCAGGCAGTTTGAGCAGTCGCGGAAAATGATGAAACAGATGTCCGGCATGATGGGCGGAAAAAGAGGAGCTAGAATAGGAAAATTTAAATTTCCTTTTTAGCGGGCAGTAGTCCCGACAGAATAGAACAATTTATTTTACGGAGGTAAAAAACAATGGCAGTAAAAATGAGATTAAAGAGAATGGGCGCAAAGAAGAAACCGTTTTACCGTATCGTGGTAGCGGACGGACGCGCGCCGAGGGACGGCAGGTTCATCGAGGAGATCGGGATCTACGATCCGAACCAGGATCCGAGCGTGATCCGGTTCAACGAGGAAGCAGCCAAAAAGTGGCTCGCGACAGGAGCGCAGCCGACGGATACCGTAGCGAAACTGTTAAAGATTTCCGGTATTGAGAAATAGTCGGTCCCGCCGGCGGAAGACTTGAGGAGGGAAGCCGATGAAAGAATTGATACAGGTGATTGCAGGAGCCCTGGTAGATCATCCGGAGGCAATGGTGATAACGGAGAAAGAGAAAGAAAACGCGATCGTGATCGAACTGAAAGTCCATGAATCCGATATGGGAAAGGTGATCGGAAAGCAGGGACGCATCGCGAAAGCGATCCGTACGGTTGTCAAGGCGGCTGCATCCAGGGAAGAAAAAAAGATAATTGTGGACATCGTATAAAGAGCGGTGATGGAACCTGTGATTTTGTTGAAAAGGGGCTTGACAAATCTGCCCCTTTTCAATATAATAGGCAAGTAGTCGCGTTGGCGGCTGTTCTGTGGGATCTTAGCTCAGCTGGGAGAGCATCTGCCTTACAAGCAGAGGGTCACAGGTTCGAGCCCTGTAGGTCCCATATTACTATGGCGGAATAGCTCAGTTGGCTAGAGCACACGGTTCATACCCGTGGTGTCGCTGGTTCAAATCCAGTTTCCGCTATTTTGTGAGACTCTGGAGAATATCCAGAGTTTTTTTCATACATGGAAGGAATCAAACGCGGGTGCGCCGCGGTAAAAACGATGGAGGGCAGGATGATGAGGGCAGGAACAGGATATGACGTTCACAGGCTTACGCAGGGACGCAGGCTGATTCTCGGCGGCGTGGAGATCCCATGGGAGAAGGGATTGCTGGGCCATTCAGACGCGGATGTCCTGCTTCACGCGGTTATGGACGCCCTGCTGGGGGCGGCAGCCCTTGGCGATATCGGCGGGCATTTCCCGGATACCGACCCGGCGTACCATGACGCGGACAGCATGGAGCTTCTCGCGCATGTGAAGCGGCTGCTCGATCAGAGTGGATACCAGGTCGGCAATATCGACGCGACCATCATTGCCCAGCAGCCGAAGCTCGCACCCTACCTGCCGGAAATGATCCGCAATATTGCGCGGGCGCTGGACATTTCACCCGGACAGGTCAGTGTAAAAGCTACCACGGAGGAAGGGCTTGGATTTACCGGATCAGGCGAGGGGATCAGCGCGCAAGCCATTTGTTTATTGACAGAAGATTAAATTTTGCATAGACTATAATGATAAGATTTTTTTGGGAGGCCCATAATGGGATTGATGAGCTTTATTCAGGAAGAAATCCAGATCATCCGGGAACGCGATCCGGCGATCCGGTCTAATTGGGAAGTATTGCTGTATCCCAGCTTCAAAGCGGTTATCCGATACCGCATCGCCCATAAATTATATAATAAGAAGCATTATTTCCTGGCGCGCTGGATCTCGCAGAGAACCGTCCGCAAGACCGGGATCGAGATCCATCCCGGCGCGCAGATCGGAAAAGGCTTTTTTATTGACCATGGAAATGGAGTTGTGATCGGGGAGACGACGGTCATCGGGGATAATGTGACTCTGTATCAGGGAGTTACGCTCGGCGGAACAGGAAAGGAAAAGGGCAAGCGCCACCCGACCATTGAGGATAACGTGATGATCAGTGTAGGCGCGAAGGTCATTGGTTCCTTTACGGTAGGAGAAAATTCCAAAATCGGGGCGGGTTCCGTCGTGCTGAGCGAGGTTCCCCCAAATTCCACGGTCGTCGGCATTCCGGGCAGGATCGTCAAACAGGATAATGTCCGCGTGCCAAGACTGGATATGGACCAGATCCATCTTCCGGATCCGGTTCTGCATGATATCGAGCAATTAAAGAAACAAAATCAGGAGCTTAGCCTGGAATTACGCAAGCTGTCGGAACAGATCTTCGGAGTAAACGAGGAAATATAGGAGTAAAACAAATGAGACTGTACAATACGCTGTCAGGCGAAAAAGAAGAATTTATCCCCGTGCATGAGGGAAAAGTAGGAATGTATGTATGCGGGCCTACGGTTTATAATTATATTCATATCGGAAACGCCAGGCCGATGATCGTATTCGATACGGTGCGCCGGTATCTGGAGTATAAGGGCTACGAAGTAAATTACGTATCCAATTTTACCGATGTTGACGATAAGATCATCCAGAAATCCATCGAGGAGGGCGTTCCGGCGTCGGAGATCTCCGAGCGTTATATCAGGGAATGTAAGACTGATATGGAGGCAATGAACATCAAACCGGCGACCGTCCATCCGAAAGCGACCGAGGAGATCGACGCGATGATCCGGATGATCGAAACGCTGATCGAAAAGGGATACGCGTATGAGAAGAACGGCACGGTCTATTTCCGCACCCGGCAGTTCGACGGATATGGAAAGCTGTCGAAAAAAAATCTGGATGAACTGCGCGCGGGGATCCGGATCGCCGTTTCCGAGGAAAAAGAAGATCCGCTCGATTTCGTATTGTGGAAGCCGAAAAAGGAAGGCGAACCGGCATGGAGTTCCCCGTGGGGCGACGGCCGCCCCGGATGGCACATTGAATGTTCCGTGATGAGCAAAAAATATATCGGCGATACATTGGACATCCATGCAGGCGGCGAGGATCTGGTCTTTCCGCACCATGAAAATGAGATCGCGCAGAGCGAAGCGTGCAATGGGACGACGTTTTCCAAATACTGGATGCACAACGCGTTCCTGAATATCGACAAAAAGAAAATGTCAAAATCCGCGGGAAACTTTCTCACGGTCCGGGAGATCGGCGAGAAGTACCCGCTGCAGGTCATCCGCTTCTTTATGCTGAGCGCCCATTACCGCAGCCCGCTGAATTTCAGCGGCGAGCTGGTCGAATCCGCCCGGGCGGGACTGGAACGTATCCTCACTGCCGCGGAAAATGTAAGGGAGCAGTTAAAGAAAGCGCCGGACCGGGAATGCAGCGCGGAGGAACGGGAACAGCTGGAACGGCTTGGAGCGCTGCGGGCAAAGTATGAAGCGGCGATGGAGGATGATTTTAATACGGCGGACGCGATCTCCGTTGTCTTTGAGATCGTCCGCCTGGCGAACGCAACGGCGGAAGGGAGCGCGCGCGCGTACCTGGAGGAATTTTCCTCCACGATCACGCAGCTGTGCGATATCCTGGGGATCGTGACCGAGAAAAAAGAAGAATTGCTCGACGCGGAGATCGAGGCGCTGATCGAGGAACGGCAGCAGGCGAGAAAGAGAAAAGAGTACGCCCGTTCCGACGAGATCCGGGATATGCTGAAAGAAAAAGGAATTTTGCTGGAAGATACGAGAGAGGGCGTGAAATGGAAGAGAGCCTGAAATCCTACTGGAGAAACCATCTTCCGATCAGCTCTGCCGACCCGGCGGCTTATTCCCCATTGTCGCTTGCCTATATCGGCGACGCGGTCTTTGATGTGATCGTCCGCACGATCGTCGTCTCGGACGGGAATATGCCGGTCAGCCGTTACCATAAGAGGACGACGGAGTATGTCAAAGCGGAAACGCAGGCGAAACTGATGTACGCGATCGAGCCGGAGCTGACGGAGGAAGAGCGCGCCGTCTACAAGAGGGGACGGAACGCGAAATCGGCGAGCGTCGCCAGGCACGCGTCCGTGATCGATTACCGCATCGCGACCGGGTTTGAGGCGCTGCTCGGATATTTGTATCTGCGGGACCGGGATGAACGGATCGCCGACCTGTTGTCGATCGCGTTCCGGAACGCGCCGGTGGAGGAAGGAGAGCGGGAATGGAAAACGGAGCATTGATCGAAGGGCGCAACGCCGTGATGGAAGCGCTGCGCGCCGGCAGGTCGGTCGACCGGTTATATGTGCTGGACGGATGCCAGGACGGACCGGTATGCTCGATCGTCCGCATGGCAAAGAAAACGGATGTGCCGGTGCAGTTTACGGCAAAGGAACGGCTGGATCAGATATCAGTCACCGGCAGGCATCAGGGCGTGATCGCCCGGACTGCCGCTTATGAATATGCGTCGGTCTGGGACATGCTCGCGCTGGCGAGGGAAAGGCAGGAGGATCCGTTTCTGATCCTGCTGGACGGGATCGAGGATCCGCATAACCTCGGCGCGATCATCCGCACCGCCAATCTTGCCGGGGCGCACGGCGTGATCATACCAAAGCACAGGGCTGTCGGTCTGACGGCGACGGTCGCGCGGACGTCCAGCGGGGCGCTCAATTATACGCCGGTCGCGAAAGTGACGAACCTTGCGAAAACAATCGAAGAATTAAAAAAACAGGGTATGTGGTTCGTATGCGCCGATATGGACGGGACAACCATGTACGACCTGGACCTGAAAGGTCCGGTTGGTCTTGTGGTCGGAAACGAAGGGAGCGGCGTGAGCAGGCTGGTCAGAGAGACCTGCGACTATATCGCGTCCATACCGATGAACGGGCAGATCGACTCCCTGAACGCGTCCGTCGCGGCGGGCGTGCTTGCCTACGAGATCGTAAGGCAGCGCAGGATGTGCGTGTGAATTTATTGTGAAAAAACAGCCAAAGAGAGGCAGCATATGGTAGACTATACAAAGATGCCGGACGAATCGGTCGTCGCGCTCGCCCAGCAGGGCGACGCGGCGGCAGCGGATCATCTGTTGAGAAAGTACAATGGATTCGTAAAGGCGGAGGCGCATACGATGTACCTGATCGGAGCGGACACGGAAGACCTGATCCAGGAGGGAATGATCGGGCTTCTGCAAGCCATCCGGAGTTATGACAATACCATGGGCGCCTCTTTTTTCAGTTTCGCGAAGCTTTGTATCCTGCGGCACGTGCATACCGCCGTGACCGCTTCCGCGCGGAAGAAACATTCCCCGCTGAACGAATCCGTTTCTTTCAGCGCGCCTGCCAACCGGGATTCGGATCTGACGCTGGGCGACCTGCTCCCCGATGATTCCAAAAATAATAACCCGGAGCAGATCGTGCTGATGGAGGAAACGATTTCCAATATAAAGCGCCAGCTTGTGCAAAAACTAAGTAAGATGGAACAACAGGTGCTGCATGAATATCTGGAAGGCGCCGGATACACGGAGATCGCGGAACATATGGGAAAAAGCCCGAAATCCATTGACAACGCATTGCAGAGGATCCGCCAGAAGATGAGGCATATTTTGAAATAAAAGGAGACAGCTTATGTTGATAACCAGAAATCACCCGTTCCGAAGAGCAGCCGTGGCGGTGCTTTCCGCGCTGCTGGTCCTCACGTCGGCAGTTCCGGCGGGGATCGCCGCTTCCGCCGCGGAAAAACTGGAGCTTCGGTTTATTTTTACGACAGACATTCACGGGCAACTGACTTCCTATGACTATCAGGCGGCGGAGGATTACCCGAAGGGCGGCCTTGCCAAAGCCTATACGCTCATGCAGGAAGCCGTGGCAGAGAAAGGGAAAAAGAATTCGTTCCTGTTTGACCTTGGCGATTTTATCTCGGATTATACGACCGAATATATCATGGGCGAAGATGAGGACGCGCTTCAGCCGGTCTATAAGGCGATGCGCTACATCAATTACGACGCGATCACCATCGGCAACCATGAATTTGATTATGGAAAGGATTATTTCCGCGACCAGCTGGAGCAGGCGGGGCTTTCCGAAAAGGTCGTATTGTCCAATGTGAAAGATTCGATCACCGGAAAACCGATCTACGACGAGACAAAGATGCTGAAACGGACAGTGAAAACATCGTCCGGCAGGTCCGTCACAGTCAATATCGGACTGATCGGCGTCACGGTGCCGGTGCTGTCCGCGAAGACGGAGAGCTTCCGGGGGATCCTGGAACCGGAGGATATTGAAGATACGGTAGAATATGATTCCGCGCAGCTGAAGAAAAAGGGCGCGGACCTTGTCGTTGTGCTGGCACATTCCGGCGTCGGAGGGAATAACCCGACGCCGTTCAGCAAAAACGTGGCGTATGAACTGACGAAGCTCTCCGATGTGGACGTCGTTTTATGCGGTCATTCCCATACTTCTTTTCCCTCCTCCGATACGGCGAGTGAGGTTTATTACAGCCTGCCGAATGTCGACGCGTCGACCGGGCTGATGAACGGGAAAGTGCTTGTCTCCGCCAAGAACCGCGGTCAGGAGATCGGCGTGGCGGATGTGACGCTTACGGTCAATGGATCCGAAAAAACGATCAGCAGGCAGTCCGGAAAGGTACGAGCAGTCAAGAAAACGACAAAAGAGAATGAAAAGATCCGGAATTTCATGGGAAAATGGGATGAAAAGCTGAGAGCAAAGAGCCGGGTCTCTTATGGGGAAATCGCGAATGAGGAACCGCTGAACAACTATTTCGGGCCGATGGAGGACAACGCGATGCTCCAGATGGTCAACGATTCCAAAATCGCTTACGCGCAGTCCTGGGTACAGAACAAAGGGCAGGACTGCAAGGATCTTCCGATCGTGGGAGCAAGCTATTTCAGCCGGTACGGGAGCAACGCGAAGCAGGACGCCGTGAGCCTGACCGGAACGCTCACGAATCCGCTGCTGGATAATTTTATGGTTTACAAAACGAGCGTCAGCATCTATAAGGTGACGGGCGCCATGCTCCGGGAGTGGATGGAATGGTCGGCATCCACCTATGAAACGGTCGGAAGCAAGACGGAATGGAACGACGAAGATATGCAGATCCTGATGGAATTATCCGGGCTCCGCCCTCTGCTCCGGGAAGAATGGCTGCATGACTGGCGGGAATGTTATATCTTCGACGGCGTAGAATATACGGTCGATATCAGTAAGGAACCGCGCTACAATATTCACGGGAACCGGATCAGCGACAGCCGGCGGATCACGTCCCTGACGATCAACGGGCAGCCGGTGCAGGACGATCAGGAACTGCTCGTCTGCGCCAACCGCGTAACGGAGAGCGGAGAGGCAGAGGCGCTGGAAGGGATCCGGGATACCGCCGTCATGAATGATTACATCGTGGGACAGACGGTGATGGATTCTTATCTGACGGACCTTGGAAAAGCCGGTACGATCGCGATCGAGGCGGATCAGAATTGGACGCTGAAAGCGCCGGAAGACGACCGGTTCCTGGTGAAAGCGCCGAAGGCGGCAAGGAGCCTGGCGCAGAAGAGAAGCTGGTATCAGAAGCGGATCGACACGCTCGACGGGTTCGACTATTACAGCGCGGCGGCGTCCTTCCCGGAGAAGGACGTAACAGGACCGTCTCTCGTAGTAAGCTCCACCAACCGCGTGTCGACGAATAAAAAAGTCCGGATCGCCGTGCAGGCGACCGACCCATCCGGGATCGAGAGCATCCGGTACAGCAATACGTCAAGTTCCTGGGCGGGCGGCGTATCCGTACAGGGCGGCGGCTTCGACGTCGGACAGAATGGGACTTATACGGTGATCGCGCGCGACAGGGCTGGCAATCAGACGGAACGGACGATCGTCGTTGACAATATCGACCAAAATGTGCTGGAGGTCCCGAAGGTTGATTCCCTGACCAACCGGAACAAGGCGATCACCGGGCGCGCCGAGCCGGGCGCGACCATGCACGTTGTGACTGAGGAGGAAGAATATACGTTTTCGGTGCCGGCGTCCGGCGAATTTTCCTATGAGCTGTTTTCGCCGAAAGCGGGAAGCAAGATATCGCTTTATGTTGAGGACAGCCAGGGCAGGACGAGCGAGGCGGCGACCGTTAAGGTCAGGCGGACCGGACCGAACCAGATCCAGGTTGACGAGCTGACGAACACGCAGGATACGATCACGGGCAACATCCGCGATACGGACAGTTCGATCGTCGTTTACGTAGGGAAAGCCGCCTATGTCGATGAAAACGGCGGAAAAGCTCTGTATAAGAACAGCGCGAAATACGATAAGGCGCGGACGATCATCCCGACGGCGGTTACCGTGAAAAACGGGAAATTTACCATGTCCCTGCCGTGCCAGAACGCCAACAAGACCGTAAAAGTCATGGGCGTGGACCACATCGGCAGGGTCAGCCGGGCAACGTCCATCAAAACGGTCGAGGCAGGACCGAACCCGCCGGGCATCTATCCGACGCTGAGCGGAACGGACCATATCCGGGGATATGTGAAGAACAGTAATCAGGTTCCGCTGGAGCTGACGCTGAAAACGGCGGGACAGACGTTCCATTCCGTGATCGGGAATGATGGATATTATGACATTGAGCTTCCGTATACGGCGGATCCCGGCGATGCGATCCGGGTCTATGTGACGGACGAGGCAGGCGGGGAAACGAGAAAAAGCTATGTACAGACCGCGAAGGTCGAGGAGATGGGCGCGTATATTACCAATTACCTGAAAGGTTTTGTGGAATGGGATCCCGCCGACGACAAGCAGAGCGACCTGTCCGGCGTCAGCACAACGACGAAGAACGCGTATCTTTTCTATGACGACGAGATTTACCGCATTGATGAAAAAGAATTTGGCATCGATACGGGAGCGCCCCTGAAGCCGAATACGAACGCGTACGCGGTATGCTGGAGCGCGCACGGTCTCGTAAAAAAAGGCTCCGTGCTGAGCATAGAAAAGGCGCTTGCCGCGAAACCCGCGCTGCTGGATGGTGAGATCGCGAACAATATGACGTCGGTGCGGGCGTGGACCGATGAGAAATGCACGATGAACCTGAAGATCGGAAGCATGATCTATTCCTCCGACGCGTGTGAATACAGCGAAGCGGACGAAGGATATGTATACAAAATCCGCGTGGACAGGACCAATTCCGGGACGCCGGTCCGGTTATACGCGACGAACAGCGCGGGCGACAGCCCTTCCGCCCGTTATACGGTTGCGGAACGCGCGCCGGACGCGCCGGTTGTCAATGAAGTGACGGATCATTCACGATATGTGACCGGGACGATCCGCCTTGTGGATATCGAGGCGGTGATCGGGGAAACGGACGCCGGGGATATCGATCCCGCGGACGGGACAGACAATGAGGAACCGGACGGTACGGAACCGCCGGATATGGGATCGTCAGGTATGGAACCGGACGGCGGGCTTTTGGGCGATGCAGATATGGCGGAAGCGGAGGAACCCGATACGGCGCATACCGTAACCGTGCAGGTCGCCGGGAAAACGTACGAAGCGGAAGTAAAGCAGGACGGCTCGTTCCGGGTGAAGATCCCGAAACAGAAGGCAAACAAAACGATCAAAGTATACGGCAAAAATTATTTTGGCCAGGGACCGTCCGCGACCGTAAAAGTTGTAAAAAAGAAAGAAAAGAAATAAGTGAATAACACCTTGACAACCATCTGCAAATCATGTAATATTGCAGATGGTTGTTTTTTCAATCAGCTGCTATGGCTCAGACGGTAGAGCGTCGCATTGGTAGTGCGGAGGTCACGGGTTCGATTCCCGTTAGCAGCTTTTTTTGTTGCGAAAAAAGGATAAAGAAAGACCGGATCCGGGCGGGCATGGCAGACCCGCTTTTATTATGGAAAAAAGGCGGACGGCAGGGCAATAACAAAATTTTCAAGTTCATGAAAAAAAGTTATTGACAAATAATAGAAACATGATATTATGGAGTAGAAGACTATTAGCACTCAAACTGAATGAGTGCTAATAAGAAAAGGAAGCAGGCAGAGATGTGTTTAGATGACAGGAAGTTCCGCATATTACAGGCGATCATAACCAACTATCTGGAAACCGGCGAGCCGGTCGGAAGCAGGACCATATCCAAATACACCGATCTGAATCTGAGTTCCGCTACGATCCGCAATGAGATGGCAGATCTGGAAGACCTCGGGTATATCATCCAGCCGCATACGTCCGCTGGAAGGATCCCGTCCGACAACGGATACCGCTATTATGTGGATTATCTGATGCAGCAGAAGGAGGACGACGAGGCGGAGCGGCAGACGCTTCTGGAAAAGGTCGACCGCATGGAGAGCCTTTTGAAGCAGGTGGCGCGCGTCCTGGCGTCCAATACCAACTACGCGACCCTGGTGACAGGTCCGCGTTATCCGACGGTGTCCGTGAAGTTCATCCAGCTGTCGCAGGTCACGGAAAGCCAGCTTCTCGCCGTGATCGTCGTGGACAGCAATATCATCAAGAATAAGATGATCCGGACGGACGAAAGCCTGACCAACGATGAGATATTGAAGCTCAATATCCTCTTAAATTCGTTCCTGCAGGGGCTGACGGTCAACGATATGAACCTGGAGCTGATCCAGACCATGAAAGAGCAGGCAGGCATCCACGCCCCGATCCTGGAACATGTATTCGCGGGCATCCTTGACGCGATCCGGGAAGCCGGGGAAGTTCCGGTCTACACAAGCGGCGCGACCAACATCCTGAAATATCCGGAGCTGAACAGCATGGAGCAGGCAGGACAGCTTCTGTCGATGCTGGAGGAAAAGGAATCGCTCACAAAGCTGATCGTGCATGACGACGAACCGGAAACCCACACCGGGATCCAGGTCTATATCGGCGGAGAAAACGCGATCCAGCCGATGAAGGATTGCAGCCTTGTCACCGCTACCTATGAGATGGAGGACGGCGTGCGGGGAACGATCGGCATATTGGGACCGAAACGGATGGATTACGGCAAGGTCGTGAAGACATTGAAAAATCTGACCGGAGAGTTGGATTCCATATTTAAAACAAAACACAGAGGTGACGAAGAATGAGCCAGGAGATCAATCACGAGGAAGCCGTCAAAGCGGCGATGGAGGAAGCCGCCGCCAAGAAGGCGGAGGAAACGGCAGAACATACAGAAGAAACCCATCCGGAAGAAAAGCCGGATGAAGCGAGCGAAAACAATACCGGGGACGCCGCGGAACGGCAGGAGGAACCGGCAGGCGAATCCGCGGAGCCGGAGAAGGCTTCCGGCAAAAAGGAAAAGAAGGGAAAGAAGATCGAGACGGCTCTGAAGCTGGAGCTGGAGAAAAAAGAGAAAACGATCGCGGAGCTCAAAGACCGGTATCAGCGCCTGATGGCGGAATTTGAAAACGCCAGAAAGCGGAATGAAAAGGAAGCGGGACGGCGGTACGATATCGGCGCATGCGAGGTGCTGGAAAAACTTCTCCCGGTCGTCGATAATTTTGAGCGCGCGATGGAATCATTGCCGGATGATGAGAAGGATACCGGCTTTGCGCAGGGGATCGGGATGATCTACAAACAGCTGATGGATACCCTTGAGGGAATCGGCGTGAAAGCGATGGACCCGGTCGGCAGCGAATTTAACGCGGATTACCATAACGCGGTCATGCATGAAGAAAATGAGGAAATGGGTGAAAATCTTGTGGCAGAGGAGTTCCAGAAAGGATACTTATATAAGGATCAGGTGCTCCGCCACAGCATGGTCAAGGTAGTAAATTAAGCCAGAAACTCCTTCCATGGGGAAGGGTTTCCTATAAATGAAAAAAATCAAACAATATAGAGCAATAAGGAGGACAAAACAATGAGCAAAATAATTGGAATCGATTTAGGGACGACAAATTCCTGCGTAGCAGTGATGGAAGGAGGAAAACCGACCGTTATCACAAATACGGAGGGAATGCGGACAACGCCGTCCGTCGTCGCGTTTACGAAGACAGGCGAGCGCGTCATCGGCGAGCCGGCGAAACGGCAGGCGGTCACGAACGCGGATAAGACGATCTCCTCGATCAAGAGACATATGGGAACCGACTTTAAAGTGACAATCGACGACAAAAAATATTCTCCGCAGGAGATTTCCGCGATGATCCTGCAAAAGTTAAAAGCGGACGCGGAAAATTATCTCGGTGAAAAGGTGACGGAAGCCGTGATCACGGTTCCCGCGTACTTCAACGACGCGCAGCGCCAGGCGACGAAGGACGCCGGCAAGATCGCGGGACTTGACGTAAAGAGGATCATCAACGAGCCGACGGCAGCGGCGCTGTCATATGGGCTGGACAATGAAAAAGAGCAGAAGATCATGGTCTACGACCTTGGCGGCGGCACATTCGATGTTTCCATCATTGAGATCGGCGACGGCGTGATCGAAGTATTATCGACCGCAGGCGACAACAAGCTGGGCGGGGACGATTTCGACGCGGTCATCACGCAATATTTCCTGGACGACTTTAAGGCAAAGGAAGGCGTCGATCTGTCCGGCGACAAGATGGCGATGCAGCGGCTGAAAGAAGCGGCGGAAAAAGCGAAGAAAGAATTGTCTTCCGCTACGACGACCAATGTCAACCTTCCGTTTATCACGGCGACTTCGGACGGTCCGAAGCATTTTGACATGGACCTTACGAGAGCCAAATTTGACGAGCTTACGGCTCACCTTGTGGAGCGCACGGCGGGACCGGTGCAGACGGCGCTGAAAGACGCCGGGCTGACGGCTTCCGATCTGTCCAAAGTATTGCTGGTCGGTGGTTCGACCCGTATGATCTCCGTGCAGGAGAAAGTAAAACAATTAACCGGACATGAGCCGTTTAAGGGCATCAATCCGGACGAGTGCGTCGCGATCGGCGCGTCCATCCAGGGCGGCAAGCTGGCGGGCGACGCGGGCGCAGGCGACATCTTATTGCTGGACGTTACGCCGCTGTCGCTGTCGATCGAGACAATGGGCGGCATCGCGACAAGATTGATCGAGCGGAACACGACGATCCCGACGAAGAAGAGCCAGATCTTCTCAACCGCCGAGGATAACCAGAGCGCCGTGGATATCAACGTCGTACAGGGTGAGCGGCAGTTCGCGAGGGACAACAAGAGCCTCGGACGGTTCCGCCTGGACGGCATCGCGCCGGCAAGACGGGGCGTTCCCCAGATCGAGGTTACCTTCGATATCGACGCGAACGGTATCGTAAACGTATCCGCGAAGGATCTCGGTACCGGCGCGGAGCAGCATATCACGATCACGGCGGGTTCCAACCTGTCCGATGAGGAAATCGACAAGGCAGTGAAGGAAGCGGCGGAATACGAGGCGCAGGATAAGAAGCGCAAGGAAGCGATCGATACCCGTAACGAGGCGGATTCCATGGTATTCCAGACCGAAAAAGCGCTGGAGGAAGCGGGAGATAAGGTTGATCCGGCGGAAAAGGCAAAAGTGGAGGAAGACCTTGCGGCACTTCGGAAGCTGCTGGAGGAAAATAAGGGAGACGACATCGCGGACAGCAATGTGGAAGCGATCAAAGCGGCGAAGGACGCCCTGATGCAGAGCGCGCAGACGTTATTTACAAAAATGTATGAAGCGGCGCAGCAGGCGGCAGCCGGAGCGCAGGGCGCGCAGAGCGCAGGTCCCGACGTCGACCCGAACGCGGGATATAACGCCGATGATGTGGTAGACGGAGACTACAAAGAAGTGTAGGTAAACAGCTATGGCAGAAAAGAGAGATTATTATGAGGTTCTCGGGGTCAGTAAAACGGCCACGGAAGCGGAGATAAAGAAGGCATACCGCCAGGTTGCCAAAAAATACCATCCCGATACCAACCCGGATAATCCGGAAGCCGAGCAGAAATTCAAGGAGGCTTCAGAAGCCTATGAAGTATTAAGTGACGCGCAGAAAAGAGCGAAGTATGACCAGTTCGGCCACGCCGCCTTCGATCAGGGAGGCGGCAGCGGACCGGGCGGCTTTGGCGGCTTCGGCGGATTTGAATTTACCGGCCAGGATATGGGCGATATTTTTGGCGATATCTTCGGAGGTATGTTTGGGGGCGGCAGCCGGAGTTCCGCGAGGAGAAACGGACCGCGCCAGGGCGCCAATATGCGGATCAGCATCCACATTTCCTTTGAGGAAGCCGTATTCGGCACCACGAAGGATGTGGAGATTACATTAAGCGACGACTGCAAGACCTGCCATGGAACGGGCGCCGCTCCGGGGTCCGCTCCGGAAACGTGTTCCCGCTGCGGCGGAAAGGGGCAGGTTGTCTATACGCAGCAATCGCTGTTCGGGACTGTACAGAACGTACAGACCTGTCCGGACTGCAACGGGACCGGAAAGGTGATCAAGAATAAATGTCCGGACTGCCATGGGACCGGATATGTCCGCAATCGGAAACGGATCCAGATCACGGTTCCCGCCGGGATCGATAACGGTCAGACCATACGGATCGCCGGAAAAGGCGAGCCGGGAGTGAACGGAGGACCGCGCGGAGACCTGATGGTCGTCGTCCTGGTCGGGGAACATCCGATTTTCCAGAGGGACGGATATAATATCTATTCTTCCGCGCCGATCTCATTTACGAGCGCGGCGCTCGGAGGAACGGTCACCATCAATACGCTGGACGGTCCGTACCAGTATACGGTAAACCCGGGTACCCAGACGGATACCAGGATCCGGCTCCGCGGGAAAGGCGTTCCGTCCCGCCGGAACAAGAATGTGCGAGGGGACCACTATGTGACGCTGATCGTCCAGGTGCCGGAGCATCTGACCGGCGAGCAGAAAGACCTCCTGCGGCAATTTGAGGCGTCCCTGGAGGGCAGGAACAGCCAGGCAGGGACGGCGGGAAAAACCGAAGGATTTTTCTCCAAAAAGAAAAAGAATAAATAAACAGGGCACAGGCTGCTGGAGACGAAATGAAACGATCGAAGGCAGCCTTTTCGCATTCGGATCCGCTCCGGATTCCTTTGTCTTCCGGAGCGATAAACTTTATCATGACGGAATTACCGGTAATATCATATTTAGGCAATACTTGCAAAAAAGCGGAAGCATAATCAGAGATTGGATATGCTCCCGCTTTTCTACGATCGACACAGGATTATGTTGATATGAGATGAAATGCCATTAGCGCCCATCTTTTTTGTAAAAATATATATATACAATAAAAAAATATTGACAATGTATAAAATAAAAATTATATTATCAGTTAGAACATAGTGTATTCCGGATAATTGTTAAACAAGCAATTCTTATTCCTATACGACGAAATTTACTAGTTATGTTAAAGATGTAGGAACAACATTGATGGGCGGAATATCTTCATGTATGCTGCAGCGTGGGACAGGTTCAAAATGGGTTTTTGAAGTTGATTGTCCAATTATAAAGAATGCGATTGATTGGGGCAGTCTTTCAAACTAATTTGTGGAGATGAGGATCAAAGAATGAAACGATGGTTGAATTATTTGTATATCATACTTTATCCGGCGGTAACGGTAGTTACATTTGGGATGCTGCGAATCGCGTTTGATCAATACGTCTCAAAAACATATCGCTTATTCCCGCACTATTTTATTTTAAAAATGGGTACGGCGGCGTTTATTGCAATCTGTAATTTTCTGATCACAAAATATACAATAAGGCAGCAGACATGTATGAGGAGAGCTATATTTATTGTATGGACGGTGATGGGAGTATTTCTTTTCTGCCTGTCAACTTTATATACGACAGGACCGCGGATTGTGGATAGAATACAGATGATTGTCAGCCGGAGTGAGGATTTATTATTGCTTATTACCTTTACCTATCTTGCAAACGCCTTTATAAAAAATAATGGCAACAGTCAATGATCCGGAATTGAATAAATTTTAATGCATCAGAAAGATGGCAGAAGCTCCTTTTTAATATTATGAAATATGAGAGGGTGTCCAAAAAGTCGAATGTGATATGCTCCCCTTGAGGTAGACATTAGAAAAAATAAAATGTCGATTTCAAGGAGGAGCATATCAATGACTTGAGGGATGCCCTCTTTTTTTAAAAATGAAACAGGCGAAGCAATATGATATCCAATGGGAATATGACATTGTAATGCCGTCGGAGATCCATATGAAAAACGGGGATCTTGCGGTATTACACGGAAAAGCAGCTGTCTTCCGGAGCAGGATGCCGGCGCGCTGGCATCCGATAAGGCAGATAAAAACGCGCATGGATATGGAATGCGCATGAATGATCCGTTCCGTCGTAAAGGAGTACAATGGGATATCAAAACGCGTGTAAACGAAAACCGGCAAGCAATATACCACTTTTTACAATAATCTGACCGGTTTTTACAAGTTGCGTTTTTTGGGATTTTTTTATGGTATAATATGATCACTTGGCGAGGTCCTATCGAGCCTAGTGAGAATATATGCCTGGGAGCTTAGTATCATGCCGGAATCCAGTCGCCGACCCATTCCTGTTTTGTGATATTGTAAAGTCTTTTATACAGGACGCCGTCAATCGTTTTGAAACGCCATTCATACTGATCCGAATAGGGAACGGAAACTTCAGGCTTCGGAGCAGTAAGTAATGCAGCCTGGTCAGCGGCGGGTGTCTGTGTGCAGGCACGCGCGTTCGCTGGGAAAATAGCGAGTAAAAACAGGGTACAGGGAATGAAAAGTTTAATTTTTCTCATGGCTTTTTGCCTCCTTTAAAGTTTGATAAACAGGGATGCCCTCGAATGCGGAATCGTAGGGATCCGTCAAAGTGCCTGCCGGTTCATGATTGATATACAAAGTATAAGTGCCTTCATTATTTTTGACTATGTAAGAATCATCTGCTGGAATAGTAAATGATTCCGATTCTACTTCAGGTGGGATTTGATATGGCACAAACATACAGGTTATGGAGCAGAACATGGTAATTGCCAGAATCGCGCCGGACAAAACCGGTATTTTCTGTTTTCCATCTTTTTTCAGATAAGCAGTCCTCTCCACAAGGGGTTCCTGTCTGGCGGCAAAGGCGATCAGTTTCTGATCGGATCCGGTATTTGCCTGATGTTGGCTTACTTTTAACAGACAGGAGATATATTGGTGCGTTTCCTGTTGATCCCAGTTTTTTGACAGAATCGAATCAATCCGTATCTCATTTATGTTGATCAATACTTTTTTTAATAAATAAACGAGTGGGTTCCACCAGTATAACGCGCAGAGCAGTTCTGTAAAAAGCTGGATAACCAGATCATGATTCCGGATATGTTGAAGCTCATGGCTGATGATATACTCCAACTCTTTGTCGCTGAATTCCATTTCCGGCAGCAGAATAACAGGGTGTCTGATCCGCGCAACGGATGGAGTCGATACATAATCGGTCTGTATGATGGTCAACCTTTGGTACAGAGACGCGCTCATCCGGTTTCGGTACTGTTTCCTGATATCATCCCGGCTTTTTTTTGGCATAATCTTCAAAAGCTTTGAAAAGCAGATATGATTCCGGATTATGCGGATCAGGCACAGGATGCTTCCCGCGATCCAAATGACCGCAAGTACCTGGTAATAGTAAAAATGAAACGCATGCCAATGTCCCTTGGTAACAAGAAAAGAGGAAATCGCGGGATATATATGGCGGATGTTGATCATAAATGCCTGTTTCCGGTCGAAGGGCCAACATAGTCTCAGAAAAATAAGCGCCGTATAAATCATGAGAAACGGATAAGGAATCCTCGCAATGTATGATTTGGTTCGGTAAGTCAGATACAGGACCAGAATCATGAAGCTTCCGAGAATAATGGTATTCATTGTGGAATTATAATCAAACATCGGACGTTTTATCCTTCAAGAGTTTTTTTCGTTTTTGAATAAATGTTTCCAGCTTTTCCAATACTTCCATGCTGTTCTCTTTTTTAACCAGAGAGGCGACGATCGACTCGACCTTTAAAGAAGATGCTTTCAGATAATCAATCATATAGTCTTCCTGGGTCAGTACCGGCTCATATACTCTGGTCAAAACAGTGTTGTGATAGACGATATCCGCCACCTTGATATAAGATTTCTCCATCAGTTTTCGTAAGGCAACCTGTACGGTACTCAGGTTCAGGCTGGAATTGCGCTCGGAAATGTCTGTTGCCGCCAGCGGCTGATCCGAATCCCACAGCACCTGCATAACTTCCAACTCACGGTTGGTCAACTTATAATTTCGTTTCATTTCAGTGGTATCCCTTTGTTCATTCATTTATTAAAATATTATATATAAATTGAATCAATATGTCAATTGTAATATGTCAAATCAACAGATTAAGCATTATAAAATAAAATATAATAAATAAAATAAAAAATTATTGACAAAGTATAAGATAATATTATTTAATAAAAGAAAGTAATGAGATAATTTTTTATATGGAAAAGGAATGGGTGACCGTGTTTTAAGTAGAGAGGAGATGTCAATCGTGGTTTGTTTTTGTTGCATTTTTATTTTCTGAAATCCAGTATAAGTGAGAGAAAGGTGTAGCAGGGGAGGAAGCCAATGAAGAAAAAAAGAATTTTCTGGATTGTAATTATTTTTACATTTTTCTTATGTGGGATGAAATGTGAGGCGAAAGAAAGGACTTTATATCGTGATAAAGCGCAGCTTTTTCAAAAAATGAGGGATATTTTTCAGGGCGGCGGGCCGCTGAATGATTTTACTTATTATGACCCGGAAGTCGATCTGGCGACTTATGATTGTGATGCGCCTATGCTGCTTCCACCGGGAGGAGGCTCTTACACGTTTGCGCAGACCAATATGACGGACATTATGAAAATAGAAATAGAGACTATCCCGTCGGGCTGGTCAGTCCCCGTTATAAAATATCCGGTAACGTCTCTGCAGGTAGTCATACCGGATAAGGTTGTGAGCGATGAGTATGAATTGACTCTTCGGGTATGGATTTATGATTATACCGGTGTGTTCCTTGAAGTTCAAAGAATTGATATGTATATAGAGGTTGGCGCGTATACGACGGATTGCAGTATAGAAGTATTGGATGCGGATACCGGCGAGCCAATTTCCGGAGCATTGGTGGAAGGGGAAATGGGCTATCTGGAAGGAGAAAATAAACGCGGTTTCACGGATACGGATGGGATTGCCTATTTTATTGATATGGACAATTATTACAATCATACAAGAGATATTGTTATTGAGGCGACCGGATATGAACCATTACAGGTTTCTGTCAGCACATGGCTGGATGAGGAACATATATACCGATCCTACTCTTTAAAACCAAGAAGCAAGACGGGACGCCTGACTGTCCTGGTCTCGGATGTGTTTGGAGATGTTGGCGGTGCGGACGTCTATATAAGCAACGGACGTCTGGTGGACGATCACTATGAAACATATCCGGACGGAGGAGATGCTGTGACCGATCGGATCAATCCGGGAACCTATCATGTTGTGATCTCGAAACAGGGATATCAAACAGCAGAATTTGATGTTGAAATGCTCGAGGACGGTTCAGATAAAAGAGTGAAACAGCAACTGATCCATGACCGGACGGCAACCCTCATCCTGCATATTAACGACAGCTCCGGAAACGGAATTTCAGGGGCAGTAGCCGATATCAATCATACTATCTTTGAAGCCGGGAACGACGGTACTCTTGTATTGGAATACATTCCATTGGGTGAGCATATGCTTGCGGTTCGTGCCGAAGGATATATCACGAGGGAAAAACGGATCTATTTTCGGGAAGAAACAGAAATGTCCATATGCCTGAAAGAGACAAAAACCGCTCCGTTGATGAGGGAATATGACTACAATCATGCAGCGATCAGCGCAGGATACGGACATACGGTTTATATTGGGAAGGATAACCGGGCATACGGAACCGGAAGTAATGAATATGGACAATTGACCGGTACCGGCTCCGTTAAGAAAAATAAGTATATTACGGATGATGTGATTATGACTGCGTCGGGATACAGCCATCAGCTATTTCTAAAACGCGATGGAACCGTATGGGCGTGCGGCTCAAACAGCAGAGGACAGCTTGGGGACGGAACAGAGATAAACCGGTCTGTTCTGACACAGGTACCCGGTCTGGATCATGTCGTACAGATCGCCGCAAATCGGTCGTTCAGCATAGCAGTGAAGGATGATGGAACCGCATGGGGCTGGGGAGATAACTCAGATGGTCAGCTCGGTATTGACAGCACAGACACAAAGCAGGCAAGCCCGGTGAAGGTTGCGCTTACCGATGTCATACAGGCGGCGTGCGGGGAGGAAAACAGTTATTTCATAAAGAAAGACGGATCTGCCTACGCATGTGGAAACAATTCATGGGGACAGCTTGGAACCGGGACAACAGAAAGTTCTTCTCGGATACCGAAAAAGATTGCCCTGGATGAACCGATCCGGCGTATCGCCGGCGGATATGAGCATGCGGTTGCCATAGATCAGAGGGGATTCTGTTATTCATGGGGATTGAATATACGCGGCCAGTTTGGAACCGGAAAAAATAAATTTTCCTACACACCGGTGCAATGCCCGTACCTGTCGGGAATCCGATCGGTAGCAGCAGGTTATAATTTTACTATTTTCTGTGATGAAAAAGGAGACGTATATCAGTGCGGGCTGGTCGGGATGACGCCGCCGGAAGGTCATGTAATGCAGGACTTCTTCCGCCCGGTTCAACTGGAAGAACTGAAAGGAATCCAAAGTGTTGCCGCCGGACGCCTCAATGTTCTTGCACAGGAGGCGGACGGAACGATATGGCGATGGGGAAGAAATTCAGATGGAGAACTCGGGAATGGCGCAACAGAACAATCTTTGGTTCCGATCCGATTTGCATCGGAGCAGGCGCTTGGAAGCAATACCGTACCATCTATAGCAGAACCGGTGCCGTTGGAACAGACGGAGAGCGTAAGCCATGTCTCAATCTGTCGGAAAGGGGAATACCGGTATTACCGGTTTGTAGCGCCGGGAACCGGAACATATGCCATCCGGTCTGTCAGCAGCAGCGGCACAGACCCATGCGCATATCTGCTGGACAATACCAATAAACAGCTGGCATATAACGACGACGCGCCTGCCGCAAATAAAAACCCGGATAACACGAGGGACTTTTATATAAGCCAGACGCTGAAAGCAGGACATATCTATTATGTGAAAACCAAATTATTGAGTTCCACAAAAACCGGCAGCTTTGACCTTGTGATCGCCTGCCCGGATGAAGAACGCCATTCGGTATTTGAACGGGATAATCCCGCGTTGTACCGCGCTCTGCGGGCAAATAACAGCGACCTGGATAAAGAGAATACGGGAGAGATCACGCCGGCAGAACTGGATACCCTCCGCGGCAGCCTGTTTTTAAGCGGAAGAGGGATTACGGATGTGACGGGGCTTGAAAACTGCGGACATATCAGCCAGCTCTATTTAGACCGGAATTCCATTACAGATATCAGTCCGCTGGCAGAGCTGAATCTTACCGCATTGGATGTGAGCGATAATCAGCTGACCGACGTGAGCGCGGTGGCAAATATGAAAAAACTGAATGTGCTCCTTGCCGCGCGGAACCAGATTACGGATATTCAGGGAATCACCGGACTGAAAAGCTTAAATTACCTGTATCTGGAAGAGAATAAGATCACAGATGTATCACTTCTAGGGACAAACCCGAAACTGCGGTATCTGACGATCCAGAACAATCAGCTTGCCGGATTGGACGGGCTGGAACGCTGTAAGGACATCCGGCAGATCAATGTAAGCGGAAATTCGGATATCACAGCGCTGGAACCTCTGGAGCGGCTATGGGAGCTTCAGGATCTGAGAATTTCGGATACCAATGTCACGACACTGGACTATGTGCCGAACAACCGGTATGAACATCTGTATCTATCGGGGAGCCGGATCGACGAGAAAGAGAAGGAACAGATCCAAAAGAATGCAATCATTGGGGATATTGTATATTGATCAGGTAGTGTCAAGTAATCTATGAAAAACTGGGTTGAAAAAAATAGGCTCAGATGAACCTTGAAAATTGCAGATATTG
>CANQDT010000010.1 GCA_947593735.1 uncultured Lachnospiraceae bacterium | reverse complement strand
TCCCCGATCTTCATCTCCTTCTTTACTTCCGCCCTGTTGGTGATGCTGATCTTCCTGGCATAGCTCTTTTTCGCCGCCTCCGCCGGCACCTGGATGCAGGTGACCGCGAGAAGGCACGCCAGCGCGACTGCAACCCCCTTTTTTCTTCTCATGTTCAATCTCCTTTCCTTTCTTTTATCGTCGTCTGATAAAATTTCTCGTACCATTCTTCCGCGATCAGCTTATGGCCCGCCGGAGTCGGATGAACCCCGTCGTACAGCCAGTGCGCCGGATCGCCCGACCGTTCTGCCGCTTCGTCAAACTTCGACTGGAGCGGAAGAAACGTAAGCCGGTATTTCCGCGCGATCCGTTCCGCCGCCGCAGCCCTCGCCCGGATCCCGCTCTGAAGCTCCCCATAATATGCTTCCTGCGCCGGGTTTCTCAGGATAAACGGCTCCATGATCGCGATTTTCAATTCCGGCAGCGCAGCCAGAGCCTCGCCGATTATTACATCATAACATAATTCGTACAGATCCGCGGACGTCCCGTCGGAATCCTTGATCTCCATTCCCACATCGTTGACGCCGACCAGTATGCTCATATAATCCGGCTTCAGATTGATGATATCACGGTTCCGCCGTTCCAGGATATTGACGATCTTATCTCCGCTGACACCCCGGTTGAAAAAAGCATACTGTCCCGGGCAGTCGCATCCGATCATCGCCGCCGTCATCGTGGCGTATCCGTGTCCCATGCAAAAAATGCTTTTTTCATCCGCGGACCGGTTCGCGTCTGTGATGGAATCTCCCTGAAACAGTATCGTTTTCATGTTCTGTGTCTCCTCCTTCCTCTGTCTGTCCTTATTCACCATAAAATGGTATTATCTGATAATACCAGTTTTTGTAATCAAGCCATCATAGGCAATGATCTTCTCATTGCCTGAACCGAAGATAAGCCGCGCTTCGCGCCGGCAGCGTCCGCCCGTTTCCTTCCAGCTGGGCGATCACGTCCGCCTCCGCCGGAAGCTCCATCGGCGTCGAATTGTGATTGACGACGATCATACCGTCCTCAAAAACCGCCGTCTCCACATTTTTTCCGCGGATCGGGCTTTTCTCCATGCCGATCGACTGGAAAATGTCATCGACAATATTATGCTCCATCATCGGGATCGGATAAAATTCATGGTTCTTCTGCGACAAAGGAACATTCGGAACGACCTTCGCGCAATAAGAATATCCGTAAGCAAATCCGAACGAATAGACCGCGCCTTTGCCGAACTGGTTTTTCACAACCGCGTCCCGGTCGGACTCTTTCGGTCCCGCGCAGGCGTCCGCATAATATTTCGCGACGCTCTCTCCCTCGGTAAAGTAATCAAAGCGGTCGCTCTGCGGCAATCCGCCCTCTTTATAATAGATCGTTTGAACGCCATCGTACGGCATTCCGGATATCCCGAATACATGCCCGCACAGCGCATCCCCGGGAGACGAAACAACGATCCCGCCTCCGGCGACCCAGTCGCCCAGCCGCTGTTCCGCGGCAGAATTCCGGTCAAATTCGTAACAGTCGTTTTCCGGAATGATCAGCGCGCTGTATCCGTCCAGCCTGCCGTCGGCAACCATATCCGGATCGATCACATCCGCCATATATCCATAGTCGCCGCAAATCTTATAATAGCCGAGCATATCATATCGCCGCTGCACGTTTCCATCCACATCAAACGGTTCGATCAGGGACATTGCCGACGGGAACAGGATCGCGACCTGTTTCTTCCGTTTCCCCCGGATGAGCGGGATGACTTTTTTCGCCCATTCGTTGCCCGCTTTCAGCGATTCGTGGAATCCCCGCGGCATACGGTGCAGAACCCCGCCGTCGTCCAAGCCGCACATGCCATAGGACGCGTACCCGTCGGCGCCGGCTCCGACTATCGTGCCGATCATCTCGCACGGCGTAAGAAATTCATAAATATTATTATAGAGAAACCTTCCCCAGTAAATGCCGCCGATCATGTCCCTGCCTTCGTTCATCGTCCGCATCATACTGTGCTGGCAGGAAACGACATACGCGTCCGGATCTCCGTACGGCGTCACCGGAACGGCAAGGAAATGCAGGCAGTCCACATGGTCCGCGATCCGGAAGAAATCAACGCCGCGCAGGGACGTATCCCAGTAATCCGCGAATCCGTCGCGCATATCCACACTCAGGAAATAGCCCCACTGCGTCAGTGTCGGGCAGGTGAAGATGGAGGGGAACGCTTCTTTGAGCCGCCGCTGCATATCCTCAAAATACAGGCTCAGCTCGTCGCGCTTCCACATCATGTTATCCGCCCACATCCGGACCGCCCCGTCTTCCATCCGGAACGTGCCGTGATCCTGTATCGGCTCGTCATACGCACATTCATACCAGCAATCCGGAAGCGTCAGCGCGTCAAAACCGGTAAATTTCGTTTGATAAGCGTCATTCAGGGAATCAATATCCCCATATTTCCTTTTCAGCCATCCAAGATACCGGTCCTGCCCCTCGGCGTCGAAGCTCGGACGAACGAAAGGATCAAACATCGTACACATGACGTCCCGAACGTCGCCCTGTTTCGTCGCACAGCGCGTAAATCCGTCCCGATACAGCTGATAAATCCCCTTCACATGCTCCATCATGGACTCTTTCGCTTTGTCCGACCAGTACCGGTACCACTTTCCGTCCGTTCCGTCCGCATTCACGACAGACTCGCCGTATATCGGCGGGCTGAACCGGATATTGGGATATAAATTGTCGGCGTTGAGGTATAGCAGAAGATGATTATAGGTAAGGCCTTCCTGCAATACCTGCCGCTGCATATATTCCTGCGTCCGGACATACACGCTTGCCTCCCCACCGGCAAACCGGTCCCGGAAATCTTCCCACGCCTTGGAATCAAACATAATACTGTTGAATCCGTCTTCTTTTAATACAGACACGCCGCGGTCGATAAACTCCATCCCGTCATAAGCCGGGCGGAAAAAATTGCCAAACCAGACATTGATATACGGATCGCCCGTATTTTGATCTATCATTTTCCCTTCTCCTTTTGACCCGTCAGCGCCGCGCAAGGCTCCGCCTCTCACGCCGCCGTCCTGCTCTCATCCATTACAGATGCGGCTGACATTGTACGATCTCAATGCGTTCCTCCGACCCGATCGTACAATTCCCCTGCGCCGCGTAAGGCAGATAAAAATAATCTCCCTTCTTCAATGTACGTTTCCCGTCCGAACCGGACCATATCAAACCGGTTCCGTCCGTCACCACATAGATCGCCGGCGTTTCCGCCACCCATTTGGTTGAACAGCCGATCGTATGGCGCTTCACCTGAAAACAGGGCGTATCCTCATAGCTCATCAGCATTTCTGTCTTAAAATTTTCTGATTCCGATATCGTTTTTGGGATCTTTCTCGCGACTTCAAGGCTTTTCTCCCCGCACAGGGAATAATCAAAGCAGTCGAGCGCGATATCCTTACCCAACCCAAGATAAAGCTGTTTTTCACTTCGGATCAGGTCGCCGCACCAGTATTCCGGCTCGATCGTAAAATCAGTCGGTTCCTGCACTTCCAGGATCAGGCAGCCCGCGCCGATCGCGTGGACGCACCGGGAGGGAACCAGATATACCTCGCCCTTTTTGACCGGATGGCGGTTCAGGACGCCGTCCATCACATGCTTCTCTGTTTTGGAGCGTTCGACATATTCCGCCAGTTTTTCTTTTGTCATCGCGTCACGGAATCCAAAATAAATCGCCGCGTCCTCTCTCGTTTCCAAAACGATCCACATCTCGGTTTTTCCAAATTGACTGTTCAGGTAGGTTTCTGAAAACTCCGGATCCGGGTGCACCTGCAGCGGGAGCCGGATCGCGCTGTCCAGCATTTTCACAAGCACGGAAAATTTGCCGGACGGACCGCACATCTGCTCCGGATACCGCTCCATCAGCTCCCGGAAGGAAATGTCCGTCCCCTCGATCATGCTGAGACCCTCGTTCGGCTTTTCATGCCCGACATTGATCGCCTCCACAGTAGACGCCACCCATTCCTCCGGATAATTATCATCTTCGCTGTCGTCCCCGAAAAACCGGGAAAACAGCTTTCCTCCGATATAAGACCGATATACCCTGTTTTTATCAAAAAACAGCGGTTGCCTGAGATCTACCCCCATTGTAATCCCTTCCTTTTCCTCTCATTCTACATATGATATCTTTTCCCGGATATCCTCCAGGGAAGCAACTTTCCCCGCCGCGACAAGCGAGCAGAGCGCCGCGCCGCACGCCGCCTCCTCCTGGCAGGCGGGAATATCCATCTTCATTTCAAACATTTCCTCCGCCATCCGCTGCATCAGGCGATTCTGCCGCAGACCATTCCCGGATCCGACCAGGCGGGTCGCTTTTTTCCCGATCCAGCGCCGCATCTGTTCATACATTTCCAGAAGCTCTTCCAGGATTCCCTCGATCATGCCGACCGTAAACGCGCCCGGGTGGAAATTGTCCACACTGATTCCCTCTATGCTGCCTTTCTTCTCCGGATCCTCCCTCGTCCCGGAAAATGTGGTATGGATATTCCACGCGTCTTTTCTGTCATGCTCCGCGAGGAATTTTCTCGAATGTTCCATCATCCGGTCGTAAAACAGGGGCTCGCCGTCCCCGCACACCTCGCGGTAAAAGTTTTCCAGCATGGCGTATGCCCTGCCTCCGCACAGTCCGGCTCCGACCGCTATGTAATTGTTCCCGGCACACGGCCGCAGCTCCACGTTGCCGCTGCACGGGATCAGCCGTTTCGTCACGACCGAAATCTGGCTCCCGGTCCCAACATTCAGCAAAACCGTGTCATGGAGATCCCTCACGGAACCGAGAACGCTTGCCTGGTTATCCCCGAGGGCGTTCATGACCGGGATATGATCCGGCGTTTCTCCGATGATCGTACAGCTTTCCGCGATTTCGGGCAGATAAGAAATATCCACGCCCGCGTTTTTCAGTTCCCCGGTTCGGAACCCGCCCCGTTCCAGATCAAAGCATCCCCAGCTTGCCGCCATGTCCACGCCGATCACCGGTTCCGTATTCGCGCATAGCTTCATCGCGATATAATCGCTGATCGTCGTCATTTTTTCCGCTTCTTCCGGGATCCGGTTCTGTTTTTGCAGATAAAAGTGCGTCGTGATCCCATATCCGGGATACGCGGGTCCCGCCGCCTCATTCAGCCGCTGGGCGCAGGTAAGCCCGTCTTCCATCCGTTCGTTTCCGGATTCGTCCTGCCATGTATACAGGGGGCTCACCGCGTTCCCATCGCGGTCCACATACAACATTCCGTGCATCTGCCCGGTCAGCCCGATACAGTCCGTTTTTCCGTACCGCCCGGCAAGTCCGTCCAGCTTTTCTTTTATGATATTCCAGATCCGGTCCGGGTCCTGACACCGGTGAAACGGCGCGCTGTCCGGGAGAAACGCGTTATGCGCCACCGTTTCCCGGGCGATCATGCCGCCGCTGTCCGCATCCAGTAAGACGATGCTGACCGTCGTCGTCCCGACGTCGATTCCCGTTATCTGCATGCGTCACCCCCCCTTTCAAAATTTGAAACAAATCAGCCGTTCCGCTATTCCAGTCCTTTTATAATATAATTGGCAGCCGACCAGCCGCTGTTTTCCCTGTTCTGTTTCTGCAAACATTCAAATATACGCGCCGCCATCAATGCGAAATCCTGTTCTACCGCGTAGATGCCAAGCGTTTCCGCTCCCGGCCTGGCTCCCACCATGCCTGCCTTGTGAACGATATTTTTTCTTCGGGCATTTCCTTCAAAAAATATTCCAAGCTCCCCGACCGCGTAAATCACCCCGTCGCAGCCGGACACCGCCTCCAGCGCCTCCTGGATCTTCTCCTCCGGCATATCCTGCAGCCGGTCGTGATATTCATACGAGATATGGCAGACGACCCCGTCCGGGACCAGCCTGCGGAACGTATTTTCCCGGATCCGAAGGCTTCCGATATCCGTCGCGTCCCAGCCGATATAACCGATTTTTTTCGCGTCTTTTTCCCGCAGATGCCGGTAGATCCGTTCCACCGCCTCCTGATTGTCCAGGCAGATCGCATCCGCGTAAAGCCCGCCGCTCACGGAGTCGAATAATACAATGTTCATCCCGAGCCCGCGCAGCTTCCGGAGCGTATGCGTATCCAGATCCATTTTTTCCAGCCAGAGCACAACATTGCGCAGGTGCTTGTCGTAGATCTGATACAAGCACCGTTCCAGTGACATATCGTCCGGCTTTTGTTTATACAGGACGAGCGAATCAAATTCGTCCGCCTTGATCTGGAACGCGTCCATAAAGAGCGAGAAAAACTCGTTCTTCGCCGACGCTACCAGGGTGATGATATCCATATCTCCCTGCCGCGCGCCGTAATGCAGGACGATCCTTGTGCCGCTCCCCTGGATCCGTTCGATAATGCGCTCTTCCTCCAGGAGCTTCAGCGCCTTCCGCACCGTAATGCGGCTCACGCCCAACTCCTCCGACAGCTTGCGCTCCGGGGGGATCAGATCCCCGTCCTTATAGCTTTCGTCAAAGATCTTTTTGCATATGTACTTCTTTACTTTGGTGTATAAATTCCCTTCCTCAAAATACCGTTCTTCCATCCATATCCTCCTGTTACGCGCTCATCGCGGTGGAAGACGGATCAAGCCGTTTTATGATATCCTCCTGTATCTCGGGCGAAAGATCGAGAAAATTAACAAACGTCCCGTGAATCCGTACGATGTATACCCCGCTGGGCGCGTATTTTTTCGGTTCTCTGAGTACCGTTCGAAGCATTTCCGGAGTTGTCACATTCACATACAGATAAAACGGAGAAACCTTATCCTTATCATACCAGTTAAAGAACAAAGGTGCAAAGACTTTTGTCTTAAATTCCATTCCTTTTTGTTCCATTGTCTTTTCTTTGAAATATCCGGGGTCGATACCGAGATGGGACGCGCATCCGCCGTTCATTTTTCCAAACGGAAGCCTGTGATTGGAAAGCATCCGCATTCCGAGCCCGTTGGACGCGTCCCCGAACAACGGATCCACGCCGTAATTGAGCATCTCCCGCGCTTTCCTTCCGTCCGGCGTCGCCCCTACCCAGTATCCGTACATCAGATGAGTGGACGGGCTGGAAAAATCCGGTCGGAACGGATTTCCAAGATAATTTTTCTTCGCGGAAACCATATCAGCCACTTTACTGACGATCTCCGCCGCCTCCGCGTCGACCCGCTCGATGTTATTTCCAAACTTGTCGCAGGCGAGCAGATACTGGCGCAGCTCCTCGTCGTGTTCAAAATCCGTCCGCAGCGCTTCGAGCAGGCGGTCGGCGTCCTCCGGGCGTTCGTCCAGCAGCGTATCGATTGCGACAAACGAGTCGGCGACGATGCTCGATCCATGGATCAGGCAGCCGCTTCCGTTGTATTTCGTTCCCTGCCGCCGCGTATCTCTCATATCAATGCCGGATTCGATCCCGCCCATCATGGAGGAAAGGAACGGCACCTGGTACAGCCCGATCGCGCACGACGCGCCGTTTGCCGCCTGTACCATCCGGTCAATATATTCATCCAGTTCCCGATAAAAGATCTCTCGGATATTTTTTAACAGGGTAAGGCTGTCGGAAACGCCCAGTTCTTCCCGGGTCTTCCCGATCTGCCTGCCTGTGATCTCCGACTTTCCTCCCTGAAGCACAAGCTCCAGGACCTTGGGCATATTCAGCCAGCTATTCGTCGTATTGCCGTTATCTTTTCCCATGATCAGCGGCTCCTGGCAGCCCGCGACCGAATATTGCGGGAGATCTTCCTCGTCCACGCCGTGCTCGCGCAGGATGTCAAACAGCGCGTCGTCGTTGAACAGGGACGGCGTCAGCACGCCCGGCGTAAAGAAAAATTTCCCCATCTCCTGATACAGTTCATCCGGCGTATTCTTATGTAACTTCACCGACAAGATCGGCTGCGGCAGGTTCATATCAAAATATGCGTCAAACAGGGCATAGGAAGTCGCGTTGGTCAGGTCGTTCCCCTCAAGGTCCCTTCCCCCGATGATCAGGTTCTGGGAGATTGCCCAGCTGCGGTCCGCCACATTATAAAAGACAAGCAGGTGCTTGAGCAGCGCCGCCGCCATCTCCCGGCCCGTCTGCTCCTTCGCCCGGTACGGTTCAAAAATGCGGTCCGCGTTCCCGACCGAAAACGCGAACGGGTTGGGCGTCTGCTCCAGACACATCGTCTGCCAGATAAGAAGGAACGATTGAATGGCTTCATACAGATTTTCCGCGCCGTATGCCGGAACCTTTGCAAGCGTTTCCGCCATCAGCGCGAACCGTTCTTTTGCTTTTCCCTCCGCGCGCTCCACCTTTTCAAGCGCCATCGCGCGGTACCGTTCTGCCAGGACAAGCAGCGCGTCCACACTGTACTTCATCGCTTCATAATATTCTTTTTTCTGCGGGTCGCCGGTTTCCTCCTGCCGGCGGCAGATCTCCTCACGGACCGCGACAGCCCCGTTTTCCAGATATCCCCGCACGTCCGGGACCACGTGCCCGGTTACCTGCTCAAGAAAAAAGACCGCTTCCGCCGTATATGGCTCCACCGGATCGTATGCGGCTGTCAGCACTTTCGCAAATTCATTTTTGGAATAATAATCCTTCACCTTCGCGATCCGCTCCTCGGTGATATCCCCGATCGGGTCAATGTCGCCGAATACGGCGACCGGATCGCAATATCCCGCAAAGGAGCTTACCTGGAACGCCGGATTGATCAGCGCGTAGGAACGCGCGAACGCGTCGTCCTGCGTTCCCGCAAAGACATGATAGGATCCGATCGTAAGCGGGATCCTTTTCATCACTTCCACCAGCGTTTTCCCGATGCGGATGCTGTCCGGATCGTCCCGGAACGTTTCGTCACATTCCATGGCGATCTCCCTCGCCAGGAACCAACCTTCCAGATGGTCGAGCGACCGTTCTTCCTGAAACCTCGCTTTTGCTAATTCTGTCAGTTCTTCCGCTGAATAAATTTGTTCGATCTTCATTCTTTTCCCCTGCTCTTTCCTGATTTTTTTATTTATGTCCTGACGCACGTTATCCCGTTTCGCGCCATTGTTTCCTCAAAATATTCCCGGATACCCGGTTCCGGCTTCGCGACTTTCATCGGATACGGTTTTCCGCACTGCTCCCATTTCGTTTTTCCAAATTCATGATACAATAAAAATTCTGCCTGGACATTCGCGCCGCGCGCTTTGTCTTTCAGCAGCCGCGCAAATCCGTCCGCATCCTCCCGCCGGTCGTTGACCCCCGGGATCAGCGGGATCCGGATCAGCACGTTCGGATGGAGGCGGGCAGCCTGTTCCAGATTGTGCAGCACCCACCGATTGCTCACGCCGGTCCAGGCGATATGCTTTTTCTCATCATAATGCTTGACGTCCATGATCCACTGATCGACATGCGGGATCCAGCGCGCCAGCTCCGGATGGCTGCCGTTCGTCTCGATCGCGCGGTGGATTCCCTCCTCGCCGAGCCGGATAAGCAATCGCTCCGCTTCCGGAAACTGCATGGATACTTCCCCTCCGGTCAGGGTTACGCCGCCGCCCTCAAAAAACATCGGCTTCGCGCGCACACATTCCCTGACCATCTCTTCCACCGTATATTCCCGGCAGGACAGCCGGATCCCTTTCTGCCTCCGGTTGTTCACACATGCCCGGTCCGCGCATTGCCCGCAGGCGCTGCGGTCGAGCGTCCGGTCCCGTACAGCCCCGTGGGGACAGCAGGAATCATCCAGCCACTCCTTTTCCGTAAGCAGGATCCCGTCCTTCGGCATACCCTCCGGGTTGGAGCACCACGGGCATTTCATATTGCATCCCTGCAAATGCCATACAAGGCGGTTTCCCGTTCCGTCCTGTGAATAATTAAATCCTTTTTGAAATACTTTTATCTTCATGATCCGACATTCTGACCCGCCTGTCTGTTTTAATTGGTTCTATTGTATAATACCAATTTTATTCTACCATCTTTTCCGCATACTGTCAACTATATTTCCCACGGCAACATCCCGCTTCTTTCCGGAAACGATCCGCGCTGTTACAGCGCGGGATCCGGCGAGATCGTCACTGTCCACCGCGACTGATACGTCCTGCCCGCTTCCAGCGCCACCAGGTCTTTCTGCCGGGCAAAATCCTCGATCACGCCGTCCCTGGCAGGGAGGGAACTCCACGGCTCCAGGCATACATACGGGGCGTCCGTTTTCGGACGGTGCCACAGACCAAAATAAGGATAATCCGGAAAATCAACCGTCACGCTGTGCGGATCCCGATCGCTTGCGAGCCGGGCACGGTACCCCACTCCCGCGAGCACGATCGCGTCGTCGTCAAACAGCTCATGGCGCAGAAAGATCCGGTTCTTTTCATCAAGCGGATACGCGCGGTCCATCCCGTTCCGGAAACAGGTATCCGTAAATCCGATGCGGATCGGCTGCTCCGCGTCCGGAAACTCCACATAATAATCTTCAAACTGATATCCGTCGCTGATTGGGACGAAAAAGCCCGGATGCCCTCCGATCCCGAAATACATGGTCGTCTCATCCCTGTTTTCCACGTTCGCGATCACGTTCAGGGAGGAATGGTCGAGTTCATAGGTGAGGCGATAGCAGAACCGCCACGGATATTGTTTCTCCGTATCCGCATCGCTGTCCAGGCGGAACGTAACCGACGTTTCCGCGCATTTCTCAGGCTCCAGCTCGCGCCTGCGGATAAACCCGTGCGTCCCCATCTCGTATGTCTGTCCGTCAACCGTATATTTCCCGTCTGTCAGCCGCGCAACATACGGAAAAATGTTCGGCGCGCAATCGCCCCAGTACCGTCTGTCCCGCTGCCACATATATTCTTTTCCGCCTTTCCGGATGGAAAGCATCTGCGCTCCCATGGACGATATCGTCACAGCAAGCGTTCCATTGTCGATCGTATATTCCATTTGATTCTCCCTGTTCCAAATTGGTTCTATATAATATAACCAATTCTCTTTTTGATTGTACTATGTCTGCCCGCGCCTGTCAATAAAAATCTTGCGGTTTCCTGCGAAAATCCGCGGCATGGGCAAAACGCCCGGCTTATTTTGCCGGGCGGTAGGAGCTTTTCAAACTCACGATCCGGTTAAAGACCAGATTGGACGGCGCGGAATCTTTGGAATCCACGCAAAAATATCCCTGGCGGACAAACTGAAAGCTGTCCTGCGGTTTCGCGTCCGCAAGCTCCGGTTCCATATAACATTCTTTCCGGATCACAAGCGAATTGGGATTTAAATTCAGGCTCCCGTCGTCGTTGTAGATCCCGCGTTCCTCATCAACGATATTCTCATATAACCGCACCTCCGCTTTCACAGCGGTCGGCGCAGCCACCCAGTGGATCGTTCCCTTTACCTTCCGCCCGGTAAAGCCGGAACCGCTCTTTGTCTCCGGGTCATAGGTGCAGTGTACTTCCGTCACCGTTCCGTTTTCGTCGGTCTTGTAACTGGTGCAGGTAACGAAATACGCATTCATCAGGCGCACTTCATTGCCCGGATACAGGCGGAAATATTTCTTTGGCGGTTCGATCATAAAATCTTCGCGCTCGATATATAGCTCCCTGCAGAACGGCACGCGGCGGGTCCCCATTTCCGGATTTTCCTGGTTGTTGGGTACTTCCATATACTCCACCTGGTCCTCCGGATAATTGTCGATCACAAGCCTGATCGGATCGAGCACCGCCATCATCCGGGCTTTTTTGAGCTTCAAGTCTTCCCGGATGCAATATTCGAGCATCGCGTAATCGACCGAACTCTGCGCTTTGGATACGCCGGACAGCTCCATAAACATCTTGATCGACTCCGGCGTGAACCCGCGCCGCCTCAGCGCGCTCAGCGTTACGAGCCGGGGGTCGTCCCAGCCGTCCACGATTCCGTCCTCCACGAGACGCTTGATATACCGTTTCCCTGTAATCACATTGGTGAGATACATCTTGGCAAATTCGATCTGCCTCGGCGGGTTCGGATATTCCAGTTCGCGGACAACCCAGTCATACAGCGGCCGGTGATCCTCAAATTCAAGCGTACAGATCGAATGGGTGACGCCCTCGATCGCGTCCTCAATCGGATGCGCAAAATCATACATTGGATAGATGCACCAGGTATTTCCCGTATTGTGATGTTCCATCTTCGCAACCCGGTAAAGGATCGGATCCCTCATATTGATATTCGGGGACGCCATATCGATTTTGGCGCGCAGCACACGCGATCCATCCTCGCATTTTCCGTCCTTCATCTCCTCGAACAGGCGCAGATTTTCCTCCGCCGTCCGGTCCCGGTAAGGGCTGTTTTTGCCGGGCTGCGTGAGGGTTCCCCGATATTCCCGGATCTCCTCCGGGCTCAGGTCGCAGACATATGCCTTTCCTTTTCGGATCAGCTTCAGGGCCGCCTCGTACATCTGCTCAAAATAATCGGAAGCAAAATACAGATGCTCGCCGAACTCCGCCCCCAGCCACTTTACATCCGCGATAATGGAATCGACAAATTCCACTTTCTCTTTTGTCGGATTGGTGTCGTCAAAGCGAAGGTGGAACGTCCCTCCATATTCCTGCGCCAGACCATAATTCAGAAGGATCGACTTCGCGTGTCCAATATGAAGATATCCGTTCGGTTCCGGGGGAAACCGGGTCACAACCTTTGTATAGACGCCCTCCGCCAGATCCCGGTCGATCGCCATTTCGATAAAATTTCTGGATATTGCCTGTTCTTCCATCATTTCCTCCAATTCATACCCGTACTGTTTCCTTCGACCATCCGCCGCTACTTCTGCTCCTCTTTGCCCTCTGGGAGTTCTTCCTTAAAAATCGCCTGCTGCAAACGGGGATACGCCCGGTACAGCCGTTTCAGGAAAAGGCTTTTGCTGTATTTTTCCATCAGCATTTTCCCCTGGGCTACCAGGGATTCTTTCTTCTCTTTCAGCACTTCCGTACTATCCGTCAGCTCTTCTTTCTTTTCCGCGGCAAATTCCATGATCTTTTCATTTCTCTTCCTGGACTTTTCTACATTTTCAAAGATATTCTTTCCCATCCGGTCAGAAATATGATGCAGTTCATCCGTGACCGCCGTAAAGACACGCAGCTGCCTTTTCAGATGGATCAGATTGCACAATGTGACGATCAGATCCGCCGCAAACGCGATCAGGACAACCGCAAGGATCACGGCGCCCACCGGATTGTCCAGATGATGAACCAACGTTTCAATGATCGGATGGACGATCTCGACCACCGCCACGCAGGCAAGGCCCCATACAATGGAAAATGCAAGGCAGATATATCCGCCGATGTTAAACGGCTTGTCGGAATAATCCCACCAGCGTTCATGAAACACTTTTTCCAAAATAAATCCTGTGATCAGCTCAAGCAGGGACGTGACAATCATCGCCGCGAAAAAGAGTAGGATCCGTTTCTCTTTAAACGGCTCCAGCAGCGCGACGACCAGTACGACGCCAAATCCGTAGATCGGGCATACCGGTCCGTTCAAAAACCCCCGGTTGATAAAAACGCCTTTCGTGACAGCGGCGTAGATCACTTCCGTACACCACCCCAAAACCGCGTAAATGCAAAAAAACCACAATAAATCATAGAACATCTGATATGTATGAATCCATTCCATCCTGTCCGTTTATCCTCTCTGTCCTTCTCTTTCCAGTTCCGTCAGCGCCAGCTTCAGCGCGCCCATAATGCCCTGATTGTCATTGAGCGAGCACGGAACGATATACGTATCCATATCTTTCAGCTCCTTCGTCTGGATATAACCGTTCAGGAGCCGTTTTACTTCTTCCCGGATCATGGGGAACAGCTGCGTCTGATGCATCACGCCGCCTCCGAGGATGATCCGTTTCGGGGAAACCGTCAGAATATAATTGACGAGCCCCTGCGCAATATAAAACGCTTCCAGTTCCCAGACCTTATCATTGTCCGCCAGATCATACGCTTTCTTTCCCCACCGTTCTTCGATCGCCGGTCCCGCGGCAAGGCCCTCCATGCAGTTCGGATGATACGGGCATTTCCCCGGATATGTGTCTTCCGGATGGCGCTGCAACAAAATATGCCCGGCTTCCGGATGCAGCATCCCGTGGAGCAGCTGCCCGTTGACCATGATCCCGACGCCGACGCCGGTTCCGACCGTCACGTAAATACTGCTGTCCACGTCTCTCGTGATCCCCCAGGTCGCTTCCCCGAGGCAGGAGCCGTTCACATCCGTATCAAATCCGACCGGAACATGCAGCGCTTCCTGAAATTTCCCTACAATATTATAATTTGCCCATTCCAGCTTGGGCGTAGTCGTGATATGGCCGAACGTAGGAGAATTCCGGTCCGCGTCGATCGGTCCAAAGCACCCGATACCGAGCGCCTGTATCTCTTTTTCCTGAAAATATTCCAGCATCGCGGGCATCGTTTCTCCCGGCGAAAGAGTCGGGATCGACATTCTGTCCAGAATCTCGCCGTTTTCATTTCCGATCGCGCAGACCATCTTGGTTCCGCCTGCTTCCAAAGCTCCTATCGTCATACGTCTGTTCCTCCTTCTTTCTCGTTCATCCCCTGCTCCGCCGGATCCTCCTCCGGTTCCGGCTGGATGCCCGGATCCTCCGGATATAAGACTTCTTCCGGAATATATTGGTTAAAAATATGATTAAACAGGGCGGACTGGGTATATGCCGTCCCCGCCGGTCCCATCAGGAGATACAGAAGCATCATCAGCGGGACAAAATAGGCGCCCACCAAAATGATCGCCGCAATAAAGATCATGAACACCGTACTGGGCAGGTGCCGGAACGACAGCAGCATCGCGTTTTTCGCGTTATCCCTGATCCGGTTCTCAAACCTCGCCTGAACCGGAAAAATGTAAACCGCCGTAAACAAAACGATGATACTGATAAAGATCGTGACGATCTTCATCAGAAAATAAAAAATGCCAGCCCTTGCGCCCCAGAACCGATAATCGCAAACGAGGATCATCGTCACGAGCAGGAGCAAAAGCCATATGATCGTGGATTGCTTGAAATTATCTTTAAACGAACGGAAAAAATCCGAAGACACATACCCTTCCTCGTTCCGTATCATCTTCATCGAAGTATAATAAAGGGCTGTGGTAGAAGCGCCGATCGTGATAATCGGGAGACTGGTAAGAACCCACAGGATATTCAGCCAGCATACGTCGATGATCCTGCCGATCGCCCGAAAAAATCCATTGTTGATATTAAATAGTCCGCCCATAAAAAAATCTCCAGTATAATACTTGTTTTCTTCCAAGTATTATACTGGAAAAATCGTCCGTTTTCAATGGTTATTTATAAAATCGACATGACACGGCGTGTCCTTCATCGAAGATCTTTCATTTCGATATTGTCCATATCGTCGAAGTCCTGATTCTCTCCCACCATGCCCCAGATAAACGTATAGGCTCTGGAGCCCGCTCCGGAATGGATGGACCAGCTCGGGGAAATGACCGCTTCCTCGTTGTGCATCAGGATATGCCGGGTCTCCTGCGGCTCTCCCATAAAGTGCGATACAAACGCGTCGTCCTCCATATCAAAATACAGATAGACTTCCATCCTCCGGTCATGGGTATGGGACGGCATCGTATTCCACACGCTTCCCGGAAGCAGCTGCGTCATTCCCATTTCAAGCTGGCAGCTTTCCACCTGCCCGGGAAGGATATATTTGCGGAGGATCCGGTGATTGCAGTCCTCCAGGGAACCGAGTTCCAGCGTAAGGCAGTCCTCCGGCCGAATATGGACCGTCGGATAGGTCTTATGCGCCGGCGCGCTGTTCATATAAAACTTCGCCGGATCGTCCGCGTTTTCACTTGAAAAGAGGATCTCACGCGAACCCATGCCGATATACAGGCCCTGCTTCCGCTCCAGCACATAGTCCGTCCCGTCAACCGTCACAGTCCCGGTTCCGCCGATATTGATCACGCCCATCTCTCTTCTTTCCAGAAAATATTCGGCGCGCAGCTCCTCCCCGGCTTCCAGGACGAGGGGTCCTTTTACCGGGACCGCCGACCCGACAATGATCCGGTCAATATGGCTGTATACGAGCTTGATCGTATCCTCCCCAAACAGGTCGGAGATCAGAAATTCCTCCCTTAACCGATCGGTATCATAATGTTTGACGTCTCTCGGAGACGCCGCAGTACGTAATTCCATTTTTTTTGCTCTCCTTTTTTATATTTATTTTTTCACAACCTCTATCTCTCCGCGGATGCCGAATTTTACAAAATGCCATCCGCTCACGAGCGTATTCTCCGGGCTGTCGTCAAAATCCCCGAAATGCTTGACGCCCTCATAGTGCATCGGGCTGACGAGATGCCGGTCGCCGTCCGATCCGGACACCCATCCCGCGCTCGCCCGGACATGCAAACAGGGCCGCCATCGCGTTCGATGCCGAACCCTGATGCAGCCCTGTTGGATTCTTTTTCTTTAACCCTTTACGCCGCCGACTGTCAGTCCGCCGACAAAATATTTTTGCAGGAACGGATACAGAAGGATGATCGGTCCGATCGTCGCGACAACCGTCGCCATACGGGTCGTCTGAGTCGGTATGACGACAGACAGGTTCGCGCCTGCGGTCGATGCCATGAAATCCGCGTTTCTGAGGATCTTCATGATCAGATATTGCAGGGATACCAGCTTCTCGCTGTCGATATACAGCATCGCTTTATACCATTCATTCCAGTACGCCAGCGCGTAGAACAAACTGATCGTCGCCATGCCAGGCAGGGAAATCGGTAAGATGATCTTGAACAGGATATAAATATCATTCGCGCCGTCGATCTTCGCCGATTCCGACAGCGATTCCGGGATCGCCTGGAAGAAGTTCCTCAGCAGCAGACAGTTCCATGCACTTACAAGCGCGGGGATGATATATACCCAGATCGTATCCCTCATGCCAAGATATTTGGAAATCAACAGGTAGCTCGGCACAAGACCGCCGTTGAACAGCATCGTGAAATACATGAAGAACGCGAGATGCCCTCTGGATTTCAGATTCTTAACCGACAACGCGTATGCCATGGCGCTCGTCGCGAGCATACTCAGGATCGTACCGACGACGGTGACAAAGATCGTAACGCCGTAGGAATAAAAGATCTGGTTCGTCGCAAACAGCCCGCGGTACGCGGAAGTGGAAAATTTGTGAATGATCAGCCGATATCCTTCCGCCACCAGCGTCTTTTCATCCGTAAACGACGCCGCTACGACAAGCAGGAACGGATACAGGCATAACAGCGCGAACAGCGCGACAATAACGTAACAGATGACTGCGAAGATCCTGTCGCCTGTGGAAATCTTGACAGTCGTACCTTTTTCAAACTTTGCCATTGCTCTCCCTCCTTCTTTAGAATACCGCCGAATCCGGATTTACTTTCCTCGTGATCGCGTTGGTAATGTATACTAATACAAAACCGATACACGACTGGAAGAAGCTCACCGCGGCAGGCATACTTACATTGGAAATCTCAGTCAAGCTCCGGTATACATAGGTATCGATAACGTCCGTTACCTCATACAGCTGGGTATTCGCTCCGACTAACGCGTAGATCATACCGAAATCACCGTTGAAGATCTTTCCGACCGCCATGATCAGCAGCAGCACCGCCGTATCCTTCAGCAGAGGAAGCGTCAGGTAACGCAGGCACTGTACGCGGGTCGCGCCGTCCACGCGCGCCGCCTCGAAGATCTCCTGGTCAATGCCGGTGATCGCCGCGAGATATACGATGGAATCAAAGCCGGCTCCGTGCCAGATCCTCAGGATCGTCAGGAATACAGGCCAGATGCCCGCCGTCTGGTAGAAGTTGATCGCCGTTCCGCCCATACTCGTGATCACCCGGTTGATTACGCCGTACTCCGTGCTGATGAACGCTTCCAGGATCATAGCGACGACCGTCCAGGAAATAAAGTGCGGCAGGATCACGATCGACTGCGATACCTTCTTAAAATACTTATTCTTGATCTCGGACAGCAGGATCGCGATCGCGATCGCGCAGATCATCGTCGCCACGATAAACAATACGTTCAAATACAGCGTATTAAAAGCGACTCTCGCAAAGTCGTCGGTGAATAAGAACTCAAAATTCTGAAGACCGACGAATTTACTATGTAGAAATCCAGTCGTAATCTTAAAGTCCTGGAACGCCATGACCAGACCAAACATCGGTATGTAGGCGAAGACAATAAAGAATACGATTGCGGGAACGCACATGAGCATCAGCCATTTGTTGGTCTTGATGTCGTAGGCAAAATCCTTGAATATGTTGGATTTGACCTTCGTCAGCATTTCCGCATCATTTTTTTGCTTCTTCATTTTAACACCTCTTTCTCCTTCTTCGTTTTCTATGGAGCCTTATAGCCCTTATATGGTATAATAATACATGATTTTGCACAATAAAACAAGCATTATTTCTTAAAGTAATTGTCTATTGTTACCATGGTAAAACAGTATGAAAAATAACGATTCCTATAAAATATAACGCTTTCAGGTAAAACTGGACAAAAAAGTCTAATGATTTTATCCATAAACAACATCAAAATTTGATACAAAAACGGAGCGTCCCCATCCTCCATTTCCCACATCGGTACCAGGTCTTTCTGAGACGCCCCGCATATTCTTTTTTCCAGGATCAGAACAGGATCAGCGCTTCCTCTCCCGATCTGGTCTCCACGATCAGATATCCGTCCCGCCTGCGGTACGTATATCCCCGTTCCCCGCCCTGCTTCCGCGGTTCCAGTATGGTCAGGAAGCCATCAGAGGCATCGGCCGCCGCCCGGATATATTCAAGGTCAGTCTGATCCGGGGCAAGCGACCATGTACGCCCCCGATCCAATCGGATCGATTGGGTTTGGGAAAGAAATGTGGTTTCTAATTCCAAGCCATAATGGCACTTGGAAACAATGTGATTTCCGTTTATCACGGATTCGGAAGAAACAACCGGCAGGCTGAAGAGAATATTCCCTTCAAACCCGACGATCTTATCGTAAATGATATAAATATCATCTGGTTTTATATAAACGACTTTTCGGATATGGGTTCCCGGTCCGCCGGTATTCTGGATCTCGACCGTGATCGATTTGATATGTCCCTCCGTCGTACACTCCAGTACTTTGCTGGACACCGGCGTATCGCACCATCCGCGCTCCCTGGAATAATTCCCGGCGCTCAAATCGATATAGCTGTCTTTTCTTTTCTCCACCTCCTGCCTGTTCTGGAACAGCACGCAGGCGTGGGAATACGAAGACAGGTGCCACTCCGTGCTCGTATCAAAATATCCCTCGATCGCAGAGTCCATGACGATCGGAACCGAATCCTTATAAATGAGAAAGCTGCCCTGATCCAGATGCCCGTGACCGATCCACTTCGGCGAAGACATGATCGCGAAGTAGCTCTGTTCCGGCGTCCCGTAATCTTTCCGGAAAATATAGATCCCGGAATCCGGATAGCTTTTTGTCGAATTTAAGTACAGCCGGAAGCCCGGATCCAGCTCGTATCCGCTGCCGCAGATCAGAAGGTTCTCAAAGGCGATCCGCTCCTTCCCAAGCTCCGGCACCGGTTTCCCTGCCAGCTCCCAGGTCGCGTACATCTTATCCGCCGTATACTTGTTCCGATCCTTCATGACGTCCACATAAATGCCGAAGATCGCGAAATCTTCTCCGCTGTTCAGGCGATGGTCGCCAAACGGCGGCGTCGCGATCCTGCCATCCATATATGCATACGCCGGCGTCTGCATTTCAAGCGCGTACGTAAACATTTTCGGCAGATCCGTTTCTTCAAACCAGTCCTCGCCCATCATATGTTTTACAATGCGGGCATCGCACCCGAACCGCATCAGCGCGGCAAAATGATACCGGATGGATTCCGGCCAGGAGCCATCCTCATTGATAAACTGGATCAGCTGGTTTTTCAGTATATAATAGCCGTTATACAGCCATGTTTTCCGATATTCCGGATAATCCGGCGCGACGAGCATGAACAGCAGCGTGCCCGTACACATATCCGTATGCCAGTTCCCGCTCCACCTGAGCGCTTCCTCCACCGTAAGCTGCGTCCGGTCCCGCAGGTCAAGCATATCGTCCAGGATATACGAAATCCGCTTATACAGGATATCCGTCTCCCCGGGCGTAAATACGCCGGCATTCCGGATAAACATATACGTGCACGCAAGGGATGACAAGATCCGTCCGCCCTGCACCGCGCCGTAGGCGTCGCAGCCCTCCGGTCTCATGTCATATACCAGCCAATATTCCACGCCCTGGCAGAAATCATTCGCGACAAACAGCATTTCTGTCTTCGCTTTTCTGGCATAGGTCTTATCCCCGGTCAGCGCGTACATGATCGCGTCGCACTGCATTTCCAGCGCAAAGCATACCGGCGGGAGCAGATATGATTTGCGGTTAAAATAATAGACAAATTCTTCCAGCGGATTGCCCGCCTCGTCCCAGAACGAGATTACCGTTTTCAGCCCTTTTTTCAGCTTGCCGTCCAGCTTCGCCCAGAACGTCAGCGTATATCCGCTTCCTCCGTCCACCTCGTAAACCGTGTCGTGAACCCACGCGCCTTCGTCCTGCGCGGTCGGATTCTCAATATAGATCGAGCGCTTCTGTTCTCCGCAGAACGGGTACCGGTCTTCCCAGCGCATCTTCGCATTTCCTTTTCTGCTTTGGAACTGCCATCCGTCCGGCGCGCCGTCCCCATCCTCAAATCCAGGATTGCGGATCGCCATATTGCTCCCCGAAGCGGAAATGACCTCCACATCATCGATCCAGACGTGTCCAAGCCCATCCTCCTCGTTTTCTTCGGCGGGCAGCACGAACGAAATATTCGCCGTCGCCGCGTTTTCCGGCGCGAAGAAATTGGCGATCCGGTCCGTATAGCTCCACATATAGAACCGCTGATTCAGATCTTCATAATGATCCTCGTCCGACTGGCTGTCCGCGTATGCCGCTTCGATATCTTCCAGAGAATACCGATCGGCGATCTCTTTCATTTTCCGGACCTGATTGCGCAGAAGCGGATCCTTGTCCAGAGACTTCTTCAGGCGTTCCATCTCCTGCTCCGTCAGATATAAATTGATATCCGGCTCGACATCGCACAGGAGGATCCTGGAATCGCGGTAATCCCGCATCGCGTTTTCCAGCCCTATGATGGCTTTCCCGAGCGTTTCCGGGTCGCAGTCGATCTTATCTCTGAGATCGTCCAGGCACCGGTACAGCCGTCCCCGGCAGGCAGGGCTGTATTCCCCGACCCGGCTTCCCGCGTTCGTCCCGCCAAGCGTCGTCTCCACAGTCTTCATCAGATATCTCGCGCGGTCATGCATCTCGCTTTTTCCCATCCGGAGCACATCCCGCGTCTTCATCCAGCGCAGCGCTTCCTCTAGCCCGTAGACGCCCCGCGCGGGCTCGCGCAGATAAGACGGCGCTTTGGAATAGCGCAGCCGGGCAAATTCGATCTGTTCTTCTTCGCGCGGCACATAAAACTCCCGGTTCCTCGTAAACGGAACGTCGTTTTTGCCTTCCAGCGCGCGCTCCGCCCTGTCCGTCATAACCTCCAGCGCTTCCTTATCCGCGTCCGTATAATACGGAGCACGCTCCGCGAGCAGCCGTCTTGCCTCCCTGACCTGCTCCGATAATTGCTCCCTCGCTGACGACTTCATTGTCTTTCTCCTTCTTACTTCGATGCCAGATACTCGTTCGCCTGTCTGACAAGCTCTTCCTCTACTACTGTCAGTCCTTTTTTCCTGCACTCCGCCGTATTCTTCTGTTTCTCCTTGATCGGATCATCCAGGATCCCGTGCGCGAGCGGATTCGTCACCTTCGTCGCGACATTGGACGCCTTGGCGACCTCCGTCGTAACCGAAGAAGTATCGAATACAAACCCGGCAAGCGGCGTCGCCAGATACGTGTCATCCTGGAGCTCATATCTGCGGTATTTCAGCACATCCTCCGGCAAAATATCATTAAAACGAACGAACGTCGGATTCCATGTCAGCACATATCCCGGGAACATATATTCGTTTCCATCGACATAAGCATACTGGTCTTCGCGCCCGGTCTCCGATGCTTTCCAGTTTTCACCTTCAATTCCAAGTTCAAACAGGTCATGCAGCTCCTGATCGCTGAAGATCGAATCCATGAACTTCATTGCCATATCTTTTTTCCTGGAATTTTCCGGGATACACAGGAAATTATTCCCCATATACCTTGCCCCGATCGCATGTTTTTCCATATCATGCACTTCTTTGATATAGATGAACTCCCCAAGCTCCGCTTCCGGCGTCTTGAGCTTTAACTGCGTGATCAGCGACTCCGTATCATCCAGCGTCCCGATCATCGACGCGCACCGCTCGCTGAAGAACTTATTATTAACGTCCGTCTCATTTAACGAATCCGGATCCAGATATTTGTTCCATTCTCTGTAAATCTCATAGCGGTCGACATAGAAATCCCGGTTAAACGGTTCCGGAAAATCTTTGAACGCCTCGTCCCCGTCGCCTTCGGCGGCAACGGCGGCTACTTTGTTGTCCTTGATATACAGGAAAAAGATTCCGCCAGCCGCGCTCACAAGCTCAATATCTTTTTTCGCCAGATCCCCGAACGTCACGCGGAACATCTCATAAAATCCGCGGGTATTGCTGACGCCAAGCGGGATCATATTCTTTTCATTTTTCTGGATCGCCTGGAGAAATTGTTCATATTCTTCCATCGTATTGATCTGGCCGTCCGTTCCGATATGATATTTCTTTGCCAGATCCTTCCGGTAATGGATCGCCTGGATCCCTGTCCCGACGGCGCGCATGATCGGGATCGCGCAGTTCACGCCGTAGAATTTATTATTTTCCATGATTTCCTCGCTGAACGCGTGCTGCAAACCCGGATAAGCCGGATTATTGAAATAACCCGCAAGATCCGCGTAAAAGCCTTCCAGCGCCATATCTTTCAGCCGGCACCACGGAGCGTCGAACACGATATCGTAATCTTCCCCCGCGATCATCTTCATATTGATCTTCTGTTTGTAGTCGCCCTGCGCGACCCACTCCACTTTGATCTTAATGCCCGTTTTCGGCGCATACTCTGTATTGTACGTATCGACGATCTTTTCCCATCCGGTCGGCTTTTCCCCCATCAGCATGATCCGGATCGTATCGTCAGGTATTTTGGTACCGCCGAAGCACCCGGTCATTCCAACCGAACTGAATACGAGAACCGCCGCCAGCAGCAATGAAGTGATTCGTTTTCCCATTTTTCAAATGACCCCCTTCTCGTTCTCCTTCTCCCTGTCCTACTGTTTCCCAAAATTGGTAATATACTATAGAACCAATTTATTTATATATATCACAGATACGCCGTGATGTCAACCCTGATTCCACTTCTTTTCGCGTTTCTGTCCCTGCCGTCCCGGAACATTTTTTCATCAAAAAAGGAAAGGAACGATCGGCGATACCGCCATGTCGTTTCTTTCCTTTTACTCTTATCCGGATTTCCTGCCGGCGCCGTCAAAATACGATCAGCGCTTCTTCCCCGGAATCCGTTTCAACGATCAGATATCCGTCCTTTTTGTTGCAGCGGTAGCCCCGCTTGCCGCCCGCCGGGCGCGGCTGCAGGATCGTCAGGAACCCATCCGACGCATTCGCAGTCGCGCGGATATATTCGAGGCTGTCCTGACCGCCGGGCGCGATCGGAAGCGTTCTCCCGCGTTCCAGACGGATGGAGCGGGTTTCCGAAAGAAAAGTCGTCTCCAGTTCCAGCCCGTAATGGCATTTCGACAGGACGCGATTTCCCGTGACCGTGGATTCCGTCGATACAACCGGCAGGCTGAACAGCACATCCCCCTCGAAGCCGGTGATCTTATCATAGATGATATAAAGATCATCCGGTTTGATGTAGACAACCTTTCGGATATGCGTTCCCGGACCGCCGGTATTCGCGATTTCGATCGTGATCGTTTTGACGTGACCCTCCGTCGTACACTCCAGCACCTTGCTGGTCCGCGGCGTATCGTTCCATCCGCGCCGGCGGGTATAGTCGCCCGCGCTCAGGTTGATCGTCCCGCTGACCGGCTTTTTCTCCACAATCTCCTTATTCTGGAACAGCACACACGCATGGGAATACGAAGACAGATGCCACTCCGTGCTTGTATCAAAATATCCTTCGATCGCGGAGTCCATGATGATCGGCACCGAATCTTTGTAAAGGATAAAACTGCCCTGGTCCAGATGCCCATGCCCGATCGGGCGCGGCGACGACAGGATCGCGAAATATCCCTGTTTTTCTGTTCCATAGTCTTTCCGGAATACATAAATCCCGGAATCCGGATAATTTTTCGTCGAATTAAGGTACAGCTCAAACCCCGGATCGACCTGATAATCATCCCGCACCAGCAGGTTCTCAAACGCGATCCGCTCATTGCCGAAAACCGGCGCCGGTTTCCCTGCCGCTTTCCATGTCACATACATCTTGTCCGCCAGGAACTTATCCAGCTGCTGCATGATATCCAGATAAACGCCGAAAATCGCAAATTCACTGCCGTTGGAAAGCTGATGATCGCCAAACGGAGGCGTTCCGACGCTCCCGCCCATATATTCATACGACGGTGTCTGCATATCCAGAACATAGGGGAACATTTTCCCCAGATTGGTCTCCACAAACCAGTCCTCCCCCATCATATGCTTCACAACCCTCGCCACCGCGCCAAAACGGAGCAGCGCGGCAAAATGATAGCGGATGGATTCCGGGAACGAACCGTCGTCGTTGATGCTTTCTATCAGCTGGTTCTTCAGAATATAATGCGCGTTGTACAGCCATGTCTCCCTGTGATCGGGATAATCCGGCGCCGCGAGCATAAAGAGCAATGTTCCGGCGCACATATCCGTCTGCCAGTTGCCGCATCCCTTCAGCGCTTCCCTCGCGGGAAGCTGCGTCCGGTCGCGCAGGTCAAGCATATCGTCAAGCATATAGGCGATCCTGCGATAGAGGACGGCACGTTCCTCCTCGGAAAACGTGCCGGAATCCCGGATCAGCATATAGGTACACGCCAGCGTAGACAGGATCCTCCCGCCCTGGACCGCGCCGTAAGCGTCGCATCCCTCCGGTCTCAAGTTCTGCGTCAGCCATGTCTCGATCCCCTGGCAGAAATCATTCGTTACATACAACATCTCCGTTTTCGCCTTGTCCGCATAAATCTGCTCGCCCGTGACCGCGTACAAAATCGCGTCGCACTGCATTTCCGTCGCGAAACAGCTCGGCGGCAGAAACGATTTCCGGTTAAAATAGTAGACATAATCTTCTAACTGCCGTCCGTCTTCATCCCAAAACGAAATCACAGTTTTGATCCCTTTTTTCAATTTGCCATCCAGTTTCGCCCGGAATGTCAGCGTATATCCGCCTCCGCCGATCACGTCGTACGCCTCGCCATGCACCCATGCGCCCTCGTCTTCGGCGGTCGGATTTTCCATATATATGGACCGCTTCTCTTTTCCGCAATACGGATATCGGTCCTCCCAGCGCATACGCGGATTTCCTTTCCTGCGGACGAAGCTCCATCCGTCCGGCTTCTCCGCCCCGTCCTCAAATCCCGGATTGCGGATCGCCATATTGCTTCCTTCCGCCGCAATGACGTCCACGTCGTCGATCCACACATGGCCGAGACCGTCCTCCTCGTTCTCTTCCGATGGAAGCAGAAATGAAATATTCGCTTTTACCGCGTTCGCAGGCGCGGAAAAATTGGCGATCCGGTCCGTATAACTCCAGACATAAAACCGCCGGTTCATCTCGTCGTACAGGTCCTCGCCGCACTGGCTCGCGTGATAGGCAAACGCGACGTCCTCCAGCGTATACCGGTCCGCGATCTCCCGTATCCGCCCATATTGCCCGTCCAGCACTTCGTCATGCCCGATCGTGCCGCAGAGCTGCTTCCACTCTTCCCGCGAAAGAAAAAGATTGCAGGACGGCTCCACGTCGGATCGCAGGATCCTGGAATTTCGATAGGAACGGATCGCGTTTTCCATACGGATGATTGCCGCCCCGAGCGTCTCCGGGTCGCAATCCACCTTGCTCCTGAGATCGTTCAGGCAGCGGTACAGCCCGCTCCGTTCCGACAGGCGATATTCCCCGACCTGATCTCCCGCGCGTGTGCCTCCGAGCGTTTTTTCCACGGATTGCAGCAGATAGCGCGCCCGGTCATGCATATCCGCCTTTCCCATGCGCATCACGTCCCTGCCTTTATACCACTCCACCGCTTCTTTCAAGCCGTACCTGCCCCAGACGCGGGTTGTCAGATAAGTCGGGACCATCGTATAGCGGTCGAGCGCGACTTCCACCTGTTCCTCGTCCCTTGGCACATAAAACTCCCGGTTTCTTGTAAACGGGACCTCATTCTTTCCTTCCAGGGCAAGCCCGGCGCGCCTTACCATCTCCTCCAGCGCTTCTGTATCGGCGTCCGTATGATATACGGCGCGCTCCGCGAGCAGACGTTCCGCTTCCGCGACAGACGCCTGCAATCTGTCTCTGGCTGATTGTTTCATACTGCTACTCCTCCTCTTTTCCTAAGAGTGCATGATATCACAAAAGAGGGTTGCGGACAACCCTCTTTTCTGATTCTCTTTTCTTTCCGGGACCTGCCCGGAACAGTATTCTCCTTCTCTTTCAGAGCTTATTTATTTGCCAGATATTCATTGACCTGCCTTACCAGCTCATCCTGCACTACATTCATTCCCTTGCTCCGACATTCCGCCGTATTCTTCCGTTTTTCCTCGATCGGATCATCCAGGATACCATGCGCCAGCGGATTCGCGACCTTGGTCGCCACATTGCTTGCCTTCGCCACTTCCGTCGTTACCGGAGTCGAATCAAAGGTAAACCCGGCGAGCGGGGAAGCGATATAATTTTCTTCGTCAATCTCATACCGGCGATATTTTACAACGTCTTCCGGCAGGATATCGTTAAATCTCACATAGTTGGCATTCCATGTCATCGTATAACCGGGGAACATATACTCGTTTCCATCCGCGTACGCGTAACGGTCCGGTTCGCCGGTCGCCGACTGCGCCCAGTTCTTTCCTTCCAGACCGAGTTCGAATAAATCATGGTTTTCCTGGCTGCTGAAGAGCCAATCCATAAATTTCATCGCCATGTCTTTCTTTTTGGAATTTTCTGGTACGCACAGGAAGTTATTTCCCATATAGGTCGTTGCGATCGCCTGTTTCTCCATATCATGCACGGCTTTTACATAGATGAACTCGCCAAGCTCCGCATTCGGCGTCTTCGCGGCAAGCTGGGTGATCGCGGTCTCGGTATCGTCCAGCGTTCCGATGATCGACGCGCACCGTTCGCTGTAGAACTTGTTGTTGGCGTCCGTCTCGTTCAGGGAGTCCGGATCCAGATATTTGTTCCACTCTTTGTAAATCTCATAACGGTCTACGTAGAAATCGCGGTTGAACGGTTCCGGGAAATCCTTGAACGCTTCGTCCCCGTCGCCTTCCGCCGCCACTGCCGCTACCTTGTTGTCCTTGATATACAGGAAAAAGAAGCCGCCGCCGGCGCTGATCGTCGCGATATTTTTCTTTGCCATCTCTCCGCCGGTCACACGGAACATCTCATAAAACCCGCGGGTATTTCCAACGCCCAGAGGGATCATATTCTTTTCATTCTTCTGGATCGCCTGGAGAAATTGTTCATATTCCTCCATTGTATTGATCTGGCCGTCGGTACCGATATGATATTTTTTCGCCAGGTCTTTCCGATAATGGATCGCCGGAATACCGTTTCCGAACGCGCGCATGATCGGAATCGCGCAATTGATCCCATAGAACTTGTTGTTTTCCACGACCTGCTCGCTGAACGCTTTCTGCAGGCCCGGATATTCCGGATTGTTGAAGTATCCGGCAAGATCCGCGTAAAAACCTTCCGCCGCCATATCCTTCAGACGCAGGAACGGCGCGTCGAATACCAGGTCGTACTCCTCCCCGGCGATCATCTTCATATTGATCTTCTGTTTGTAATCGCCCTGCGCGACCCACTCTACTTTCAGCTTCACGCCGACTTCATCCGCATACTCGTTGTTGTATGTGTCGACAACATCATCCCATCCGGTCGGTTTCTCTCCCATCAGCATGACTCGGATCGTGTCGTCCGCGATCTTGGTCCCGCCGAAGCATCCGGTCAGTCCGGTCGAGCTGACCACGAGCACGCCGGCAAGAAGAAGCGATACCAGTTTCTTTCTTTTTCTCATCTCATTCCATCCTTTCTTTTTTTCTGACGTTTCCGGCGCCTTCCGGGATATCTCCCGGGGCAGACGCCGCCATTTGTATTTATTGTAGTTAATTTCTTCATCAGAATCAATTCTGATCGTTACTTTTCTGATATCCCGTCAGAATGTATACAACTTTTATTTTTAACTACGATTATTACCATTGCTTTTCCAAATCATCTGTTGTACAATGAGAAAAAGCTTGTTTTTCAGCGGTATGGAGGTATTTATGAGATCGATTCGCCAATTTTTTTCAGACTATCGCACGGCGCTTCGGAAAAGTATGTTTTTGCGAAGGACGCTGGTCAGCTATCTGTCGGTATCGTTTATCCTGTTCCTCCTTTTTACGCTGCTGATCATCGGGCATATCAGTTCCGATTACCGGGATAACGTCATCGCGATGAACCATAACGCCATGATGCAGTCTTCCAATATCACAACGAACGTTTTGTCCAATGTCTACAATTATACGGAAAACCTGTTCACCAGCGACGAGAACCTGCTGTCGATCATGTATGGAAAGCGGTTTGATTCTGAGCTGTCGATGGCAAAGTCGGTTCTGACGACCTCCCTCAACAGTTTCCACAATATTCTTGATTCTTTCTATATTATCAATCTTGATTCGGGCTATATCTGTTCCAATTACGGAACCTACTACTCCCCGCTCGATTTTTTTGACCAGGAGATCATCCGACAGCTCCAGGACGGCGAGCTGGACAAAAATCATTCTTATTTTGTTCCCAGGACGATCCCCGCTCCCCAGACAAAGGGAAACGACGCGGTCCTGCACGTGATCTCGCTGATCTATACGATGGACCGATCGCATGCGTTTGTCGTCAATATCGACCAGGGAAAATACGCGGCAATGGCAGGCACAGAGAGCGGAAATGAGATCAAAACGATCATATTAAACAGCAACCATCTCTGCCTGGTCCATTCCGACGCCGATCAGTTTGCCGCGGACTTCAGCGATTCCGCCCTGGTAAACGCGATTGAGAACTCGCAGGAACATTCCGGCAGCCTTGTCCGGAACCTGGACGGCTCCAATTATTTTATTTCCTACCTGCGGGACGATTTTTTTGGATTTACCTATATCATTCTTTCCAAAAAATATCTGTTTAACCTCAACAGCCCTCTGGTCGGAACCGCGATCCTTTATTCTTTTATTTTTATCGTCCTGACCGTTATCCTGTCCCTGCTGCTCAGCTGGGTCACGTACCATCCGGTCCACTCGATCAAACAGAATCTGGAGCTGTTTGACCAGGTTCCCGCCGGCGCGGTCGAAAACGACGTAGCCGGGCTCCCGGAGGCGATCCACTCCATCCACAACCGGTATGACATCATGAGCAAGCGGATCGTCACCTATGAACAGGACCAGGCGCGCAGCCTGCTTCTGCATTTTCTTGAAGGGTCGCTCCGGTTCTCGTCTTTCCGGGAACGGATCGGAACCATTCCAATCTGCCTCGACGGACCTTCCTATGTCGTCGCCGTCGTCTCGTTCGATCATCTGAACCAGCTGACAACGGACAATGAAGATCTGGATCTGCTGCGCTATGCCATCGTCAATATCGGAAGCGAACTGCTGGAAGCGCATTATCAATTTGAAGTCAGCATTCCGGAGATCAACAAGATCGCGTTTGTCGTCAATGTGCAGAATTTCAACCGGGAATTGCTGCATACGATCTTTTATGAACTGAAAGAAACATACCGGGAATACTTCGATCTCACGCTCTCCATCGGGATCAGCGATTTCGTGACGGAGTTGTCCCAGGTCCCGGACGCGTACCGGAACGCGTGTACCGCATTGTTCCACAAGCTGATAACCGGGACGTGCTCGCTGAATTTCTTTGATCAGCTTCACACGCTTCCCCCGGATAAACAGGGCTATCCGTTTGAGGAAGAAAAAAATCTGCTCTCCTCCGTCAAAGCGTCGATGGAAGTCCCGCTGGAACGCAATATCGACGATTTCTTCAAAGCGATGGAGTTTTACAGCGACAATGTCGTCCTGCTCTATATCCTGCGGCTTAACTCCGCGATCGAGCGCGTAGAATATGCCAACCACGTTCCCGCGCCCGCACAGTTCATCGACACATTTTCGCTGTCTTCCCTGACGGTGGAACAATTAAAGCCGCACCTGCTTGACCGGTGCGCCGCCATCATCCGCGCCTGCTCCGCCAACCGCGGGCAGAACACGGAGCGGGAAACGCTGATCTCCAATGTGATCCAGTTTGTGGACGAGCATCTATATGACGCCAATCTGTCCGTCAGCCTGATCGCGAAGGAAGTCCATTTGTCCGTCAATTACCTGCGGTCCGTTTTTAAGGAAAGTACGGGGGGATCGCTCTCCGGCTATATCACCGGGAGAAAATTGGATTTGATCTGTAAACTGCTGAAAGAAACGGATATGCCGATCCAGGAGATCAGCGACAAGCTCGGCTTTACAACAAGCAATTATTTCTTTACTTTCTTCAAGAAACAAAAAGGAGTCACACCGACCCAATATCGGAACGATTCCTCAGAAATATAACCATACTGCCTTTCCGGCATTCGAGGAGGAACCATCATGAAATTAGAACTTCACGCCCATACGAGCGATACCAGTCCCTGCGGAAATGTCCCCGCGGAGGACCTCATCCGCTGCTACGCGGAACAGACAGACTACGACGCCGTCGTCATCACCGACCATTTTAACAATTATGTGCTGGAGGGATTCCATATTGCGGACGAGCACGACCGGGTCACGCGGTATCTGCTCGGTTATACGCGCGCGCGGGAAACGGGAAAGCAGTATGGTATGCGCGTATTGTTCGGGATCGAAGTATCCCTGTACCGGGAAAGCCGCAACGACTATCTCATCTACGGCGCGACCCCGGATTTCCTCTATGAGCATCCCTATCTGTATGAATATACCCAGAAGGATCTGTTCCGGCTGTGCGATGACCGTAATTTCCTGATGATCCAGGCGCATCCCAACAGAGACGGCTGTACCCCTGCCAACCCGGAATTTCTCCACGGCGCAGAGGTACATAATGGCCATATTTATCAGAACAATCACAACGAACGGACGCTTCCATGGGCGGAACAATACCACCTGATCCAGACTTCCGGCAGCGACTACCATCACTATGAATGTCTCGCTACCGGCGGGATCGAAACGTCGGTTCCGGTCGTCACCGAACAGGATCTGGCGGATTGCCTGCGCAGCGGCGCGTACCGCCTTCTCCGCCGTCAATGATCCTTTTCTATATAATGGAAATACGCGAAATCCGCGTAGGACTTCTGCCGGTCCATATCCTGGGCGCACATGCCGACAAACGCCCCGGTAAAGACCAGATCCTTCTGTTCGATATAATCATCGGACAGATGATCAGCCGGCAGCACAGGACCGAGCCCGCAATAGTCTTTTCCATCGAAAGAATACGAAAACTGCGCGTTTTCCCTGTCTACATCCACCGCAAGATAGATCGTCTCCACTTCTTCCGGAATCGTGACGAACTGCGCCGGCGCTTTGGAAATTCTCAGATCGCAGGTCAGAAGATTCAAAATCCGACCGACGCCCTCCTCATACGATACATAGGCATACATCCAGTTTTCCGTCGTATAATAGAGGACCAGCCCCGCCATCTGCTGAAAATTCTCCGGCGCAAACTGCATCGCCGTCTCCGCCCGGAACGTATAGCTCTGCCAGCGACGCGCGACCATCGTCTGCCGGTGCAGGGACGCAATGCACTGTTCCCCGTAAAGGCGCAGATATCCGGGTCGCTCCGTCAGCGAAATATGATCGTACAGATCCGTCTTCAGCCTCATGAAATAATCAGGAAGCTCCGGGGAATCAAATTCCGCGTAAGAACTGTAGTCCAGCTTCTGCACTATCTTGCCCGCCGATTTGGGCGGATCGATCTCAACCTGCGGCAGATTTCCCCCGCACGCGAGCTTCGGCCATCCGTCCACCCACTCGATCTTTGCCATACCGGTTTCCCTGCCGAGCACACAGTTGCCGCGTCGCTGAAGCGGTCTGCCGCAGATAAAGGATATGTACCATTCCCCATCCGGCGTTTCCACAAAGCTGGCATGCCCGCATTTTTGCAGGGGGCTGTCCGGATAAGGCAGGCTCGTGATCAACGGGGAATACGGGGATATCTCGTACGGTCCGTGGATATCCTTTCCTCTCCATATCGTAGACGCGTGGTTGTATCCGGTCCCGCCCTCGGCACAGAGCAGATAATAATATCCGTCCTTTTTGAAGATCTGCGGTCCTTCCGTAACGCCAAGCCCGCTTCCTTTCTCGAGCAGATAAAACCGTTCCCCGACTAACGTTCCGGCGACAGGGTCAAATTCCTGCGCGATCACGCCGTTGAAATTCGGTTTCCATGGGCGGTAGTCCCACAGCATATTCATCACATATTTCTTTCCGTCGTCATCATGAAACAACGCCGGATCAAAGCCGGAACTGTTGATATAAACAGGATCGCTCCATTCCCCGTCGATCGTGTCGCACGTCATCACATAATTCAGCGTATCTTTAAACATCTGATCCGTCTTCACATCCGTGATCATCAGCCAGAACTTTTCACCGTCATGGGACAGATGCGGCGCCCAGACCCCTCCGGAATTGCGGTTCCCGATCATACTGATCTGGCGTTCCGACCGGAGCGGCCGGCAGACGAGCGTCCAGTCGATCAGATCGTGCGATTCATAGATCATCACGCCCGGCGTCCATTCAAACGTCGACGTCGCAACATAATAAGTATCCCCCACTCTCAGAAAACTGGCATCGGGATGAAAGCCGCGTAATATAGGATTCTGAATCATACTGTTTCTCCTTTTCATTTTCCCCATTATACCTTACCGCTAAGCTCAGGCATATATTCTCACCAGGCTCGATAAGACCTCGCCAAGTGTTCCTATTATACCACAATTCTGTTTTTTGACCAACTGCACAGTTTAGTATTGAAATTCGCTTATTTTACGAAAAGGGAAGTCAGGATTTTTTCTGCGTCAGCGCCGCGACGCCCCATTTCCCGATGGTTGCCCGGATGACCGCCGTCCCGTCTTTGTCCGCGGTATATTCCGTCTTTTTTGTATTGGCGGACGCTTCTTTCAGCTGTTCCACCTGTTCTTTTGTGAGATTGCGCGGATAGCCCATCTGTCTCCACGCTTCCGCGGCACAGCCATGTTCCGCGTCCAGCACCTCAAGCTGCAGCTTCGCGCCCGCCGGAAGTCCCGTAATCGTCAGGGTCAGTTCCTTTTCGCAGCCCATATCCTGAATCTGCCGCGCTTTCGCATGATCCGGGTATTCTGAGATCGGCACCGAATCGAGAAGTTCATCCGCGTAATTATAGATCAAAGCGGAAATCCCGCCATCCTCGCGTTTCGTGACAATATATTCCCTGCCCCGGTCAAGCTCCTCCGTTCCAAGCCCGTGCAGCATCCGGTAAGCATGGAACGCCGGTTTCCGTATTCCCTGCATATTGACCAGTCCGAATCCTCCGTGAAACGCCTGCGGAGGTCCTCCCGCTTCTTCAAAGATATCCGTAAAGACCCAGTAGGAAAGCGAATCCGTCATGCCCGTATTATCCAGATTCGATTTGATGATATAATCAGCCGCCGGAAGATAATCGTGGCTGTAATCCCGCGACGTCGGGCTGGAGCTCCATTCGGTCAGATGAATCTGCGCATCCGGATACGCGCTGCTCTGCACCGTTTTTTTCAGCCATTCCAGATCGTCCCTGAGACAGTCCCTGCTGCGGGAACGGCCGCGCAGTTCCGCCGGTTGACCCTCCGGCACATCCTGCCCGTCCAGGGCAAAATCCGTCGGGTACGGATGCGTCGATACAAAATCAACCGGAAGCAAACGCGCCGCGCAGTAATCCAGGAACTCCTGAATCCAGACGCCTTTCCACTCCAACGTATTCAGGTCTTCCACCAAAAACGTCTTATGTTTGGAAAAGTCCTCCGTTTCCCCGTCAAACCGCCCGTCCGGAACAAAATTACTCGTTGCCGGACCGCCGACACGGAGCCGTCCGTCCACCGACTTGATCGCCGTCACGGAAACACGGTACAATTCAAAATACTGGCTTCTGGTCCCGTTCCAGAACGCCCACAGATCCGGCTCGTTCCAGATCTCGAAATACCAGGTCCTTACTTCGTCGATCCCGTACCTGTCTATCCAATGTTCGACTGCCGCTTTCAGAAGATCCGCCCATTTCCCGTAGTCCTTCGGCGGCGTGATATTGCCTTTCCACCAGAATTGCGTCCCTGTTCCGCTTGCAAGCGCTTCCGGCATGAATCCAAATTCCACAAACGGCTTCATTCCGATTTCGACAAGAAAATCAAATAATTCATCTATATAGGACCAGTTATAAACCGGTTCTCCCTGTTCCTCCCAATATACAACCATATCGTCGCACAGCAATCCGTGAAACCGGATATACTCAAACCCGCACTCCTCATGCACGGCTTTCAGCTGCCGCTGCCACGCAGCCCGCAGCCCTTCATTCGCGCGGCCCGCCCCAATGCATCTGCTCCAGAAATGGGGAAGCACCGTTCCCCGTTTTCCCGCGTCAATCTGTATCTGTTCCTGTTTCATCCTTTTCTTCTCCTTTTCCGAACGATCTCGCGCCCGCCGCATCTGCCGCGGCTCCTGGCGTCGGCAGGATCATTATGGCATATCCGCGGTGAAATTTCTTTGTCTGTTCGGACATTCTTTTGTAGTATTCAGACATAATCAGCCAAACGCGGCTCCGGGCAAAAAAAGAAGACGGAGCCTTACAAAATGGCTCCGCCCTCCGAAAACAAATCCTGTTTCTTCTCTGCTTTCCCGTCCTTATCCGATCAGCTCGGCTGTTTTCCAATGTAAGCAAGGATTCCGCCATCGACATACAAAATATGCCCGTTGACAAAATCAGACGCTTCCGAAGCAAGGAATACCGCCGGACCCGCCAGATCCTCCGGAACTCCCCAGCGATTGGCAGGGGTTTTCGCAAGAATAAACTGATCGAACGGATGTTTGGATCCATCCGGCTGTATCTCACGGAGCGGAGCGGTCTGCGGGGTCGCGATATAACCCGGCCCGATGCCGTTGCACTGAATGTTGTACGCGCCGTACTCGGAGCAGATATTCCTGGTCAGCATCTTTAAGCCGCCTTTCGCCGCCGCATACGCGGATACGGTCTCCCTGCCAAGCTCGCTCATCATAGAGCAGATGTTGATGATCTTGCCATGCCCTTTCCGAATCATGGACGGAATGACCGCTTTCGCCATAATAAACGGCCCGTTTAAGTCAATGTCGATCACCTGGCGGAACTCCGCCGCCGTCATCTCGCACATCGGGATCCGTTTGATGATACCGGCGTTGTTGACAAGAATATCGATCACGCCGACTTCCTCTTCCACTTTGGCGATAAACTGCGCAACCTGTTCTTCGTTCGTCACATCGCATACATATCCGTGCGCCTCAATCCCCGCTTCCTTATATGCTGCCAGTCCTTTATCCACCAATTCCTGTTTGATATCGTTAAAAACGATCGTTGCGCCGCACTGCGCATACGCGCTCGCGATCGCGAATCCGATCCCATAAGACGCGCCAGTCACCAGCGCGATTTTTCCTTCCAATGAAAATTTTGATACGTCCATCTGCTTCTCCTCCTTATTTCCTGTTTCGTGTCATTCCAATACCGATTTCAGATACGCCGCCATCTCGCTGTCCCTGCAATTCGGGAAGAACAGTTCCGCAAAGTTCGGCCCGCCGATCGTGGTCTTTAAAAATTCCTGATCGACATTTTTCAAGATCGTCATCATGTCAACATGGGTGATCTCTTTCAGACCGTCCAGCACCTTCTTGTTCGCCTGCTCCGGCACCACGCGCTCCGGCGGATACCCGCCGCCGCCCGGACAGGCAAGAAGCTGTTCAAAGATGTAGCGCAGGTTCAGCTCCGCGCCCCAGCCAAATCCTTTGGCAAACGGGATCGCGATCGCGTTTCCGTCGTTGATCTGGGTAAACAGATACGCGTCCGACGCGTCGACGACATGACCGCACAGCACATTCGGATAAATGTTGCACGCGAGCATCGCGCCTTCCCCGGTTCCACATCCTGTCACAACAAAATCCGCGGCTCCCGAATTGATCAGGATCGCGGTCAGAAGCCCAACCATCGGATACGTCAGCTGGTTATCCTGGTCCGCTGTATACATTCCATAATTGACGACCTCATGTCCTTTCGGCTCCGCCACCGCCTTCAGCTGTTCAAAAATCATGCCATTTTTGGCAGCCTGGCTGTTTTCATTGATCAAAGCAATTCTCATTTTCTTTTCTCCTTCTCAGCAATCGCTGTCATTTCGTTGCTTGTTTCATTATATAATTTTTTCCAGCCGTTTTCAATTATTTTCTCAAAAAAAGAATTGTTTTTTCAACAACCGCGCATACTATCCCTGTTCAAACAAAAACAGCAAAGGAGATTGAATGATGAAAACAAGAAGAAAAGTATATGCCATGTTCGCGCTGGTACTTATGTCCGTATCGGTTCTGTTTGCCGGCTGCGGCATGGATGACGAAAAAACTGGCAACCATTCCACCACAAATCAGGACGACAGGGAACAGAATGACGACGACCTGATCAACGACGCGACGATGAACGGGGACCGCAACGACAGCCTGAACGACGCGAACCGGGACGATAATACGAACGGCACGGATCGGGATCAGAACGCCGCCGATGATATCGGCAACGGCGCGTCTGATGTCGCGAACGGAGTCGCAAACGGCGCGTCCGACGTCGCGAATGGTGTCGCGGACGGTGTGGACGATGTGGCAGACAGCGTCGCGGACGGCGTGGATGACGTTACCGGAACGCATGACAATACGACAGGAAAGAAAGACAGCGCAACAAAAAAATAAGACTGTCCTTGACAAACCGTGTTTTCCAAGTTCATAATAGAACTGTGGCATAACACGGAAAGAAGGGTGACTGCTGTGAAGATCCGACTGAATGAAGACGCCGCGGTTGTGGCAAAGCTGAAGGAAGGCCTTGAGAAAAAAGGAGGCTACTGTCCCTGTAAACTGGAACAGATCGAGGACAATCGCTGTATGTGCAAGGAATTTCGGGATCAGATCGCAGATCCGGATTTTGAAGGTTACTGTCACTGTATGTTATATTATAAGGAGAAAGAATGATGGAACATATTACGGCACAAACCTTTGATCCAACGGTATTACAGTCAGATAAACCGGTCCTTGTCGACTTTTGGGCCACATGGTGCGCGCCATGCCAGATGCTCGCCCCGGTTCTCGAGGAGATCGAAGCGGAGCATCCCGAACTTCTGGTTGCAAAAGTAAATGTTGACGAATCGGCTGATCTCGCGATCCGGTACCGGATATCCAGCATCCCAGCCCTTCTCCTGTTCCGTGATGGAAAACTGGAGTCCCAAATGGTTGGCTACGCGGATAAGGCTACCATCTGCAAACAGCTGGGGCTGTAATCCGCAGCCGGATCCCGGATGCAGCGCGTTTTCACGCGGAAGGGCGTCCCAAAAGCCTGATTTCATTCCAATGGCTTTTGGGACGCCCTCTTTTTATCCGTCTGTCCCGGTTCCATTACCGGAGCTTTGTTCCTTTGCCGTCGCGTCTGGCAAGTTTTACTTTCGTATAATGTACCGTTGCTTTCTTATATGGCAGTTCCTCCATTTTCTGATGTTTCAGCAAAAATACATGAGCGACATGATCCGTATCCCCGAGCCGGATGCCCCGTACGCCTGCCGCCGTTTTTTTCTTATCCGGTATCTCCGACAAACGGAAGCGCAGATAGTATCCCTCTTCGGTGATCAGGACAACATTGTCGTCCGGGATATCCGGATCCAGAAGATGGACGCCGACCACACGGTCGTCCCCTTTGAGTCCCGTCGCGGCAACCGTCCGCTTGCTCACCGCAAATTCAGAAGCGGGAACCTGCTTCATCAATCCGTTCGCCGTCGTAAACAGCAGCTTTTTCAGCGGCATCGCGTTGCCCGGCATAAGGGATATGATCGACTCTTCCCTGCTGTCATAATTGCACAGGTTATCGATCGGGACGCCCTTATCCCGGAACCGCCCGAACGGGACGTCTTTCACCTTTACCTGGTGCATCGCGCCGATATCGGTAAAAATACATATCCTGTCCGTATTCATACAGGAAAAGCTGACTTTAAATTCTTTTTCCGCCGCCTCCCGGTTTCTGTCATAAGCCGCAGGGTCGATCGTTTTCGCGTAGCCGAAGCGGTCCATCAGGAAGATCACTTCCTGCTCCTCTATCTCATTTTCCACATAAACGGCTTCCTTTCCATCCTCGATCACCGTTTTCCGCGGAACGCCATACTCTTTTATGATCGCGTTCAGATCCCGCTTCACCGCTTTTGCCATCGCTTTCGGGTCGGACAGCAGCTTCTCATATTCCGCGATCTGCGCGAGAAGTTCTTCATACTCTTTCTCAAGCTGCAGGATCTCCAGACCGATCAGGCGGTACAGGCGCAACTGCAGGATCGCCGTCGCCTGCTTTTCCGTAAAGCGAAGCTCTCGCGCTTCCTGTTCCGACTTCTCCGACCGGAACCGGATCCCTTCGGTCTGCCCGTGTATCAGACATTCCTTCGCCATTTTCATATTCTGGCTGCCGCGCAAAATCTCGATGATCAGGTCGATCCGGTCGCACGCCTGGATCAGCCCTTCTTTTATTTCTTTCTGCTCAAGATCCCGCCGGAGCAGCGTCCGGTATTTGCGGGTCGCGAGTTCAAACTGGAACTTCACATACTGCTCGATGATCCCTTTCAAGCCGAGCACTTCCGGACGGCCGTCCGCGATCACAAGCATATTGACGCTGAACGTATCTTCCAGCCTCGTTTTTTTGTACAGCATATTAGTGAGCTTTTCCACATCGGCGTTTTTCTTTAATTCCAGCACAATGCGGATGCCTTCTTTGGACGATTCATTAGAAATATCCACGATATCCGACGTCTTTTTCGATTCGATCAGCGCAACGACGTCCGATATGAATTTGCCGATATTCGTCCCGATCATCGTATAGGGGATTTCCGTGATAACGAGCTTGTCCTTATCCCCCCTGCGCCTTGCCGGCTCATATTCCACTTTCCCGCGCAGCCGGAGCCGTCCGGAACCGGTCTCATAAATATCAATCAGCTCACTTTTATTCACGACAAGCCCGCCGGTCGGAAAATCCGGTCCCTTCACATATTCCAGCAATTCTTCCGTGGTGATGGATTTCCGGTCCATATAGGCTTTTACCGCCTGCAAAACTTCCGCCAGATTGTGCGGCGGGATGTTCGTCGTCATTCCGACGGCAATCCCCTCCGCGCCGTTGATCAGGACATTCGGCACGCGCACAGGCAGAACCGCCGGTTCTTTTTCTGTTTCGTCAAAATTCGGAACAAAATCAACGACGTCCTTGTCCAGATCCGCGAGGTAGACGTCCTGGGTAAATTTCTTTAATTTGGCTTCCGTATACCGCATCGCCGCGGCGCCGTCCCCCTCGATCGAGCCGAAATTCCCATGCCCATCCACAAGCGCCATTCCTTTTTTAAAATCCTGCTCCAGAACAACGAGCGCTTCGTAGATCGAGCTGTCCCCGTGGGGATGATATTTTCCCATCGTATCCCCGACGATACGCGCCGACTTCCTGTGCGGCCTGTCATAATTGAGCCCGAGTTCATTCATCGCGTACAGCACCCGCCGCTGCACCGGCTTGAGCCCGTCCCGGACATCCGGCACAGCGCGGGATGTGATCACGCTCATCGAATAATCAATATAGGATTTCTGCATTACATCCGAATATTCGGTTCGGATAATCTGTTCTGCCATCTTCGTTTCTCCTTATATATCCAAATCCGCGTCCGTCGCGTGGGAATAAATAAATTCCCTTCTCGGAGGCACGTCGGAACCCATCAGCATGGACGTCACTTCCGTCGCAAGAAGGGCGTCCTCGATCTCTACCTGTTTGAGCACGCGGGTTTCCGGATTGAGCGTCGTTTCCCAGAGCTGTTCCGCGTCCATCTCTCCAAGCCCCTTGTACCGCTGCAGCGTAAATCCGCTGCCGTGGATCTCCCGGTATTTCTCCAGCGCCTTGTCGTCATACAGATATTCTTCTTCTCCCTTTTTCGGGATCGCTTTGTAAAGCGGCGGCGTGGCAAGATATACGTGCCCGCATGTGATCAATTCCGGCATAAACCGGTAGAAAAACGTCAGCAGCAATGTCGCGATATGCGCGCCGTCCACATCGGCATCCGTCATGATGATGATTTTATGATACCGCAGCCTGCTGATATCAAAATCGTTTCCATAGCCCTCGGAAAAACCGCATCCGAACGAATTGATCATCGTTTTGATCTCCGCGTTGCCGAGCACCTTGTCCATCGACGCTTTTTCCACATTTAAGATTTTCCCCCGGATCGGCAGGATCGCCTGGGTCCTCCGATTCCGCGCCGTCTTTGCCGAGCCTCCTGCGGAATCGCCCTCGACAATAAAGACCTCACATTCTTCCGGATTCCGGCTTTCGCAATTCGCCAGTTTTCCGTTGCTGTCGATCGAGAACTTCTGTTTGACCAGCAGATTGGTCTTCGCCTTCTCCTCCGCTTTCCGGATCTTGGCGGATTTTTCCGCGCAGGCGATGACTTTTTTCAGCGTTTCCAAATTTTTATCAAAATACAGCGGAACCTGCTCGCCCGTAATATCCGCGACCACTTTTCCCGCATCCGGGTTGTCCAGCTTGGTCTTGGTCTGCCCTTCGAAGCGGGGATCCGGATGTTTGACCGCGATCACTGCCGTCAGCCCGTTCCGGACGTCGGTTCCGGTAAAATTCACGTCTTTTTCTTTTAAAATGCCAAGCTCGCGCGCATACTGGTTGATGACCGCTGTAAATTTCGCCTTAAATCCGGTCAGATGCGTCCCGCCCTCCTGCGTGAAGATATTGTTGCAGAAGCCGAGGATATTTTCCTGAAATTCATCTACAAACTGGAACGCGGCTTCTACTTCGATCCCATCCACTTTCCGTTTGTAATAAATGACGTCATCATGTACCAGCGGCTTCCCTTTGTTCAGCGCGCGGACATAAGCCGCGATCCCTTCCGGCTCATGATACGTCCGTTCAATCTGCTGCCCTTCCCTGCGGTCCTCAAACATGATCGTCAGTTCCGGATTCAGATACGCCGTTTCATGCAGCCGGTTCCGCACTGCGGACGCTTTAAAAATCGTTTTTTCAAAAATTTCCCCGTCCGGCAAAAAGGTAATCTCCGTCCCGGTCTTATTCTTCCGGCAGGCGCCGACTTCCTCAAGCGGGGCGACCGCTTTTCCCCGCTCATACCGCTGATAATATACTTTTCCATTCTGGTATATTTCCACTTCCAGCCATTCCGACAACGCGTTCACGACCGACGCGCCGACGCCGTGCAGTCCGCCGGATATGGGATATCCGCCGCTGTCCCCGAACTTGCCGCCCGCGTGCAGCATCGTAAAGACGACCTCTACCGCCGGGATGCCCGCCTTTGGATGGATCCCTACCGGGATCCCGCGCCCGTTATCAATGACCGTCGCCGACCCGTCTTTGTTCAGCGACACATAGATCTCGCTGCAGTGCCCCGCGAGATGCTCGTCCACCGCGTTATCAACAATCTCGTAAATGAGATGGTTCAGCCCTTTCGTCGATACGCTCCCGATATACATTCCCGGTCTTCTTCTTACCGCTTCCAGACCCTCCAGGATCGAAATGCTGGAAGCGTCATATTTCTTTTCTTTTCCCATCATAGTATATGCCGCACCAATGGCGCGGCAATTCTCCTATTCTAAAATTCTTATCATTCCGGGCTGTCCGTCCCGGAGTCCGCCGCCTGTCCTTTCTGCCCGGACAGCCGGTCGATCACAAGCTGATATCCGTCATTCCCATAATTCAGCGAACGGTTGACCCTGCTTATGGTGGCTGTGGACGCCCCGGTTTTCTCCGCTACGTCCATGTATGTCTTCTTCCGGCGCAGCATCTGCGCCACTTCAAACCGCTGAGACAGGGACAGCAGCTCGTTTACCGTACAGACGTCGCCGAAAAACTGATAACATTCCCCTACATCCTTCAAAGACAAAATCGCCTGAAACAGCTGCTCTACCTCCGGCGTGTGTAATTCCTTCTGCATTTTCCGCCCCTCCATACCTTTGTATCGTTCGCCCTCATCGCCTCATCTGCCGAAAACCACCACATCTTGCGGGGTGCCCGTTTCCTGTTGGCATATTTATTATAACACTTTCGTATACTAAAGTCAAATATGACCTGCGGCATGTTTGCAGGGATGAGGCTTTTCAAAAACTCCGAAACGCATCGATATCTTGATGAAGCTTCATTCTATATCTCCTTCGCCTGCTGTACAGGCTAACTGCAATATGGTTTTTTTGTTGTAATATTTTTTCGCAAGACAAAGCAAAACCTCATAATCCAGCTTTGCCTGACGGATATAATCCGCCACCAGCGCATATGGCTTTCCTGCGTCCACAGGAGCCGTATCCATTGAATCCAAAACATCGAGAATCTGCAGATATGCCTTGTTTTCTTTCGTGACTGTTGTTTTGGGAGGTCGCACCATAACGCCGAGTTTTTGATCCATACGAATGCAGTCAGTAGCTCTGTTAGTAGCAATGCACCGTTCCCTGGGCAGCTGAGAGGTCAGCCCCATGCGGTAAAGTACCGTATAGCCCGTTTCATATCCGATGTCCGGCAGCAGATACTTATCGGCTATCAGACGTTCCTTATTGATGCCAACTTCGCCAAACGATGTAATGGCAGTCAGGTAGTAAATACCTTTTTGATAAAACCGGAGTCTAGAGATTGTCTCATCATCCATAATCCGTTTGAACGCAACAGCAGTTGCAGCGACCGCCCCTTTCTTCTGCAATCCATATTCCTCTGCAAGTTTCCCGGCAATATCGCTGGTATAAATCGGCTCCCCCGTTTGAATCCCATTCAGACAGTTGCAGATAAATTCGATATATGTCATCAAAGGCACCTCCCTTTATGATATATTATTCACGATATTTCAAATTATATACCGATATAATTATATCAAACAGTCAATACTTCGTCAATGGCATATAACGGCATGAATTGGGTCATTTTGCGGGGATGAGGCTTTTCAGAAAAACAGCATCGCCCGGAACCGGACGCTCAAATCAAACGCGTCCGGTTCCGGGCGATGTTTTCTTTGTAACCTAGGAAAGCAGATGCGGGCAGGATGATACTCCGTCTGCCAGCAGCCACTCTATTACGTTTTCTTCCTAGTTTTTGCACTGAATTGCATAAATTTTGTTTTTTTCGAGTTATTTTGCACTTATCTTTTTGCACAGGAACCCCTACCAGTTGTCTTTTCAGGCTCCGGCGTCTTCCTTCTGGTTGTCCTTATCAGCTTCACAAGATGATAGGATAAATATAATAGATCAAATCAGAATGTTCCTTTAACAGTAATAACCCAAAATATATTCCCAATTAATATATGCATCTTTTGTAATATGCTCAGAATCCGCCCTATGACTACTCCATAGGGTTTTCGATAAATAATAGTCATATTTTAGCACAGGCATCCTGTTTGCAGTAACAGGATCATCCCATGTAGTATCAATGTAATACCATGCCCCATCCAGATACACCTTATTCCATCCGTGCGCTCCGGTAGAGCCAGACGAATTAGTTGCAGCTCCGGACACATAATAACAGGGAATATCCAATACATTCATCATAAACTCAAAAGTATATGCATATCCTTGACACACCGATTTCCCGTATAACATTGGACCGACCAGCCCATATGAAGATTTGGGAATTGTATTTGCCGTATAATTATCATAATCATACTGCACATGATTAACCAGCCAGTCATGTACGACTTTTACCTTATCTCTGTTGCTCATGCTTGCATTCATTAAGGGTGTAGTCACATTATAAATAGCCTGGAGGGTGCGCTTTGAAACGTCATTGTATCCTGTATAATCATTTATCTTGACCGCATCAACAGGAAGGGCAGACACACTGATCGTTTTTGTGTAAACTCCATCCAGATTGGTCAATGTGACATGACAGACCCCAACGTCAATTCCTTCGCATCTGATTGATACAGAATTTTCATCGTAATCGTACAACTTAAGTACAGACGGGTTATCAATGGAGATCGCGGCATTATTAAACTCCAACAAACTCTTGCTGGGAAACGGAGTCCAATTAATAAACAAATCATTCCCAATATATATCTGTACGTCTTTCGTGAAAAACTCTGCATCCCATTCACTCAGATCACGTTTCTTTACTTCTATAGCAATGGTTTTTGATCCGCTGCCATCACTACTGGACAGAATGACATTGCAAATTCCAACGCCCACCGCTTTACAGGCAATCGTCGAAGAATATTCATTGAACGATGTAAGCTCCAGTATAGATGGGTCGCTCACTGATACGGACGCATTCAGTTCTCGCATGGTCGCACTATTATTTTTATATTTCAGACTACATCTTACACTTTCTCCTATTAACACTGACTGGTTGGTCTGGATACTTACCTGATTCCAGTTTATAGCCTTTTCATTATTGGTTTGTTCATAGGATGATTGCCAATTTGTGTTATTGGAAAAGGAATCCCCGTATGTATCGTCATAAGATGTTCCGCCATTATCACCGCCGGACGCCACGCTTTTCCGTTTCTTTACTGTAACATTCAGCGTGGCGACAACCGTTTTCTTTGGGTATTTTACCTTAAAAGTAATCTTACACTTTCCCGTTTGATAGCCATATACTATCAGCGGATGTATCCTGTAATTGTTTGTGCCTTTGGGCGTAAACACTGCTGTTGCGACATATGGCTTGTTTGATTTCAGACTCGCGCAGTTCTCCAATGATAAATTTTTATTCGTTCTGTAAACGAACAAGATTGTAGGACTCTTCTGTCGTCCTTCCACCACAGTTACGTTCTTTGTCCTTCGAACAATTCTCGCTGCTTTTGCATTTGAGGTGCAAGCAAACGCAACTATTAATGTAACCAGATAAAACAATACTATCTTAAATCTGTTTTTCTGCATATCGCTCCCTCTCTTTCGATATTGCCGACCGTCTACAGAAATAACCCTGAAAACACTTATTCTCCGGTTTGGTATAAAGAATTACCTGATACTTGTAGACATGACCGTATTTTTCACAGTCTCATCTAACCATTTTCGGAAAGTCACTCTTAATTTTTTTCTGTACTGTATGCGTTCTTAACAACTTCACCTGAATTCTTATTGCATATTTTCCGCTTCCTGAAAGTTTGTTCTCTATCATGATATTACTATCATTTATCATCCATTTAAATGATCGATTATTCAGCTTAAGCGATAACTACTTATGTACCAAACACATCCTGCTGAACCTGAATTGGTTAATCGTTGGAATATGTTATCTACACTTCTTCCGCATGCCCTGAATAAATATGTTTCCTCTATTTTTCTCGGATATTTATCCTGTTGACTTTTGGCATCACGAACTTCTACCGAATCACATGCATAGAAAGTATTCGTAATTGCATCATAACCTGTCAACAAAACCGCATGAACTCCATCATTAGTATTACAATATATAACTACTCCTTCCGGATGCTTATCCAGCAAAGAAATAATCTTCTGCTTTCTCTCAGCCACAGTGTTTCCTATATTCGAGACACTTATTCCCGAAGTATAGAAAGTAGTACTCCCATCTCCGCTGTACAAATTTGAAAAACCTCCGGGACGTGTCCAATTCGCATTAGCTCCTCGAAATGCCTTTGCATCATCTTCGCTAAGACCCAAAGACATTCTTACATCCAGAAAATCAAAAGCAGCCGTTTTCCCATTTGTTATTATTATTTGTTTCCTCTTCATCATCAACGCAGTGGCTGCTGACGTACACAGACCCAGTCCTTCCGATCCATCGTCATTTATCTGTTTAACCTGGGGAAACCCTTTCGTCGTATCTAGAATAGCCTGAATTTCATCTGAAATACCATTTGGTACTTTTTCCCACACCGCATAAAGGGTCATATTCCTAGATGGTGTTATTACCTGACCTTTCAGGTATTCAGCCTTTGTTGCTGTACTGCTCGTGGAATAGCCAAGGAACGTATATCCGGTTCGAAACGGAATCAGTTCAGGAATTTGCACACTTCCATATCCTGAAACAGCGCCCGGCACATTTGTACCGCCATTGGCATTAAAAGTAATGATGTACCGCGTTGGCTGTTTCGATGTAACATTTTCACTGAAAACATAATATCCTTCCTTGGTCACATACCAGGTTCGTCCAACTGAATTAACAAGGGAGCCTGTAATCAAAACCGGCTCATCTTTATTCAGGTGTTTTACCAATTTACTGTTTTGCGCATAATAATTATCACGCACTGCCACTTTATCTTTTACCGCATAGTAATATGTAGCTGACATCTTTGATACTTTTGGTTTATACTCATAACCGCAAACTGTGCAATAATTTCCTCCGGCGGTGGTGTATTTATGCTTTTTGCAGATTTCTCTCTTAATATAAAAATCATAATCTATCATGTCCATACCATAGGAAAACTCCTTGTCTCGTACATATAAATTAATCTTTAATGTTTCCCCCGGACTTAAAGAATATGTTTTTGTTATACTTTTCCTATGCATCTGCCTATCCAGATATACGTAGTCCTTGCGATTTTGAAAGTTTCCATTCTTAGAACTATATACTTTCATACTAGGATTATTCCATCCTGATTTCGGTCTCGATTTAAACTGTATCTTAACTTTAGACGATTTTACTTTAATGTGCCTTACACTCTGTCTATTTTTAATATCAGATAAATAACTTTTTCCATTGATTTTCAGCTGCTTATATGGATTCTGAAATTTTATTACCTGGATTGTCTTTGTCCTTGTTCTTTTCACAAATCCTGCATTTTCCAACACATTGGCAGTAATTGTTACCTGAACTGTTCCTTCCTTTTTGGCACGAATCCAAACTCCATTCTTGGAAGACTCAACCGCAACTATTGACGGATTACTGGATGTTGCCCTAACAACAGCACCTCCTTCTTTCATCTCATCCCAAGTTAACACCATAGATGATAGTCCACATCTTCGTCCCACACGTAGCCTAGCATCTATAGCTTTTGCCTGTATTTTCAGGCAGGAAACAACTAGCAAAATTAATAATACAGTTAATCCTGTTTTCGTGACCCATTCTGGGTTCATCGTCTTTTTTCTCTTCATATTGTATTAGTCTCCTGTTTTTACTTTCTGCTTAATCGCAGTGTTTCCCGATTCTTTCTCTTGCTGCAATCGTTTTATTATCTTCTTACTACAACTGTTTTGACATAAGAATTATTTCCATATACATTCGTTCCATCATCATATGTTGTAAACGGACATACCTTTACATAATAACGCTTTCCTTTTTTTAATTTCTTTATCGTTTTCGTCGTTGTGGGCGAATAAATCGTCTTTACTTTCTTCTTAAATCTGTAATCTGTCGAATACTGAATCCGGTATCCAAGCGCGTCCGCTGCATAACCACACTGAACCGTCATTTGTCCTTTTCCCTGACTATTCAACGCAACAATCTCTCCCTTTGGCAGTTTGATAAACTTTTCTGCCTGGATACGAAAAGAAAAGTCTCCAGCAGAATATACTTCAAGATAATATGTTCCCGCAGGTAAAATTCTGCCTGCAGTTTTACAATACGTATCCGTTACCATATTATGGCTTGTGAATACATCTTTAGACTCTAAGACTTCGTTTCCTTCACTGGAATAAATTGTATATTCCAGATAATCTCCAACTCCCGATCCTTCAGAGCGCAACGATACATATGCTTTCTCCGGTATTTGAAATACAAAATATCTAGAGGACCAGTTCGCATATCCTCTATATTCTGTTTCAAGCTCATAATATTCCGCTTCATCTGCCATAGAGGCTTTTGCGGTAACCCCATACATTGTTAATAAGGCAAGGATCAATAGCCCTCCTGTGATTCTCTTCGTCCATTTTTGCATTTTTCGTATCTCCTATTCTTGATAAATTACTGTCAGTTCTTCATGCCGGGAATTGCAATCAATTCCATCTGGTTTCCTATATAAGGGCACTGCTACTATAACATCTTTCTATTCTGACTTGGGATCCAAAGCTGAGACAATCGCTTTCCCCATCATAGATAATCACTGCGGATATCTTGTCAGTACATAAGTTCCGCACTCCTTCAGCTCTGCAAGCGTCATTGTTCGCTCCCAGCAGATCGCGCCGTTATACATACCATCTGCCAATACTACTTTTGTACCGGCAATCTGCAATACTATCAGTGAGTGACCATCATTGTAAATCCGAAGTACATCTCCCACCTTGATATTTGTAAAATCAGTATGTTTGCGTCCCGGGAGATAGCCAAATGCTGCATCGCTCAACATATAGGCAAAGCCGGCACAGCCATAGCCCAAGCCCAGGGTGTTGCTGCGATATCCTTTGCTATTACTCCATGGCGTACCGGTCGGATAGCTTGATTGCAATGCCATCATGTCCGCATACACCTGCGTCGCGTTAGGCTGAAAGTCGGTATAGGTATCTGTGTATGACTGCCCGCAGCGACTGCAAACATGTTGCGTATAACCCATTGCTTCTTTTGACGCTTCCACCACAGTATCCACATAAGTATGGCCAAGGGCGCTGTCCTGCGTCTGTCCGCATCTTGAGCATTTCCCTGGCTTCGTACACGTCGCCGTCCCATAATCATGCCCTAACGCCTCTCCTTCGGTCATGTAACATCTTGTACATGTCCTGGCTTCCGTACATGTGGCATTCTTATAATCATGTCCCAACGCAGCTCCTTCGGTCACACCACATTTTTTACACGTTCTTGGAGTTGTGCATGTGGCTGCTTTATAACTGTGAGATAATGCTGTTCCCTTTGTCAATCCACAGATGGTGCATGTCTTGGGATTGCTGCACGTTGCTTTTGCAAATTCATGATCCTTTACTGTAATCTTACATTTATACATTTTTTTTCCTTTTTGGGCAGTAACAACCGCGGTCCCAGCGCTTTTTGCGGCTACTTTTCCGGCAGAATTAACGGTTGCCACCGCGCGATTATTGGATTTCCACCTGACCTTTTTTGAGGTACCGTTTAATTTCAGTTGAAAAGACCTGGATATACATAATGTTTTCTTAGAAACATTTAAAGCTGTCTTGGAGACCGCGCGGACCCGATTGCCACCTTGTGATACCATAACCAGACCCATTGCCAAAAGCATTACCGTTCTCATCATCCCTGTCACATACCATTGACTTAATTTTCTATTTTCTCTTTTCATACCTTTCCTCCGCAAATCTGCTGAATTATTTGATAAAAATTATATGGGTAAATGTATTACAGGACTTAACTTACTTAAAACAACTGCCGCAAATGCCAAAACAATCATAAGGAATCGAATCATTGATCGTTGCATTTTATTTCCCGTCACTCTATCAGCTCCCTTCAATTTTTCATATAGGATCCTTTGCACTGGCAGGAATCCATGAATGATTCCACACATGGCTGTTTCCTGCCCGTTTGGAGTAGTTGCTGATCCATGCCGAAGTTTTCAGGCAGAACTCTCCTCCGGTCACACGAGGGGTCGTATCGTAGTGATACCATCCTTTATTTTCCATATATGCATAGTTCCACCAATGAGGATCCCGCGTTCTCACTCTTGTTATCGTCTGATTTGGAATGCCACATCTCGTTAAAAGCAATCGTCCCAGTGAATAATAGTAAAAACAATCTCCTGCGTGAGCGGTTAATGCTGCCTGAGCCGCTTTTTCCCAATCAGAATGATCGGTTCGGTGTGAGTAATTCATATTATCGCGCACATACCAATAAATAGCTCTCGCTTTTTGTTCATCCGAATAGGATTTCTGTACAATCCTGTCCAGTATTGCTTTTGCAGAGCGATCCAGCGCATTGGATGCCAGCCGCACCTGTACTTTCGTTTTTTCTCTTGCAACATTACCGGAAGAATCCGTAGCAGAATATACAACGTAATATGTGCCTGCCTTGTTCCAGTTGATTCCGGATGCATCCACTTCCACTTGAACTTTGCCGTCTCTGTCATCATAGGCGGAAACGTATTTTCGTAGCCATTCTTTATTGCTTTTATAAACCGTTCGGTAGACATCCTTGTAATGTTTGTTATAAGCATCTTTTCCTATCAATCCGGATAAGACTGGTTTCGTCGTGTCTGGCTTTCCCCACTGAACTGTCCACTTGTCCTTTTCCGGCTTAACAATGATTTTTGCCTGAAAAGAGTATATTTGTATTCTTTTTACCGTTACTGAAACAATTTCTTTCCAGTGATCAAAATCACTTCCCTGCCCGACTAAATGAACATCCACAGATTTTCCCGGGGCAATACCGAGTTCTTTGCCTGTCCATTCCTGTTTTATTATTACCGGAGCTTCTTCCACATTCGTTTGTACTTCGCTTTCAACCCCAACCTGTACCTCATAATCCACGATCAATTTTTTAATCGTTGCTGAGCCGTGGTTGGAAAAAGTCTGCGAAATGAAAATCTCATTATCAACCATTTCATAGGTCAATTTTCCAATATCCATTTCATCATAACAAACTCCGATGTTTGGTAATCGGGCGGACGATTTAACCGTTACATTTATCTGACGGATTACCTGCCCGTTTTTCCTGACGGAAACAACTGCATTACCGGCTCTCTTTGCTGTAATCAATCCTTCCGAACTGACATAGGCAACCTGCTCATTGTTACTGCGATAAGTACAATTACGCTTATAAACGGACCATGTTTTTCCCTTATTTAATGTTACCTCCTTCTCCGTCGTTTTCGCCTGTGAAGACACTGTCACCGCGTTTGCTCCTATACTTAAGATCAATAACAAACTTATGCAACGCAATAACCTTTTCATTTTGATTTCTCCTTAATATTCTTCTATCTCCATGCTTCCGTCTGAATAATAGATCTCTCTGTACCCATGACCACTTCCATCGCAATCATCAAAATCCTGTCGACCCACTTCATATATTTCTTCTCCATCCTTTTTGTCCTTTTCTTTCGCCTGAGGCTGTGATTGCTCTGTTTTTTGCCCGGTACTTTCTTTACTTCCCTTTTCTGCTCCGCAGCCTGTCACAAACGTCAATACAATTACTGCAACGAACATTCCTCTATACATGTATCTTCTCATTCGTTTTTCCCTTTCCTATCCGTCATGATCGATTCTCTCTTATTGAAACAATGCCACCCTGCATGGATTGTCTTCCTTCCATTGTTCTGTCTTCACATATAACAGAAAGCCTTCCTTTCCATTCTCATCAGAATACGGAAATGCCTCATAGAGATCTTGTCCCATATAAACGGCGATTCTGTCATACGTTTGAATTTTATCCTGCGGCAATGTCCCGCGAATTTTCGTATAATCTCCCTGAACCGTTCTTTCCATATCTGTGATTTCCATATATCCGCGCGCAGCTTCTATATCTGATTTGGCGAGACGGGGCGCAGGCATGACCGGAGGATTTTCCGCCATATCCGGTAAAAACCGTTCCGCGCGCTCAATAACCAGCGTATCCGCTTCACATTCATCCAGATCTTTCAGCTGATAGGGAACGCCGCGCGAAAAATAAGCTCTGCTGAACGGTTCTGCCATAAACGGGAGCAACGCATTTCCAAATGAATCCCGGTACATAACCAGACTACCTTTTCCTGATTTGCTGACCGTATGAATTTTGGGTTCAAAATTACTCTCCACTTCCTCAATATATTCAAATTCCGGTGACGGTACATAATATAGTTCTTTCTCTTTCTGAATTGCAGCCGGAAACAGCATCGCGTCCAAATCGCCTTCAAAATCCTGCCGGATGTTATAATCTCTGTCCACATAGGACGGATGTTCCCTGTCCAGGTACCGGAATATCTCTTCCGCTGCAATCGCGGCTCCCCGGTTATTCCAGTGGGAATCTCGTTCATGATACAGCACGGTATCGCTTTCCTGTCCCAGCCGTGTAAATAAGTCTACATATGATATATGTTCCGATTTTAAGAATTTCTTCAATCGTTTCCTGTTGTTTGTTTCATTTCGCAAAAGCCGATAATAATAGGGCATATTATCCCCATACAGAGAGTTCTTATTGGGGGCAATAACAAACGCGAACCGGACGCCCTTTTCCCCGGCATAATCCTGTACCATGGATAGTGTATGAGCAATATCAAATAACTGCCGTTCCTTTAACAAGTCTGTCCCCTGATAATCCTTCAGCGAATCCTTATAATAGAGCCAACCGTTTTTTCCTGCGATTACACTCTCATTTGCCGATACCCCAAACACTTTTGCCATCAGGCAGTCATTGAGGGTAACAAATTCCTTCCGGAAAGCGAAGTGATCCTCAAACCATGTCCCAAGTTCTTTCATATAATCAAAATTCCAGCCCGTGTCCGATTTGGGCGAAGGAAAAACCGCAAGAGTCCTGTTTTCCGTGGACGCTGATTCCTGATAGAAAAGCAGACAGACAGAAGGAATCATACATAATGCGAAAAAAAGAATGATGTATAGGATTTTCCATTTTTTCATTGTCCGCGCTCCTAAAAACGAAAATAAATAAATGGATTATATGTTCCGCCCGCAAGATTCAGCATACAAAGAATGATAATCAACGGAGTGACCAGCCACGATGCCATCTGCCATAGACTTCTGCATTCCATCCGTTTCTTAATTGGAACGGATCCAACCATACCGGCTGCAAACGCCGCCAGATGAACAGGCGTAAGCAGGGACATACACAAAATCATGGATGTCCGGTCAAAATGCATTCCCGTAAACATTTCTCTGATCCAAAAAATCCCCTGTTCCATTGACTCTGCCCGGAAAAAAACAAATCCGATCAATACAACAAACAGCGCATAAAGATGTCCGGCGATTTCTTTCACCCGACCGCCTTTTTTTCGGATAAATGGAACGTACTCTTCTAACATAAGAAAAAAGCCGTGGTACAACCCCCAGAATAAAAAAGTGACATTTGCCCCATGCCATATACCGGTGCATAAAAATACAATTATTTTATTAACGCACGTCCTGACTTTCCCTTTCCGGTTTCCTCCCAGCGGAATATAAAGATATTCCTTAAACCAGCCGGACAGGGAAATATGCCATCTCTGCCAGAAATCGCGGATCGATACAGCCACATACGGATAACGGAAGTTTTCTTTAAAGTGAAAACCAAACATCCATCCGAGCCCGATCGCCATATCGCTGTATCCGCTGAAATCAAAATAGATCTGCACCATATAAGAAACCGCTCCCATCCAGGCGCCCAGCATATTGATCCGGGAACCCGGTGCAGAAAAAAGCGTATCTGCCACAACGCCCATATAATTGGATATCAATACTTTCTTTCCCAGCCCGACTGCGAAACGGCGGATCCCACAGGCAATGCCATGAAGGGTCTGTTGCCGTTCCGACAGTTCTCGCTGTATATCATGATATTTTACAATGGGTCCTGCAATCAGTTGCGGAAAAAATGAAATATACAAAAGAATACGCGCAAAATTCCGGGAGGCTTTTTCCTCACCGCGATATACGTCAAATACATACGACATTGCCTGAAAAGTAAAAAATGAAATACCGATCGGCAGCGCGAGTTGCGGGACGCGTAACCCGAGTCCAAAGCATCGGTTCATGCTGTCTATCAGAAATCCGGAATATTTGAAAATACCGAGGATCCCCAAATTTACCAAAACCGTTATCCATAAAAAAAACTTTTTTCGCTTTGAATACTGTCCGATCAGCAACGCCAACAAATAATTCAAAAACGCAGATCCGATCATCAACAATACATATACCGGCTCCCCATAGGCATAAAAGAAGAGACTGGCTACTAATAAAAGTGTATTTCTTGATTTCATTCCGGGAAGAATCAGATCCAACAGAAACACTGTCGGCAAAAAAATACACAGAAAAAACAGCGAACTGAATACCATGTGTTTCTCCCTATAATGTTACATTGACTCTGCCCGATACCTTATAGGTATTTTTCATTGTGGAGCTGGGTTTCAAATAATATTTTCCAGAAGAATTTGCGCCAAATTTATCCAGATTGGGATCACACACATACCATTTGGATCCGATTTTTACTTCCACCCACGCGTGGTTCTGCCATCTGCTTTTATTAAACCCGTTGGTCTGTCCCATACAGATCCGCACCGGATACCCTGTCGCCTTTCGGGCAAGGTAGGCATATCCGGCGGCAAAATGATAACAGCTGCCTTTCTTTTCCTTATAAAATTCCTGTGCATATTTTTTTTGCCAGCCGCTTGTATTTTTAAATCCCATCACTCTTTGGTAGCCGTATGTTTTCTCTGTATATTGAAACAGTTGTTTCAACGCAGATTGTTTGCTGCTTCCCGACTTTACCTGTTTCCTGACAATTGACGACACGGTCGTTTTCAGGGAAGCTTTTGCGGTCGCCGTATTTCCACAATCTCCACTGATATGTACAAAAGTCAACACCAGTAAACCGACCGTTATCAGGGTCATTATTTGTTTTTTCTTCATTAACCGATTCATGTTTCTCTCCTCATCGCACCTTATTTCTGCTGCGCTCCCATATAAATCTCTTTCCCGTTTTCACGGTAGGTATATACAATAAATCCGTCATATGTTAAAATGCCATCCTCGCCAGGACCATAACACCCAGCCATATAAGCGGATTTTTTCGGTTTTCCCAGAATTTTACGCAAAGGGGCAAAATTCTTTTCGTATTTTGCCACAGAACGTATTTTCTTTGTTCCAGCCTCATTTAATTTACCAGTAGAGGTAAAACGATAAAATTTTTGCCCGATAACAGCAATTCCTGTTTTTACTTTTCCTTTTGAATCGAAAAAATAGCGATAGGAACCGATCATATAAAATCGATTTTTTACCATTTTCCCATCCACATAATAATGTTTTCTTTCCGCATCCCATCCATTTTTTTGCTCGGCTGCATACACCGTTTGCGGCTGAATCATGATCAATGAATTTCTGCCAGTACCCAAAAGTAGCAGCGTCATCATTAAAACAACTGTTTTCTTCATCTTTCAGCGTCTCCTTTCATGATGCAGTTTTATAAAAACAGAACTATGGATGTGTTATCGTTCCATTTCTTTCGCAGTATGTTTTTTAAAGTCACATTTGTTTTAATAATACGCTTTTAAAGCGTTATTGTCAATAATATAAGTCTTTAAAAAGCATATTATCTTTAGAAAATGGTTTATAATTTGCTAGGGGTGAAATTATGTATGAGGAGAAGTTTTCAGAACGTTTATCAGAACTGCGAATGAAAAAAGCGGTTTCCGCACGAGAAATGAGTTTGGCGCTCGGTCAGAACAGCGGCTATATCAATCATATTGAAAATGGACAAACGTTTCCTTCCCTGATTGCTTTTTTCAACATATGCGAATATCTGTCCGTCACGCCGCATGATTTTTTTGATTATGATGATCCCGCTCCGGCGGAAGAAAAGGAAATTACCGCGAAATTGAAGAAATTAAATGAAAAAGAACTGGAAAGTATCCGTACGATCATAGAATCACTGGCAAAATAAGCCGTCTCTGCCGACCCGCGGGACGACCGCATGAACGTCCGAATGATTGACAGGACAGCAAAAAGAAATTATAATGCAGGAAACAGGCGGAAGGACGTTCCAACACAGAAAAGATATGCTGTGATGCGGAGATAAACCAGCTGAAACGATCGGAGGTAACACATGATGAGCGAGTACAAACCGCTTTTTCACATGACGGACGGAATGACCTTTCTGATTGCGGAAATCAGTGAACAGGTCGGACGGATCACTGTTTTGCATGATGAAACGATCAACCCGCGCCTGCGGCGCGAAAATCGCATCCGCACCATCCACTCTTCTCTTGCTATCGAACATAACTCTCTGTCGCTGGAACAGGTGACAGCGATTCTGAACGGCAAGCGTGTCCTCGGCAATCCAAATGAAATCAGAGAAGTCCAGAATGCTTATGACGCCTATGAGCTGATGCTGCAATTAGATCCCTCGTCCGTAGAGGATCTTTTAAAAGCCCACCGGCTGATGATGAACGGTCTTGTACCGGAAAACGGGCGGTTCCGCTCCGGCAACGTCGGCGTATTCGATGGAGAAACCCTGATCCATATCGCGCCTCCTGCCGCGCTTGTCCCGGAGCATATCCACAATCTCTTTGCCTGGTACCGACAGTCGGGACTCCATCCGCTGTTCAAAAGCGCCATTTTCCACTATGAGTTTGAATTTATTCATCCTTTCGCGGATGGGAACGGCCGCATGGGGCGGATGTGGCACAGCCTTTTGCTTGGCAAATGGAAAGATCTGTTCTTCTGGCTTCCGATCGAAGAACTGATCCAATCCCGCCAGAAAGAATACTATGACACCCTTGGCGCTGCCGATAAACAGGCGGACAGCGCCGGGTTCGTAGAATTGATGCTTGCGATCATCCGGGACAGCCTGAATGAGATAACCATCCCGGGCAGCCGGATCGATCCTGACAACGATCCGGAACAATGACCTGCCGGGCAGCGGTTCCCCGCCCCGGCGTCAGCGCCGGATGTAACGCTTCAGATAGGCTCCTGTTTTACTGCTTTCGCATCTACAGATTTCTTCCGGCGTCCCCGCCGCAACGATGGTTCCGCCCCGGACGCCGCCATCCGGTCCCATATCGATCACATAATCCGCGTTCCGTATCACATCCAGGTCGTGTTCGATCACGATGACGGTCGCCCCATGGTCGATCAGCCTTTGAAATACATGAAGCAATGTCTCCACATCGAGCGGATGCAGACCGATCGTCGGCTCGTCAAATACAAATACCGTATCCTCCTGTCCTTTTCCCATCTCACTCGCCAGCTTCAGTCTCTGCGCTTCACCGCCTGAGAGGCTGGGCGTCTGTTCGCCCAATGTCAGATAGCCAAGACCAAGCTCGTGCAGCACGCGGAGCCTGCGTTCCACGCGCGGCAGATCGGCACATATCGCGAGCGCTTCATCAATGCTCTTATCCATAAGCTCCGGCAGCGAAACTGCCGGTCCGCCGTGTTTCGGGATCCGCCGGATCAGTCCGGCATCTTTTGCATAGCGGGAACCACCGCAATCCGGGCATGGAATCTCAACATCCGGCAAAAACTGAATGTCCAGATTGATACTGCCTGTCCCGTCACAGACCGGACACCGCAGTTTTCCCGTATTGTAGGAAAAATCCCCTGCTTTGTATCCTTTTTCTTTCGCGTCGTCCGTCCTCGCGTATACCTTGCGCAATTCATCATGCACATCCGCGTAAGTGGCGACCGTCGAACGCACATTGATCCCGATGGGCGTCGCGTCGATCAGCCGGACATGCGCAATTCCATCCGCGCGGATCTCCCTGACATGATCCGGAAGCTGATCGTTCCGGATCCACGCATCCAGAGCAGGAATCAGGCTTTCCAGAACCATTGTTGTTTTGCCGGAGCCGGAAACGCCGGTCACCGCGATCAGCCGCCCTTTCGGAAAATCTGCCTCCAGCGGTTTTACCGTATGAATGTCTGAGGTGGACAAATGGATGGTCCCAAGGGAAAACATCTGATCCGCCTTGATGCGGTTTCTCACGTCGACACAGGTTTTCCCTGTCAGAAACCCGCCGATCAGGGAAGCCGGATTGTTTTCCACTGCTTCCCGCGTCCCCTGCGCGAGAATCGTCCCGCCGTCCGCACCCGCCTTTGGGCCAAGTTCGATCAGCCAATCTGCTTTGGACAGCACATTGATATCATGATCGACCAATACGACCGAGTTTCCGTCAGAGACCAGATCCTGCATTACGCCCGCCAGCCCCTCCAGATTGGAAGGATGCAGGCCGATGGACGGCTCGTCAAGGACGTACAGGACGCCTGTCGTGCGGTTTCGAACCGCGCGGGCAAGCTGCATCCTCTGCCGCTCCCCGGTAGAAAGCGTGGAAGCGGCGCGATCCAGCGTAAGATAGGACAGACCCAGATCCATCAGGCGTTTCGCGGCGCTTTGGAACGATTCACATACGCGTTCCGCCATCGGGCGCATTTCTTCCGGCAGGGAAGCCGGGACTTTGGAAACCCAGCACATGAGGTCGGTAAGCGTCATGGTGCAGGCTTCCGCAAGGGAAATGCCACGCAGCTTTGGCGCGCGCGCCGCGGCGCTGAGCCTTGTCCCGCCGCAATCCGGGCAGACGTCCTGCCGCAGAAATTTTTCTACCCGCTTCATGCCCTTTTCATCCCTGACTTTGGCAAGCGCATTTTCTACCGTATAGGTAGCGTTAAAGTATGTAAAATCCATATCGCCCGCAGCGCCGCTGGTCTTATTCTGATAGATAATATTTTTCTTGACAGCAGGGCCGTGGAAAACAATATCGCGCTCCTTTTCCGTCAGCTCCTGGAACGGCACATCGGTACGGACGCCCATTTCGCGGGCAATGTCTTTCATCAGCGACCACATCAATGTCTGCCATGGCGCGACCGCTCCCTCGTCAATCGAAAGAGATTCATCCGGTACCAGCGTCGACTCATCCACAATGCGGACGATGCCCGTGCCGTCGCACGAAGGGCAAGCGCCCTGACTGTTAAACGCGAGTTCCTCCGCGCCCGGCGCGAAGAAATGCTCGCCGCACACAGGGCAGATGAGCGGAAGTCCAGCCGCCACATTCAGAGAAGGCTCCACATAATGCCCGTTTGGGCAGCGATGGCTGGAAAGCCTCGAATACATCAGGCGCAGGCTGTTCAGCAGCTCCGTTCCTGTCCCGAATGTACTGCGGATGCCCGGAACGCCCGGTCGCTGGCGGAGTGCCAATGCAGCCGGAACATACCGCACATCATCCACCTGCGCCTTTTCCACCTGCGTCATCCTTCTGCGCGTATACGTTGACAGGGATTCCAGATAACGCCTGGAGCCCTCCGCGTACAGGATCCCGAGCGCAAGCGACGATTTGCCGGATCCGGAAACGCCGGCAATCCCGACAATTTTATTAAGCGGTATGTCAACATCAATATGTTTCAGATTATGCACCCGTCCGCCCCGTACCTCTATCCTGTCCGGAATCTTTTGATTTTCCATATGTCAGCGTCCTCCTCTCGACAAGACCTCGCCAAGTGTTCCTATTATCCCACCTCGACTGTCGTCTCGCTGGGGATAGTCATCAAATGCCGGTTCATGCAAGCGTTTCCTCGTTATTATATTATATCATAAACACTGTTTCAGTTGAATACGTATGCAAAAAAAGATTCCCAACCATCGAACCACGACGGTTGAGAATCTCTCTTTCCATCTATATCCTGCCAGAATGGACGTTGCCATCCTTTCTGTCAGCCGCGCAGATCCGCGCTCCTCCAATCAGGACATTTCATAACGCAGATAATCAAAATCCGCGTATCCGTTTTCCGAAAGGGAATTGTAACAAAACAGCCCGATATGCCCGCCGCGATAATCCGATCCTGTGATCTGATAAGGATCTCCTATCTGCCAATATGTGACACCATCGTAACTGTAATAAGATCGGACAAGCATATCAGCAGACCATTCCGCTTTCAGATATACTTCCCGGACATCTTTCGGAACGGGCTTCCCCACAATATCCTGCTCTCCTTTAAACCTCATATAATTGACGCCGTTCCTGCGGGAAATGCCAAATCCCGCGGCACGTCCGCCCATCAGATACAACATACCGGCAAATTGACCGTCTGCCATCCCGGAAATATCCATCCGGGTGACCGCGATGCTGCCATCTGCCCGGTACATTCTCTGTATCAGAGAATTGCCCGCTTTATTGAGTTCATCCGGCGACAGCGGCGGAAACGCTTTCAAGCGGAGGTAGCCCCGCCGTTCCGATAAGGACCAGAACCCCTCTCTCGGCTGATAATTCCATGTCCACTGCGCGCCTAATTTTACGCTGTCAAACTCATCGGACGTCTGCGGGCGCATTGCCCTGCTGTTTTTCACAGGCTTCTCGATCTTCTCCCACAGCACATCCCCGGAGGAAGCAATATCCTCATATCCGGCGACCGGCCAGCCGTCCCGGTTCCATGTGACAGGAATCAGGTTGTTCGGTCTCCCGTCCATGTCCGTATCTCCCAGATGCGTCCAGAAGAACCATCTCTCTTTTCCGTCGTCGGCGCGTATGCTGACCAGATTCCCCTGATTGGGTTCCCGGGTTCCCTCTACGATCGGATACGGCATATGCTCGTATCTTCCGGGATTATCCGCTGTGCCGGGCGTCCCGTCCGCGCGGTTTCCATATATGCCCGCCGCTCTCATAACAAACGCTTTTCTTTTCCCATCAACGATCGCATTATGGAAAAAATAATACAGACCGTCTTTCTTAAACATCTTCAGCGCCTCGGGATTTTTCTCGCTGTATGGATATAACCCGTCGTCCGTGTGATGGACCAGAACGCCTTCGTCCTCAAGATGATAGCCGTCCTGGGCGATCCGGAAAATATAATCTTTATATCCATCCGCAAAATGAGTCGCCGCAAAATAGCCCTGCCCGTCGTCGTCCCACAACATACCGCAGTCATCCCAGCCCGGTCCGAATCCCTTGCCGTCCGGCAAAACAACCGGATGTACGTCGCTCCATTCTCCATAAATATCGTCGGTACAGACCATATACATCCCGTAATCCGGATCTCCAAAGTGGATATAATACCACCCGGTCCGGACATTGAAGGACAGGCAGGGCGCCCATATTCCCCGACCATACCGGTTCATGCCGGTATAATTGAGCGTCGGCGTTATCTGTGTCAGATCTTTTACCGCCCCGCCGATCATCTCCCAATTCACCAGATCAATGGAATGAAGGATCGTAATGCCCGGCGATTGGACGAACGTTGATGTAATAAGGTAATACTCATTCCCAACCTTCAGGATGTCCGGATCGGAATAATCGGCGGGCAGAACCGGGTTATTATAATATCCATTCCCCAAATCTCCCCATGCGCCCGCTTTTTCCGATCCCGGCGCCTGCATGGCTGCTGTTTCCCCGAAAGGGACCGTATGGTCCTCCGTCCTGTCAATCATAAATGGTCTCCTTTTTGTTCCTCTGTTCATTCTGTATGGACTGACACTCCGATACGGTCCCTCTCATTTCATTTTTTCTCAGCCGCGCAATTCCGGAACATCTTTTCCGTTTGCCTTCTGAAGAATCATCAGGACATCTTTCGACGTCACGTTCCCATCTCCATCGACCTCTGCCGCCAGATAAGGCTGCGACTGCTTATCATAACCGCTGTCAACCGAAATCTTCAACGCGAGCAGCGCGTCGCTCAGGTTGATCGCTCCGTCATTATCCACATCGCCAAGCGTATATTCCACCTGGGGAACATCATTTCTCGCATAGGAAACCGTCAACTTCGGCTGCTGTTCTTCCGTAACCGCCTGTCCGTTCCATACGGTATCCCTGCCCCAGATATCAAGCGTCGCCGCTACTTTGTATGGCGTGATCAACAGCAGGGTAACCGCCGTATTGCCCATCCGCTGCGCTTCCGCTACCGCCTGTGTCACGTCGATCGTCAGCGCGTTATCCGCCGCCACGCAGTCTCCATAATAAAAGTCTTTCATGCTGCCGGACGCCGCGCTCTGAACGACCGCGAGCTGATCCTCGGCGGCAGGAGGCACAATGTCGTTGTCCTCGCCCCGTACCAGATCCGGGAAAATGCTCTGCGCGTCAAACGGCGTATAATTGCTCAGCGTCTTATCGCTGTCCGCGATCGGTTTATATTTTGACGGGACAAAATCGGCGCTGTCCTCGATCCAGTCGTTATTCGGCATGAGGAACGCGGCGATTGGAACCTTCGTCCCGCGGATACTGGTCATCTGCAGCTGCGCTTTCGCAACATTGCCCTCGTCTTCCAGATCAAACTGAAGCATCGCGATCCGTCCCCGACCGATCATGATGCATCCGTCCGCCGCTCCCTGGATCGCGTTCGCATTGGAATAACTGGTATCCTTCGCAACGGTATACGTAACCTCTTTATCCGGGACAAAGAATCCTACGCTCCGCGTCTTGCTCTCAACCGTCTCGCCGTCCACGATCACTTCCAGCGTTACGGAATACGTCGCGCCCATCGCCAGGTCAGCCAGCGTATACGAGGTCGCGTCGGCTGCAAGCGTTTCTTTCTTTACTTCGCTTTCATCCCGCTTCACTGTAATCTGATAGGAATCTGCTCCGCCGGCGGGTTTTGCCCAATTCACGACCAGAGTCGCCTTTCCGTCCGCCTCGTCCTCGTCGAGTTTTTCAACGCTGAACGAGCGGAGCGTATAATCCGGCACTTCCGACAGCGAAATATTATCGAGATACATCTTGCCGCGGCGGTTGTTATTTCCGCCTCCGACCGGACGCCGCCCTATTTTCAGAACGGTGATCTGCGCCAGCGTTTCCGCGTCTGCCGGGAGCTTAAAGTCGCTCAGCGACAACGTATATCCTTTGTGCCAGCCTTTATCCGCAAGCGGGAACTCATCGCCCCTGTCAATGGCATAAGAAACGCCTGTCGTCGGATTGTACAGTTCAAAATAAACCTGCCCGTTCGACTGGGAATCTTCCAGCTTATCCACCTTGATATCCATGACCAGCTTGCTCATTTCCGGCGTCAGTCCGCCCGGAATGGAAACATTGACTGTCTGAATATACGGGGTATATGTACATTGCATCGCCAGATAATGATTGTCTTCTTCATCGTTGGATAATAAGAGCGATTCTCCCATATAGCTGGAAAAGCTATATGCGTTCTGTACTTTCGCGTAGGAAACCCAATCCAGTCCCGCGGTCAGATCTCCGCCTTCAAAATCATCGATCAGATAATCCCTGCCGTCTACATCCGCCTGGATCCGGACTCCCTCGGATTCCGTTCCATCCAGGATGGTCTTTACGGTCAATTCATAATGGCCTTTCTCCAGACCGGTTACAACGACATTGGTCTGATCCGGCGATTCCGTCTCCGCCAGCTTCTGTCCGCCGTTGTAAACAGCGACCGTATCCCATGCCTTACCGTGCGGCTGCTGCCAGACGACATTCACGCCGCGGCCCCAGGTATTCGCTTTCGCTCCGACGACTTCCTCCTGGGCAACGACCGGCGTCACCTTCGTGATTCCCTCGCCGAGCTGAATGGTATTGATATAGGTAAGGTCAATATTCGTCCTTCCCTTGCTGGTAAAATCACCGAGCGATATTGTATCATGATTCGCTTCCGCTGTCCAGGTACCCGGATAATCCGCCCAGTAATCATGCGGATCATATCCGTCCGGATACTGATAATGCTTCTGATAATTCGGATCGTCGCTGTTTTTCCGTTCCGCGCTGATCTGCGCGCAGAATTCCGCGTTAAATCTGGTATTCGTGTCCATCCCAAGGGTAACGGTTCCCTCTCCTTCTACCTGGAGGCCCGTCACGCCTTTCATCTTCCAGAGATCCGTATCGATGGTTCCCGATTTCGTAATCGGCGCCAGTTCCTGCTCGTCGTTGTACAGATAAAAAACTTTTTCTACCGGTTCCGCCATCCGCACTTTATTGAGGGAAGAACCGAACTGGGTCGCAACGAGCTTACATTCGATCGGATAATCCGCGCCCGCCGGGAGCTGATTCAATTTCAGCTGATAGGAGCCGTCCGGCTGACGTTCCGCCCTGATCGGGCCATAATCAACCATCAGGTCAACCTGATAGCCATCCGCAGCCCTGCTGCTTACCGGCCGTACCGTTACGCCGCTCTGCAGCTGGCTGACCGTATAATCCGGAACATCGTCAAACTGGATCGTCTGCGGCGCGCCCGTCTGATTGGTCGCCCCGTAGATCTGGAAGGTCTGGGTACCGCGCGCGAACTGCAGCGTTCCATCGTCGCCATATACATCATATGTATTCACGTTGACATAGCTGTCCTGGGACGTCATATGATAATAAACGCGGTTGTTCTTCCATCTCATATAATTGCGCCATTTGCTTGCCACATGATTGGAGGCGTCCGTGCCGTTCAAAGGCTCTTCCTTCACGCCGATCCATTCCCACGGCGCCATCGCCGGGACGACATACGCCGGCGTATCAGAGACTGCAACGTCCGTTCCGGTTCCATGATGGTCGCAGGTTACCTGATTCATCTTGTCAACTACCATGGAAAACGTATTCGGATCCCCCTCGATCCCATTCTGGAATCCTGTATCTCCCGGATTGATCACGTCATACCGGCTGATCCGGCTCAATTCTTTCGGAACCCCTTTGCCCGGATCTTCCATGCGGAGATATTGATGCTTGTCTGTTAATTCCGGCTCATCTGCCTCTCCGTCCGAATAGGTAACGATCAGCCGCGGGCGCTGCGCGTCGTCCGACGCCTCCGTATTGAACCCGCTGCCCTGCTCGGAATAATAATCATTGCCGGCGCTTCCATTGTTCTCCGTATAACGGAGATTCAGGTACAGGCTCTCGCCGGAAGTCGCATATTCCGTGACGTCAAAATCCTGGAACGTATTGCCGTCAACCGTTCCGATATCCTCGCCGCCCGAGATGATATCCGGCTGATATGCCCCTGCGAACGGATCGCCGCTTAACCGGGAAACCGTCGTCTCACAGGCAGGAGCCGTGTTGCTTCTGGTCATGGCAAAGACTACTTTTGTGATCTGATCCGCATTCGCCATCAGGGCGGACGTGTCAAATCCCACTACAATATTTGTATCATCATTGATATAATGGCTGGAACCGTTCCATCCGCCTTTTTTCCCATCCGCGTGATCGTAGCAGATATCGGACTTGGAATAAAGGACCGCCGGCTTCTCATCCTGCGCTTTTTTATAATCGACCGTTAAATGCGCGATCAGATTCCGGTCGTCCGTCAGGGAACCGTTCGTATATCCGTCATACGCTGTCGTCGCGTAATAATCCGTTCCGCTTCCGCCGTCGTTGCTTCCAAGTACAAAATATAAATGATCCTGTTCCGCGTTGCGGACCTGCTCGGTGATATCTACCTGGATCGCGTCCACAGCAAGATTATCCGCGATCTGCGTCCGTTCCGCCGGAACCGTGAAATTCCGCTCCGCATCCCACGGGTTGTCCACCTGATACAAGATTGCTTTCCGGCTCGTATTATTTGCTTTCCACGGAATGACCAGCGTCACCTTGTCCAGGGATTCCAGTTCTGTTTTCAGGGCAGAAATATCAAACTCATACGCGATCTCGTTCGTATCGGAGATATAAAAGCAGATATTTCCCGCGGGCCAGCAGCTGAACGCCCCGTCCGCTTTCTGGTAGCTCCGGTCATACGACGTCGGGATCAGCGTCACCCGGTCGTCCTCCTCGCCGGACGGCGTATCATTGACGACTTCCGCATTTTTCCTCTCCTGCGTAAAATCGCGGACAAATTCATATTGCGCCTGATCCACGAACCAGATCATCTTTTTCTGCTCGTCCTCGGAAAAATTCTTCGCGAGCCCATGTTTATAGGTGCCCTCTTTGTTGATCACAGACCTCGTCCCCAGCATCGCCGGCTCCGCGACATACGCTTCCTCGCTGTTCGTCAGATCGACAAGCGAATAGTCCCTCGGAATCTTTTCCTGAGACGTCGCCTGCGCGCCAAGGCGGGCGGGAATGATATGGTCCAGATAGTTCGCAACCGCTTCGTTGGATTGTTCGCTCCAGTCATAATGCCCGGTCTCCCACTCGACGCTGACCGTCAGAAGGCGGTTGACGCCTTTGGCGCGTACTTTTGAAATATTGGGGATTTCCCTGTCTATGTAATCGTCTTTCGCCGAAGGATTGTTGTAATCCCCATGCTCCGTAAACTGCCCGGTCGCAAGATAGGTCGGTACGCCCGGCTGTGTTTCGTACGAATCGGAAACCTGAGAACCAGGAATTCCGATGCCAAGCCCGCACTTCATCCCGATCTGCGCGATGGCGCGTCCCGGATCCCAGGAGCCGACCGCATGTCCAAGCCCCATTCCGGCGGAATGTCCGATTCCGATCAGGGGCGCGTAGAGCAGTTCGTCATATCCGGACACTGTGGCAAGCCTCGCCAGCATTTCGTCCAGGACAGAACCGGCGTTGTGTCCCGCCGTATAGTCGAAGCTCCCCATGTCATTTCCCTGATTGGGCTTATCGGTGGTTGACCTCGCATGAAGGTATACCACGCCGATATGATATTTCGCCAATACGTTCCGGACCGTCACGGACTCCAGCACTCTCGGCTCGATCAGGTTCGATTTCGCGACCATCACGCCGTTCAGATGTTCCGCCTGCTCCGGAACCCACAGAAACGCGTAATAGGTATCGCTCGATACGGAATACTGATAGGTATCGTCCTGCAGGGCATTTCCGTCTTCATCATACAAATCGACATTTCCCGTTTTGATCAGCTCCTCCTCTGTTATGCCCGCAGCAGCGGCGCGGGACATGCCTGCCGGAGACGCGGCGGTAGCCGTGATCAGGCAGATGCTGAGCATCGCAGCAAAAATCCTTTTCATTTCTTTTCCTCCCTTTTGATAAAGGTAGTGTCAAAAACTACCTGTTTTTTTATCGCTAAATTTTAATAAAAACCTTGATTTTAAGGGAAATCTGCAAAAA
>CANQDT010000009.1 GCA_947593735.1 uncultured Lachnospiraceae bacterium | reverse complement strand
AAAAAATAGGCTCAGGAAAACCATTTTCATAACGTTTTGTGCCTGAGCGAAGCGAAAGGAATGGATATAACAATGAATATTGGGTTAGTTGCGCATGATGCGAAAAAAAGCCTGATGCAGAACCTGTGCATCGCTTACCGCGGCATTTTGAGCAAGCATCAGTTATACGCGACAGGGACAACAGGACGGCTTGTAGAGGAAGTGACAAATCTGCATATTTATAAATATTTGTCGGGGACGCTCGGCGGTATTCAGCAGATGGGACTGCAGATCGAACAGAATCAGATGGATATGCTGATCTTTCTTCAGGATCCGCTGCAGCCCGCGGCGCACGAGCCTGCGCTGGAGAATATTCTCCGCCTGTGCGACGCCCACAATATCCCATGCGCGACCAATCTCGCGACGGCGGAGGTCCTGATCCTCGCGCTGGATCAGGGATATCTGGATTGGCGCAATTATGTATAAAAAGAGGTTGTTATTTCCGGCTTATTATACTATAATAGAAGCAGCAAATTTATCATTTTTTCACACACATAAGGAGGAAAGCCTATGTTAGAAATCATTGCCGGTGTAAAGGGGAAAGGAAAGACCCCTTTGTTAATTCAGAACGCGAATGATGCCGTCAAGTTAGTTCAGGGCTCCATTGTCTATCTGGACAAAAGCAACAAACATATGTACGAATTAAGTAACAAAATCCGTATGATCAACGTGAAAGATTTCTCTATTATGGACAGCAACATGTTCCTGGGTTTCCTGTTGGGGATCGCTTCCCAGGATCATGATTTGGATACGGTATATCTCGACAGCTTTTTGACGATCGCGCATGTGGACGCGGCGGACACAGAATCCATTTTGAGGCAGTTAGCCGATATTTCAGACAAATTTCACATCAGGTTTGTACTCAGCATGTCGATGAATGCATCGGATTTGCCTGAGTTTGCCAGCGAATATGTGATCGCTGCATTATAGGAGATTACAGGGGGCTGTCGCAGCCGGAGAAACGGGATTGTTGCCAATCCCGCCGTTTCCCCGGACTGCCGCAGCCCTTCGGTTATTTTTTTATTTCCAGACAACGGGGACGGATATGAGAAAAAGAAGACGGGACGGCAGGCGGCTGCCGTTTAAAATAAATCTGGGGATCGCGGTCTTTTGCCTGATCTTTCTGTATCTGATCATCAATATCATCAGTTATCTTGCAAAGCCACATGTTTCCAGCTATGAAGTGACATCGGGACAGATCGTTGAAAAATTAAAGTGCCGGGGACTGGCGCTGCGCAATGAGGAAGTCATCCAGGCGGATACAGCCGGGTATCTGAATTATTTCGTCCGGGACGGCGCGCGGGTCGGGAAAGACGACGCGATCTATTCGGTCGATACGACCGGGAAAGCATTGGAATATATTTCCAAAAATCTTACGGCAGAGGAAGCGATGGATCCGGAAACGTATGCGGAGATCAAATCGCTGATCTCCACATTCCATACGAATTTTTCCGGCGAAAATTTTGCCAGCGTCTATACGTTTCAATACGAACTGGAAAACGACGTCGCGGGTCTGACGGATGAAGCGATCGCGAAGCAGATGAAGGCGTCGCTGAAGGAAGCCGGGCTTGCGGATACGCTCGAAAAGAAGATCAGCCCGGCGAGCGGCATCGTATCGTTTTATACAGACGGGTTTGAAGGGATGGCGACCAGCGCGGTGACGTCCGACTGTTTCGATACGGGACAGTATGAACGGGTTCCGCTCAAAACGTCGGAAAAAGTGGAAGCGGGCGATCCGGTTTATAAAATGACGATCGGGGAGGACTGGCATATCATCATATCGCTGGACGCCAAACAGTATAAGGCGATGCAGGAGAAATCCTCCGTCAATGTCACCCTGCTGAAGGACGGGCTTACTATTCCCGCTTCCGTGCGGACGTATCAGAACGCGAAAGGCGAGTATTTTGCCGATCTGCGGATCGACAGTTATATGGTCCGCTATATCGACGAGCGCTACCTGGACATCGAGATCACGATGAAATCCAGCCAGGGATTGAAGATCCCGAAAACAGCCCTTGTGGAAAAGGAATGTTACCGCATCCCGGTCGATTATATCGTTGACAACAACGGTCTGAACGGAAAAATGAGTCTTTTATCCTCAGACCGAAACGGGGAGACTGTCAAAAAAGACATTTCCCCGTCCATATACCGGATCGACTATAACGACGAAAATATACCGACCTATTGTTACGTCAATCCGAACGATATCCCGTCCGGCGGCATTTTGCTGACAGCGGACGGGCAGCAGTTCATCCCGGCGGATACGGAGCCACTCACGGGCGTATATAACATGAATATGGGATACGCGACGTTCCGTCCGGTCACGATCGAGGATACCAACAAAGACTTTGTTATCGCGCGCGCGGGACAGGACGGCAGTATCGCCGCCTATGACTTTATCGTCCTGAACAGCAGTTCAGTGAAAGAAGATCAGCTGGTATCCTGAAATTATAAATGGCAGGTGAAAAAACATGGTAGTTTCCAATTATCAGGAAGTAAGGCAGAACATTGACGCCTGCTGCCGCCAGGCGGGGCGGGAGCAGGAAGAAGTGACGCTGATCGCCGTCAGCAAGACGAAGCCGCTTAAGGATATTGAAGCGTTGATCTGTGCCGGCGTTACGGAGTTTGGAGAAAACAAGGCGCAGGAGATCGTATCAAAATGGGAGCAGGTCAGCCGACCGGTCCACTGGCACATGATCGGGCATTTGCAGACCAACAAAGTGAAATCCATCATTGACAAAGTTTCCATGATCCACTCGGTCGATTCGGTCAAACTCGCCTCTGTGATCAGCAGGGAAGCGGTCAGGCATGATCTGACAATGCCGATCCTTCTGGAAGTCAATGTCGCTGGGGAAGCGTCAAAATTCGGATTCTCCGTCGATGAACTTTTTTCCGGAATAAAAGAGATCGCAGCAATGCCCGGCATCCGGATCGACGGGCTCATGACCATCGCGCCGTTTGTCGATGACCCGGAAGACAACCGGATCCATTTCCGGAAGCTTAAAGAAATATTTGTTGACATAAATGACAAAAACATTGATAATGTAGCTATGCATGTTCTCTCCATGGGTATGACCGGGGATTATCTTGTCGCGGTCCAGGAGGGAGCGACGATGGTTCGGGTTGGAACTGCGATTTTTGGCGAGCGCGCGTATCAAGGGCGAAGGAGTTGAGACAATGGGAAAACGATTTGCATTAGGAGATATATTCAGCTTTATCAAACTGAACGACGACGATTACGACGACGATTATTATGATGATGATTATGATGAGGAGGACGACGAGCTTGCCCCTCCGTCGTTTCTGAACCGGTATCGGGATTACAAGGCGGGACGTGCCTCCGAGAGCGCTTCCGACCATGCGGAGAGCAAACCCGGCAGGGAAAAAGCGGCGGCACAGCGCTCGTCCGCGAAATTGGTTCCCATGCGCGGGCACAAACTGAACGCGTCCGAAGTCAACGTATTGAAACCGGATGATTTCAACGACGCGCAGCTGATCGCGAACAACCTCTGCAATGGGAAAACAACGGTTCTCAATATGGAAGGGATCGAGATCTACGAAGCGCAGCGCATCATTGATTTTATCAGCGGATGCTGCTACGCGATCGACGGCAGCCTGGAAGCGATCTCCAACAATATCTTTATTATCGCGCCCGCTGCGACAGAAGTATCGGGCGACCTGATTGAAGAAATATTCGGTGAAAGCTATTTGTCACCGGAGCTGAGCAAGTTTAAATTGTAACAGGGGAAACGACATGAAGCGGAGAACGATCCACGCGGGAGATCGACCGGTCTATGATATTGTGATCGACGATTCCTTTTCCCATCTGCGGGAAGAACTGAATAACCTGTCTGTCGGCGGACGGCGGATCTGTATTGTATCGGAAACGACGGTAGCGCCGTATTATCTCGAAACAATCGCGGAGCTGGTCCGCCCGATTGCGTCTGAGGTGACAGACTTTGTATTTCCCGCGGGGGAACAGAGCAAGAACCTTGTCACCGTGCAGCGATTGTATGAGCATTTGATCCTGCACCACTTTGACCGGAACGACGTCCTGATCGCGCTTGGCGGCGGAGTGGTCGGCGACCTGACCGGATATGCCGCGGCGACGTATCTGAGGGGCGTCTCGTTTATCCAGATCCCGACGAGCCTGCTGGCGCAGGTGGACAGCAGCATCGGCGGAAAAACCGGCGTCGATTTCGACGCGTACAAAAATATGGTCGGCGCGTTTCATCAGCCGAAGCTGGTCTATATCAACATCGCCACGCTGCGGACGCTGCAGGAGCGCGAATATTTGTCCGGAATGGGAGAGATCGTCAAGCACGGACTGATCAAAGATGCCGGATATTACCGATGGCTGAAAGACCACCGGGACGCGATCCGCGCGCTGGATCCCGAAACGCTGATGACGATGATCGAACGGAGCTGTCAGATCAAGGGCGACGTGGTCGAGCAGGATCCGAAAGAGCAGGGAGAACGCGCGCTTCTGAATTTTGGGCATACGCTCGGACATTCCATTGAAAAGCAGATGGGATTCCGCCTGCTTCACGGGGAATGTGTGATGCTCGGCGCGCGGTGCGCCGCTTATATCAGTTATCTGCGCGGCTATCTGTCCCGCGAGGAATACGACGATATCACGTCCGTCCTGTTTTCCTTCGGCATGCCGGAGGAACCGCTTTCGGTATCCGCGGACGATTTGATCGAGACTGCGCGCCTGGATAAAAAAATGGACGCGGGCGTCATCCGTTTTATTCTGCTGAAACAGATCGGGGAGGCTGTGATCGACCGGTCCGTGACAGAGGAAGAAATGCGGAAAGGATTGATGGAATTATGAACTGGCGCTATTATCTCCGATCCGTTTTTTTCGTCCTGCTGCTGATCGCGGCAGATCAGGGCACAAAGCGCCTTGCCGTCGCCCTCTGGAAAGGAAAGCCGTCGACGACGGTGATCCCGGGCGTACTGGAACTGACGTATCTGGAAAATCGCGGCGCGGCGTTCGGTCTGTTCCAAAACAGGCTATGGCTCCTGATCCCGTTTACGCTGCTTGTATCCGGCGTCCTTGCCGCCGTGTTCGTGCGGTGCTCCGCGAAAGAAAAAGCCGGGGCGGTTCCCGTCCTGCTTCTTTTTTTGCTCGCGGGCGCTGCCGGCAATCTCATCGACCGCATCGCTTTCGGCTATGTCATTGATTTCATTTATTTTTCTCTGATCGATTTTCCGGTATTTAACATCGCCGACTGCTATGTGACCATATCGGTTTTGTTTTTGTGCCTGATCACAATATTCTCCGGAGAAAAAACGATAGAAAAGAACGAGACGGGTATACAATGAACGGGACGCACTATACGATCAACATAACGGAAGAGCAGGCGGGGAGCCGCGTTGACAAAGCCCTGTCCGATCAGATGCCGGATCTGAGCCGATCCTATCTGCAGAAGCTGATCCGGGACGGAAATGTTTCTGTCAACCATTTGCCCGCGAAAGCGAACACGCGGGTCGCCCCGGGCGATACCGTGTCCGTTTTTGTGCCTGCTCCGGAGGAGATCCGGATCGAACCGGAGCCGATACCGCTCCGGATCGTTTACGAGGACGACGACCTTCTCATCATCAACAAGGAAAAGGGCATGGTTGTCCATCCGGCGCCGGGCCATATGTCCGGGACGCTGGTCAACGCCGTCCTGTACCACTGCCGCGGCAATCTGTCCGGGATCAACGGGATCCTCCGCCCCGGCATTGTTCACCGCATTGACCGGGACACGACCGGTCTGCTCGTCGTATGCAAAAACGATACGGCGCACCGGTCGATCGCCGATCAGCTGAAAACACATTCCATCACCAGGGCGTACCACGCCCTCGCGTTCTATAATATAACAGAAGATTCCGGAACGATCGACGCGCCCATCGGGCGGCATCCGACCGACCGGAAACGAATGTGCGTCGACCGCCGGAACGGAAAAGAAGCGGTCACGCATTACCGCGTTCTGGAGCGTTTCCGCGACCGGGTATGTACGTATATCGAATGTCGTCTGGAAACGGGACGAACGCATCAGATCCGCGTCCATATGGCGAGCATCCAGCATCCGCTGCTCGGAGATACCGTTTACGGTCCGTCCCGGCAGCCGTTTGCCCTTGACGGACAATGCCTGCACGCCAAAACGATCGGATTTCTCCATCCGCGTTCCGGTCAATATATGGAATTTGATTCGGAACTTCCGGATTATTTTCAGTCGTTATTATCGCGCTTGCGCGAATCTTGATAACGCGCGCCCGGCTCTGCCGGTTTCCCTGCCTGGGAAACCGGCAGAGCCTTTTTTTGCCTGCTGCGGTACTCGCCTGGCGTCATTCCCGCGTGGCGCTTAAAAAAAGCGGAAAAATGCTGTTCAGATTTGAAACCGCATGAATTCAGGATATGGTTGATGGAAAAGCCGCTTTCCAGCAGCCTTTTCGCGCGGGTAAAACGAAATTGATACAGATCGGCGATCGGAGAAATGCCATACGAGATTTTGTATTTTCTCGCAAAATGGCGCGGGCTCATATTGGCGAGCGCAGCCATTTTATCAATGGTCCATTCCATATGGGTACTGTTCATGATGATATTTCTCACGACCTGCAGGTCCTCCCCGACATTGACCGTATAATCGCTCGGCATCCGGTGCAGCATGTCGTGCGTATGGATCAGGATCAGGGACAGATACGCGTTCAGGGCGTCATTACTCAGTTCCGACTGCGAAAGCTTATGGCTGTTCATATCAAACAGCAGCTGCTCCAATCCATGCGGATCGGAGACAGAGATCGGGGTCATATAAGGGATGGAGAACCGTTCCATAGAGTCGGGATCCGCCTGAAACAGGAGGGACGTATGGATCCATGCTCTCTTGCCGGCGCTTCGGTGTATACTGGGAACGTCGGGCGGGATCAGATACAGAGAATCCGGCGCCGATATGACCGGCGCTCCGTTTATATCATACAAGATCATATCATTTTTATAATAATCCAGGCACCAGTAGGGTCTTCCGTTTTTACATTCATAATCCAGTTGTTTCTCCATTTTCATATAAAAATAATTTAATATTTGCAGCAAGGCGAGAATCCTCCCATCATTCGCATATATCCGGTTCTTCCTGATCATCATACCATATTGGTCGGAAAAAACAAGGTGATTTATTAAAAAGGACGAAAGATTAATTCAAAAGGACATTGTAAGGGGAGCGCATTGACGCTAAATTTTCTCCCTGATAAAATGAGCATATGAAAAAAGAATGAGAGAAACGGAAGAAGAAAGGGGAGATCAAATGAAAACAATATTGTTTCAGGGCGATTCGATCACGGACGCGAACCGCTTCCGAGAAGAAGGCCATGATTTTTGTTCGGGGCATGGCTACGTGACTATGGTCCAGGCGCTGATCGGCTGCGACGATCCGGGCAAATATACGTTTTTCAATCGCGGGATCGGCGGCGACAAGATCACGAATATCATCGAACGCCGGAACCGCGATATTGTCCATCTGGAGCCGGACTATATGAGCATCCTTGTCGGCGTAAACGACGTATGGGCTGGGATTACGAGGAACGACGGTACGTCCGCGGAGCTTTATGAATTGCTTTACGACAGTCTGATCCGCGAGGTCACGGCAGCGCTGCCAAAGTTAAAAATCGCGATCATGGAGCCGTTTGTTCTGGAAAGCAGGGAGAATGAATCGTTTTATCCCGAATTTCGCAGCGGCGTCTGCGCGCGCGCCGAGGCGGCAAAGCGGATCGCGGAAAAATACCGGCTTACATTTCTTCCGCTGCAGATAAAGTTTGACCTGGCAGCGAAGAAAACCGGAGACACGTCGCACTGGCTGCGCGACGGCGTGCATCCGACGCCCGCGGGACATAAGCTGATCGCGGAAGAGTGGTATAAAAATTTCTATCAAAGGATCATAAAGGGGGATTTATCATGAAGAAGTGGTTATCATTTCTGTGCGCATTCGCGCTGCTCGCGTCGTGTGTCAATATCCCGACGGCGCATGCGGCGGATGTCCTGACAGAAGAGAAGATCGAATTACCCGGCAAAGCGTTGTACCGGTATACATTCGACCAGGATGAACAGGTATTTAAATGCCGGGGCGAAGTCACGGAAGACGCCGCCTATCAGGTGCTGACGGACGGCGATTATACGACCGACGCCGCTATCGGCCAGCAGACGTTCGTTGTGCTCGACCTCGGAAAAGAATATCCGATCAGCACGATCAAAGCGTACCAGACCGGGGACAATGCTTCCAATTTTGTTTCGGTCGTGGAAGGATTCAGCGGAATTACCGATACCTTCACGCGGAATGATTGCGGCGACCTTTTGCGGACGAATATCACATCAACCTCGGAAAACGGCGCAAAATGCTATACAAAAACCGAACTTTCTTCCAGATCCCACCGGATCGGTACATATCGGTATCTGCTTTTCTATAACTGGAGCACAAGGCTGACGCTGTCGGAGATTGAACTGTATCAGGATACGACGACAAAAACGGACGCGCTCTCCGTCAGCAATTTTTATGGGGACAATATGGTGCTCCAGAGAGAGAAGAATCACGTGATTAAAGGATACAGCGCAACCGGGGAAACGGTTCAGGTCACCATGACGGAAGATGCGTCTTCCTCCAATACGGAAACCGTAACGGTAAATCCCGATGAAAGCGGAAACTGGAAAGCGGAGCTGCCGCCGATGAAAGCAGGAATGAGCCCGTATACCATCACAATCAGCGACGGGACTTCCGCGCCGGAGATCAAGCTCAGCAATGTTCTCGTAGGCGATGTATTCCTTGCGTCCGGTCAGTCCAATATGGCGTACGACGCTCCGAAAGCCGCCGACCAGAGAGAGACGCAATATAACAACATCGACGGTCCCAACGGCGCGATCTATTATAAAAAAGGTATGTTTGAGCTGCAGAGCGCCATCGCGAGCGATAAAATCCGGATGTTCCGGATGAGGGAAGACGGGCAGGCGGAATCCGGCGTCGTAACAGAAGACGTTCCGGTCTGGATCGACTGGTGCCCGTCCGACGGGGAACGGCTGGAGACAAGTTCCCTGGGCGTGACAACGGCAAGGAGACATAAAAATATTCTGGCGCTGTCCTCGCTCGCCGCGTTCTTCGCGGACAGACTGGCAGAAGAAACCGAGATCCCGGTTGGGATCATCCAGGCGTCCAGAGGCGGTTCGGCGATCAATATCTGGAGCAAAAAAGGGCGCCTGTATAATAATCACATCGCGCCTTTGGATGGGCTGAATATCGCCGGCGTCCTGTGGTATCAGGGCTGCGCGGATTCCAACGCGACCGGGTTCAAAACCTATTATAATGATTTCAAAAACCTGATTCAGGATTACAGAGGAATTTTCCATGACAAGACGCTGCCGTTTTTGTATGTGCAGCTTGCGCCGTATAAAAACAGCGAGCCGGAATATCAGAGTCCCGGTTCCCAGCGTTTCCAGGTGATGCGTGAGATCCAGCGGAAAATGTTGAACGACAGCGATGTCAATACCAATCTTTATATGGCGGTCAGCATGGATACAACACAGGATTCGCACCATACCGCGGACGGGACGGTCGTCAACCAAAGCCTGATCCATCCGTTGGGCAAAGACATCCTTGGAAAGAGAATGGCGAACGCATATCTCGGAATGATCAAAAAAGACCGGGTGATCTCCGGACCGCTGGTTGACCAGGCAACCGCGGAGGGCAGCACGGTGACGGTTACCTTCCAGGAAGGAACCGCAGACGGACTGAAAGTATTAAATCCCGATTATTCGTACCGCTGCGACGGATCCGGACGATCTTCCGCAACGGAGCTGCAGGAATTTACGCTCGCGGGCGCAGACGGCGTATATTATGACGCGAAAGCGGAGATTGCCGGGAATACGGTGAAGGTAACATCCGACCAGGTGCCGGATCCCTGCTATGTCAGCTATGCGTACAGCGAACTTCCGGCGAATCCGAATCTCGCGAACGGAGCGGATCTGCCGGCGTCCCCGTTCCATATCGGATTAAACGGCGCGGACGCCCCGGAAGCCCCGGCAGAGCAGGAACCGAAGCCGGAGCCGGATCCTGAGCCGGAACCGGGTACGGACAACAGCGTCGTCCTGGACGACAGCATCCGCCGCGGCGTAGAACACGCCATCGCAGAGATCGATATGCCGGAGGATCCGTCCATGCAGTTTGAGGACGGCGATAAGGTCGCGATCATCGGCGACAGCATCACAAATCAGGATTTTTATTCCTCTTACCTGATGCAGCTGTACGCGGCGAAAAAACCGGACGCCAGGATCAAATTTTACAATATGGGGATCGGCGGCGATACGGCGGAACTCGGACTTGGAATGTTGGACAAAGAATTCGCGATGCTGAAAAAATATGACAATGTCGTTCCGAATAAAGTCGTCATCATGTTTGGAATGAACGACGTCGGATTACTGATCGCCGCCGGACATTCCGACGAAGAAAATATCGCGCTGTTCAAAGAAAATATGACGAAGCTCGTTGCGGCAGTCAAAGCAAAAGGGGTAAAAGAGATCACGCTCATGTCAAGCTCCCCTTATGACGATACGATGGTGAGCGACGTTGCGATCACGACGAACAAGGTCGGCGCGAGAAACCGTATGATCCAGTACGCGGAATGGCTGGAAACATTTACAAAGGAAAATCAGTGCCATTATATCGACCTGACCAGGACGATGTACCGGCTTCTGGACGCATATCAGGAAGACGATCCGACACGGACGTTCATCAATCCGGACGACCGGATCCATCCAAGGGAACTGGGCGGTTTTGTCATGATGTATCTGATCGCGAAAGCGCATGGGCTGGACGGAGCCAATCTGGAAACGGAATTGACGGTTTCAGATGACAAGGTCGCCGTGAACAGCGGAACGGTCCAGGATGCCGTTGGAACACCCGAGTCCCTTTCCTTTACCTATACGCCGTCCGGCACAACAATCCTGCCGATCACCGGATATTTTGAGGCAAACCGGATCGTTCCTCTGACCAGGGATTACAATCAGGATGTCATCCGGATCAACGGCCTCAAAGAAGGAACTTATGATCTTGTTCTGGACGGTACCGCGTTCGGCCCGTATACGGAATCGGATCTTGCGCAGGGGATCAACACGGCGGTCATTCCGAATACGCCGTCCGGAAAGAGAGCGGCGCAGCTCTACGGCGATATGTTTGACGCGCACCGGGTCTGCATCAATTATATCCGGAATATCCGAACAGCCGAGAAAAAAGCGCTGCAATACGGAATTGACCCGATGGATGATGATAAAGTCCGTGAATATGTGGAAAACGCGGATGACGAGGAGCTTCAGCCGCAGTTTAAAAACGCGTACCTCAATTATAAAGAGACGGAACAGGATCTGTTTGATCAGTATTCGGCTTTGATCGATAAGATGTATGAGGATGTCAACCGCACGGTCACGCCGGTTCCGGTAACCGTACGTCCGCACGAGCCGAACAATGAAATGGATCTCTGGAGCGAAAATTTCAATAACGGGATCAGCCAGTGGAAGTTAATGAGGATCGGCGCGTCGGACGCTGATTACGGACAGACCGTCTGTGAATATAAGGTCGGCTCCGATCTGCCGAACGGAAGCGGCGCCGGTTCCGCGAGAATTGATATCGGGATCAACAACGCGCGGGACTATTATTCGATCAAGAATCATATCCCGGTAAAAGGCGGACATAAGTTCTATGTTTCCGCGGCAGTCAAAACGGAGAATGTTCGGACGACCGACCTGGTCAATATGTCTGTGCTTTTCTATGACAAAGACGACAGCCAGACGGTCGGGTCTGAGATAAGGATCAATGACGACACAAAGGGAACGCATGAATGGCAGACCATCGGCAGCAGCGTTACAGTTCCGGAGGACGCGTATTATATGCGGATCGATCTCTCCGGAAGATGCCAGACGGAGGGCGCGGAAGAAAAACAGGGAACCGTATGGTATGACGATGTACGGGTGACGTCCGAACTCCAGAACGCGGATTTTGAAGACGCCGCCAATGGAGTTGCGTCCGCATGGACGACCACGGACATTCCGAGCGCGATCCCGGAAAATTTTGATTCGGATCTCATGAATTTCCGTTCCAACTGGACCGTCGGCACAAACAGTATGCCGGCTGTGACGGCAAGCTATGATCAGGAGGACTATGTGACCGGCGGAAGAAGCCTGAAATTTGTCAGCACCGCTTCCGGTGAATCGGCTGACAGAAGTTATTTCCATACCGGAAGCCAGTATGTGAAACTGAAACCGGATACGTTCTATAAGATCACGATGAAGGCAAAAACACAGAACTATCAGCTTCTGGATCAATTTTCACAGGGTAAGCCTGCCGGGCTGACGTACCAGGCGCTTCTGTATCAGGAAAGCAACGGCGCCGCGGATACCGCTCATCCGTACTCCTTATCCGCTTCGTATCTGAATGTACCGGGTCAGACCGATTCCGCGTCTGACAGCGACTGGACTGATTATAGCATGGTTTTGAAGACGCCGGCGGCAGAGGACGGACAGACGTGGCAGTATCTCCGCTCCAATGTAATGATGCGGTACGCGAGCGGCACGGCGTGGGTGGACAGTATACGGATCGAAGAATGTGACGAGCAAGGCACCGTCGCCACGCAGGATAATATTGATACGGAAGATAAGGCGGAAGGAAACCAGGCTCTGGTTATCAGGGGCGGCGAGGAAGGCGTGACCTATTCCTCCGAGCCGTTCGCGGTGACCGCGTGCCAGCCATATCTGTTCCGTGCTTACGCGAAGAAAGAAGAAGCGGCAGCAGGAACGATCAAGCTGGAAACATATACGTATTCCGGTAAAGCTTCCAAATCCTTTGAACTTTCTGTCGCCGATACGGAATTTACAAAATACGAACAGACCCTGGAAATGCCCGAGGACGCCGCCTACGCGGTGATCCGGCTGTATGGCGAAAACGGCGATGTCAGATTCGACGATATTGGGCTGTCGAGGATGACCGGGGAAAGAGACCGGGCATACGGCGCGGAAACGGAAGGCATGCTCGGAGATGTAAACGACGACGGTTATGTGACGTCAAAGGACGCCCTGATGGCGTTAAAAGCGGCAAATGGTTCGATCGTTCTGACTGACCTGCAGAAACAGCGGGCAGATATGAACAAAGATCAGAATGTGACCCTTTCCGACGCTTTGGAAATTTTAAAAGCAGCATTGGAAAACTAAAATAGGATCTTTCATGATCAGGAACGCGCTCCCTTTCGGAACCGACAGAGAAACCTCTGCTTCCGGAAGGGAGCGTTTTTGTTCCAAAAAATTGTTCAAAAAGTCCATCTTTTTTATGCTTTTTTCCATATTCAGATAATTTACGGGATGATATAATTGCTTTGAGCATGGCAGGATGCATCATGAAAAGCAAACATTTGAGAATGAATCTATAAATGAAGGAGGAAAAGAGGAAATGTTGCAGGTCAAAAAGAAATCAGAAAGGAAACGAAGAATGAAACAGACACTTTCATTATTGATGACCGCCTGTATGGCGGCTGCCGGGACAGCGGGCGGCTTCCCGTCCGGCGTCCACGCGGAGGAAACGGAACGCGTGCAGGCAGCCCGAAACGCGGGCGACGTCACATGGGTCATGTCCCAGGAAAACAACTATTTCCAGAACATGGGCACAGTGCAGACGGAAGACTGGAATGAGAGCGACCACAGGGATCTGTATATTGACGTTGACGAAACGATCACCTACCAGCAGATGGCGGAAAACGTCTGGGGAGGCTGCTTTAGCGAGCGCGGATGGCACAAGCTCATGCAACTGACCGAAGAAGAACGCAATCACGTCCTTGATCTGCTGTTTGCCCCGGACGAGCCGGAAGGACTCCATCTGACAATGGGGCGGCTCCCGATCGGATCGAACGATTACGCGATGGATATGTATTCGCTGGACGAGACGGAGGACGATTATGAGCTGAATGATTTTTCGATCGAGCGGGACAAGGAAAAACTGATCCCATTCATCAAAGCCGCCCTGGAGCGGCAGCCAGATCTGAAGCTGTGGGCGTCCCCATGGTCCCCGCCGTGGTGGATGAAACGGAATGAGGACGGATCGCCGCGCACGCAGAAGGACGGCGGTTATATCGACTTCACGGAAGAAAATATGAGCGCGTACGGCGCGTATTTCCGCAAATTCGTCGACGCGTATGAGGCGGAAGGGATCCATATCTCGATGGTCAGCCCGCAAAATGAGCCGACGATGTGGACCGGGTATTCCTCCTGCCTCTGGACCGGCGAGGAGCTGCGCGACTTTATCCGCGACTATCTGAGTCCCGCGCTGGAGGGGACCGGCGTTGAAATTTATCTCGGGACGTTCACTAATTCGGACGATAACCTGGCGTTCCCATCGCTCGTAGACCCGGAAGCGAGGAAATGCCTGTCCGGGATCACGTTCCAGTGGTGGTCGTACAATCTGGCAAGATCCCTTTACCATACCGGATTTGACCTTGACATGATGCAGTCGGAAACGATGTGCGGCGACGGCAGGAACAACTGGCAGTACGCGGAAAACCAGTTTGATGAGATGTGGATGTATTTCTCAAACGGGATCACATCGTACAATATGTGGAACATGGTGCTTGACTGGAACGGGACAAATCCCGGCGGCGCCAATACGACCGGCGGGTGGTACCAGAACGCGCCGATCACGGTGAACGAGACGACAAAAGAGTATTCGCTGAATCCGCACTATTATGAGATCCGGCATTACTCCAGCTATGTCCAGCCGGGCGCGCGCCGGATCGAGAGCGGCGGCACCTATGACATGGCATATACTCCTTCCACCACCTCCGACCGGGAATCCGACGCGACCTATACCGCGGCGCGGCGCGAGATCGCGTTCCGCAATCCGGATGGGACGATCGCGCTGATGGTGAAAAACGGAGAGGGAAGCGCGCAGGACGTGGATATCAATTTCAACGGGAGAAAGATCAGCGTAACGCTTCCCGCCCATTCGATCAGCACGTTCACGACGCAGGGAACTCCGCTTACCGGGAAAGAAACCGACATGACCGAGACGATCCCGAAAGAGGAGATCGTCGAAATCCGAAATGTCGAAACCGGAAAAGCGCTGAGCGTAAAAGGCGGCGGGACCGCGTCCCTGTCCGATATTATCCAATGGGATTATTCGGGACAGGCAAGCCAGCAATGGTATCTGGAGCCAAGCTCGATCGGCGATACGCCGACGGTGAAGCTGGTGAATATCAAGAGCTTCAGCATCGCCGCCGTCAACGGAGGAACAAAAAACGACGGGGAACGCCTGATCCTCTGGGTATATGAAGGAAATGCGGACCAGAACTGGATCATGGAGAAGAGCGGGGACTATTACAAATTCAAGAACGGAAACAGCGGTATGTATATGACGCTGGAAAGCACGGCAAGCGACGCGAGAGCCGTCCAGAAGCCGGCGAGCGATTCCAATCTCCAGCTGTGGGAGGTCGTCCCTGCCTATACCGGTTCTGAAAGCTCGGATCTTCTGGCAGATTTCAATTTTGATGATGACGCCGGCGGATTTGTCGGAGGAAAAGCGAAAGCGGAGGGAACGTATACGCTTTCCGACGAGGGATATGACGGAAACAGCCTGTATCTCGATGGTTCCACTTCCAACTATCTGAGTGTGACAAAGGAGGATGGAACAAGCCTGCTGACCGGAGTGGAGGAGCTTACGATTTCCTACGATATGAAGCCGGACCGCGCCGACACGAACTGGGCGTTTTACGCGGCTCCGAGCGACGCCACGCAGGTCAATAACCGGGAGCAGTATCTCGGCATCCTGATCAAAAACGGCGTTACGACAGCAGAGCGGTATCTCAATTCCGGAAGCCGGCCGTCTGTAGCGGAAGCAACGACCGGCGATTCCTGGTATCATGTCGATGTTGTCGTCGCGAAAGAGAATACGACCGTTTATGTCAACGGACAGGAACGTTCCAAAATAGACAGTTCCATATCCGTCCCGCAGATACTGGGAGATTCCAGCGTCCTTTATATCGGAAAAGCGAACTGGGGCGCCCAGGGTGAATTTTTCAAAGGATGGCTGGACAATTATAAAATTTACGGACACGCGTGCAGCAAAGACGAGTTGCCGAGCGTTTCCCCTGCATTCGGCGAAGTGCTGCTGAATCAGGCGGAGCAGGAGATCCGGGACGTTACGCTGAGCGACCGTTCCGCGACGCTGCCGTCTTATTACGGAACTGTTACATGGAAATCCGATCTGCCGGAAGTAACGATCGCGGAGGATGGTCTGCGCGCGACCGTGCGCCAGCCGGAAAATGGGCAGGAGCCGATCACCGGCACGCTGACGGCTGTCCTTACCGTCCTTGGGAACCAGAGAGAAGTGACCGTACCGGTTACGATCCTTCCGGAAGCGGCAGCGGATGATCCTTATGGATATCTGATGGTCCATTTCGTCGAGGACAGCAACGGATACGCGGAAAAGATCTATCTGGATATTTCCAGAGGGGACAATCCGGAACAGTGGGATCCGCTCAACGGAAGAAAGCCGATCCTGGCTTCCAACCTTGGCACGACCGGGGTGCGCGACCCTTATCTGACCTATAACCCGGAGACGGAAACCTATTATATCATCGCAACCGACCTGCGCGTATTCGGCGGAGACAATTTAAACTGGGGCGGCTGGCAAAAAAATTACAGTACGAAGCTGAACGTATGGGAATCGAAGGATCTGATCACATGGACCGATTTCCGGCAGTTCGACGTCGTGCTGGACGAGCAGGGACATAAGCTCGCGAACCTTGGCATGCTCTGGGCTCCGGAAGCGACATGGGTCCCGGATTATTATGGCGACGGCAGAGGCGCGTTTGTCGTCTACTGGTCTTCAACAGTATATGAGGACGAGGCGCAGAACAACTCGATCGGCAGCCATATTATGTGGGGCGCGACGACGGATTTCACGAAAGATACCTGGGAGTACGGCGGGAAATTCCTGGATGGGGGAAGCAATGGAAGCATCGATACGACCATCATCCAGAACGCTGGGAAGACTTATCATATTACAAAGAGCAATTCGGAGCAGATCATCATGGAATCGACCGACAGCAAACAATGGTGGCTTCCGGATACGAAATGGACGCGGATACAGAGCCGTATCGGGCAAAGCAGGTACGGCGCGTGTGAAGGTCCCGCCGTATTTAAGGATCACAGCCAGGAGAACCGCTGGTATCTGTTCGTGGATGACCTGCCGGTGCCGGGATACCAGCCGATGGTTTCCACCGATCTGGATAAGGGCTGGGATTATCTGGACGATCCGGATTATTTCCTGACAGAAAACACCAAACACGGCGGCGTCATCAGCCTGACGAAGCGGCAGTATGACGCGATCCGCGCTGCGGACGCGGTATCAGCGGTGGAAAACGAGCTTGGCACGGTGACGATCGCGAAGGATGTCAGTGAAGAAGGACTGTCCGGGCTGCTGCCGAAAGCGGAAGTCAATCTGGCATACGATTCCGGCACATCCATGTTGCCGGTGCGCTGGGATCTGTCCGGTGTGAAATTCGGAACGCCGGGAAGTTATCCGATCGAGGGCGTGGTCCAGACGATCGGCGCGAACCTTGACCAGTGGGTCGGCGACGGCGGTTCGACCAGCTATCTCGCGGAGAATAAGACGCTTTACAGCTCTGGCGAGATCCGTGTTTCCGCGACTGTCGAGATAACCGACCGCGCGTCGTTCACGCCGGGCGACGTTGATAACGACGGCAGCATCCGTCTTTCCGACGCCGTACTCGCGCTGGAATGGAGCGTCAAAGAGCCGACAGATGAGGAAAAGCAGAGCCAGCCTTACCGCGCGGCGAATGTGGACGGGGATGAGAACGTCACAACAAAAGATGTGCTTCGGATCCTGAAAAAAGCAAATGGGAGAGAAGTGGAAGGACTGTAAGCGCCATTCCTTTCAAAAATCGCATAAATTTCAAAAATTTATTGGAAAAGAATGCGATTCTGTGCTATGATGGGCATAGAAAAAAAGGATGGAGGCTGATAGTATGGCAGGAAAGATTATCACAATAGGCAGACAATTTGGCAGCGGCGGAAGACTGATCGGCGAAGGTCTGGCAAAACAGCTCGGCATTCCCTATTACGATGATAAGGAAATTCTGCGCAAAGCCTCGGAGGAAAGCGGCATCAGCAACCATGTCATGGAGAGCTTTGACGAAAAACCGACGAGCAGCCTGCTTTATTCTTTGGTGATGGATCCGTATGCAAATGCGTTTATTGGGAATAATTTCCAAATGCCATTGAACCACAAAGTATTTATCGCCTCGTTTGACGCGATCAAATCCATTGCGGAAGAGGGACCCTGCGTGATCGTTGGACGCTGCGCCGATTACGCATTGTCTGACCGGGACGATCTGATTTCCATTTTTATCCATGCGCCGTTGCCGGAACGGATCCGGCGGACGCAGGAACGGATGAATATCGACGCGTCCAGGGCGGAGATCATGATCAATAAGGCGGATAAGCAGCGCGCAAGCTATTATAATTATTATACGACAAAGAAGTGGGGCGATACCGCGAGTTATCATCTGACCATTGACAGTTCGCTGCTTGGCATTGACGGGACGATCGACCTGCTGAAAGAAATCTACTTAAAAGCAGCTGCGAAAACGAAATAAAACAAAAAGGAGAACGGCTCTGTGTCCGGATGGATGCGGAGCTGTTCCATTTTATTTATCCGCATGGGTGGGCTCTAACGGGTGAAAGTCCCGAATCCGCCCGGTAGTGGGAAGGATATAGCCGAAGGCAAGGGTGTCCATCGTGAGGTGGAATCGAGGCTATGCAGGAGGGTAAGACCGCTCAATAAGTGAGAAGAAGCCGGATCACGCTGATGGATACGTTTCACAATTGATCTGCAACTATTCGCAAAACTCAACTTTAACGAATAAATATATCGATTTTTCCCATAAAACTGCGGTCAATACTGTCTTTTCGATTCCGGCTTATGTTTCATTCCCATTGAGCCGGATCAGGTCCGCGTAACGATAATAAATGATCCCGTCCGTTTTTTTCTTTCTGCAGCTTTCTCTCATCCGGTCAAGTATCGATTTCTTCCGGAACTCCGGTTCCCCCGCGGCTTCTGTTTCTGATCTCACTTTATAGGCAGGCAGCCCGACATACAATTTGATGTCCGGGCTTTTTTTCATCCGGATCCATTGATCCAGCGTTTCCTGAAACGGCGCGTCCGGATTTTCAAATCCCCAGTAGATCTGCGGGCAGACATAATCGACATATCGGCTGCTGTTCATGATTTTATCAATATCGACATAATATTGATAATCGCTTCTCAAAACATCCGGATTTCCGACCGGGCTGATTCCAAACAGAATGTTTGTTCGATTTTTTTCGTTTTGCGCGCGGATCAGTTCATGCGCGGCAAGGATCAGATTCCCAACCTGCCGCCTTCTCCAGTTCGCGATCGTCAGAGGGATCTTTCCCTGACGGAACGCCTTTTTCTTGTACGCGCTGTACTCGTAGGCGTCAAATTGCCGGTTATAATCGTCTGTTGTAAAGGATGGATAAAAATAATCGTCGAAATGGATCCCGTCGACCGGATACGACGTGATGATCTCCCGGATCCCGTCGATGATGTGCTTTTGTACGGCACGCCTGGACGGATTCAGATAATATTTTCCACCATAATACAGGACATTCCGGCTTTGTTTTGAAGTTATCCACTTATAAATTGTTGATTTTGGGGATAACTGGGAAATATTACGATCGTTGGTAACCCGATACGGGTTGATCCAGGCATGAAACGACAGATTTCTCTTATGCGCCTCCTCGATCATCACGTCAAGCGGATCAAATCCGGGATCTTCTCCCTGCCGTCCGGTTATCACTTTCGACCATGGGTACCATTGCGACGGATACAGCGCGTCGGAAAAAGGGCGCACATGGACAAACACATGATCGACGCCGTTTGAAACGCAGTGATCGTAGATATCGCCGATAAAATCGCGATAATTTTGTTCCTTTTTTTGAGTTTGTTCTTTCTTTTGATATTGTTTTGAAAATTCCTGCAATTCCAGATACGAGATCCATACGCCGGTAAGCGGCTCATCTTCCTGATCTTTTTCTTTCTGCTGTCCCGCCGGGGCATCGCCTCCGCTCCTGCTCTCCCACTTCCCAAGCCGGCGGTCAAACGTATGATCGAAATTTGTCAGAAACGAAACGGCGGTCCCGAGAACGAGGAGCATGACAAACACAAGATATCTTCGCATAGCAAACTGCCCCGCTTTGTCCGCGGGCAACTTTTTCTTACATTCAGTATATTGTCCGGAAACCATTCTATGACCAAAACCCTCGTCCCGAGCGACCGGATGATTTCCGGCTGACCGGAAATTTATAATTGCGGGAAATCATCCGGCGTGATAGAATTTAGACAGACGATAAACGCGATCCTGTACGGAGGAAAAGGAGACGACTATGTTACGATATAAAATCCCTGCGGCTGTTTTTTTATTTTTGACGATATTCTGCTTTCTCGCGATGCTCATGGACGACTGCCTCGCCTATACCGCCTACCGGCAGACGGCGAACAGCGCGCCCTATTTCCTGTATATCCTCGAGAACATCATCAACTATGGTATCTTTTTTATACCGTTCGGAATATTGGGCATATATTTCCTGAAGAAAACGAGGGAGAACCAGGGATGAAAAACGAGAAGAGCTATTCGGAACAGGTCAATATTGAAAACCAGAAAAAATTGCGGGAACTGCTCCAGGAGCTTCCGAAATTTTGCGGCGACTTTTTCCGCGGGATCACCTCCACGACTTCCTCGCGCACGAGAATCGCATACGCGTACGACCTGCGGATCTTTTTCCGTTTCCTGCAGGAGACCAACCCCCTGTTCCACGACAGGGAGATCCGGTCGATCCCCGTATCCGTCCTGGACGAGCTGACGCCACTGGATATCGAAGAATATCTGGATTATGTGCGCCTATACAGTTCGGACGACCGGCAGACCGTGACCAACCAGGAACGCGGCATCGCGCGGAAGCTCGCCTCCCTGCGCACCTTTTATAAATATTATTACAAAAAACAGCTGATCGAGAATAATCCTCCGGCGCTGGTCGATATCCCAAAAATACATGAAAAAGAGATCATCCGTCTGGATGTGGACGAGATCGCGAAGCTCCTGGATGAAGTGGAATCCGGCGACGGGCTGACCAAAAACCAGCAGCGCTTCCATAACAAAACGAAAACGCGGGATCTCGCCCTTCTCACGCTCCTGCTCGGCACCGGGATCCGGGTATCGGAATGTGTGGGGCTTGATATCCATGATGTGGACTTTAAAAATTTCGGCGTCCACATCACGCGCAAGGGAGGAAAAGAGGCAGTTGTTTATTTTGGCGACGAGGTCGCGGACGCGCTCTGGGATTATAAACAGGAACGGGATCATATGATCCCGAAGGACGGTTCGGAAAACGCGTTTTTCCTCTCTCTGCAGCGCAGCCGGATGAGCGTCCGGTCGGTCGAAAAGCTCGTAAAAAAATATTCTTCCATTGTTACGACGCTGAAAAAAATCACCCCGCACAAGCTGCGCAGCACCTACGGCACGGCGCTCTACCGGGAAACCGGCGATATTTACCTTGTCGCGGACGTTCTCGGGCACACGGACGTCAATACGACGCGGAAGCATTACGCGGCGATGGCGGACACGCGGAGACGCCAGGCGGCAAAGGCGGTGACGCTGCGGGAATCCACTGAGAAGAAAGAGAAAAAATAGAACATTTGTTTGAATTTTATGTTCAGATATGTTATACTGATTCTTAATTGCGGAACAAACCGCGCGATACTACATTCAGGAAAGAGGCTTACATCTATGGCGGACGGAACGATCACAAAAAAACAACAGCAGATCCTGGATCTACTCAAGGAAGAAATCATGCAGAAAGGATATCCGCCTACCGTCCGCGAGCTATGCAGGATGGCGGGATTAAAATCCACATCATCCGTGCATGCGCATCTGGAAAAATTAGAGAAAAACGGATATATACGCAGAGATCCGTCCAAGCCGAGGGCAATCGAGATCACGGACAGCGTCTTCGGGCTTACAAGACGGGAACTGGTCCAGGTGCCGGTCCTTCGCGCGATCGCCGAAGAACATCTGCTGGAGGAACGAAATATTGAAAATTATTTCCCATTTCCGTCCGATATGCTGCCCGTCCGTGCGGATGTGTTCATGGCGCGGGTTCCGGACGACAGTATGAAAAACGCCGGCGTATATGCCGGCGACCTGATCCTCGTGGAGCATAAAAAAACCGCGCGGGACGGGGATATGGTTGTCGCGATGGACGCAGGCTCCGCTGTGGTGCGGACATTTTATAAAGAGAAAAACCGCATCCGCCTCCAGCCGGAAAACGACGGGCAGGACCCCGTTTTTACGGATCATGCCGTTCTCATCGGTAAAGTCATCGGGCTGTACCGGTCTGTATAAACCGGCAGTCCCGCCTCCTATTTGGATGTGAACCGCTGTACGATATACTCGTTCGCCCTGTTCTCGAGCGAATCATCCAACGGCTCAAACCCGTCAAAATCCGGATATTTCCGTTTCATCGCGTTTTGCAGGATATAGTCGCACAGCTCCGGATTCTTCGGCAGCAAGGGTCCGTGCAGATAAGTTGCGACTACATTTTTATACAAAACGCCTTCCTGTCCGGACGTCTCGTCATTTCCATGTCCATACAACACTTTTCCAAGCGGCGTATGGGATCCGATGTCCGTTCTGCCGCCATGGTTTTCAAATCCGACAATTTTCTGCCGGAACCGTTCATTTTCCAGGACGACATTTCCGATCAGCCTTCCTTTTCCCTGCTCTGTCCGGATATCCAGCAAGCCAAGTCCCGGGATCATTTCTTCTTCCAGTTTATAGTATTCCCCGAGAAGCTGATATCCGCCGCACACCGCGACCAGGCATCCGCCGTCTTCAACATAGTTCCGAAGCGCGTCCTGATGTTCCAGGAGCCTGCCGCAGACAATTTTCTGCTCGCGGTCGGAGCCTCCGCCGATAAATACAAGATCCACATCAGACAGATCGAAGCGCGTGCTTTCACAGGTGAACGGGAGGACAACCGCGCCGTATCCCCTCCATGTCAGGCGATGCTCCATACAGGCGATATTCCCGCGGTCACCGTATAAATTCAGCAGGTCGGGAAACAAATGAAGGATATGGAGCGTTTTTTCCGGTTCATGATTCATTCTTTTTCCCTCCCAGCTCTTTTTCCAATTCTTTCAAGACCGCCTCCGCGGCATACAGGCAGCTGTAATTGACAAGCAGATAAACCGCCTCGCTGTCCGTTTCCAGGCATTGCGTGACCGCTTTTTTCATATCGGGTTCCATATGGTCCACCGGGACGCCGGCGTACTTGAACCGCAGGCTGATATCATAAATGCGGATTCCGGTCGTCGTCAGGGTATGAAGGGACGGGTTGCTGATCTTATGGAAATCCACATCCCACAGCCACGATACGTCTCTTCCGTCGTTCGCGTTGTCGTTGATCGAGACGATGACGTCCTTTTTCCGTTCGTCCGTATTGACCGTTGTGATCGCCTGGTTAAATCCTGCCGGATTTTTGGACAGACTCAAAATGACCGGCTTTCCGAGGAAAAATTCCTGCATCCGCCCGATCTGCGGCTGATAGTTTTTCAGCAGCCGGTCAAAATCATCCGTCTTTTCACCGAGAATATCCATCGCGGCGTAAACGGCGACAAGGTTATAGATGTTATAAAAGCCTTTGTACTGGATGGACATCGGCGCGCCGTTGACCGTAAACCGCATGGGCGTGCCGAGCGAGACACCGCGCACCTCATAATCGGCGTCCGGGCGGTGGAAACCGCATGCCGGGCAGCGATATCTGCCGAGCTGGCTGTAGTGATAATAGTCATATTCCTGTTCTTCCCCGCAGATTGGGCAAAAACGCCCCTCTTTCGTATCATCCAGCTGGGGAAGTACTTTTTCCCCAATCCCGTAATAAAACGCGCGTATGCCCGGAATACAGCCAAATTGGGCGCATAACGGGTCGTCGGCGTTCAGGATCAGCGTGACGTCCGGGATCTTCGCGATCGCGCGTTTGAGGATATCGGTCGTAATATCAATTTCCCCGTAGCGGTCCAGCTGGTCCCGGAACAAATTAGTTATGATCATCAGATCCGGGCTGATCTGGTCGAACACCGGGATCGTATAAGCCTCGTCGACTTCCAGGCAGGCATAATCCGCCTCAAATCGCCCGAACAGACTGCACTCCTGCAAAAAAGTAGTCGTGATGCCCGACAACAGGTTCGCGCCGAGCCGGTTGCAGACAACCCGATAGCCTTTGGCTTCCAGCGCGGAGCACAACAGGTTGTTCGTCGTCGTTTTTCCGTTTGTCCCGCAGGTTACGATGATCTGTTTTCGGATATTGCCGGACAGGCGGCGGATCAGGTCCGGGCATACCTTCAGCGCGAACATTCCCGGCGCGGACGATGATTTCCCGCCGGTCAGCCGACTCATCCATCCGATGCATTTTCCGAGCCAGATCGCAAATAACATCTTTATCATACTGTTCTTCCGCTACTCCTCTTCTGCCATATCGACGATCTTTCCGTCTCTCCAGATCCGTTCCAGATCATAAAACAGGCGATTTTCCTTGTCAAATACATGCACGATCACATCTCCGTAATCGCAAAGGACCCAATTTCCGGTCTGATATCCCTCGATCTGTTTCGGCGTATAGCCTTCCCTGCCAAGCGCTTCCTCCACACCGTCGACAAGTGCTTTCACCTGTCGGTCGCTGTTTCCGGACGCGATAATAAAATAATCGGCGACGATCGTAACGGCGCTGATATCCAGAACCGTGATATCCTCCGCTTTTTTCTCCTCCAACGCGTGATAAGCGATCTTTGTCTTTTGAAATGACTGCTGGTTCAAAAAAATCCCTCCTTCCGCCTTTTAATCTTTCATACGGCGGTCTCGATAATATTCATAGGTCTCTCCGGTGATCGGATCGATCACCTGGTCGGTTGACTCAAGGTACTGCACCGTCTGTTCCAGGATAAGGAACAGACATTCATCCAGATCCCGGAACGCAAGCGCGCGCAGCTGCGGCAGCCGGTCCGCTTTCGTCCGCGACGGTTCGATATAGTCCGCGATATAGACGATCTTGTCCAACAATGTCATCGCCGGACGTCCGGTCGTATGCCACCGGATCGCCTGCAGAACCGCGTCGTCCTCCACGCCGAACCGGGCCTTCGCGAGCTCCACTCCGAGCTTTGCGTGCAGAAGTTCCGGATTTTGCCGTTCCGCGCTGCTGACCGGGATGCCGGATCGTTCCGCCAGCGAAAGCTTTTCTTCGGCGGACAGCGGTTTTGCGCAGTCATGCAGCAACCCTGCAAGCGACGCCTGTCCGAGATCGGCACCGTAGCGCATGGCAAGCGCGGCAGCCGTATATTCCACTCCGAGCGTATGCTCCATCCGCGCACCGCTGAGCATCGATTCCAGTTGGATCCTGTACTTTTGCGTATCATATCCTGCCGTCCGGTCAGCGCAATGTGCCGGCGGTTCATCCTTTCCGGCTGTCTGGTCAGTGCAGTAAGACGGCGGTTCATCCTTCCCGGCGGCTTTGTAGAGCTGATGATCGCAGATATAAGTCTCGACTCCGGGCGGCACCATATAACGGATACTCATTCCCTCGCGGACCCGTTCCCGGATATCACTCGACGACAATACCATCATCGGATAATGCAGATGCAGGATGGTCGCCCCATACTGATGATACAGCCGGTACGACTGTTCCATGATCTGCTCCGGCGTCACCTTCGTATCCCTTGCGGCGATCAGGAGCGTCGCGTATCGCGCGATTTTCTCCGGTTCCTTCCACTGTCCGAACTGGAACAGGGAATCGGTTCCCATGATAAAAAAGAATTCCGCGTCCGGCATTTGCCGTTTCAGGATTTCCAGCGTGTCCGCCGTATAAGTCGATCCTCCCCGCCGGACTTCCATCGTATTGACCGCAAAGTGCGGATTCTGACCGATCGCCGCCTGTACCATGGCGATGCGGTCTTCCGGTCCTACGGTTTCATCCAGCTTTTTATAGGCTGGAACATGATTCGGCATAAACCAGACAATATCAAGATTCATCTGCTCATACGCACGCTCCGCCATCAGCAGATGTCCGTAATGGATCGGGTTGAACGTCCCGCCCATAATACCGATTCGTTTCATCTTCTGCTTCTCCTTACGCCGTTCCTTTCCGGGAAGACGGCGGCAGCTCGATCCGCTTATTGTCGCGGGATTCCTTATACAAGACGATCTTCTTTCCAATGACCTGGACGACCTGCGACTGCGTCCGCTCCGCGATCATATGCGCGATCTCATTCGGATCATCCGCGCAGTTTTTGAGGACGGACACTTTGATCAGCTCCCTTTTGTCGATCGCTTCCCGTATTCCGGTGATGATCTCCGGGGTGAGCGACGCTTTTCCTACCTGATAGATCGGATCCATCGCCGACGCCAGGCTTTTCAAATATGCTCTCTGCTTACTTGTCATTTTTTCACCTACTCACTTATAAAAATCATTCGTAAACACGTCAGTCTTCCGGCACCGGATGCGCGTGAGTTTCAGGAACACTGTCAATATAACAGCCATCCGGGCACAAATCGACTTTATTACTCCACACCTTGCTGCTGTCAATATCCGGATCAATGTCCCACGCAATGCAATGGGTATCATCCACATAAGCCCTACGGAAATTTTCCAATTCCATAAACGGCTCGAATACAGTACCCTTTTTGAGAAGCGGTCGCATATCATAAACCCTTTTCTCATCATTGTCAAAACGGATCGTCAGAGTAAAATCATCATTGGGAACGACGCCGATAATTTTCCTTTTCCCCTCTGCAAAGTATTCCGCAGCCTTACGGTCAAGCCCTTTCGAGAGATAATATTCTACTGTATTCGACATATACTCACCTCCCCGGTTGAAACACTTACTTCAACGGCTCGATTGCAAATAATTCCTGCTGACCTCTTGCCAACTCCCAATTTTCACGAAGCTCTTCCTGATGAAAAGCTGCCCAGCCAAGAAGCATTTTTAATTGTTTTGATGGCATTGTACCGTCAATAACTTCCAGTTCCTCAATCGATACGATTATCTCAGAACCGCCGTAAAACGCATGGAAGTGCGGCGGCATGTGATCCATCCAATAGAGGCAAACCTTAATACCACGGAACATTGAAATAGTCGGCATAATTTCATCTCCTTATTATAGCAAATTTACTGTCAAAGAAAAGAATCTACTTATAATAATCAAATGCAAGGGAATACAGTTTTACGGTATCCCCCTCCTGAATCCCAAGCGATTCCAGCTGGGCAAGAATCCCGTTTTCTTTCAGGAACCTCTGGAAAAATTCAAATCCTTTTTCCGATTCCAGGTTGGTATATCCGAGCATACGTTCGATCCGCGGTCCCTCCACGAGATACGTATGGTCTTCTTCCTCCGATTTTTTTACAGTAAACGGAAGATCATCCTCCTCCATTTCCTCCTCCGGAACATATTCCGGTTCAAATTCAATCGGTTCCGGGTCCAGCGTTTTCAGCAGGCCGTTTACGTGCCAGAGCAGTTCCTGTACTCCTGCTCCGCTCACCGCTGAGATCGGAAACACCGGGACGCCATCTTTCTGAAACGCGTCCCTGATCCTGCCGACTGCCGCTTCCGCGTCGTCGCCGTACAATACGTCCATCTTGTTCGCCGCGATCACCTGGGGTCTGCGAAGCAGCTCTTCGTTATAATTTCCCAGTTCCGCGTTGATCTTCCGGATATCATCCACCGGGTCGCGGCCTTCCGCTGAAGCCGCGTCGACCATATGGATGATCACCTTTGTCCGCTCGATGTGGCGCAGAAATTCAAGCCCAAGTCCGATCCCCTGCGACGCGCCCTCGATAATTCCGGGAATGTCCGCGATCACAAATCCGTTTCCGTCCGACAGATCGACGACGCCGAGGTTCGGATTCAACGTAGTAAAATGATAGTTGGCGATCTTCGGTCTCGCGTTTGTCACGCGGGACAAAAACGTCGATTTCCCGACATTCGGAAACCCGACTAGTCCGACGTCCGCGATCACTTTCAATTCCAGATTGACCCACAGCTCTTTCGCTTTTTGTCCAGGCTGCGCGTATTTCGGAGCCTGCATCGTCGGCGTCGCGTAATGCTGGTTTCCATGTCCTCCCCTGCCACCTTTCAGCAAAACGACCGGCGATGTCTTATTTGCCATATCAAGGATCACACGACCGGTCTCCGCGTCGGTGATCACAGTGCCGGGCGGGACTTTGATGATCCGGTCCTCCCCATCGGCGCCGTGGCATTTCCGTTTCTGTCCCTCCTGACCGTCGCCGGCACAATATTTCCGCACATGGCGAAAATCCGTCAGCGTATTGAGACCCGGATCAACGACAAACAGGATGTCGCCTCCGTTTCCTCCGTCGCCGCCGTCCGGCCCGCCGCTCGGAACATACAGTTCCCGGCGAAAGCTGACATGCCCGTCTCCGCCCCTGCCGGAACGGATATAGATCTTTGCTCTGTCCGCAAACATGGTCTGCCCCTTTCTACGAAAAAGAGGCCGCACGAATACGACCTCTCCAACAGCTTACTGTTCTACCGGATGGACAGAACATTGTTTCTTGTCTCTGCCTTTTCTTTCATATCGAACGATTCCATCCACTAATGCAAATAATGTATCATCGCCGCCCTTGCCAACGTTTATACCGGGATGAATCCGGGTTCCGCGCTGTCTGTAAAGAATATTTCCGGCTTTTACAAATTGTCCGTCCGCTCTTTTCGCGCCCAGTCGTTTGGATTCGGAATCACGTCCGTTTTTGGTGGAACCGACTCCCTTCTTATGCGCAAAGAACTGAAGGTTCATTTTCATCATCGTATTATACCTCCTTATAGTATATTCGGATATAATCCGGACCATACGCTTCCTGCACGTCCTGTATCCCAAGAACAAAAGATCGCATCAAAAGGCGAGCGTCACGGTTCCGGTCGAGCAGGCGGAACGTCATTTCACCCGTCTCCTGCCGCTGTTCCAGATCATGTCCGCCACCGGTCAGCCGTTCCACACTGTTGACAAGGTTGATGGCAAGTGCGGAAACTGCCGCGCAGACAATATCGGATCCTTCTTCCGCGTAATCCGCGTGTCCTTTTGTATGGAACTCTGTATAATCCCCGCAGGAATCCTGATAGATGGTGATCTCTATCATTGGCTGGCCCTCATTAAGCGTTGATCGCTTTGATCTTGACTTTTGTAAACGGCTGCCTGTGTCCCTGCTTCTTGTGATAGCCGGTCTTTCTCTTGTACTTATATACAATGACCTTTTTCCCACGGCCTTCGCCAACGACATCCGCAGTGACGGTCGCGCCGGATACGGCGTCGCCTGTCAGCACGTCGCTGTCCGTATTTACAAGCACAACATTGTCAAATGTCACTTCAGAGCCTTCCTCAGCGCCGAGCTTCTCCACTCTGACCACATCTCCAACCGCTACCCGGTACTGTTTGCCGCCGGTTGCTATAATTGCATACATCCTGTTTCCCTCCTTATATAAGACTCGCTAATTTCGGTGTCCTGACGGATCTTAAAACCTCATTATGCGGCACACTAAAATATAATAACGGATATGGGAGCATTTGTCAACACTTTACTCATTTTTTCCCATATTGGCTTTCAGGCATTCATACAGCTCGACATAGGCGGCCTGCGTATACGGCTCGACGTAGATCGCCGCGATACCAAATGTCACGATCGCGAGGAGATACCACCAGAAAAAGGATAATTCAAATACGAAGATATCAAATTTATGCCCCGCCGTCATTTTTCTGCTCAGCTCAAACGCTTCCCGGCGTTCGATATCCGGTCGTTCCGCCAAAATATACGGGATAAAGAAATATTCAAACGATTTGATGATTCCCGGAACGATCAGCAGCAGCGACCAGAGGAAAACAAAAACCGACTGGCAGAGCGTGATCAGCGCCACATTGGCGAACGTCCCGTTCTTAAAGGAAAAAAACAATTCGCCAAGACCCGCCGACTCTTTTCGGTTCAGGATGAAAAAGCGGATCAGCCCGACCGAGATCGGATAGCCGACCAGGATCGACAGCAGGATGCCAAGCACTCCCCGGATCGTTGCATATCCATATCCCGGCAATTCCGTGGAATAACCCGCGGATCCGTATGGATTCAGGCGTATCGAAATTTCCGGCACGCCGGAGATCCTCCCGATCACGACCATGATCGCCGCGGTAATAACGATCGCGAGAACCGCGCTCCAGAAATAATGTTTCAGAGATTTTTTTGCGTTTTCTTTTAGCAGCCACCGTTCGCACATGACCTTTCACACTCCTTTTTCCAGTTGTTCATGCAATGGTTTTTTGATTTTCTTACGGGTTAATTCTACCAGACCAAGGCTGGTAATGTCAACTAGTGTCGTTTTGATCCGGTCCTGCCGGATCAATTTCTGAAATTCCTGCATAAGCTGTTCTTTCCGTTCCTGCTCTACCATATCGATAAAGTCGATGATGATGATCCCCGACAGGTTGCGGAGCCGGATCTGATAGGCGATCTCTTTCGCCGCCTCCAGATTGATCCGGTAAAACTGCCTGCTCGTCGGCCGTTTTCCCTCGATCGCTTTTCCGGTATTGACATCGATGACGGTCATCGCCTCCGTCGGTTCAATAAACAGATAACCGCCGGATTTCAGCCAGATCTTTGTCTGCAGCGCATGTTCCATCTGGACGGAGATCCGGTACAGGTGATCCAGCGAGACCATCTCATCCCGGTACAGCCGGATCGGGATCGGTGATTTGACAGACGCCTGATCGTTCTGCTCTGTCAGCTGTTCATAAATATCCTCACAGTCCGTGACGATCTCTTTGATGTCGATGGCGGAATAATCGCGCATGACCGTCATATATCCGGGAAGCCCGCGCATCAGGACGTCGCCGTAGTTCCGGTGCGGCGCGTCGCCGATCACGCGCTCCGCGCGCTCCACCAGTTCCTGCAGCTCCTTCCGGATCTCATCGTCCGGCGCGTCCATCGCATTGGTCCGAACAATAAATCCATAATCCGGATTTTTCCATTCCGCGTAGAGCTTCCTTAATTGCTTTCTCCGCTCCGGATCGGTGATCTTATTGGAAAATCCGATGATCGTTTTGTTCCAGGTCAGAACGGAATACCGCCCGGTAAAATTCAGATAGCAGGTACAGGACGGGGCTTTGTTTTTCACCGCTTCCCGGCTGATCTGCACAAGGATCAGATCCCCTGCTTTCAGCGTATGATCGGATTTCGCGTTCAGGAACAGATGGTGACGGTTTTCTTCCAGAGAATAATAACAGAGGATATCCTTTTCCACCTGTACGAACGCGGCATTGATATTATGCACGATATTTTTTACCTGACCGACATAGATATTTCCGACAAAAACGGTCTGATCCGCCGGTTCCGCCTGAACCTCGATCAGCTTTTCCGTATCGGTCAGCGCAACGATATGTTTATTCTTTTGTTTCGTAATGATCAGTCTTTGCTTCATGTCCTACCGCTCCCAACGGGCGTAATGTTGTAATATCATCAGGGTCATCCTGCAGATACGTATCCAGGCGGTGGATCCGGAACCCGAACGTTTCATACGGCATATGCAGGAACGCGCAAAACGCCTCCATGACCGTCTCCGGCTTCAGATTGTGGCTGCTGCCGGCGCAAAGCAGCAGATAGAGCCCCTCCGCGGTCCCGCGCATTTCATAGATATACGGTCGGATATCCTCGTCCTTCTCCCCTTTTTTCGTTTTTTTTGTAACAAAAATGGCATCCTGCCGGAGAAATTCCCCGCAGAAGTCGGAAAAATCGACCAATTCATAATAGCCCTGCCGAACCGTGACGCGATAATCCGCTCCCGCCACGCTCGCCATCGCGTTACGTTCCTTCTCATCCAGGACAAGGAACTGCGTGATCCGGATCCCCTCCGCCATGACCGCGTTCAGCCGGTCGATCATCGTCTGGCTGTCGTCGACCGTGACAAACTGCGCGTCCATATATTCTCCCTCGCTGGTCAGCCCGATCCCGAGCGGCGAAGCGAACGAAACGATCTGGTGCGGACGGTATCCGGACGAATACGCGATGTCAACTCCGGCGCGGCGAAACGCTTTCTGAAAATACCGGAGTAAATCCAGATGGCCGACATATTGCATGGGACCTGTTTTTGTAAACTTAATCCTTACTTTCATAACAGACCCCTCCTCCGTATACGGAAGCGCCGCAGCCGGAACACTGTGCCCGGCAGTTCGGCGTCGTCTCTCCCGCGAGCGAGCGCTTCCACTCCCGCTGCAGGAACTGCTTCGTCACGCCAATATCAATAAAATCCCATGGGAACCGTTCATCCAGTTCCCTCTTTCTTGTCGTATAGAATGAAATGTCGATCCCGTTCGCGTCAAACGCGCGCATCCATTTGTCATAATCAAAATATTCCGTCCATGCGTCATACAGGCATCCGGCGCGGTACGCGTCGTAGATCACGCGGCATAATCGCCGGTCCCCCCTGGCAAGGACGCCCTCCAGAATGGTTGTTTTCGCGTCATGCCACTGGAACCGGATGCTTTTCCGGTTAAGCTGTTCCTTCATGCAGTCGTTTACGATATGCGCTTTGTCCATATATGTTTTGTAATCGCTCATGGGCGCCCACTGGAGCGGCGTAAACGGTTTCGGAACAAAAAACGACGCGCTCGCGGTGATCGCGCACCGGCCGTTGCGCTGTTCCTTCGGGATCGAATAATACTGTCTGGCGATCGCGTCGGACAGATACGCGATTCCCCGGATATCCTCCTCCGTCTCGCCGGGAAGCCCGAGCATAAAATATAATTTCACTTTTTGCCATCCGCCGCGGAACGCTTCCATCGCGCCGTTTAAGATATCTTCTTCGGTCAGCCCTTTGTTGATCACGTCGCGCATCCTCTGCGAACCGGCTTCCGGCGCAAACGTCATGCTTCCCTTCCGCACATCCTGTACTTTGCTCATCACATCGAGGGAAAACGCGTCGATCCGGAGGGACGGCAGAGAGATATTCACTCTTTTTTCCCTACATACGTCGATCAGGTAATAGGTCAGCTCTTTCAGGGAAGAATAATCGCTTGAGCTTAACGAGCTGAGCGATATTTCCTCATGCCCCGTATTGGCGAGCATCGCGGCGGCGCATGATTTCAGCATCTCCACATCGCGCTCCCGTACGGGCCGGTAGACCTGCCCCGCCTGACAGAACCGGCAGCCGCGGATACAGCCTCTCTGGATCTCCAGCACGACCCGGTCCTGGGTTGCTTTGATATAAGGGACGACCGGCGCTTCCGGATAAAATGTATCCGTCACATCGACAACGACCTGCCGCCGTACTTTTTCCGGAGCGTTCGGATGGTTCGGACGCATTTCCATGATCGTTCCGTCCGGATGATACAGGACGTCATACAGCGACGGCACATACATTCCCGGCACAGCGGCCGCTTTTTCCAGAAAATCCTTCCTGGAACCGCCGTCCCGCTGGTTTTTTTTGTACAGGTCGATCAGATGATAATATTCCGTCTCTCCTTCCCCGATATAAAACAGGTCGAAAAAATCCGCCAGCGGTTCCGGGTTGTAGGTACACGGCCCGCCGCCGATCACGATCGGATCCGATTCCGTCCGGTCTTTCGCGCAGATCGGGATCCCGGACAGATCCAAAATTTGCAGGATATTGGTATAACACATTTCATACTGGATCGTAATTCCGAGAAAATCAAACTCTTTTACCGGCGTCTGGCTTTCCAGCGCGAAAAGGGGGATCCCCTTCTCCCGCATGATCGCGTCCAGATCGAGCCACGGCGAATAGACGCGCTCGCAGAATACGTCGTCGCGCCGGTTCAGCATATCATAAATGATCTGGATCCCGAGATGGGACATCCCGATTTCATATACGTCCGGAAAACACATGGCGAACCGCACGTCCACTTTGGTCGGGTCCTTCCGCACGCTGTTGATCTCATGTCCGATATAGCGCGCCGGTTTTTCGATCGACATCAATATTTCATGAGAAAGAGCCAATGTATTCATCGTATTTTATTTCCCCATGATCCTGTAAAAACTTTTCTTTCCTTTTCTGATCAGGATACCGCTCTGCTCTTTTTCATCCGCCGCGGAAATCACATGGTCGATATCGGAGATCTTCGTATCGTTGACGGACACGCCGCCCTGCTGGATGGTCCGGCGCGCATCCCCGCGGGAACTACACATTCCGGTATCCACGAGTACGGTGATCAAGTCGATCCCATCCTCCAGGCGCGCCTTATCATACGAATACGTCGGGATATTGGAGCTTTCCCCCGCGCCGGCAAACAGCGCGCGCGCTCCTTCCTGCGCTTTCTTCGCCTCCTCCTCGCCATGGACGATCCGTGTGATCTCATAAGCCAGGACTTCTTTCGCCTCATTGATCTTCGCCCCTTCCAGAGCGCCCAGCCGGCGGACTTCCTCCATCGGCAGGAACGTCAAGAGACCGAGGCATTCTTCCACTTTGGAATCTTCCGTATTCCTCCAGTATTGGTAAAAGTCATACGGGGACGTCTTATCTGGGTCAAGCCATACCGCGCCCTTTTGCGTTTTCCCCATCTTTTTCCCGTCGCTCGTCGTGAGCAGGGTCAGCGTGAGGCCAAACGCCGGTTTCTGTTCTTTTCTCCGGATCAGGTCGGCGCCTGCCAGAATATTCGACCACTGGTCGTTCCCTCCCATTTCCAGGGAACAGCCGTACTTCCGGTTCAGCACAAGAAAATCATATGCCTGCATCAGCATATAGTTAAATTCAAAAAAGGTCAGCCCCTTCTCCATGCGCTGCCGGTAACATTCCGCGGTCAGCATCTTGTTGACAGAAAAATGAACCCCGACTTCCCGGATAAAATCAATATAGCCGAGATCCATCAGCCAGTTCGCGTTGTTGTCGATAATGGCGCGGTCATTGTCAAATGTGATAAACCGGGACAGCTGCTCCCGGAACCGGTCCGCATTGCGCTGGATCGTCTCAGCCGTCAGCATATTCCGCATATCCGTCCTGCCGGAAGGATCGCCGATCATCGTCGTCCCGCCTCCGAGCAGAACGATCGGGCGGTGCCCGTGTTTCTGCATATGCATCATCGCCATCACAGTCAGGAAATGTCCGGCGGTCAGGCTGTCCGCCGTCGCGTCAAACCCGATATAAAAGGTTACTTTTTCTTTCCCAAGGATGTCCCGGATCTCCTCGTGCGTCTCCTGAGCCAGAAATCCTCTCTCTTTTAATACGTCATATACATTTTCCATTTCTCATATTACTCCTAATTCTTAAAACTGTGGATCGGCGCCGGTATCCGTCCCTTCCGGCTGATGAACGCGTCGCAGGAAAACGGATTGACCGGCATGACCGGCGCGTAACCGAGCAGACCGCCAAACTCGACGGTGTCCCCGACGTCCTTCCCGATCACCGGGATCAGGCGGACCGCCGTTGTCTTCTGATTGATCATTCCCAGCGCCATCTCATCCGCAATCACGCCGGAGAGCGTGGACGCCTTTGTATTTCCCGGCACGGCGATCATATCCAAGCCGACCGAACAAACACAAGTCATTGCTTCGAGCTTTTCCAGAGACAGCGCGCCCGCTTCCACGGCGCGGATCATTCTCTGATCTTCGCTCACAGGGATAAACGCGCCGCTCAGCCCGCCCACATAAGAGGACGCCATAACGCCGCCTTTCTTTACCTGGTCGTTCAGCAGCGCGAGCGCCGCGGTCGTTCCGGGCGCGCCCGCGTATTCCAGCCCGATCTCCTCCAGGATCTCTCCTACGCTGTCTCCCCGCGCCGGCGTCGGCGCCAGGGACAGGTCGATGATCCCGAACGGGACATGGAGACGCTTTGACGCTTCCTGCGCGACGAGCTGTCCGACGCGCGTGATCTTAAACGCGGTTTTCTTGATCGTCTCGCACAGTGTTTCAAAATCCTTGCCCCGCGCGGCTTCGATCGCCTTTTTTACGACTCCCGGTCCGCTGACGCCGACATTGATCACCGTATCCGCTTCCGTCACGCCGTGGAACGCGCCAGCCATAAACGGATTATCGTCCGGCGCATTGCAGAAAACGACAAATTTCGCGCAGCCGATGGAATCCTGTTCTTTCGTCCGCTCCGCCGTTTCCAGCAAAATTTCACCGATCAGTCGAACAGCGTCCATATTGATCCCGGTCTTGGTTGAACCGACATTGACGGAGCTGCATACGCGCTCCGTCTCCGAGAGCGCCATGGGGATCGAGCGGATCAGACATTCGTCCGCATGCGTCATCCCTTTGCTTACCAGGGCGGAATATCCGCCGATAAAATTCACTCCGACCGTATGGGCGGCGCGGTCGATCGCGCGGGCGATCTCCACATAATCGTCCTCCGTCCTGCAGACGCCGGCGCCGGCAAGGGCGATCGGCGTCAGGGAGATTCTCTTATTGACGATCGGGATCCCAAATTCCCGTTCGATCTCTTCCCCGGTCCGAACCAGATCGCGGGCGCGCGTCGTTATTTTATCATAGATCTTATCGCATAACCCAGCGGCGTCCGACGCGTTGCAGTCCAGCAGGCTGATCCCCATCGTGATGGTCCTCACGTCCAGATTCAGCTCGTGGATCATGCGGTTTGTTTCCAGTACTTCCTGAATATTGATCATATCGGCAGTCTTTCTCCTTTATATCCGGTGCATTTTGTCAAAAATATCGGCGAGCTGCGTCTGGATCACAACGCCGATCTCCGCCCCGACGCGTTCCAGTTCTCCCTGCATGACGGGAAAGCTCTTTTCCCCCGGATCCCACTCCGCGACCATCATCATATTAAAATATCCGTCTACGATCGTCTGGGAGATATCCAGAATATTGATATCATTCTCCGCCAGATAATTGCATGTTTTCGCAATGATCCCTACCCGGTCCTTTCCTACAACCGTGATCACGATTTTTTTCATCCTGTCCTCCTGATTCTATCGGGCGACGGCAACCGGCGAAACCCGGTCGCGGTACGCCACCTGTAATTGTATATGTTCCAGCGCGGACGATTCCCCGCCGCCAAGCGAAAGACGGACCGTCTCATAGGCGAGTTCCGGAAAATTGTTCTCCTTACTCAGATGTCCAAGTATGACATACTGCAGCCGGTCGCCGGTCAATTCCCGGATACATGTGCCGCAGCTGTCGTTGGACAGATGCCCGTACCGCCCCATAATCCGCTGCTTTAACGGATAGGGATAGGGTCCAGCCTCCAGCATCCGCTGGTCATGATTCGCCTCGATAAAAAGGATGCTGCAGTCTCTCAGGCTGTCCACCAGTTCGTCGCTGTAATCGCCGAGGTCTGTCACGATACTCGCTTTGGTGTCGCCGTCCCTCACCGTATAGCAGACCGGATCGGCGGCGTCGTGCCAGATCGCGTGCGCGTCCACGGCAAGATCGCCGACCTTAAATTCCTGTTCCGGGGTGATATACTGAAAAAGGCCGGGATCCAGGTTCCCAAGATTCTGTGTTTCCAGAATACACTGTCCCGTTTTCTCGGTCATGTAAACCGGCAGATGGTATCGCCTTGCCATCACGCCCAGCCCCTGAATATGATCCGTGTGCTCATGCGTCACAAGGATCCCGGATAAGTCCTCCGGGGATACGGAAAGCGACGATAAGCCCTGCTCGATCCTTTTCCCGCTGACGCCGCTGTCGATCAGCAGATGCGTATTTTCTGAACCAACGTAAATGCAATTACCGCTGCTTCCGCTGGCAATGCTGGTTAATCGCATAAATTCTCATCCTTTTACAAAAATCTCAAGTCAGTATAACACAATTCCCCGCTATTGTCTATGATCCTTTGATAATGCTTCCGGTATTCCGCGTCCGGCATCTGGTTTTCCATGACCGCCAGCGCTTTTTCTCTGGAATACCCTCTGGAATCCATCAGGCGACGGATCCGCGTTTCCGGATCCGCGTATACGTACCAGATTTCATCGCAGATCTCGTCATAGTGGTCCTCGATCAGCAGCGCCGCTTCCATAACAAACGCCGGATATCTGTTTTTGCCTTTCTGTTCTGATATCCTCGCCAGAATTTCCTGTTTGACAGCCGGATGGACGATCCAGTTCAGCTTATCCAGCTTTTCCTTATCGGAAAAAACGATTCCCGCGAGCTTCTTCCGGTCGATCTCTCCGTTCTCCGCAAGAATCTCATCGCCAAAAAGCGCTCGGACCGGGTCGTAGCATACATTTCCCGGCTTCGTAAGTTCATGCGCCACCTCGTCCAGCTGGATCGTATAACAATGAAAATGTTCCTCCAGCAGCCGGAGGACTGTGCTTTTCCCGGAACCGATCCCTCCGGTCAGACCGATAATCTTCATCTCTTTCCTCCCGTCCGCGTCACTTGGCTTCATACCAGCTGGAACCGGTATGGATATCCACCGACAGCGGAACGGCAAGTTCGGCGACGCCCATCATTTCATCCCGCAGCACTTCTCTGACGGCATCGACTTCCGTCTCATGCGCTTCGACCAACAGTTCATCATGGATCTGCAGAAGCAGCCGCGACTTCATCTTCTTTTCCTTTAAACGCCGGTTCACGCCGGTCATCGCGATTTTTATGATATCCGCCGCCGTTCCCTGGATCGGCGAATTCATCGCCGCGCGTTCGCCAAAGCTTCTCTGCATAAAGTTGCTGGATTTCAGCTCCGGGATCGGACGGATCCGCCCAAACATCGTTGAAACGCTTCCGGTTTCTTTCGCTTCTTTTACGAGTCGGTCCAGAAAATCCCGGACTTTCCCGTATGTCGCGAAATACTGGTCGATATAATCCGCCGCCTCTTTCCTTGAGATATTCAGATCCTGGCTGAGTCCGAACGCGCTGATCCCGTATACGATACCGAAATTGACCGCTTTCGCGTTTCTCCGCTGCAGCGGTGTAACCTCGTCAGGCGGGACATGGAATACCTGGGAAGCCGTCACCGCATGGATATCCGTCCCGTCCCGAAACGCCCGGATCATCGTCTCGTCCCCGGACATATGCGCCAGAACGCGCAGTTCGATCTGGGAGTAATCCGCGTCGACAAAGACATAGCCGTCCTCCGGGATGAAGACTTTTCGGATTTCCCTGCCAAGCGGCGTCCGGATCGGGATGTTCTGCAGATTGGGATCCGTGCTGCTCAGCCGTCCGGTCGCCGTGATCGTCTGATGGAACTTGCTGTGGATCCTCTGGTCGGATTCGCCGATAAAAGCGTCCAGCCCTTCCGCGTACGTCGATCTCAGCTTTGTCAGCGCGCGGTATTCCAGGATATCGCTGACGATCGGATATTCACCCTTAAGCCGTTCCAGAATATCCGCGTTTGTGGAATATCCGGTTTTTGTTTTTTTCGAGCCGGGAAGCCCGAGCCTGGAAAACAGGATCTCCCCAAGCTGTTTCGGAGAATTGATATTGAACGTTTCGCCCGCCTGTTCATAAATCGACGCTTCCAGCGACGCGATCCCTTTGGAAAGCCGCTTGCCGTATTCCCGCAGTTCGTCCCGGTTGACCTTGATCCCTCTCTGCTCCATATCAAACAGCGTATACAGCGTCGGCATTTCGATCTCGCGGAACAGGGCATCCATATGACGGTTTTCCAGCTCTTCCTCCATCTTTTTCCCGGCAAGATAAGGAATCCATGCCATATAGCCGACGACCTGGAGCGCCTGCTCCTGCCGTTCCCGGAAAGCGTCCGAGAGCGATCCTTTTCCGATGCTTTCCTCCCTGGACGGAATCGTCATCATCAGATAATCCCGCGCGAGATCATCATAAGAATATGTGCTTTTGAGCGGATTGCAAAGATAAGCCGCCAGCTCCAGATCAAGTACCGGCGCCGTATCCCCGATGCCGTTCAGAAAAGAAAGCATCGGTTTCAGCTGAACGGTATATGATTTCGGAACAACAGAGAGAACCGATGTCATCTGCCCGCACAAATATGCTTCCGTCAAAGCGCCCTCCGCCGGAAGATAATATACCGCTTCCTCGGAAAAACAGATCGACACGCCAAGAAGCCGCCCGCCCTCGACGACAAGCGTGAAGCCGAGGCATGACGCACTGCCGATCTGCCCGAAAAGCTCCGCCGCCCGCCCGGGATCGTCGATCCTCTCACAAGGAACCGGATGATTCCCGGTATTTGCGGCATCTGAAAATTTCGCGAGCAGGTTTTTAAACTCGAGCCGTTTCATGATCTGATAGGAGCGTTCGTTGAACATCTGCCCGATCTTTGCTTTTTCCAGATCGACCTCCAGCGGACAGTCGAGCCGGATCGTCGCAAGATCCCGGCTCATCAGCGCCTGATCGTAATATTCGCGGAGATTTTCCCGTGCCCTTGCCGGCGTGACGTCCTCGATATGCGCATATGCGTTCTCGATCGACCCAAACTCCGATAGGATCTTTGCCGCCGTCTTTTCGCCGATCCCGGGCACGCCTGGGATATTGTCGGACGCGTCGCCCATCAGCCCTTTCAGGTCGATAAACGGAACCGGTCCCACGCCGTAAGCGGCTTCCACATCCTTCGCGTAATAATCCTCGATTGTTGTGCCGGACTGCTTTGTCTTCGGGATGCGGACGAGGATATCGTCGGTCGCAAGCTGTAAAAGATCCCGGTCCCCGGATAAGATTGTAACTGTAAATCCGGTGTCGCGCGCCTTTCTGGATAATGTTCCAATGACATCATCCGCTTCATATCCTTCTTTTGCCACGATCATGATCCCCATCGCGGTGAGGACGTCTTTCATAAGCGGCACCTGCTGGCGCAGCTCCTCCGGCATCGGCTTCCGGTTGCCCTTATATTCCGCATATTGCAGATGGCGGAACGTCGGGGCGTGGACGTCGAACGAGACGATCAGATGCGTCGCCTGTTCCTCCTCCAGCAATTTCAAAATAATATTCAAAAATCCAAGTACGGCGCCCGTATGCTCTCCCGCCTGATTGGTCAGATCCGGCAGACCGTAAAAAGCACGGTTCAAAATACTGTGGCCGTCGATCAACACGATTTTTTTCATACCCATGTTTCCTCGTTTCTAATCATATTCCGGTTCATGCAGGCATGACCGTTCTTTTATGCCATAATATCGTCAAAACCTTATTCCCAACTCTGTTTTTCAACAAACCACTTCAAATGAAAAGCGGATTCTTCTACCGCCGCTTTGTATGGCTCAGTCAGAAACCTTTTTATCGTTTTCAGCACGGTTTTGTAATCATCCGTTTTTGGTTCAATCTTCCGGCAGAAAGATTTCCACTTTTTTTGCATTTCCATATCATTTCCAAAATCCATGACTCGCTCAAACTGTTCTTTCGTAAAGGCATGTCCTCGGTTTTCAAAGGTTTTCCTCAGCGCTTCGGTGAGTGTTGCCCCATCGAAATTAAATTTCTGCGCCAGATAATAGATGTCATAGTAATCTTTCATCCGGCTGGAAAATTCCATCAAGCTCAGGATAGCATCCAGTTTCTCAGCAACAGTAGTTTCCAGCGAATAAGAGTTCACAATCGGCGGCTCAAAATCCGCAAGCTGTGTTGGGATTATGCGTTTTTCCTGCTTCGGAATGATTACGTCACCGACGCCGAAGTCAATACTAAATGGTGTTTTTGTATTTTTAATACGGGCAACAACAGACGCGGTTATCCCCGCATACTTCCTGGCAACAGTGATTGGAGAAATGTCCATGATTTCAAATGAGATAAAATCATTACCGGTTTTCGTCGCTATGATTCCTTCGAGTACAACTTTGAGCTGTTCAGGGGTGTTCGGCATCTTTCTAAGCAAGAAATCGACATCAACGGTAACGCGGCTGTCATAATTCGTGAGAGAGTAGAGAAACAGTCCTCCTTTTAGTACAAGATTATCCGCATATTTGGACTTTTCCAAACGGCGCAGAAATTCTTCCTGGCAGAAAAGCTGCAGACACAGCTGATAACTTCTGCCGCTTTCCTTCGCTTTGTTTTTCAGCCGTGCCAGCACGGACGCAGCAAGATCAGCCACCCAGCAGCACCCCCATTACATTCATAACTTTTGTGTATAGCTTCATTTTTTTTGCATACATGGACAAATTGGCAAGTTTTTTTCGGCTATCTGCTGCATAAGCATTCATCGCCTTGTTGAATGTTTCATTGTCGAGTTTTGTCCGATATTTAAAACAATCACAAATCGTACGCTCCCGATCATATACAGGGAGCATCACACCGTTGAAGCTTTCAACAGTCTTCCCAATCGGAAAATATTCTTTTTGAATGTAATAAGCTCGAATCGGAAACTCCCCGATATTTCCAACTGCCCGGGACGCCGTTCTCGGTACGGCAACAGACCATGCGCGGGGCGCAAAATCACTGTAACCATAATGAAACAACGCCGATTCCACGCAAACGATTCCCTGCGGCAACAGCTCACGGAGCAGCTGTTCCTCCGTTATCTGATCGTTGCCCGGCGATTGATACACTCCACGCCGAACTCGCTCGAGAAAACCTTCCTTGCACAGTGTCGCCACATCATATTTTTTTATGCCTGCCGCAACAAAGTCGGCAGTTTTCGCAATTCCGCCATTCTCTTTGAGCACATTTTGCACAATTTCCTTTTGATCCAAATGAACACCAACTTTCTGCACGCTGTTTTTCATTTTTGCACGCAGTTATTATAACATATGGAAGACTTCCTTACAACAGTGAAATACAAACGACGCTCACAGAATTTTTTCAATCAAAATTCTACTTCGCCAACTTTATCTGAAACGGGAAAACATATTCTTCAACGATAAAAAAAGCATTCGCCCATCTGGCAAATGCTTTTTTTATCGTTGCTTATTTGAATTGATGATGGCCAATGCTCAGCCGCGCTCCGGATACATATCCGCTGAAATAATAATAGCTGCTGAAATCAACCTTCTTGCCGTTTAATGTGAGCGTCTTTTTCCCATTCAGGGCGAGCTTCGCCGCTCTGATACAGGATCGGCTCAATGTTCCGTTGTCGTACATCGCGAGCGCGCGGTTCAGGCTCCCGTTGCTGACCGGTCCGAACTGGTACGGCTGATAGATAACGCCGTTCACTGTATTCGGGAAGGACGATGATCTCTTGCGGTTCATAACAACGATTCCGACCGCGACCTGTCCCTGGAAGCTCTCGCCTCCGGCCTCCGCGTAAATGATGCCAGACATCAGCCGAAGATCGGCATCCGAATACGAATGGCTTGCTTTTGCTCCCGCCGGAACCACAGAAAAAAGAAGGAACATCCATGCCGCGCAGAACCCTGCAATCACCCGTTTTTGAAACATAATAACACCCTCTTAAAAATTTAATATCCATTTAATACTTTTGTAATATATCACAGATATTATAATTTGTCAAAGGGTATCTGTTTCCGCTTTATTTCCATTCCCCTGCGCCGTCTCCGATATCGACCGCATAAAAGTCCGCTTTGTAACCGACCGTATCGAAGTAACGCGCGCCGACTTTTTCAATAAACTGGTCGATCGCGTCTGTTTTTACAAGATTCACCGTACATCCGCCGAAGCCCGCGCCGGTCATTCTCGCGCCGATCACGCCGTCGCAGTTCCACGCCTCCTCCACGAGCGTATCCAGCTCCAATCCGGTTACTTCATAATCGTCCCGCAGGGAAAGATGGGATTCCCGCATCAGCTGGCCGAACCGGGCAAGGTCATTCTTCTCCAGTACCTTCACCGCTTCCATGGTTCTCTGGTTCTCATAAACCGCATGCTTCGCTCTCCTTGCGCAGACCGGATCTTTGATCGCGTCCTTTATGCTTTCAAATTCTTCGATCGAAAGCGCGCCGAGACTCGCGACGTCCTTTACTGTTCGGATATCCGCCAGCGCCTGTTCGCACTGGCTCCTGCGCTCGTTGTATTTGGAATCACCGAGCCCGCGCTTTTTATTGCTGCACGCAATGACAATGCGCGCGTCGCCAAGCTCTACCGGAACATATTCATATTCCAGGGTCGCCGTGTCGAGATAGATCGCTTTCTCTTTTTTCCCCATCGCGATCACGAACTGATCCATGATCCCGCAATTCACGCCGTTGTAGTGGTTCTCCGCGTATTGGGCGTAAAGCGCGATATCCGTCATGGTCAGCCCGTCCAGGTTCATCATATCCCTGAGCATATAGCCTGTGACAACGCCGATCGACGAGGACGACGACAGCCCGGAGCTGTTCGGGATATTGCCATAATAAAACAGGTCGAATCCTTCCCGTACCGGGAACCCTTTCTCTCCCATCGTCCACATGACCGCTTTTGGATAGGAGATCCATTTCGATCCGTCGATTCCCGGTTTCAGGCAGTTGAGATCGGATTCCGCCACTCCCTGCCGTTCAAAGTTTTTTGAATAAAAGAAAAGGCGGTTGTCATTCCTTTTCCTCGCGATCAGGTATGTACCGATCGTCAGCGCGCATGGAAACACATGACCGCCGTTGTAATCGGTATGTTCCCCGATCAGATTGACGCGGCCCGGCGCGAAATAAGTGCGGATATCGCCGCCTGCCCCAAATAACGTTTCAAACTCCCGGATTAATTGTTCTCTCATAGTGAATGCTTCCCCTTTTCTTTTTTCTCCATTATAAAGGCAATATTCTTATTTGAAAAGAGAAAATATAGAAAAAATCAGTTGACATTTTCATTCCGGAGTGCTATCATAACTAACTGTGTGATACAGGCAGGCGGAAGTGTCGGAACTGGCAGACGAGCAAGACTAAGGATCTTGTGATCAATGCGATCGTGTGGGTTCAAGTCCCATCTTCCGCATTGACAACGGGGAACATAACGTCCCTGTTCGATCACACATGCAGAAGTGGCGGAATGGCAGACGCGCTAGCTTCAGGTGCTAGTGGGCATTAGCCCGTGTGGGTTCAAGTCCCATCTTCTGCATTTTTTTATTGTCTGAAATCCTTTCTCCTCGGCTTCTGCCGTTTTTTTTGTCAGCCGGTTTCTTTCCCGGCTCCCGTCTGTACCGACCGGTTCAGGATCATCAGCGCGTCCACTGCCGTCCAGGCTCCGTCATGATTCAGGTCGCCCAGCTCCCAGCGGTATCCGCTTCCCTCTTCCTCAGACAACGCGCCGGAAGATTTTTTCAATACAAGCAGAACATCTCCCACCGTAACATTTCCGTCGCCGTCAACGTCGCCGGGAAGCAGCTGTTCCGTCGCCGCGTCCGGAGGCAGGTCCCCGTCGATATAGGTCGCGTACGCTTCGTACCTGCCGTTCCAGAAATCAATCCCGGTAAAGACGCGGGACGCGTCGTACACATCGACCCTTGTCCCCTCGGAAGCCTGATGATTCAGCTCGATCCGGTCATTTTTATCCGCGCAGGCAATCCTCGGCTCCGTAACGCTCGACACATGGACAACCGTCGCTCCCGAATGGAACGGCGTCCCGCTTGTCGTGCCGATATTGACATACGGATTATAAATCTGCGTATCATACGTAAAATGCGAATGACCGTTGAACATCGTCACATTATCGTGCGCGTTGATGATCGAACGCAGGCGTTCCCCGTCCGGCGCGTTTACGTCATAGGTGAGATTATAGCTGTATCCTCCGGTGCTTTTCACGTTGCCGACGCACGTAGTTGTACTGTGGTCGTCGGTCGACAGGTACGTGTGAAAATAGAGGAAAATATTCCGATCCTGGAACCGGGCGATCTGCCCTTCCAGCCAGTCAAGCTGATCCTCCTGCAAAATCCCGGTCATCGTCGTCATGTCGGTCGGCTCGATCGACTGATTCAGGAAAAGGAAAACATCGCCGGACGCTTCATCCGGGGAAAAGGCAAAATCCTCCCCGTTCTCCGCGATCGACAGAATCCCCAATTCTTCCAGTTCCTCCCTGCCTTTCCCGATATTTTCATAAATTCCGCGGTTCACATACTGCCGGAAGTACGTATCTGCGTCGCCCTCCCCGTCGTGATTTCCTTTTACGGAAAGGACCGTAAGCTCCGGATGATCCGCCGCCGCTTCCCTGAATTTGATATAGGCGTCTTTTTCCGAGCGGGAACTCAGATCCCCGCATACGCCGACAAACCGGATCCCCTGATCGGACAGGAACTGCAGCGCGTTGTCAAAAGCAAACAGCGCGTCGTCATCGCCGCTGTCATGATACCGGTTGTAATGGACGTCGCTGACCGACGCGAACGAATACCGGTAATCTTCCGCTTTGATCCGTTTTTCTTCCGGGATGTCGCAGACATACTGGAGCATATGTTTGTCATTATAGACGAGCAGCTTTGTCGCCTCGGGCGGGATCGCCAGATAATCGTTGACCGACGCGTAGATCCCATGCCCGTTTTCTGTTGTCACGGATGCAAGCGCCGTATACGGAACGCCGTTTTTCGTGATCGCGCCGTATCCGTCCGCCTCGTTCCCGTCTCCCCAATATAGGGAATATTCCGCGTCGGCTTCCGTCTCCAGAGAGAACGTCCCTGCCGCGAATCCTGCCGTCTGATAGCGGAAGTCATATGCCGCGCGCGTTACCGTGCTGTCGTCGGCGACCTGTGTTTTTTCGGTAACCGAAGGCAGCGGGTCTTCTTCTCCCGGTCCGGGTTCCGGATCCGGATCTTCCTCGATCGGCGCGTACAGCGCAAATTCATTTAACTGGATCCCATAAGGATAACTCTTTGTAATGCGATTGTATTCGAGCTTCAGATACCGGAATGTCCCGTCATAATCCGAGACAAACGGCTGATAATAATTTTGTTCTCCCGCGTTGGAGCCATCTTCCTCAAATAAAAGCTCCCACTGCGTCTCATCCTCGGCGATCACGTCCAGATCCTGCGCGTTCTGCTCTGTCGTGATCACGATCTCATCCGCGGCATACAGCTTGAATCCATCCTTGCCCCACACATCGGCGTTGGAGCCGTACTGACAATAGATGTGGTCGATCTCCTCCACCGTATGCGGCGCGTCAAACGCGAGGACAAAATATTCCTGCGTATGGCTGCTGTTGATCGTATTCGTCGTCGCTTTTGTGCCGAGATTTCCGTCCGTCAGATACGCGAGCCGCCCTTCCCCGTTGAAATATCCGGTCGTATAAGCCGCGGTACCTCTGGCGAGATTATAATCCGTATCAATATATCCGGCGATCTTCCGGATATATTCGTCGTATTCCTCCTGCTGTTTCGTCTCCTCGTCCGCCTGGCGGATCGCTTCCCGCTCCTCATCCGTATAGGTTCGGGCGGAGATCGGATCGGCGCCGTCGGCTTTTCCTGACAGGCTGTACGCGCTTAATTCCCACAGATTATACGCCCAGGAGGTCTGCAGCTTCAGCCCCTGAAATCTCACATAACGCGTATTTTGCGGGATCGTGAGGCAGATCACGTCGCACCGCGCGCCCGTTTTCGTGCAGTCTTCGACATAGGCGACCGTCGTCCAGTTTTCCCCATCAAGGGAGAAATCGATCCCATACGTCCGGGCGGAAGCGGTCTCCCAGCTCAGATGCAGCCTGGATATGCTTCGCGTCCTGCCAAGATCGACCGTCATGCTCTGGATATCCCTGGCGGATGCCGCCTGATATCCGGCGTTCGCGTTTCCGTCGATGATCCCGTTGCAGGATACGGAACCGCATTTTGCCGACGCTTTCCCGGTAGAACGCAGCGCGTAATTGGTATAGATCTGCCCGTCAATTTCAGCTTCATACAATCCGGTCGCCGCAAGCGCCGTATTGTACGCTTCCTCCTCATCCGCGTTGCTTTTCTGGAAACTCGAGACGGTATAAGAATCCGCCGCCCGCGCACGCGTCGCAACCGGGGCGATCCCGTATGGAAATGCGGTTATTCCCAGGCAAAAACACAGGATGAGCGCCATCCACTTCTTTCTCATTTTCATTCGCATCCTTTCCGCACATTTTCTTATCCTGATTGTACCTGACAAACCGGAAAAACGGTAGGTGCTGTTTCTTTATAGAAGTGCGGTTTTTTTACTGCTCCATGACCCAATATTGCGCCGAATATGGCGGCAGCTCGCTTCCGCCGCCGAAATCGTGCCGGTTCCCTGTAATGCAGTCGACCGCCGTGCCGCATCCGGCGTCAAAATGCGCCGTATAGGGAACCTCGTCCATATTGACCGCCACAAGGATCCGCTCGTCCTCAAAACAGCGCTGGAAGATGCATTGCCCGTTCGTCAGGACGATCGACCGGAAATCGCCGTACCGCAGCGCTTTATGATCATGGTACGCCCGCGCGAGCCTGCCGATCCATTCGGTCAGGCCATTTTCCTCCGGATGATCAAAACACGCGCGGAGCGCCGGGTCGCCCTCTTTTTTCTCCGCTTTCGCGCCCCATTCGCTGCCATAATAAACGCACGGGATCCCCGGCATTCCGAACGCCATCGCGTAAATGAGCGGCAGATGTTCCGGACGGTCCAGTATGCTCGCGACCCGGGTCACGTCATGATTATCGACAAAAGACAACAGGCGTTTTCCCCGGTAGACGCACCACGGTTCCGACCCGAACTGCCGCTGGAGGGAATGAACGATCTCAAACATATTCCGGCTGTTAAAGCTGCTGTACAATCCTTTGTAACATTCGTAATTTGTCGCGCTGTGCAGCATTTCATCATTGACAAACCGGTTATAATCCCCATGGAGAAGTTCTCCGAGCAGAAAAAAGCCCGGTTTCTGTTCCCCGGTAAAGCGCCGGAGCCGACGCAGGAAATCCAGATCCAGGCAATAGGCGACGTCCAGCCGCAAGCCGTCGATGTCAAAGTCCTCGATCCATCCTTTTATCGCGCTGAACAAATGAGCGACGACATCTTCATTGCGCAGGTTCAACCTGACGAGATCATAATTTCCTTCCCAGCCCTCGTACCAGAGGCCGTCGTTGTAGTTGGAATTTCCATGGAAATCCAGATAAAACCAATCCCGGTACCGGGACGCTTCCCGGTTTTCCAGAACGTCCCGGAACGCGTGGAAACCTCTCCCTACATGATTAAATACGCCGTCCAGCACAACCTTGATCCCTTCGCGGTGAAGGGCGTCGCAGACGTGCTTCAGATCCTCCTTTGTCCCAAGCCTGCAATCGACCGCCGTATAATCTCTTGTATTGTAGCCGTGCGTATCCGATTCAAACACCGGACCGAAATAAACCGCGTTCGCGCCCAGCCGTTTGATATGCGGGATCCAATCTTCCACTTTCCGGATCCGATGAGCTAGATTGCCGTCGTTCTCAAACGGCGCCCCGCAAAAGCCCAGCGGATAAATCTGATAAAATATACTGTCATAAGCCCACATGGCGCTGCCTCCTTTTTGACTTTTCTGTTATCGGAACAACAAAGGCTGCGGCAAATAATATCCGGCATGGCACTGAAATCCAGCCCTATATCATTCGCAGCAGCCTATCCATTTGCGTGTCAGAACAATCGCTCATTTACAGCCGGTCATATAATTCTTCATAGACCTTCGCACTGTTCTGCCATGAGAAATCCTTTTTCATTCCCCGTTCCACCATGGAATTCCAATCCCGCTTGTGGTCGAAATAGACCGATTTCGCGTAATTGATCGTGGCAAGCATCTCATCCGCGTTATAATTGGCAAATGAGAATCCGGTTCCCGTTTTTTCATACTCGTTATACGGTTCCACCGTATCGCGCAGCCCGCCGGTTTCCCGGACGATCGGAACCGTGCCGTAACGGAGCGACATCAGCTGCGACAATCCGCACGGTTCAAACCGGGACGGCATCAGAAACGCGTCCGCGCCCGCATATACCTTATTGGCAAGTTCGTTGGAATAGCAGATATTCGCGGATACCTTATCCGGGTGCGTCCACTGATAATATCGGAACATATTTTCATATTTTTCCTCGCCTGTGCCGATGATCACAAGCTGGGTAAACTCGTCGATGATCCGATCCATGACCCAGTCGATCAGGTCAAATCCTTTCTGATCGGTCAGTCTGGAAATAATGCCGATCAGGAATTTCTTTTCATCGACCGGAAGCCCGAGCTCTTTCTGCAGCCCGATTTTATTTCTGACTTTCTTTTTGCGGAAATCCGCGGCAGAATAATTGGAGTAGATCGTCGGGTCGGTCTGCGGATCATACGTTTCATAGTCGATTCCGTTTACGATCCCCTGCAAAGACTGGTTCCGCGCGAAAAGAAGCCCGTTCAGCCCCTCTCCGTAATACGGCATCTGGATCTCGCCGGCATACGACCCGCTCACGGTTGTAATAAAGTCCGCGTAGACGATCCCGCCCTTCAGCATATTGGCGTCTTTCCGGTACTCCAGCTTATCCGGCGTAAAGACGTCCGCCGGCAGACCGGAGATCCCCTGTATCGTCTTAATATCCCAGATTCCCTGGAATTTCAGGTTATGAATGGTCATGATCGTTTTTGTCCCGAAATAAAACGGATTATCCTTATACAGCGTATGAAGATAAACCGGAACAAGTCCCGCCTGCCAGTCGTGGCAGTGAATGATATCCGGTTTAAAATCAATGACCGGCATGATCGCCATGACCGCCTTGCAGAAAAAGATAAATTTCTCTACATCGAAGCGGATCGTCCCATACGGCGCGAACCCGCCGAAATAATGCTCGTTATCGACAAAGTAATACGTAATGCCGTTCATTTTATACGTCATGATCCCAACATGCAGTTTCTCCGGCCGGTCCCCAAGATCCATATAAAAATGATGGACATACTGGAACTGGCTGCGGTACTCCCACGGAATACAGGTATAATTGGGCATGATGACCCGGACGTCGTATTTTTCCCTGTCGAACGACTTCGGAAGCGCTCCGACGACATCCGCCAGACCGCCGGTCTTGATAAATGGGACACATTCAGAAGCAACAAACATGATCCTTTTCATAACACCCCTCCTGATCATAAGTTTCTTATTCTCATTTTACACGAAATCGGGTGTCCATGCAAGGGTTTCCGCCTGTTTCCATACAAATTATCGTCATTTTTCCATTATGCGAGCAACATTCTGTCATTCGCGAATTCTCCGCCGCTTACCTGCTCGAATTTCGCGAGCAGATCCTTTACCTGGAGATTTTTCTTTTCTTCTCCGCTCACATCATAAATGATGCGTCCCTCGTGCATCATGATCAGACGGTTTCCGACATGGATCGCGTCTTTCATATTATGCGTGACCATCAGCGTCGTGAGATTGTCCCGGCTGACCAGTTCCTCCGTCAGATCCAGTACTTTCTTCGCCGTCTTCGGGTCAAGCGCGGCGGTATGTTCGTCAAGCAGCAGAAGCTGCGGGCGCTGCAGCGTCGCCATCAGAAGCGTCAGCGCCTGACGCTGTCCTCCGGAAAGAAGCCCGACCTTGGACGTCATCCGGTCCTCCAGCCCGAGATCCAGCGTGCGGAGCGCTTCCCGGAACAATTTCTTCTCCGCTTTCGTGATTCCCCAGCTGAGTCCCCTTGGTTTTCCGCGGCGGTACGCAAGCGCCATATTCTCCTGTATCTCCATCCCTGCGGCGGTACCCATCATCGGATCCTGGAACACCCTGCCAAGCAGTTTGGCGCGCTTATACTCCGGCAGGCGGGAAATATCCTGCCCGTCCAGGATGATCTGTCCCTCGTCGATCGGGTAAACGCCCGCGATCATATTCATGATGGTCGATTTTCCCGCGCCGTTCCCGCCGATCACCGTCACAAAATCGCCCGGGGCAAGGGAAAGATCCACGCCGTTCAGCGCCTTCTTTTCGTTGATCGTCCCAGGATTAAACGTCTTGTATACGCCCGTTACTTTCAGCATAAGATCTACCTTCCCTTCCTGCCGGCGCTTTTCTGCAGCACCTTATTTTTAATGATCGGAACAGACAGGGCAAACGCGACGATGATCGCCGTCAGCAGCTTTAAGTCGCCTGTCGTAAAGAAATTAAACCGGAGTACGATCGCGATGATGATCCGGTACAAAACCGAACCCATCACAACGGAACATAGCACATAAGCAAAATTAAACCGGTTCCCGAAAATAACTTCCCCGATCACGATCGACGCGAGACCGATCACGATTGTTCCGGTTCCCATTCCAACGTCGGCATACTTCTGGCTCTGCGCCACAACGCCGCCGGAAAGCGCGACAAATCCGTTGCTGATCACCAGCCCGATATTTTTCATCGTATCCGTATTGACGCCGAGCGCCCGGATCATTCTCTCATTGTTTCCTGTCGCGCGGAGCGCCGATCCCATCTCTGTCCCGAAAAACCAGTACAGAAAGGCAACGACCGCAGCCGTCAGGATCAGCCCGATGATCAGCGACGTCGCCGTCTTGCTGAGTGCCGGGAACAGGTCGTTCAGAAAGCTCATGACCGTGTCCGCTTTCAGGAGCGGCGTATTGGACGCGCCGCCCGCGATCCTCAGATTGATCGAATAACAGGAAATCATTGTCAGGATCCCCGCGAGGATCGCCGGTATTCCGAGCTTTGTATGAAGCAGTCCGGTCACCAGCCCGGCGAGCATGCCCGCCAGAGTCGCGATCACGAGCGCGAGGATCGGATTCATTCCTTTCACGATCAGCACAGCCGTCGTAACGCCGCCGAGCGCAAACGTCCCGTCGACCGAAAGATCCGCGATATCAAGCAGGCGGAAGGTGATATAAACACCGAGCGCCATCACGGACCACAGGACGCCCTGGGAAACCGCGCCCATTATTGCCAAAAAAAAGCTGCTCATTTTCTTTCCTCCTATGCAAAGATTGAGGGTGCCTTCAGGGAGAAGACATCCTCAATCTTCCATTATCCGCAACGATGCTTATTTTTCGATCTTATCCAGTACCGACTGCGGGATTTCAACTCCAATCTCTTTTGCGGTATCTTCATTGACGGAAATCGCGTCGCCCGGTACATATTCGATCGGCATATCCGCGGTGGTCGCCTCCCCTTTCAGGATCTTCACCGCCTGCTCGCCGGTCTTACGGCCAAGCTCATAATAGCTGATCGACTGTGTCGCGAGCCCGCCGTTTTCTACCATGCCTTCCTCTCCGACGATCGTCGGGATCTTCAGCTCGTTGGCAACCATGGTAACCGTTGCCATTCCGGCAGCGATCATATTGTCGGTCGGGCAATAGATCACGTCGACTTTGCCGCACAGATCCCTTGTCACCTGCTCGATCTCATTGGAATTGGAAACCGTCGCCTCGACCGCTTCCATATCCAGTTTCGCCGCGGCTTCTTTCGCAAGCTCTGCCTGGAATTTGGAATTTGACTCCGCGGAATTGTAAAGGATTCCGACTTTCTTCGCGTCCGGAAGGATCTCCTTCAGAAGATCAAACTGGGAAGCGACCGGAGTTAAGTCGGACGTTCCGGATACGTTTCCGCCCGGATGTTCGTTGGTGTCCACAAGCTCCGCGTCGGCAGGGTCGGTCACCGCGGTTACAAGGATCGGGATCTCCGTCGTCTCACTGGCGCATGCCTGCGCGGCGGGAGTCGCGATCGCAAGGATCAGGTCTTTTTTATCGCTGACAAATTTGGACGCGATCGTCTGGCAGTTTGCCTGCTCGTTCTGCGCGTTCTGCTGGTCGATGTCGATATTCAGACCGGACTCGTTCAGTACGTCGCAGAAGCCCTGATTGGCAGCGCCCAGCGCGTCGTGCTCGACCAGCTGGAGAACGCCGACATGATACTCTTTGGACGCATCCGTGTTATCCGCAGTTTCCTGGTTCTGTCCGCTGGCTGCGCCGTCGTCTTTCTGCCCGCAGGCTGTCATGGACAGCCCCAACATCAGGGCGAACGCAAGAGCCAACATTTTCTTTGCTGTTTGTTTTCTCATATTCCATTTCCTCGCTTTTTCTTTTATTGTGTATCTCATGATGTCTGTCACTTGTTACACATGAAAAAAGTATATCACTTTAAAGTGTAGAAGTCAATAAAATTGCCAATAACAACTGACGTTTTCGCCTGAGTTGCGCCGCCCTGACCATGACCGCTCTCCGCCTCCCGTTTTTCATGATCAGCCTGCAATTTGGATCTATCTCATAAACGGCGTTGTCTTCCACGATCAGCGTCTCATTCATCAAATCTCTCCTGTCTGAATACAGTATTACTATATACTATTCATCGCATTTCATGGAGGTATTCCCTTGAACGGACAAAGAACGGAAAGCAGACCCTTACAGCAGCTTGCGCGCGACCCGCGCCTGGAAATGCTGGAAGCCGCCCTTCCATATATCGGGAACGGATTTCAGCAGCCGCTCGCCATGTATATCAAAGCGCAGGAACTCGGTCATGTCCGGGAACGGTTCCAGGATCCGGACACCGTCAGCGCCTGCGGGCTCAGCCATTCCAACCAGAGTCTGGAACAAATGCTGCGCGCGATGCGGGGCAAAGCGGACGACGAGACGCGCCCCCAGATCGACCAGATGCTTCATATCATCCAGATATCCAAGGTGCTCCCGCTCCTGCTGCAAAACCAGGCATCCCCAACCGGATCCGACGCAGGCGCTTCCACCCCGCCCGGTCAGGAAGCGCTCATGAGCCAGCTCCTTGACATGATGAAAGCGAACCGGTGACGGGAAAAGCAACCATTTCAAAAGAAAACCGACGCATTTGATGTACAAACACGCCGGAATCCCTGCTATACTGTTTCTTATATCAATGCAGCCGATATTTTTTCTGATATTCCGCCGGCGGCAAACCGAATTGTTCCCTGAATACTTTCGTAAAATGGCTCCGGTTTCCGAACCCGGTTTCGTAGCAGACTTCTTTTATGCTCATATTGGTTGACTTGAGCAGGTTCGCGGCTGCGTTGAGGCGTATATTCCGCAGATAAGCGGAAAAACCGATTCCCATGACGGATGAAAACATATGCGAAAAATACGCTTCCGACATTCCGGCGCGTAACGCCGCGTCATGCAGCGTAATATTGTCGCGGTAATTGTCTTTCGCGAAGATCACGGCGTCCTTGACCGCGGAACGGACGGGCGCGGACACAGTTTCCGCGCTCATACGCCCCGCCAGCCGGACGCATATATTTTCGATCAGATTCCGGACCATCAGCCCGTACATCGGTGCTTTTTCGGAAAATACGCGCGCCGTTTCCTCAAACGAACGGCAGAACCAGTCAAACTGTCCGCCGTCAAGCGGTACGGCGATCGGTTCATGGCGGGAATAAAAAAAGGACAGGATCTCCTCGTTCAGATGTTCGGAAAAGAATTGGATGTTATATAATTCAAACTGCTCCCCGGCGTCAAGCGAATAATAATGATAATCCGCGGGCGTCGTCAGATAAAGCCAGCCGCGCCCGATCGGAAACACGCGGTTGTTGATCTCGTAACGACCGCTTCCCTTTACGATGAACTCCATTTCCCAGAAGCTGTGGCAGTGGATCATGTTATTATTTGGATTTTTCTCGTCGGCAATCCCATGAAAGACATACATACCCGACGGGTCGGGGCGCGTCGTCCTGAGATAAATTTCCGTTTTCGTATTTTTTGCCGGCATGGTGCACCTCCATGTTTAACGACCTTGCTAGGCTCGAAAATACCTCGCTAAGTGATCATATTATACCTTATCGCTAAGCTCGATAAGACCTCGCTAAGCTGCCAGGCATATATTCTCACTAGGCTCGAAAATACCTCGCCAAGTGATCATATTATACCTTGAGGAAGCGGATGTTTCAATAGTATGATAGCGGATTTCCCGCAATCGAAAGAAAAGAAAGGAGACACAAGATGAACGCAGGAAGAAAATCATTCATCGCCATCCTCGTCAGCACGGCTATGCTTTTAACCTCCCCCGCGACGGCAGGGATGGCACAGGAGAAAGGAGCGTACAGGATGGACGAACTTTATCAGGAAGGTAGTTTCGTAGAGAGCTACAGCCCTATTGTCAGCCGCCACAGGGACGACAGGAACCGCGCGTGGAGAGACGGGTTTGTCAGCGGAAATGGCATGATCGGTTATGTGACGAGCGGGGAACCGTACAGCGACACATTTATCTATCAGAACATGTTCTTCAATTACCCGTCCGCCGATCCGCGGGAGATTCCGGAGGAACTCACCGGTCAGCTCAGCGAGGCGCGTGAAAACGTATTTAACTTCAATGACAAATGGGAAGTCAAAGACAAAAGCGGACGACGACGGAGACGCACGTATTTCTACTCTTTCCATCCGGGTCACCAGCTTCGGATCACAAGTGATTATCAGGAGCAGGAAACCGGGTATGTCCGCTGGACGAACTATGAAACAGCCGAAACCGGCGTGAGGTTTACGGACAGCCGCGGAGAATGGCAGCGCACGGCGTTTACGTCCCGATGCGACGGAGTTTCCATCACAAAACTGACCAAATCTTCGACAAATGAACTTCTCAACCTGAAAATCTCCATCGACGACATTGATGATATGCCGCGGTCAGACAACGGGCTTAGTAAAGTTCAGGATCAACGCTATAAAAAAATCGTACCGGACGACGCCTCCTACATCGCGCAGATCAGCCATTACCCGGTTTACGATGGCAGCGAGTTGCGGGACGGCGGTTATTGCGGGCTGACAAGGGTTCTCGTAGAGGGTGCGTCCGCGGTACAGTCGCGCGTCGAATCCGCGGGCGACGACCCGATGCTTCTCGGAAACGACGCGGCGATCCGGATCGAAAATGCGGAGGCGGTCTATCTTGTCACCGCGTTGGACAGAAGTTCCGAGATGACAGGAGCGCCCAGCCCGATGGACGCGTTCGCGTCAATGCAGTCGTATGACCTGCTGGATAAGCTGGCGGAAGAAACCAGGCGAGTATGTGAAAAATATACCCATGATGGGGCATTTGATTACGACGCCGCCCTGGCTCCGTCGGCAAGGCTCCATCAGGACGAGTTCCAGCGCGTACGCTTCGGGCTGGAGGGCGATGAAGACGGGAAAGCGCTTGACAACGCCGCCCTGATCGCTGCCCAGCGATCGGATCCGTCCCGCATCAATCATGAATTTCTGCGCCGCTCCTACGATCAGGCGAGATACGCGCTGGTCTGCTGCAGCGGATCATCCGCCCCACGGCTCTATGGGATGTGGACCGGGGAATGGAACCTTGGTTGGAGAGGCATCTACACGCTGGATGCCAATGTGAACCTGCAGGTCAGTTCCATAAACACCGGCGGACTGGACAGCGGCGCAGAGGGATACATCACGTACTTCCTGCGCCATACACCAGACTTTATGCGCAATGCGGAGAAGTCGTATGGGATGCATGACGCGCTCCAGCCGTCGGTCAATACGGACGCCGATCGTGCCATGCAGGTCGAGTATGATAACGATTATCCGTTCCAGTACTGGAATGCAGGGGCAAGCTGGTGCCTTCTGCCCATTTATGAGTACTGGCAATGCAATGGAAACAGGCAGATCCCGATCAACCGGTTCATGCGCATCGACGACCTCCAACGGTCGCTTGGCGTAGAGGACGGCGGGCTCAGCGACGATGAATTTGCCGCCATAAAAGAGCGCGGATGGCTCGACCTGGAAAAAGACATCCTGCTTCCGCTCCTGACGAAGCAGGCAAACTTCTGGGAACAGATCGTAACCCCATGCTATTACATGGATGCGAACGGCGTAGCCCGGCATGACGGGGAAAAGACGGAACTGCTCGACGGCGAGAGATATATGATCATCCCCTCCTATTCTCCGGAAAACCACCCTGTCGGCTACAACAGCACGATCGCGGCGAACGCGACCATGGACATCACAGCCGCGAAAGACGGGCTTGACATGGTATGCGCGCTGGAGAAGGCGGTCGGGCGCGACGGCTGGGAGACGGCAGTGAAGAAGTGGCAGAAATTAAAAGACAGCATTGCCGACTATCAATACGATCCGGACGGCGCGCTGAAAGAATGGGCGATGAGCGATTACGTGGAAAACAACAACCATCGCCATCTGAGCCACCTCTACGCGGCGTGGCCCGCCTACGAAACGCAGAGCGACCCGGATCTTGCCAGGGCGGCAAACATTGCCCTTGACAACCGGAACCGGTACAATACGGGGGACGCGACTGCCGGACACGGCTGGATCCACAAGGCGCTTGTCGAGGCGCGGCTGAAACGGGGCGACGGTATGGCGCAGTCCCTCCTGAAAATGATGGGTTCCAACGCTTATTACCCGTCCCTCATGACAGATCATGATACAAACCGCAGAAATGATACCTACTGCACAGATACCGCGTTCGGAACGCTCGGCGCGGTGAACGAAAGCCTGGCGTATTCCAACACAGGCGAAATTGAAATCCTGCCCAGCCTGCCGAGAGACTGGACGAAAGGAAGCGTGGACGGGCTCATGGCACGGACAAGGGCGGAAATCACTTCGCTCAGCTGGGATATTGACACGCGTACAGCGAACGTTACGCTGACGTCATCAGAAGACGGCAACCGGATCCGTCTCGGCTGCGGGGAAGAATGGACCGCCGCCAGCCTGGACGGAACGCCCGTTGAGAAAAAAATCGACGCGCGCGGAAGCTATCTCGACATTGTACTGGAAAAGGATCAGCCTGTTTCCGTCGCCTTCACGCTTTCCGAAACTCCGGACGGTACGTATCTGATCGCCAGAAACGGACAGTATCTTACGATCAATGATACAACCGACGGCTCGCCTGCAGTCTGGGACGGGCGTTCTGATTCCGCTTACTGGAATGTGGAGAATATTCATGACGGCTGGTTTTTTATCCGGAACTGCGCAACGGGAAAATATTTAACGCGCGAGGGGGACGCGCTGATTCAGAAAAACAAAACCGGAGAAGAAAATCAGCTTTGGAACGGAAGCGAATTTGAAATGCAGCGCCAGACATTCCAGAAAGAGGTTACTGTCATTGCGGATAAAATCGTCATAACAGTCAATGGAAAAGAAACGGATTCGGTTGAGCTTCAGCAGAACGACATCGCTTTGCTCGGCATAAAAACGGTTCCGGAAGACGCCCCGCTTCCATCCCTTACCGTCCGCAGCAGCAATATCGCCTGCGCTGTGCCGTATGGCAATCATCTTGCTGCCTATGCTCCTGGTTCATGTACGATCCAGGCATCCGACGGTATGCTGAAATCGGAACTGAAAGTCCATGTGAACGGACCTGGCAAACAGGTTATAAACGCGGCGGTCGCCCATGCGACGTCCAGTCCCGCCTGGAGTTCCGACTGGGAGCCGGACTTTGTCTTCGACGGCATACCCTCCACCGCATATTCTTCAAAAGACGACGCTCCCGCTAAGTTTCTGAAAGCTGAACTGGCAGAGCCGGAACCGGTAAGCGCGGTTTACGTGATCGGTCGCTACACGCCTGCCGACGGGGACGGTGCTTTCGCGAATCGGATCAACGGAGCAAAAATTTACGCGTCGAACGACGCAGACACGCCCGGCGAACTGGTCGGGGAAGTAAGCGGGGTAACGGCAACCCATTCCTACATCCCTCAGAGAATCGATCTTGATACCGGCGGTCGTTCCTATCAATACTTTACTTTATATTTTGATACCGTCAACAACGGCGGCAAGATCAGCCTTGCCGTAGCGGAACTCTCTTTCGTTGTTGAATCGGAACAGGAAATTTCATTTACGCCCGGCGATGTGGACAATGACGGCTCCATTCATTTATCGGACGCCGTGCTTGCGTTAAAACTAAGCGTGGCGGGTTCCGACGGCGATACGGGTCATTCCCAGGCATTCCTTTCCGCGGATGTGGATGGGGACGGAAATGTCACGACGGCGGATGTATTGAAGATTCTGAAAAAAGCAAATAAGAAGCATGTGGAAGAGCTTGACGGATAAGATCCCTGGGGAAACTGTTGACGCATCACCACGAAAAAGAGCGTCCCGGATGATGGCGATCATGCCATATCCGGGGCGCTCTTTCGCTTTCCCTTCTATTCTATTATTCGGTTGTTATCTGGCAACGAGATTGACGATCCGTCCCGGCACATAAATTTCTTTTATGACTGTACCGGTCAGTTTCCCGCCAAGAAGCTCCTTCGCCTTTTGGATCGCCGTCTCCTGGTCGGCGTCCGCCGTGATCGTGATCGTTCCTTTTGTCTTTCCGTTCACCTGGACGGGAATCTCGACCACATCTTCTTTCATCCTGGACTCATCATACTCCGGCCACGTCTGGCAGAACACGCTGTCACTGTGCCCGAGCTGTTCCCAGAGCTCCTCCCCGATATGCGGGGCGAACGGCGCGATCAGGATCACCGCCGCCTCCAGCGTTTCCCTGTCGATCCCGGATTTTTTGCTGAGTGCGATCAGATTGTTCGTATGTTCCATAAATCCGCTGATAACCGTATTTAAGCTGAAATTCTCAAGGCGGGTCGTGATATCGCAGATCATCTTATTCCGTTCGCGTTCCAGTTCCGGGGTCACAGACGCGCCGTTTTGCGCCTGATCCATGACCAGATGATAAAACCGGTTCAGGAAGCGGTAAACGCCGTCGATCCCGCGGTCGTCCCACTCCGCGTCCAGTTCCGGCGGCCCGACAAACAATTCGTACATCCGCAGGGAATCACAGCCGTAATCACGTACCAGATCATCCGGCGATACAACATTTCCCTTGGATTTGCTCATTTTGATCCCGTTTTTCCCATTGATCATTCCCTGGTTGAATAACCGGGTAAACGGTTCGTCGAAATCGACCACGCCGATATCATAAAGGAATTTTGTATAAAATCTGGAATAAAGCAGATGAAGGACCGCATGCTCCACGCCGCCGATATACATATCCACCGGCAGATACCGGGACGCCTTTTCTTTTGATACGAGCGCGTCCTTGTTTTTATTATCAATATAGCGGAGGAAATACCAGGACGAACCTGCCCACTGCGGCATTGTGTTCGTCTCCCTTCTCGCCGGTTTCCCGCATACCGGGCAGGTCGTCTGAACCCAGTCTTCGATCCCGGCAAGCGGCGATTCCCCGGTCCCGGTCGGTTCGTATTTTTCCACATCCGGAAGCAGGACCGGAAGCTGGTCTTCCGGCACAGGGACGCAGCCGCAGTCCGGGCAGTGCACGATCGGGATCGGCTCTCCCCAATATCTCTGCCTGCTGAATACCCAGTCGCGGAGCTTATAATTGGTCGTCACCTTCGCGATGCCTCGTTCCTCCAGCATCGCTGGCACTTTCTGCTTCGCTTCTTCGGATGGCATCCCGTTAAAATCTCCGGAATTGATCATGATCCCCGGATCGGTATATGCCTCCGTAAGACCGCCCTCCGTCGGTTTTCCTGTCTTGGAGATCACTTCAATGATCGGCAGGTCAAATTTTTTCGCGAACGCGAAGTCCCTGTCGTCATGGGCGGGTACGCACATGATCGCGCCGGTTCCATAATCCGCCAGGACATAATCGGACAGCCAGACCGGTATTTTCGCGCCGTTGATCGGATTGACTGCGTAACTCCCGGTAAAGACGCCGGTCTTTTCTTTATCCTGCATACGGTCCACATTGGAGCGCATGGACGCGTCATAGACATACTGTTCCACCTGCGCGCGCATCTCGTCCGTCGTCAGCTTGCCGACCAGCTCATGCTCCGGCGCAAGCACCATAAAGGTCGCGCCGTACAGCGTATCGGGGCGCGTCGTATATACCTTGATCGCCTCCTCGATCCCTTCGACCGCGAAATCAACCTCCGCGCCGTGGCTCTTGCCGATCCAGTCCGTCTGCATTTTCTTTACTTTTTCCGGCCAGTCAAGCTTATCCAGATCGTTGAGCAGGCGTTCCGCGTATTCCGTGATCTTCAGCATCCACTGCCTTAAATTCTTTTTGGTGACCGGAGAACCGCACCGCTCGCAGCATCCGTTGACAACTTCCTCATTCGCGAGCCCCGTCTTGCAGGACGGGCACCAGTTGATCGGAAATTCCTTTTCATACGCGAGCCCTTTCTTATACATCTGGACAAAGATCCACTGCGTCCATTTATAAAATTCCGGATCGGTCGTATTGACCTCCATATCCCAGTCATAAACCGCGGATATTTCATTGATCTGTTTTTTGATATTCGCGACATTTTCCGCTGTTGAAATGCTCGGATGGACGCCCATCTTGATCGCGTAATTCTCTGCCGGGAGCCCGAATGCGTCCCACCCCATCGGATGGATCAGATAATATCCCTGAAGCATTTTATAACGGCTCCACACATCACTGATCACGTAACCGCGCCAGTGCCCGACGTGCAAGCCGCTTCCGGACGGGTACGGGAACATATCCAGGCAGTAATATTTCGGTTTCTTCCCGTCGTTGACGTTGACCGGATGCTCCTTCCAGTGTTTTTTCCATTTTTGCTCTATGGCACGATGATTATAGCTTGACGCCATTTCCTTTTTCCTCCTCTATGTGGACTAATGTAAAGACCGCCGTTTTGGTAACGGGATTTCCCTCATAATCTTCCAATGTATAGAGAACCTGATACCGGTCCTCCTGCTGTTTCACGATCTGTATTTCAAAATCCGACGCTTCCGCTTCTTCTCCGTCGTAGAAGCCTGTCACGCCGTCCATGACGTGATCCCGGATCAGACTGATCTTCGCTTTCTCCGTCATGCCGGCGTCCGTATATTGCAGCGTCCGGTCCGTGACGCCCTCGATCGTCACGGCGCCCATCCCGTCATCAGCGGACGGATCCTGCGCGTCCGGTTCCTGCTGTCCGTCGTCCGGAACTTCCGGTTCCGGTTTTTCCAGGACCGTAAAGACTACCGTGACCGACGCTTTTTTGCCGTTTGTCCCGGTCGCGATATATTTTACTTTATATTTGCCGGGCTTTTTCGGCTTCAGCTTCGTCTTATAAACGAGCGAACGGGTCACATTCGCACCGCTCTTCATTTTGGCGGTCACGCCCTTTAAGAAATTGACTTTTTCTCCATACGCGACCGTCCTGTCCTTCGCGCCATGGATGATCGGCTTCGTCTTATCAACAACCGTGACGGTGACCGTCTTTGTCGTCGGACGGTGGTACCGGTCCGCGACCGTATAGGTCAGCTTATATGCGCCCGCTTTTTTTGTATTTACTTTTCCGGAAATCTGAATCTTCTTTGTCAGCTTTTCCCCGTTCCCGCCGAGCGCTTTCACGCCCTTTTTCGGATTGAACTTCGTGAACGCCCGCACCTTGCGGTCACGAAGCCCGGAAAATTTTGGAAAATATTTATGGAACGGATTCGACGGATCCGGGTCGGTCGGATCCCATCCGGTTGAACCGGAAAGCGAAATATGCGCGGGTTTTCCCAGCTTGTCATATTTGGAGGATCCGTTAAAAATGCGGACGGGCGTACCGGTCGGACAGTTGTCATAAATCCACTTCGCGTCGATCACAGTCAGGCGCACGCAGCCATGGGACGCCGTCGTTCCGAGCTTATTATATTCGACATAACTCTGCGAATTTTTGTCCGGCGTATAATACCATACGGAGTGGAACAGGATATCGCCGGTGATCACGGAACAATACTGACCGTAGCTCGGTCCCATCAGCTCTCCCCAGCGCATCTTATATTGCAGCGGAAATGTCCCGGTCGGGGTGGCATATCCGACCGAACAGACGAACGCGGTAACCGGTTTTGTATAATTCCCTTTTTTGTTCTGGGAATATACCGTGACAACATTCGTTCCCTTGTTGATCTTGATCAGGTAAGGGGACGCTGCTTTCACCGTACTGCCCAGGCAAAAAACAGCCCAGAGCGCGCCGATCGCCGCGATCCATCTGATCTTTTTCGTCCATCTCTCCATATCATCCGCCTCCAAGTCTCATATTTATTTATTATAGCCTCCCGGCATGGCATTGTAAAGAAAAAAAGCGAAGGAACGCTCCAAAAAATGCGGCTGCATCTCTTGGAAAGCGCTTCCTTCGCCTTCCATGTCAAAAACTGACTTTTATTTATTTCATCTGTTCCAGCAATTTTGCCATAACGTCGCTCGGCATCCGTTCATAGCGGTCGAACTCGTAGGAATATTCCCCGCTTCCTCCGGTCATGGAGCGAAGCAGCGTCGAATATCCGGTCAGCCCCGCAAGCGGGATGTCCGCCTCGATCTCCTGCTTCCCGCCTTCCAGATGGTTCATGCCAAGCACCCGTCCGCGGCGCTTATTCAGACTGCCCATAACGTCTCCCGAATATTTTTCCGGAACGACAACCCTGAGGGAAACGATCGGCTCAAGCAAAACCGGATGCGCGTTCATCACGCCCTCCTTGAACGCCTGAGTCGCCGCCATCTTAAACGCCATCTCGGAAGAATCAACCGGATGGTAGGAGCCGTCGACCAGCGTCGCCTTGATCCCGACAACCGGATATCCGGCAAGCGGACCTTTCTGGCAGGACTCGGCGATCCCCTTTTCTACCGCAGGGAAGTAATTCTTCGGCACGGAGCCTCCGAATATCTTTTCCTCAAATACATAAGGGGTATCCAGGTCGCCCAGCGGCTCAAATTCCATATGGACGTCGCCGTACTGTCCGTGCCCGCCGGACTGTTTTTTGTACTTGCCCTGTACCCGGACCTGCTTGGTGATCGTCTCTTTGTACGCGATCCGCGGCTCTACCAGGTTGACATCCACTTTATAACGCTCTTTCAGTTTGCTCACGACCACTTCCAGATGCTGGTCGCCAAGCCCGTACAGCAGAAGCTGACGGTTTTCCTTGTCGTTGACTTCCCGGACGGTCAGATCTTCTTCCATGATACGGCGGATCGCGCCGGATATCTTGTCTTCCTCGCCTTTGTTTACCGCTTCGTACCGCATAAACGTATACGGAACCGGCATCGGCACCTTGTCCATGGAGACAGGCGCGCCCTTTCCGCACAACGTATCGCCGGTTCTGGTCACAGACAGCTTCGCGACCGCGCCGATATCGCCGGCATGAAGCTCCGGAACCTCGACCGCGTTCTTTCCAACAAAGGTATATAATTTGCCGATCCGCTCATCCGCCTCGCGATCCGTGTTATGCAGCGCCATATCGGGCTTGATCACGCCGTCGCATACCTTAAACATCGAATATTTCCCGATAAAGGGATCGACGATCGTCTTAAATACATACGCGCAGACGATCTTGTCGTCCTTGTATTCCACTTCATACGGCTCGTCGTTCTTCGGGTTTTTCCCTGTCAGCACCGCGCTTGCCGTCGGCGCCTTAAAATATTTATAGATCGAATAAAGCAGCATCCGCACGCCGTAAGTCAGAACGCCGGAACCCATCAGAACCGGAACGATCGTGCCCTCACATACGTTATCCCGCAGCGCGTCCGTTATCTCGTCCTGCGTAAATTCCCCGCCGTCGAAATACCGCTCCATATATTCTTCATTTGTCTCCGCGACCGCTTCCATGATCATATCCCGGACCGGGGCGACAGCGTCTTCATACTCCGGCGGGATCGGTACGTCCTCAAACGTCCCGTCCGGGCGGAACTTGCGCCCGTCCATCTTCACCGCGTTGACAAAGCCCGCAAATTTGCCGTCCTCCATGATCGGAACATAAAACGGCGCGATCCGGTTCCCGTACAGATCCTTTAACTGATTGACGACGTTCATATAATCCGACTGGGGATCGTCCATATCCGTAATAAAGACCATGCACGGAAGCTGATACTGAGTACAAAAATCAAACGCCTTGGTCGTCCCGACTTCTACCCCGTCCTTGCCGGATACGACAATGACCGCGGCGTCCGCGACGCTGAGCGCTTCGTATACTTCGCCGGAAAAATCGAAAAATCCCGGCGTATCCAGAATATTGATCTTGATTCCTTCCCACTCGACCGGTATCAGGGAAGTCTGGATCGAAAACTGGCGCTTGATCTCCTCTTTGTCGAAATCGCTGACTGTGCCGCCCTCCTGCACCGACTTCATCCTGCCTGTAATCCCCATCGTATATGCAATGGCCTCCACAAGCGTTGTCTTGCCACATCCGCCATGGCCCAGAAATACGACATTCCGAATCTTGTCTGTTGAATAAACCTGCATAAAAATACCTCCTGTGTGTAATAAAATTGAGCCGAAAATCCCCCTGGCTCCCACATAGGAATATTATACTAAAAACGGCGGCTGATTGCAATAAGTTTCCAGAAAAATCTCCCGTTCCGGTTTTTACCCGTTATACAATTCCGAAAGAGTTTCATAAAATGTCGGATAAGAAATCGCCACGCAGTTCGCGTCCCGGATTTCCGTCGTTCCCTCGGCGTTCAGACCCGCGACCGCGAACGTCATCGCGATCCGGTGGTCGAGCCTGCTGTCAATGACCGCCCCGTGGAGCGGATACCCGCCGTGGATCACCATACCATCGTCCGTCGGCTCAACATGCGCTCCCATGAGCGAGAGCTGCTCCGCCATCACGTCAATGCGGTTCGATTCCTTCACCTTCAGTTCCTGCGCGTCCCGGATCACCGTCGTGCCGTCCGCGAAGCAGGCAAGCAGGGCGATCACCGGGAGCTCGTCGATCAGGCGCGGGATCATGCTTCCCTCTATCACAGTGCCCCGCAGCCGGCTTGTCCGCACGGTGATGTCCGCCACCGGCTCGCTTCCGGCAAGGCTCTGCCCGGACAGCGTAAGATCGGCGCCCATCGCCCTGCATACGTCAAGGATCCCGTCCCTGGTCGGATTGACGCCTACATTCCGGACCGTGATACAGGACGAAGGCGTGATCAGCCCGGCAACAAGGAAATAGGCGGCGGATGAGATATCGCTCGGGACCGTGATCTCCTGCCCGTGCAGCTCCTCCGCCGGCCAGACCGTGGCGGTCGTCCCGTCCGTCCTTATTTTCGCGCCAAAGCGCTCCAGCATAAGCTCCGTATGGTTTCTCGATAACCATGGCTCAGTCACGCTGGTCGGCGCGTCGGCATACAGCCCCGCAAGCAGGATCGCCGACTTGACCTGTGCCGACGCGACCGGGGAACGGTATTCGATCCCGTGGAGCGAAGAACCTCCAATGCGCAGAGGTGCGCAGCCGTTTCCTTTTATACTGACAATATTCGCTCCCATCTGCGACAGCGGCGTGATGATCCGGTTCATCGGTCTTGCGCAGACAGACGCGTCGCCGGTCAATACCGCCTCAAAACCCTGACCCGATAAAATCCCGGACAGCAGGCGCGTCGTCGTACCGCTGTTCCCCGCGTCAAGCGTCTCCGACGGGGCGTGCAAGCCATGCAGCCCGTTTCCGTGGACGATCACCGTTTCGCCCAGATTTTCCACGGATACCCCCATTTTTTCAAAACAGGAGATGGTAGAAAGACAGTCCGCCCCCTGTAAAAAATGATGGATCGTCGTCGTCCCATTTGCGATCGCCCCGAACATGACCGCGCGGTGGGATATTGATTTATCGCCCGGAACGCTGACCGTACCGCGCAAAGAAGCTGCTCTTTTGATCTTCATGATCGTTTCCTCCGACATTTTACTTTTCAGGATACAGCTCATATCCGGCTTCCGCGAGTACCTGCCTTGCTTTCCGGCAGGACGCCCCGTCATGGAAAACAATGCGCAGCGCGCCTTCTTCGTACAGGCGGTTGCTCACGATCCCGATGTTGGACAGGCTGATCGCGTGATCTGCCATCAGGGTCGTCACTTTCGCGAGTTCTCCCGGAAGATCCGGGATATTCGCATAGCTCTCAAACACTTTAGAGATGACGCCAACTGCCTGATTTGGGATAGAATCACGGTAATCACAAGCACGTTGGAAATAATCATGGAGATAATCAGCGTCCTTTTGCTGTATTGCTGTTTTGAGCCGCTCAAGTTCATGGATAAAATCCTCCAGTTGAAGTTGTATGTTCTCCGGGTTGCTCAGGCAGATATGCTGCCAGACAACCGGGGACGAGGAAGCGATCCTCGTGATATCCTTAAAGCCTCCCGCCGCGAGCTGTTTCAATATGCCGTTCTCGTCGTCATGCGCGCGGACCAGGTTCACCAGCCCGGACGCGATGATGTGGGGGATATGGCTGATCGAGGCGGCAGCCCTGTCGTGCTGTTCCCAGTCGAAAAGGATCGGGATCGCCCCGAGCCGCCCGATATAGTCGTTCAGCCGCTCCAGCTTCTCCCGGTCCGTTTCCGGAAACGGGGTCAGGAAATAATATGCCTGTTCGATCAGTCGGTCAGAAGCGTGTCGGTATCCGGATTTCTCCGATCCGACCATCGGATGTCCCCCGATAAAGCAGCGGGACATTCCCTCCTTCACCGCCGCGCGGCAGATATCCGTCTTCACGCTTCCAACATCCGTCACAATGCAGGACGGGTCGATGATAGACTTCAGCGCATGGAGCGCGTCCATATTAAAATGAACCGGCGCGCAGAGAAAGATCAGTTCACACGCGGCAAACGAGCCGTCGATGGCGTCCGCCGCCTGATCCACGACATGATCCTCCACTGCCTGCCGCAGCGCGCCCCGGTCGACGTCGTAAGCCACCAGTACCGTCCGCGGAAACAGCCGCCGTATATTTTTTGCGATCGAGCCGCCGATCAAGCCCAATCCGATAAATCCTACCTGTCGCAATTTCCTTCTCCCGTTACTTGATCTTTACCTTATAAACCGCTTTCGCCCCGCCCGCTTTCGCGGTGAGTTTGACCGTCCCTTTCTTTTTGGCGATCAGTCTGCCGCCGGGCGTGATCCTCGCGATCTTTTTATCGGATACCGTCCAGATGACCTTTTTCTTCGTCCCAAGGGCGATCGCCGAGTACGTTTCCTTTTTCCCTTTCCGGACAATCGCCTTTCCGGACTGCTTGATGATCACCGGATCCATGGAGCCGTCCTGCTTCATATCGGAATCCGACATGATCTGGAGCCAGGACAGATAATTTTCCGGCATATGGACAAAGTACACGTTGCCGGATAAGGCAAGATTCATCAGCGATATGGATATCCCGGTGAAATCATCCTCCCCAAGCACGGATTTTCCGAGCTTCCTGGTCGCGGCAGACCGCGCGGCGTCATCCCCGGCAAGGAGGTCTCCGATCGTCTGGAAATACTGGTACATGGTTGCCGTCTCCGAACCGAACGAAAACTTCAGCGTATAAAAATTGGTCGTGTCGTCCACGAGGTCGGACGCCTGTTTTATGACATTGGCGACCCCTGCAGTGTCATACCGGTACTGGCTATAATCCGCGCCCGTAAAATCCTGGAACACTGCCGCCGTGCCTGCCTGCATCCCGTCGTCCGACACGCCCGCTTTCCGGAACAGGTCCGGCAGAACGATATCGGTGCCGTACCGGCGATATCCCCACTTTTCGATCGGGACGCCGGCAAACAGGTCGCCTTCATTCAGCAGATTAAAGATATTGTCATATCTGGTCTTGTCCTTTGTCGTATTCGGGGTCGCGAACGTATACGCGTAGACGTTTTCCTGCTCCGCGAGCGCGCTCTCATTCACATCCGCCGCCAGAAGATTGGCGACCGCCGCCCCACGGCTGTGACCGGTGATCCAGATCTTTGTATGCTCCTTCTCAAAGCCGTTCTCCGCGCAGTAATCAGTCAATGTCTGCATGACCCCGGTTTCCGCTTTTTTGAAATTATAATGGTGCTGTTCTCGCGCGGCGGTCGTTTCATTTTCCGCGAGGTCGAAATTCCCATACCATTCCTCGCCGGTCGATCCCCGCAGGATCACGGCGAGCAGGACCGCGCCGTCCTTCCCGGACAGCGTTTTGCTCGCGATGGTATATCCGATCCCGTCCCGTTTGTTGACGGAATAACTGTCGCCGGACGTGATCTTCTGAAAGCCCGACGCCCTGAGCGCGTCATTGACATAATCCGCGCGCTGTTCCGTATACGCCGCCGCGCTGTACGCGATCGACAGATACGCGAGCTTGCTGTTAAACGCGGAAGAATCGTTTTTAAAACACGAGTCATTCCACTTTACGGTAAATGTTTTTGTCTTTTTCTTGGATACCTGTTCCGTGCCGTTGATCGTCACCTTGACGTTCTGCGCCTGGACGCCGACTTCCATTCCGCCCCATACGGCGAGGAACACCGCCAGTATCACAGCCGCCGCTGTCAGTCTCTTTTTTTGTTTCATACCTCATCACTCCTGTTCTGTTTTGTTCTGTATCTCCGCAACCCGGAAAAACGGGATCTGCCCGCCAAACAAATCGAGCGCGCTCCCGATGGTGAAATCCACCCGTCCTTTTCCGAATTCGCGGATCTGTTCTATATCGTGAAGCGACGCGATCCCGCCCGCGTACGTGACCGGGACCCCGTCATAGCTTCCAAGCATCTCTACCAGTTCTGTTTCTATTCCGGACGCCCTGCCCTCCACATCGACCGCGTGGATCAGAAATTCATCGCAGTACGCGGACAGTTCTTCCAGTAATTCCTCTGTCAGCCTGACGTCGGACAACTTCTGCCAGCGGTCGGTCGCGATATAATATCCGCCGTCCCGCCTGCGGCAGCTTAAATCCAAGACGATCCTTTCCCTGCCAACCGCGCGGACAAGCCGTTCCAGATTCGGATATCGTATGATCCCATCCTGAAAAACATACGAAGTCACGATCACATGCGTCGCGCCGAGCCGGAGAAACCGCTCCGCGTTCCCGGCATGGATCCCTCCGCCGATCTGGAGCCCGCCCGGAAATGCCGCAAGGGCGAGCCGCGCCTGCGCAACGTCCCTTTCATATCCGCCCGTCCCCTCCGGGTCGAGCAGAATAATATGCCCGCCGGACAGATGATGGTTTCGGTACAAGCCGGCATAATAAGCCGCGTCCTGTTCGGATACGAAATTTTCTTCCGCGGCGCCCGCCTGATCCGACAGGGTCGCGCCGACGATCTGTTTTACTTTTCCATTGTGAATGTCGATACAGGGCCGAAATTTCATTTCTGCTCCTCCATGTGCGGCAGGGTAGTGTCAAAAACTACCTGTTTTTTTATCGCTAAATTTTAATAAAAACCTTGATTTTAAGGGAAATCTGCAAAA
>CANQDT010000008.1 GCA_947593735.1 uncultured Lachnospiraceae bacterium | reverse complement strand
GGACGCGGCGATCAGAAATTCCCCACAATTGTGCTGCTTGTGCCACTTTCATATATTCCAAGATATCACCGCCTATTTATAAACTTGGTCATAGCATAACACATTATCGGAATAATATCAATGGAATTTCCTGATTTTAAGTAAATATCATTCCGATCTCATAAACAGACAGCGCTTCCGGCAATTCCGCTGTATGGCGCAGATACCCGATATTTTCCTATACGCCGATCGTGATATCCAGCTGCTCGCACGCTTTGTAGATACATTCCAGCAGCTCATTGTCCGTAATGACGGTCACGCGGCCGCCTTCATATTCCTGGTCGACCCATTCCCTGACCTTCGCGACAAGCGGGCTGTCCTTTTCGATCGCCTGATCGCCCTTTAACCGGAAATAGGTATTGATCCAGTGGGCGATCCCCGCGGCGCCGGACGTATTGGAAACGGCAACAAGCGGCGGTCGGTTCAGGATCTTTCCGGTGTCAAAAATATTATAGATCTCCTCGTTCTTTAACAGTCCGTCCGCATGGATCCCCGCGCGGGTGACATTGAAATTGCGCCCGACAAACGGCGTTCTCGAAGGAAGATTGTATCCGATCTCTTTCTGGTAATAATCCGCCATTTCCGTGATCACCTGGGGTTCCATCCCGTCCAGAGTCCCTTTCAGCTGGGCGTATTCAAATACCATCGCCTCCAGGGGCGTGTTCCCTGTGCGCTCCCCGATGCCAAACAGGGAACAATTAACGCCGCACGCGCCATAGAGCCATGCCGTCGTAGAATTGGTGACCGCCTTATAAAAATCATTGTGCCCATGCCACTCAAGCTGTTCCGACGGAACGCCCGCGTGCTTGTTCAGCCCATAAATGATCCCCTGTACGGAGCGCGGGATCGCGGCGCCCGCGAAATTCACGCCGTACCCCATTGTATCGCACGCCCGGATTTTTACCGGTATCCCATATTCCCTGCCGAGCTTCATCAGCTCCAGGCAGAACGGAATCACGAATCCGTAAATATCCGCCCTCGTGATATCCTCCAGGTGGCAGCGCGGGGCGACTCCCGTCTCAAGACATTCCTTTACAACGCCAAGATAATGCTCCATCGCCTGCCTGCGGTTCATCTTCATTTTATAAAAAATATGATAATCGGAACAGCTGACCAGAATCCCGGTTTCCTTCAGCCCGATCTCCCGGACAAGCTCAAAATCTTTTTTGCTGGCGCGGATCCAGCTGGTCACTTCCGGAAACTGATAACCGCGCTCCATGCATTTATATACGGCGTCGCGGTCCTTTTTGCTGTACAAAAAGAATTCGCTCTGCCGGATAATGCCGTTCGGGCCGCCCAGCTGATGCATATAATCGTACATCCGTACGATCTGCTCCGTCAGGTACGGCGCCCTCGACTGCTGCCCGTCCCGGAACGTCGTATCGGTGATCCAGATCCTGCCCGGCATATTATGCGGTACGATCCGGTCGTTAAAAACAATTTTCGGCACTTCATCATAAGGAAAAAGATTGCGGAACGTATTTGGCTCCTTCACATCCACCAGATGATAAAAATGTTCTTCCAGTTCCAGCAAATTCGTATGTTCATTTCGAACCACTTCTCTTCTGTCCATGATCAGTCTCCTTTCCCGGTCAGAGCTTCCGCTGCAGCCACATACGGATCGCGTAATATACTTTATCCCGATCCGTCTCATTTAATATTTCATGCCGGTCGCCTTCAAAAATCTTCATCCTGACATCGTGAACCGGCAGTTTTTTCAAAGTATGATAGACATACCGTACGCCGCGTCCGTTCGCGCCGACTTTATCTTCGGAACCGGAAACGAGCAGAATCGGTATATCCGGATCCATTTTTCTGAGATTTTCCTTTTTGTTCAGGTATTCCACCGTATCAAACAGGCAGTAATATCCGTTCAGAGTAAAGACAAACTGGGAGCGCGCGTCGTTTTTATATTTTTTTACCAGCTCCTCGTCTTTGGAAAGCCAGCTTCCGGAATAATCCGGTTCTTCTCCCTTTTGCTTTCCTTCGCGAAAAAGCATCCGGTTTATTTTAAGAGCCGGGCTTTTCCATCCCTTGACAGCCGCCCCGAGCGTGACAAGCGCCTTGCCGGTCTTCAGAAGCCAGGTAGGCTGGTACCCGGTTCCCATAAGGATCGCGCCGCTCAGCCCGCTCCCGTACTGCGTCAGATATTTTCTGACCAGGAACGATCCCATGCTGTGCCCGAGAAGGAAATACGGAACGCCCGGATATTGTTCCTCCATCCGTTCGCGGAGCCGGTGAATGTCGGATACGAGAATGTCGCTTCCGTTTTTCTCCTGGAAATATCCATATTCCTCCCTGGGATGGACCGATTCCCCGTGCCCGAGGTGATCGTTTCCGACAACCAGGAACCCATATTGGTTGAGATACCGCGCGAACTCCTCATACCGCTCAATATATTCCACCATGCCGTGGGCAATCTGCAAAATACCTTTCGGCGGCATGTCGGCGCTCCACTCGATTCCGTGGATCTGTATTCCCGGATATGTGGAGGGATAATAAAAATCCTGTCGTCTTGTCTCCATCTTTCTTCCTTTCTCCCATCCTGCCATTCGTTTTCCCGCTATTTTCTTCGCGACGGATCCGAAAACCGGAGGATCAGCATCTCGATCGCGATCCGGTCGTTCATATCGCCGTTTTTCACCTGTTTTTCTGTTTCGGCGCACTGTTCCAGCTGCGCTTTCAGAACCGCGTAGCTGTACTGCTTCGCCGTGCTTTTGTATTTACGCACCGCGAACGGGGGAACCTTTACGGTCGACGCGATCCCGCCGTCGCCGACGCCCTGCTGCGCCAGATTCTTGACGCGGAACAGCAGATTCAGCTCGCGCGCCATCAGAAATAAAATGCGCATCGGCGCTTCCTTCAGCGCAAGCAGATCATAATAATAGGACAACGCCTGCTCCGGCTTGCCGTCCGAGATCGCGGTGATCATCCGGAAGATCTGATTGCTGACCGGCTCCGGTACAAGCTTCTTCACGTCCTCCGCTGTGATCTCCGCGCGGTCGCCCGCATAGGCGGTCAGCTTCAGAAGTTCATTTTCCAGTGCCGTCATTTTCCCTTCCGTCCGGTCGATCAGGATATGGATCGCCGCTCCCTGCATCTGTTTGCCTTCTTTTTGAAGACGCTCCGTGATCCATTGGCGGAGCGCCGGTTCCTCCTGATACGCAAATTCCGCGACATATCCGTTTTTCTGAACCCACTTATACAGCCGGCTCCGCTTGTCCACCGCCTGCTCAACCATGACCATGACCGTGCTGGAAGGCATCCGGTCCAGATTTTCCATAAACTCGTCGCTGCACTTCCCCGCCAATTCTGTCTCGTCGAGCAGGATCATCCGGTACTCCTGAAAGAACGGGAGCGTCTGGGACAGCTCCATGATCTCTTTCTCATCCTGTCCCTTTCCCTGAAACATCCCGAAATTCATCGTGTCGTCGGGCGCGACAAGCGCCGATTGCAGCCTGCGGCACGCCTGCCTTTTTAAATAGGTTTCTTCCCCGTAAAGCAGATAGACCGGTTTGTATTCCTTTTTTGCAATATGCTCCAGGATTGTTTTCATATCTGTTCCAGTGCCTGTTTCACATCTTCCAGGATATCGTCGATATGCTCCAGCCCGACAGACAGGCGGATCATGCCTCCTTCAATCCCGGCGGCGACAAGCTGCTCGTCGGTCAGCTGCCGGTGGGTCGCGCTTGCGGGATGCAGGACGCAAGTCCGGATATCCGCCACATGCACGACATTGGAGGCAAGGTTGAGGCTGTCCATAAATCTCACGGCAGCGCTCCTTCCGCCTTTCACGACAAAGGATATCACGCCGCTGCATCCATCCGGAAGATATTTCTTCGCCCTCTCGTAATATGGGTTCCCGGAAAGGCCCGGATAATTCACGGACTCCACTTTGTCCGACTGCTCCAGGAACCGCGCGACCGTCATCGCGTTTTCACAATACTGCTTCATCCGTACCGGGAGCGTTTCCAGACCGAGGTTCAGCAAAAATGCCGAATTTGCCGCCGGATAACAACCGAAATCCCTCATCAGCTGCATTCTCGCTTTCATGATATATGCCATTTTCCCATACTGCTCCGTATAGATCAGACCATGATAGCTCTCGTCCGGCTCCGTGAAATCCGGAAATTTGCCGTTGGTCCAGTCGAACCGCCCGGAGTCCACGATCACGCCGCCCACCTGGACCGCGTGGCCGTCCATATATTTGGTCGTCGAGTGAATCACGATATCGGCTCCATATTCGATCGGCCGGCATAAAACCGGCGTCGGGAACGTATTGTCAATGATCAGCGGCACGCCGTTCTCATGCGCGAGCTTCGCGAATTTCTCAATATCCAGCACCGCGAGCGCGGGATTCGCGAGCGTTTCGGTAAAGACCGCTTTGGTATTCGGCCGGAACGCTTTCCTCAGTTCCTCCTCCGACGCCTCCGCATCCACAAAGATACACTCGATCCCCATTTTTTTCATCGTCACGGCAAACAGATTGACCGTCCCGCCGTAAATCGTGGACGTGGAAAGAAAGCTGTCCCCCGCGCTGCACAGATTAAAGATCGAAAGGAACGACGCTGCCTGCCCGCTGGACGTACACATCGCGGCGATCCCTCCCTCCAGCGCGGCGATCTTTTCTTCTACCGCCATCACCGTCGGATTCTCAAAACGGGAATAGATCAGGCTTTTGGACGGGTCGTCAAAAACCGCCGCCACATCGTCCGTCGAATCATAGACATACGTGGTGCTCTGTACGATCGGAACAACGCGCGGTTCCGTATTTTTCGGATGATATCCTTCATGTAAGCATTGTGTCTCTATTTTCATCTTTCTTCTCCTTTTCCCATGTTCTCACTTCCGCAATCATAGTTCATCATACCATGGCGGGAAAGAAATGTAAACGAAAGAAATCAGATTCTTCCCCGCAAATCCCCGCGCTGTCGTCTTCCCGTCCGCGATCTCCACATCGATCTCTCCCTGCTCCATCGTAAGAAAAATCCGGCTTCCCACGGTTTTTAACCGTTCCAGCGCCTCCGGATGGGGATGACCGTAGGAATTTTCTCTCCCACAGGAAATAACGGCGCACTGCGGCCGCACAGCTTCCAAAAACGCGCTTCCGGAACTGTTCTTCGACCCGTGATGACCCACCTTCAGCAGCGCGTACGCCGTATTCTCCAACCGCTCCTTTTTCTCCGGATCCGCAAGGATCTGCTCCTCCTGCTCCTGCCCGAGATCGCCCGTAAACAGCATCGCTTTTCCGTCGATCGCGACGTCCAGGACAAGCGAATTCGCGTTGGTTTCCGTCTCACCCGTCCCGGCTCCCGGGTGCAGGCAGGTGATGCGGCTGCGGCTGTCCGCGATCACGTCGCCGTCCGCGATATAACAAACCTCCGTCCCGTTTTCCCGCGCCAGCGCGGCGATCTCTTCATACAGGGACTTCTCTTTTACGTCCGCCAGCATGACGGCGCCGACCGGATACCGGTCCTCCAGTAATTCCCGGACGCCCGAGATGTGATCCTCATCCATATGGGTCAGGAAAACGCCGTCAAGCCTCCCGACTCCCTTCGCTTTCAGAAACGGTTCTATGCGATATTGCCCGACCCCGTTGACCGAACTGCTCCCTCCGTCGATCAGATAATGCCGCTGCCCGGTAAACAGATAAATGCCGTCCCCCTGCCCGACGTCGAGAATACTGACGCCCGGTTTCTTCTCCTGCCATATCAAAACGGCGGAAAAAACGAGAAACGCCAGCGGAGCGAGGCAGTTACATTTCCGGTTCTTAAGCAAGTACAACCCGGCTGACAAAAGGATATAATATCCCGCCAGCGCGGCAAGAGACGGTTTCCCGACGACAAGGCTATGCCCCGGCAGCATTTCGCACAGACCGCAGCCGGTATCATAGACAGCCAATATCGCGGAAACCGGCATACATACCGCTTTTCCGAGCCAGCCCGCGCATGGCCCCATCAGCCCGGCTGCTGCCGCGCAGGGCAGCAAAATACTCATCAGCGGAATGGCAAGTAAATTCAGAATAATGGAATACGGCGCCAGCTCGTAATAAAAGGAAAGCAGGATCGGCGTCGTGGCAAGCTGAACCGCCAGCCCGGACCGGAGTCCCTGCAGGAGCCGCCCGTTTCCGGGCAGGATCTGTCCAAGCGCCGGCGCAATCCCTCCGATTCCCGCGATCGCTCCATAGGAAAGCAGGAACCCTGCGTCAAAAATCTGGATCGGATTCTGCAGCAACATCAGAAATCCCGCGAACCCCATGCTGGTCAGCAGATCCGGCGTCCGTCCGATGACGTCCCCGCAGATCGTCACCGCCAGCATAAGGATCGCGCGCTGGGAGGCGCCGCCCATTCCGCTCATAATCCCATAGGAAACCAGCAGCCACAGGCTGACGGCGGCGCAGACAGGAGCAGGAAGCAGCCATCTGCGGAGCCTCCGGTATACCATCATGCCCAGAAAACCGACATGAAGGCCAGAGATCGCCAGAATATGGGCGATCCCGTTTTGCTGATACAGCTTTTTCCGATCCTCCTCCAGATACGTTTTCTGCCCGAGCACCATGGCGCTGACCACGCCCGCGTCGCGTTCTCCCAGATAGCGCAGATACGCCTGTTCCATATGGTCGCGTATCTTCCTCAGCGCGTTCCGGTAATGCCAGTATACCTCCGGCTGCACGATCTCAAGCTCCTCTTCCCGGCACTGAAAATAAATCCCTCTGCTGTGATAATAAACGACACTGTCAAACTGACCGAAATTGGACGGCGGCTCTATCTTTGTCAGTATTCCCGTAACCCGGACCTCATTGCCGATCCGGATCCGCGCTGCCTCCTCCACCGAAAAAAGGACGACTTTGCCCGGCAGGCGCACAGTCCCGCCGGAATACGCGAAGACGCACTGTTCCAGGTAGACGGCGCTGCCCGACGCTTTTCCCATGATCGACCCGGCAGTTCCGAGCAGCGTCCCGCGCTGCTGATCCGGCAGGATTTTTTCCGCCTGCCCTTCCGCGGCAAAATACCGGGAATACCAGATGCCGAACAGTACAAAAAAAGGCAGCCCGATCAGCCACCTTTTTTGTTTTCCGCCATATCGTTTTCCGAAAAGCCATACAGCCCCAACGAAAATAAGCGGAACAGCAATCCTGATTGCGATACTGTCGGTCAGGCTGATCCCCTCTCCAAGTACATAGCCCGTTACCAGCAGCAACAATATCCGCACTCTGCTCTCCTATTCTATATTTTTTCTACTTCGGTCGTGGGCGGGATCAAAATATTCACCGCTTCCGGCACGACCCATACCTCCACGGGCAGATTCCCGTAATACTCCCCGTCATAATCTACAGTAACCTCTTTATCGTCCAGGCTCATCACCTTCAGATGCTTTGTCTGGAAATAATCCACGCTCGGATGGTCAATATGCGTTCCGTTCAGGAGCTTCAGCAAAAGCGGCGTCACCTGGCTGATCTCCACTTTCCGTATCACGACGACATCCAGGTACCCGTCCGTCACGGACGCGGGCGTCGCCATCTTTTTAAATCCGCCCACGCTCTGGGAATTTGTGATCAGAAACAGGACGCCCTCGATGTCCTTCGTATATTCCTCCGATTCCAGGCGCAGCTTGAGATTCCGGACCAGCGCCATCGGCAGGTCTTTGGCTCCCTCCAGATAATATGCCAGTTTGCCGAGAAGCGCCTTGGATTCTTTCGGAACCTTGTATCCGATATCCGTCAGCAGCCCCGCCGCGACCACGTTGATAAAATAATGGTCGCCGACCTTTCCGGCGTCCACGGTCAGCGGTCGGAAATTCCGGATCATGTCGCAGAACGCGTCCTCCTCCTGGGGCAAGCCGAGGATGGAAGCGAAATCATTGACGGTACCGGCGGAAATAACCGCGACGGGCGTTTTGCTCCCTCCGCGGATTATGCCGTCGATCACCTCATTCAGCGTCCCGTCCCCGCCGACGGAAACGACAAAATCATATTGCCCTTCCCGCACTGCCATCGCGGCATTTTTGGCGTCGTCCTTTTTTTCTGTGAAATAAACGTCCACGGTATTGACCAGTTTCTCCATGATCAGCCTTCCGATCAGGGACTGGATCGAATTTTTAAAATTCTGCTTTCCGGAAGACGGATTGATGATAAAATATGCCTTCATGGCGTTTCTCCCCTGTTTCTGTCCCGATGGCGCCGTGCCAAAAGGAGGTTATTCTGATAAGACGATATCGTAATTCCGCTCAAGCAGCCCGCTGATCGGAATGGCGTCCTGATACAGGTCGACTTTTTCCCCGTTGACCGTTATCTGCACCTTATTGATGCCGACCAGCTCCACCAGGGAATTGACCAGCGAATAGATAGTCACCTCCGGGCTGACGTCCTTCGCGGCTTTCAGGAATTTGTCGTTAAAGTCCACATAACAGATCGAATCCTTCACGCTGACTGAAATCGTATCGACGCCTTCCGGCATCGCCGTGCGGTAACCCGGCCGTCCGGGATCCTCCATCAGCTGGCGGATGACGAGCTGCGCCATCGAGAGGCCCTCCGCGCTGGCGATCTCTACCGGGCAGCTGCGCAGTTCCTTGCCGGAATCGGAAGCATAATAAAGCATTACTTCGCCGCTGTACGTCCCATCGCTGTGATCGACGAAATTACTGCCGTTGATCAGCCCGACCTCCTCCCCGTTCCGGTCAAGGAGCGGGCGGTTATCGACATAGATCAGGATGTTCTTCACGCCGTCCAGCTGCGTCAGCGTTTTGGCAAGCGCCGCCCGGCACAGAATCTCGGTCGCCGGATCCATGTTGGAATAACGCTCGTCGAATTTGAGTTTTAAGTAAAATTTGGAAACCGTGTAATCCACCAGCTTCGTCGTGCTCCCGACCGGGGACATTTTGTCGATCGAGTCCGCGAGCGTGAATTTCCGGAATACTTCGGTCAGCTGTTCCGACAGGTCGGTTCCTTTCAGCTGATAATATTCCTCCACAAGCCGGTTCCGCTCCAGGTCAATATAAAAAATGCTGATTTCATTCTTTTTCGGAACATGCTCCGCCTGCTCCGCGTTTTTCTGTTTTCCGCAGCCTGTCAGGACCAGCATGACAAGCAGCACAACCATCGTCAACCGTTTCATGCTTTCCCTCCTACGCCGCGTACGTCAGGGGAATACGGATCGTAAACGTCGTTCCTTCCCCTTCCCTGCTGTACATTTTGATATTGCCATTGTGCATGCGGATCGCGTTTCTGGTAATGGAAAGCCCAAGCCCGGTCCCGCTGGTTTCCTGGGTCCGTACCTTATCGACGCGGTAAAACCGTTCAAAGATCTGTTCCTGGCTCTCCTCCGGGATGCCAATGCCGGAGTCCTGCACCTTGACAAAAAAGTATTGATGGTCCGCATTCAGCGAGACGCGGACCCATCCGCCGTCGACGTTATATTTGATCGCGTTCTCAACAATATTGGAAATGGCGAGCGACAATTTTACTTCGTCGATCTCCGCCGTCACCGGGCGGATGCTCTCGAACACCAGTTCTATATTCCGTTCAAGGGCAAGCGGACGCAGCCGTTTCAGCAGCGTTTCAAGCAGCCCGTTGATATTCACGCTCTCAATGTTGAGTTCGGACGCTTTCTTATCCATTTTTACGAGGGAAAGCAGATCGTTGATGATCCGGTTCTCCCGGTCGATCTCATCCCGGATATCCTGCATAAATTCCTGATACAGCTCCACCGGGGCGTCCGGGTCGGCGACAAGGGAATCTGCCAGGATCTTCATCGACGTGATCGGCGTTTTCAATTCATGCGATACATTCGATACAAACTCCTGCCGTGAATTTTCCAGCGTCTGGAGCTTCCCGATGATATCATTAAATCCCTCCGCCATATCGCGTATCTCGGAGTACGCGTGCGTCACATGGATCGTTTCGTCCATATTTCCTTCCGATATATGACGGATCTGCCGGTTCAGGCGGCGGAAATCCTTTCCCGCCAGATAAGCGAGCAGCACGCCGAGCAGAATGATCACAATGAAAAACATCGCGTACAGCACATTTGCCTGATCGTTGATCTGACCCGCGGTCTCCTCCATGTCCTTGATGGAAGTGCTCGCGACGATCACGCCCCTGACCGTCCCGTCCCTGCCGTCTTCAACCGGCATATACAGCTCCATATAACGGTCACTGCGCCGCGTACTGGTCGTCCCGGCGCCCTTCATCGTATGAAGGACATTTTCGGTAATGAGATATTTCCCTTCGTCAAACGCGTATGTGTCTTTGACGACCCGGAACGAATCATCTACGACCATGATCCTGCCGTCCAGCACATTTGCTAATTGTTCCATATCCGCGTTCACCGTATCCGTGCCGTCGTCAAAATGAAAATCCTGCGCGATGACCTGGTTCATCAGTTTGTTGCACTGGAGCTGCGCCTGGCTGATCTTCTGGTCGAGGACCTTTGTGCTGTAGGTATGCTCCAGGACCTGTCCGAAAATAAGGATACAGACGGAGGTAAGCGCAAAAAACAGAAGGAATACGACAAACCTGAGACTGCAGAAAAAGTGAACGGCTGTCTGTCTAAGCCTGGAAATAGTAACCAACCCCCCATTTCGTGTGTATGTAGGTCGGCTCGCCCGGATTTTCTTCTAATTTTTCTCTGAGCCGGCGGACATGCACATCTACGGTACGCACGTCGCCCGGATTGTGATGATGGCTACCCCATACCGCGTCAAGCAGCTTTTCCCTGCTGTAAACTTTGTTCGGATGGGACATCAGCAGCTCAAGCAGGTCAAACTCTTTCGCAGTCAGGTTGATCTCCCTGCCGGCGACATTGACGCGTCGGCTGTCGCAGTCGATCGTGAGATCTTTGACCGTGATCCGCGCCGCATGCTCCGGCGCAGCCGCCGGCGCTTTCCTCGTGCGGCGAATAATCGCCTTGATCCTCGCTTTGACTTCAAGAATATTAAACGGCTTGGTGATATAATCGTCCGCGCCGTAATCCAGCCCGAGGATCTTGTCCATATCGTCTCCCTTGGCGGTCAGCATAATGATCGGCATATTGGAAAATTCCCGGATCATCTGGCATACCTCAAAACCGGTATATTCCGGAAGCATGACGTCCAGCAATACAAGGTCATACTCCGTATTCTTCGCCATTTCCAGCGCCGCCGCGCCGTCGTAGGCGCAGTCCACTTCATATCCCTCCTGAAGCAGACTGAACTTCAGGCCCTTTACGATCAATTTTTCATCATCCACTACCAGGATCTTCGTACTCATATCGCACCTCTTCCGCCGGCATGGCCGCTCCGGTCATGTCGTAATTTTATCTTTAATTCTGTTAAAGATTCCTTCCTTTATACCGGCGACATTCATGATCTCCGAAATATCCGAAAACCCGCCATGTTTCTCCCGGTAAGCGACGATATCCCCGGCTTTCGATTCGCCGATGCCGGACAGCGTCATAAACTCCTGCGCGGAGGCTTCATTGATGTTGAGAAGCCCCGGCTCTCCCGCCTCCTGCCGCTTCGCTCTTTTTTCTTCCGCTCTGGAAGGAATCTTGATCTTTTGTCCATCTTCTACATATCCGGCAAGGTTCAGGCTGTCCATGGCTGCTTTTCCGGTCGCTCCCCCGGCTGCCGCGAGCGCGTCCGCTACCCTGGATCCGGGCTCCAGTTCATAAACGCCCGGTTTCTTTACTTCGCCGCATACATAAACTCCGATCACGGTATCTTTCTGTGGTTCCTCTGTCGTATCCGGATTCGATCTGCCGAAATCCGTACCGGATCCTTTCTCGATCACGACTCCGCCCGACCGCCGTGCGCATCCGGCGCACAAACAGGCAAGCGCGAAAAGCAGGATCCATTTCTTGCAGTTTTTCTTCATGCAACCTCCTTACGTCCGTCGCACGATACCCCTTTTCGATCAAACCACCTGTTTTATTTTACCTAATTCCAAACTTGAATACAATCCCTTTTTTCAAAATAAAAAACTTTTTCCATGGCAACAGGGCTGCCGGACGTCCGGGCGTCCGTCCTCCCTGTCTGGAGGATCCCGCTCCGGTTCCGACAGCCCTGTTTTTTCCTGCTGTTCCCGTTTTATTTCTTATTTTCGATCGCTTCTTCCTTCAGGCAGCATTCCAATATCCGGATCATGCTGTCCACATCTTCTTTCGTGATGACGAGCGGCGGAACAAACCGGATGACATTGGTTCCGGCAGAGATCAGGATCAGACCGTGTTCCAGGCACTTCCGGATCAGCGGCGCGACCGGAATGGTAAATTCCAGCCCCTGGATCAGATGGATCCCGCGCCGTTCTTTTATCAACGGACTCGCCTGCGCCAGTTCTTCCAGCTTTTCCGTCAGATACGCGCCTACTTCCCGGACATGCTCCACCAGATGCTGCTCGCGGTAAATGTCGAACACCGCGCTGACCGCCGCCGCCGCGAGCGGGTTTCCCCCGTAAGTGGTCCCATGGTCGCCCGGAACCAGAGCGGAACTGCATTTTTCCGCCGTGACAAACGCGCCGACCGGGACGCCGCACCCAAGCGCTTTCGCGCAGGTGAGGACGTCCGGCTTCACTCCATATTGCTCATAAGCAAACATGGTGCCGCTTCGTCCCATTCCGCATTGAATCTCATCCAGGATCATCACGATATCATGCTCGTCGCAGAGTTTTCGGATTCCCCGGATAAATTCCGGTTCCGCGGGATGGATCCCGCCTTCTCCCTGAATCGTCTCTAGGATAATGCCGCAGGTCGTGTCGGTGATCTTCGCCTCCACATCGCTGAGATCGTTATAATCCGCGAGTACCGCGCAGAAATCTTTCCGGAGAAACGCTTCCTGATAATGCGGATTCCCGGTCACCGAAAGCGAGCCAAGACTTCTCCCGTGAAACGACTGCTTCATGGCAATAAACTGATAGTCTTTATTCGGATCTTTGTTATACGCGTATTTCAGCGCCACCTTCAGCGCGCCCTCCACCGCTTCCGTCCCGCTGTTTGTAAAAAAGACTTTATCAAGGCCGGACGCGTCCAGGAGCTTTTGCGCCGCCTCAATCGCCGGCGCGTTGTAATACAGGTTGGACGTATGCGTCAGCCTGTCGATCTGGTCTTTCAGCGCGTTTTTGTATGCCTCGTTGCCATATCCGAGCGCGCAGACCGCGATGCCCGCGCCAAAATCCAGATATTTCTTCCCGTCCGTGTCGTACAGGAACACGCCCTCTCCCCGGTCGAGCACGACCGGAAAGCGGTTATACGTTTTCAACATTACCTGTTCTGCCTGTTGTAATTGATCCATATGCTTTTCTCTCTTTCTCTCCGGTTTTAAAACAGGGAATCCTTCAGGATCGCCGTTCCAATTCCCTGTTCCGTATAAAATTCCAGTAAAAGGCAGTGCGGAAGCCTCCCGTCCAGGATATGCACCCGCGCCACGCCGTGCTGGATCGCTTCAATGCAGTTCTGGAGCTTCGGAAGCATCCCGCCTCCCACAACTCCGTTTTTGATAAAATCAAGCGCCTGCTCCAGATCCATCTCGGATACCAGCGTATCTTTATCTTCCGGATCAATATAAATCCCCTCGATGTCCGTCAGGAAGACGAGCTTTTCCGCCCCAATCGCGCGCGCCACGCCGCACGCCGCGTCATCCGCGTTGATATTGTAGGTCTCATAATTTTTCCCGATCCCGAGCGGGCAGATGACCGGCACAAAATCATTGTCGATCAGGGTGTCGAGCAGCTTGTCGTCCACGCCGACCACATTGCCGACCATTCCGATGTCCTTTCCGTCCGGCATCTTTTTCTCGCACATGATCATGCCGCCGTCTTTTCCGCTGATGCCGACCGCCTTGACGCCGTTCTTCTCCATCATGGACACCAGGTCTTTGTTGATCCGGTTCAGCACCATCTCCGCGATCTCCAGCGTCTCCGCGTCCGTCACGCGCAAGCCGTTTACAAATTCCGGCTCCTTCCCGAACTTCTCCAGCCATTTGGAAATCTCTTTCCCGCCCCCATGGACAATGATCGGCTTTAACCCGACAAGCTTCAGCAGCGCGACGTCTTTGATCACATTGTAACGGAGCTCATCGTTCAACATCGCGCTTCCGCCATATTTAACGACGATTTTCTTTCCGTTGAATTTCTGTATATAAGGGAGTGCTTCGATCAGCGTATGCGCTTTTTTTAATACTCCCTCGATATCCCTGTTCTCATCATTCATGGTCCGCATAATTGCCATCTCTCATTTCCTCCGTTTTCTTCCTCGATTCCTGCCGCCTCCGGCGTCATTATGACCGGTAATCCGCATTGATCTTTACATAATCGTATGTCAGGTCGCATCCCCACGCCGTCGCGCTTTCCTGTCCCAGATGGACGTCGGCGGTCGCTTTCACGGAATCCGCCGATAAAATATGGGTCGCCGTCTCCTCGCTGTACTCCGCCGCCCTTCCATCTCTGACAAGCGGGATCTTTCCGTAAACGCTCTCGATCCAGATATCTACCCTGTCGGGATCCAGCTCCGCGCCGGAATATCCCATCGCGCACAGGATCCTGCCCCAGTTCGCGTCCATCCCGAACAGCGCCGCTTTCGTGAGGCTCGACGTAACGATCGCTTTGCTCAGCAAGACCGCGTCCGCCTTTGTCAAGGCTCCCTCTACGGTCACTTCAAACAGGCGGGTACATCCCTCTCCGTCCCCGGCAATCTGCTTCGCCAGATACCGGCTTACTTCCAGCAGCGCCGCGGCAAAACAGGCATATTCTTCATTTTCTTCCTCCACGACCGCATTTCCCGCCATTCCATTGGCGAGTATCAGTACCGTATCGTTCGTCGACGTATCCCCGTCGACCGATATCATATTGAACGTATCCCGCACCGCGTCCAGCAGCGCTTTTTTCAGCAACGCTTTGGAGATGGCGGCGTCTGTCGTGATATAGCCGAGCATCGTCCCCATATTGGGATGGATCATGCCGGAGCCCTTGCACATCCCGCCGATCGTGACGGTCCTGCCGCCGAGCGTGATCTGAACCGCGATTTCTTTTTTATGCGTGTCGGTCGTCAGAATAGCGGTCGCCGCGTCGTCCGCGGCATGCCTGGACCGGGAAAGATTCTCCGCGAGCATCCCGATCCCGGAAAGGACCACATCCATCGGCAGCTGCGCGCCGATCACGCCTGTAGACCCGATCAGCACATCCTCTTTTTCTACGCCGAGCAATTCCGCCGCTGTCTGCGCTTCCCGCTCGACATTGGCAAGCCCTTCCCCGCCGGTACACGCGTTCGCGACGCCGGAATTGACGACGACGGCGCGCGCTGTTTCCCGGCTGTCCGTCAGCTTCCGGTCCCACAGGACCGGCGCCGCTTTTACTTTATTCTTTGTATATGTTCCGGCAGTGACGGCAGGCGCTTCGCTGCAGATCATCGCCATGTCTTTGTTCGTCTTTCCGGGCTTGATCCCCGCGCGCACTCCCGCGGCGGAAAACCCGATCGGCGCCGTGACGCCGCCGTCTATATAGGTGATCTCCATCTTTTTCCTCCTTCGCGCGCTTTTACGGGAACATCGGCACAGCGTCCAGACCGGTTCCCTCCGGAAGCCCGAACACCAGATTCATATTCTGGACTGCCTGTCCGGCGGCTCCCTTTACAAGATTATCCATGGATCCCATCATAATGAGGCGGTTCGTTCTCGGATCCACCTTGATATTGACATCCACATAATTGCTGCCCTCGACCCATCGCGTTTCCGGGCATACATCCCTCTCCAGGACACGCACAAACGGTTCTTCTTTATAATAAGCCTCGTAGATCTCCCGGATCTCCTCTTCTTCCGCCGTCCGGTTCAACGCCGCGTACGCGGTAACGAGGATCCCCCTGTTCATCGGGACAAGATGCGGCGTAAAGCTGAGCCGTACTTCCCTGCCCGCCGCATAGCCGAGCTGCTCCTCGATTTCCGGCGTATGCCGGTGCGTGGCGACGCCATATGCTTTGATATTTTCATTGACTTCGCAGTACAGATTGGCGACCTTCGCGCCCCGTCCCGCTCCGGAAGTTCCCGATTTCGCGTCAATAATCAGCGTATCCATATCGATCAGCCCTTCTTTCGCTGCCGGATAGGCGGACAGGATCGAACAGGTCGGATAACAGCCCGGATTGGCGATTAGACGGGCAGACCGGATTTTCTCCCGGTTGATCTCACACAAGCCATAGACGGCTTCCGGCAAAAAGCGCGGGCTTGCGTGCCGGATCCCGTACCATGCCTCGTATACCGAAACATCCTTGATCCGGTAATCCGCGCTCAGGTCGATGATCTTTGTCTGTTCCAGCACTTCCTCATTCACGATGCCGGCGCAGAACCCCTGGGGCGTCGCCGTAAAGACAACGTCCGCCTTTTTCATCAGCTCCTCCATATTGTCGTCCATGCAGGCGGCGTCCACGATCTGGAACATATTCCGGAATACTTCCGAATATTTCTGATCGATATAACTTCTGGAACCGTACCAGATAATTTCCGTTTCCGGATGCCGCAGCAAAATCCTGACAAGCTCCTGGCCCGCATATCCGGTCGATCCGATAATTCCTGCTTTTATCATTGTCACTCGTATCCTTCCTCTGTTTTAACATCAATAGTACCTATTATAAGGCAATTTTTATAAACTACAAGCCCCAACTTGCTTCGTTGCATAAATATACATCATATTCATATTTTATGCAAGTATTTTTTTGAAAAATGATAGAATATTCATAAGTTTTGAAAAAGGGGGTTGCATAAATGTACAGATCGTAGTATATTAAAACTTGTTTGAACGCTCACCCGCGGATCGCGGACATACGGATCGCCGCCCTGTCTGCGGGTATTGCCCGGATCGATCGCATTTGATCCGGACATTCATCAAAAGAAATATGATAGAAAGAAATGAGGAAACAAGGATGAAAGAAAAAGTAGTGCTGGCGTATTCCGGCGGCCTGGATACAACAGCGATTATCCCATGGTTAAAAGAAAACTTTGATTATGAAGTGATCTGTGCCTGCATCGACGTCGGGCAGGAAAGCGAACTGGACGGACTGGAGAAACGCGCAAAGTTATCCGGCGCGTCCAAGCTGTACATTTGCGACGTTGTGGACGAATTTGTCGAGGACTATGTCGTGCCTACCGTTCAGGCAAACGCGGTATATGAAAATAAATATTTACTCGGCACCTCTTTCGCCCGCCCGGTCATCGCGAAGAAGCTCGTTGAGATCGCCCGCAAAGAAGGCGCCGTCGCGATCTGCCACGGCGCGACCGGAAAAGGGAACGACCAGGTGCGGTTTGAATTATCCATCAAGGCGCTGGCGCCGGATATCAAGATCATCGCCGCATGGCGGAACCCGAAATGGACGATGCAGTCCCGCGAAGATGAGATCGAGTACTGCCGGCAGCACGGCATCGATCTCCCGTTCTCCGCAGACAACAGCTACAGCCGCGACCGCAACCTGTGGCATATCAGCCATGAGGGACTTGAACTGGAAGACCCGGCGAACGAGCCGAACTTCGACCATCTTCTGGTCCTTGGCGTAAGCCCGGAGAAAGCGCCGGAGGAAGGCGAATATGTGACCATGACGTTTGAAAGGGGCGTACCGACCAGCGTCAACGGCGAAGCGATGAAGCCTGCCGATATTCTCCGAAAATTAAACGCGCTCGGCGGCAAACATGGGATCGGAATCATTGATATCGTGGAAAACCGCGTCGTCGGCATGAAATCCCGCGGCGTATATGAGACGCCGGGCGGAACGATCTGGATGGAAGCGCATACGCAGCTGGAAGAACTGATCCTCGACCGCGATACCTTATCCCTGAAAAAAGAACTGAGCAACCGTTTCGCCAATCTGGTTTACGAAGGAAAATGGTTCTGCCCTGTCCGGGAAGCGTTGCAGGCTTTTGTGGAGTCCACCCAGCAGTATGTCACCGGAGAAGTGAAATTCAAATTATACAAGGGCAATATCATCAAAGCCGGGACGACGTCACCGTACTCTCTGTACAGCGAATCCCTCGCCAGCTTCACGACCGGAGAGCTTTATGATCATACAGACGCAGAAGGATTTATCAATCTGTTCGGTTTATCCATGAAAGTGCGCGCGATGAAGCAGCAGAACAAAAAATAAAAATCACTCAAAAAATTACTCAGAAAATGAGGCAGAGCCGGTTTCCGTGCTCTGCCCCATTTTCATCTGTTTTTTTTCTTCTTTTTTATTTCAGGCGTTTCAAAATCTCCAGCGTATACTCCCACACTCTCTGTGCCGAAGAAATACTCAGCCGTTCCTTGACGGTGTGGATATCATACATATTCGGTCCATACGAAATGCAGTCCAGCCCGTCTATTTTGCCGGAAAGGATCCCGCATTCCACGCCTGCATGAAGCGCCTGTACTTCCGGTTCCTTTCCATACTGATCTTTGTATACCTCAACCATGACATCGCGCAGGCGGGAATCTTTCTTGTATTCCCATGCGGGATACATGCCGCTCACTTCCAGCTTCCCATCGAAAAATTCTGAAAGAAATTCCAGTTTATCGAGCAGCGCCGCCCTTGCCGTCGAGACAGAGCTTCTCACGCTGAAGCTCGCCATAAAAGCCTCGTCCAGTGTCAGGATCCCCAGATTCAACGACGTCTCAACCAATCCGGGAATATCCGCGCTCATCGCCTGAATACCGTTCGGAAGGTTCATCAGCAGAAAGATCACGGCTGTCTGGCTGACACCGTCCAGGACGGATGCCTTCTGCATCCCTGCCGGGCGGAACGTGACCCGGATATCCGGATCCGCCGTTTTGTATTCATTTTGGATCACCGATTCATAATTCTTCAGATACGCCTCAAGCTGCGCTCCCGCTCCCTGAGGGACAAACAGCTGAACGGTCGTCTCGACCGGGATCGCGTTATCCTTTAATCCGCCGCGCAGCCCGTTGATGGAAAAGCCCATTTCTTTGCTCAAACCATACAAAAGGCGTCCCATCAGCATATTGGAATTGGCACGGCACTTGTCGATTTCGACGCCGGAGTGCCCGCCTTTCAACCCGCTGATGACAACTTCATATTGGAGCAGCTCCGACTGCGTATACGTCATCGGAACGACAACCTTCGCCGTCGCGCCGCCCGCGCAGCTCGCCAGCAGGATCCCCTCCTGCTCCGAATCAATATTAAGCACGGTCTTCCCTTTGAGCATGGACAGATCCATCGCTGCAGCGCCGAGCATCCCGATCTCCTCGTCGACTGTAAACACAACCTCCAGCGGCGGGTGCGGAATATCGTCCGCCGCGAGGATTGCCATCGCGTAAGCGACCGCGATCCCATCGTCGCCACCGAGTGTCGTCCCGTTTGCATGGACAAAATCGCCGTCCACCGATATCTCCAGCGGATCTTTCATAAAATCTATGGTCGATTCCGGGGTTTTCTCGCAGACCATATCCAGATGGCCCTGAATGATCACCGGGTCGCTCGCCTCATATCCCGGAGTCCCTTCTTTAAAAAGAATCACGTTATTGTGCTCATCCTGGATATATTTCAACCCATGGTCTTTCGCGAAGCGGACGCAATAATCGCTGATCTGCTTTGTATTGGTCGAGCCATGGGGGATCCGGGTGAGGTCTTCAAAATAATGAAATACTTCTCTGGGCTGTAATTCTGATAATACTCTCATTGTTCGTTCTTCCTCTGATCTTTTTGTACAACCGTTACTTGTTCACTCTTTTATTGCCCCGCGGAAGTTTTCGCTGAGGCATGAGGGCTCAGCGTGATCCATTTCTGGGATCGTAAGATCTCCAGAAACCGGATCAGCCGGTCCAACAAAGGCTCGGCTTTGTCTCCAAAGCGAGCCTTTACTGATTCGGAAATCTCTGACACGGTCCGTTTTCCATCCATTTCATTCCAGATAAAGGAGCCCAGTTCATCCAGCTTAATGTGGCTTACTTTGGGTTTATGAAAAAGCTTCTGTGCCAGACGGTTATAAAAACCTGTATTTTCCATATGGACGACGACGATCGCGTCGTCGCCCATATCCCAGCGGATCTGCGGCATATGCGCCGGGATCAGATCCAGATAATTCTGAGGTTGTTTCTTATGCTTCATTTTTCTTGTTCCATATCGTAAATTTCAGCAGAATAGCGATCAGCGCGGCAAAGAATACAAGACCGCCGATATTTCCAAGATTCAAACTGCCGGAAACATCAATAAACTCGCCAACCGACGTCCCGCGCGCGCTTGCCATCGGGATAACGGCAAGGATCGCGAGCACAATGCCGATCAGACCTTCGCCGGCGATCATACCGGAAGTAAACAATACGCCGCCCTGAATGACATTCTCTTTCGTCTTTTCATTCTTATATTTCCTCCGGTCAAAGATCAGACGAATGATACCGCCCGCCATGATCGGCGTACTCAGATGGATCGGAAGGTAAAGACCGATCGCGAACGGAAGCACCGGAATCCCAAGGATCTCAACGACAACCGCGATACATGCGCCCGCAAAGATCAGCGTCCAAGGCAGGTTCCCGTTCATAACGCCTTCCACGACAAGCTTCATCAGCGTTGCCTGCGGAGCGGGAAGCTGCGTTGATCCATATCCCCACGCGCTGTTCAGCAGATACAATGTCCCGCCGATCGCAGCCGCGGATACAACCGATCCGATGATCTCGCCAACCTGCTGTTTGATCGGCGTCGCGCCGAGCAGATAACCGGTCTTCAAATCTTGGGAGGTATCTCCCGCCATAGCCGCTACGATACAGATAACCGTACCGATCGTGATCGCGGCGATCATTCCGTTCCCGCCGTTATTGCCGGTCGCTTTCAGCAGAAGCGTAGAGAACAGCAGCGTCGCGATCGCCATTCCGGATACCGGGTTATTGCTGCTTCCAACGATACCAACCATACGGGACGATACCGTCGCGAAGAAGAAACCAAAGACAACGATCAGAAGCGCTCCGAACAGGTTCACCTGAATCGTCGGGATCAGCCAGATCGCCAAAATGCAGATGAGCGCGCCGCCGATCACATAGTGCATCGGGAGATCCCTGCTTGTCCGGTCATTATTTCCGCTGCTCTTGCCAAAGCCTTTCATCGCGTCGCGGAATGTCCGGATGATCATCGGCAGTGATTTTATAAGGCTGAGAATACCGCCTGCCGCTACCGCACCGGCGCCAATATAACGGATATAGCTGCTCCAGATCTCGGAAGACGACATCGCGGAGATCGGAGTGGTCGCCGTCCCGATCACCGCATCGCCGCCAAACAGCGCGAGCAGTGGAACGAGGACAAGCCATGCGAGAATACCGCCGCAGAGCATATAAGAGGAAATCTTCGGACCACAGATATATCCTACGCTGAGCAGCGCGGGAAGCACGTCCATGCCGATCCCGGACCGGATCTTGCTGATCTCAAAATGAACCTCGCTCGGGAACAGTTTTAAACCGTCCGCGATAAACTTATAGACAGCCGCAATTCCAAGGCCTGCAAATACGGTCTTGGATTTTGCGCCCCCCCTCTTCGCCCGCCAGCAATACTTCCGCGCAGGCGGTCCCTTCCGGATAAGGAAGCGTCCCATGCTCCTGCACGATCAGCGCGACACGGAGAGGCACCATGAACAGAACGCCCAGCACTCCGCCGATCAGAGAAATGATAATGATGCTCAGAATGCCCGGCTTTGCCGTCAGCCCTTCCTGCGCCCACATGAACAGCGCCGGCAGCGTAAAGATAACGCCGGCAGCCAGCGACTCGCCGGCAGAACCGATGGTCTGTACCATATTATTTTCCAGGATGGAATCTTTTTTCAGGATAATCCGGATCACACCCATGGAAATAACCGCCGACGGTATCGACGCCGAAACGGTCATGCCGACCCGAAGCCCGAGATACGCGTTCGCCGCGCCAAAGACGATCGCCAGGATCACGCCGAGTATCACGGATGTGGCGGTAAACTCCGGCACTACTTTGTTCGCAGGAATAAATGGTTGAAATGTTTCTTTTTCATTCATACATAAAATCCCCTTTCCATTTTTTATTCAGGCACGCTGTTCCGAAAGTCCTTCTCCTGCCTTTCCGCGCGGCAAACTGTCGCACGATACGGAACTTACATCCCGCGTGTCTGATTATATGGTAAATTATATCATATTTTGTCTTCTCTGACAAATAGTTTCTTGTCAATTTGTACCAAAATAAAATCATACGCTTTCCTGACGGCAGGCAGCGACAAAATCAGCGTCATCGCCGTTGTCGAAACGATCAGGTACAGCCCGTACCGGTACGGATTGCCGCTGACCGCCTGTACCCACGCCTGATCCTTGAGCCACCGGGTAATAAACAAATGGATCACATAAACCGTAACCGAGTTCTGCCCGATATGCGAATACCAGGTCTTCTTCTCCGACGTCAACACGATCCATGCCGCGGAAAGAAGCAGCGCGATCCCATACAGCAGCGCCCGGATCCCCATTTCCTGGATCTGATGCCCCTGCCGGTAAGGGTTCCGGAACAGGATACATTCGATATACATGAGCTTGTGCGACGTCACGTACCACGCAAACCAGGCTCCGGCAGCCAGGACAGCCGCGGCAGCCCACTTTGGTATCTTCCGGATACGCGCGATATGGTCTTCGTTTATATAATATCCCAGGAGAAAATAAAACGCGAACACAAACAGCCGGGACAGGGAAAAATAGCCGGCAAATTCCTGCGACCATCCGACCAGGAGACCGACAGCAAACGAAACGGGCAGAATATGCCGGATCCGGATCAGATCTTTCAAAAACATTTTATAAACGAACAGGCACAACAGGAACCAGCAGCCCCGAATCGGCTGGAATACCTGGAACGCCGGATAGGAACGCCCGTTCCCCACATATACGCAATATCCCTGAATATAGCAGAGCACATTCAGGACCAGATACGGCACAAACAGGGTCCGCACCGCTTTTTCCCTGCATTTGTCCACGTTTTTGGAAAAATAGCCCGAAACAAACAGGAAAGCCGGCATATGGAAGAAATAAATAAAATAATAAATCGCCGGATAAATCGCAGACGACTTATTCGCGTAAGACAGCGTATGGCCAAGCACGACAAAATAGATCAGCAGCGCCCTGTAATTGTCAAACAAATAGCTTCTTTCCTTTTCTCCCATATGCTTTCTCCTTCGCAATCATAGATTGTCCTTCGCCGCCGCGGCACGCGGGCAGTACCCCGCTTACAGTTCAGCGGACATGCGCCGGTATTTTTCCCGGGTCGCAAGACCTCCCCGGATATGCCGCTCCGACTTGTTGATATTCAGCACCTTCCGCGCCTGCATCGCCAGGGAAGGATTGATCTTGAGCAGGCGGTCCGTGACGTCCTTATGTACCGTGCTTTTGCTGATCCCAAATTCTCTGGCGGTCTGCCGGACCGTCGCGTTGTGCGCAATGATATAATCGGCAAGCCCGGTCGCCCGTTCCACAATATAATCTTTCAAGAAAATACCCCTACATAACCCGTTTTTACAGATTATGCAAGAGCATTCCCGGCTACTACAATATATTTATGGTTAAGATTTCCTACCGCCAGGAACGAATGATCCATCTTGCCGCTCAAGCGGTATCCTGCGGAGCAATCGGTATGGGGAGGTCGTCCCGGGCTGCTTTTCTTTTCATTATAAGGGGCGATGGAAGAAAAGTCAAAGGTTCCTGCCGACGATATGCCCGTTATACCGGCAGACGGCGCGGCTCCATATTCCATGGAAGCCGCGCCGTCCCGTTCTCATACTGCCTTATTCTCTTTTGCCGGATTTTTTCCAGTCCGCCAGGAGGGTTTAACTCCTCAGCGCTTTCTTTAAAATATCCAGCACGTCGGAAAGCGTCACCTGCTCGTCGCCATTCATATCCGCGAGCTGTTTCTGCGCTTCCGTCAGCACGATCGATCCGTTGACCGCTTTCAGCGCCGCCTGGGCGTCCTTTGCCGTCAGTTCTCCATCCTGATTCACATCGCCTTTCTCGTAGGTCACGTCTGATTTGATTTCCCATGCGTCCTCCCAGGTAACGGTGAGGATCCCTTCCTCGGAAACCTGGATCGGCAGCCATACATAGGTCGAGCGTTTCACAAGAGAACCGGTTCCTCCCAGGCTGTCGCCATAGTCCGCGTCTTTCCAACGGTCTCCCATATACATATACCTGCCGTCCGGAAGCGGAAGCACACAGGTACTCTGCGAATCAAACGCCGTATTGCTGTTGCATGTCGTCTGGCTGTACGGGTTAAAGTCCCCGTCGCCCGACATCATGTTGTTGCTCTGCTTCGTATACGGACCGAGAATATCCGGCGCCGCGTCGGCGCGCACACGGTTCGCGCTCCATCCGGTCGCTCCGGACGTTACAAGCACATACGTGTCCCCGATCTTGATCGGCGCGGGCGCCTCGCGCATATTATCGTTTCCGGACGGGCCGTTGTACAGAGCCCTGGACCAGCGTCCGTCTTCATGCTGCAGCTCCGTGACATTATATTTCATCTGCTCTCCGGTAAACGACGGAAGCTTATAATTATAGCTTCCTACCGCGCGGATCGTCGTATCCACATAGGACAATCCTTCATGAACCACCGTGCCGTCCTCAATGTCGTCCGAACCGTCGGCATTATAAGGAATATCGTCGTCCGGGCTGTAGGTCGTCATGCCGGACGTATCGATCCATGTATAATCATCATTCAGCCGGACAACGTACATCGTCCTGTTTTCCTCAGACGCGTATACGGTATAGGCGGTTCCGTCGTCGTCCACAAACAGGTTCATATCGCGGTAGGTCTGTCTCTGATTGCTCTGGTACGATACCGAGCGGTCATAAACCGGATATCCATAATGGAGCCAGCGGAATCCATGCGTCGGATTGTCCGAGATCGCCACGCCGGCAAGGGATAATCCATATCCGCCGTTCTTTTCCAGATGCATCCACATCACATATTTGCCTGTCTTTTCATTATAGATCACTTTCGGACGCTCGATCCGACCCTGCGTCCCCGTGATCGTATCCGTGATAAATTCTTCCGCGAACTTCGCGTTCTGCTCCGTATCAAACGCCTGGAACGCAAGCCCCTCGTACTTCCAGTTTTTCAGGTCTTTGGAGGAATAGCAGCTCACGCCGGTCCGCGTCGCGTAGCTGATTTTATTATCCTCTCCGTACCAGTAATAGGTATCACCCACATGAAGGATCTGTCCGCCGTGCGCGGAGATTTTGGATCCCTCCGTATCCAGCCACGGCTGACCGGATTTCACCTGATCCATCGCCGTCGTCAATTTCCCCGCATCGATCTCTTTCAGGTTGCGCAGAGCATAATTGATGTTGTTTACTACATACTCGCAGCTGTCCGGATCCAAGCCGTTCGGATAGGTGAATCCGCCGTCATTCTGGTAGGTGTCGTCCACATATGAGACAAGCTCCCTGAGCATGGTACACGGTTTCTGAGGATTCGCGCTAATGTATTCCTTCGCATTGGCGACCGCTTCCGTAAGCCGGTCGATCAGCGTCTTCTCGCTGTCTTCTTCGCTCATATCGTACTCTTCCGCAAAGTCGATCACAAGATTTTTGTCAATGTCTTTCCCTTTGGTATAGAAGCCTTTCATCAGGCCGCTCACCCTGCTGACATTGCCGGCGGAATAATCGCTGTCTTTCAGGATCTGCATCAGGCGGTTGAAATAATTCGCGTTGATCCCTGCGTCGATCCAATTTTGAAGATCGATCACCGCCATCGCGTTTTCCCGGAACAGCGCGATATCTTCCGCGACAACATACGGATTGGTCAGCATCGCATTCGCGCTGTCGGTCAGCTGCGTCTTCAGATCGCTGCTTTCCAACTCCTCAAGCTGCGCGATCAGCTCCTGAAGCTTCTCTTTTTCCACACTGAGCGGGAACGCCGCCTCGTCGCCGACATACGTTTCCAGATTGATCTCGCCCGCGCTTGCATAATAACCTTCTTCCTGATCCTGGCGGTACGCGTTGTCCCTGACAACAAGACGGACATATCGCCATGTCACCGGATCAAATGTCGCGGTCCTCACGCTGTGATCGCGGACGCTGTAATCGTACGGCCAGGTCCCTTCCGCGAACTTCGTCCAGTCAGACTCGTCATTGGAGCCGAGAAGCTCATATTTCGTCACGACGCCGTTCCGGTCTCCCTCGCTGCTTCCGATCGCCCTCGGCAGATAGCTGAACCGGGAAAACGTCTTCGCGTCCTTCTGGTCGATCTGAATATAATACGGATTCGTCTCCCGGTCGAACCGTGACATCTCTGCCGCGTCCCAGCTGGAATGCCAATGCGTTCCCTGGTTGTCGTCCAGTACCCTCTCCGGTCCGTATCCGCTGTGGCTGGAGTTCGCGCTTGCGCTCCAACCTTCCCGGCTGAGCGGGACAAATCCTTCCTTGATGCTGTCCAGGGTAATCCCCTCGAGCGTCGGCGTAACCGGCTTCATGAGGCCGTCGCTGCCGAACTCCAGCATATCCAGACATACTTCACGGTTATAGCCCTTCTGGCTGGCAGGCACGTCGTCGCCCGGCATTTTATGGCGGGCATATGCGATGATATACTGGTCATGTCCCGGCACCTTCACAATGGAGTGATGCCCGGGTCCTTTGATTCCCATATCCGGGTTTTTGGCAAGGATCGTGCGCTGGAACGTGATCGGTCCGTAAATACTGTCAGACGTCCCGTAATTGACGCTGTAGTCCTCGCTTCCGGTATCGTTGCAGGACCAGGTAAAATGATACTTCCCGTCTCTCTTGAGCACGGTGATCGCTTCCCGGAACTGCGTCGCGCCCGTATACGCTTTCATTGTGCCTTCCTTAAAGCTGATCATATCCTCGTTCAGCTCCACGACTGCCGGAGCCGCCCCATTTCCAAACAGCAGATAGGACGTTCCATCCTCATCCGTAAATACGGACGGATCGATGGTCTGGCTCATCGTTGTGATGCCCGCCGCCCTTACGATATCCATGGTAAGGAGCGGTTCCTGCTGCGCAGTGAACGGTCCTGCCGGATCGTTTGCCGTCGCCACGCCGATCTTTGACGCGCCGGAATTATCTTTCGCGCAGAAGTAGAAATAATACCGTCCGTCCTTCTCCGCGATGCAGGGAGCCCATGCGCTCCCGGTCGACCACGGAACGGAATTTTCCTGTCCCTTTGCCGCCACATCCAGGATCACGCCATGATCTTCCCAGTTGACCAGGTCTTCCGACGAAAACGCGTGGAACTGCGTGCCACTCCATCCGCTGAAGCCGTCCGTCGTCGGATAAATGTAATACTTTCCGTTCAGGTAGGCAATATCCGGATCCGCGTACAGATCGTCAAAAATGGAGTTATTGCACGAAACCGCCTGTACGGTCCATTTCGCCGTCTTCTGCCCCCTCGTCAGCGTATATTCCACCGGCTGGGTCAGATCGACCGCCGAACCGTTTTCCGGTTCGGAGACGGCAGACGCCGCGTTGAAGGTCAGTTCCACATTCAGATTGCTGAGATCGGCGCTCTTATGAACATACAGCGTCACGGTCTTCTCAACCGCGTCCAGCGCCGTATGAAGCAATTTTCCATTTGTGACGGCAGCCCCGGTTATCCTTGGAACCGTATTGGGCTGCGGTCTGTTTCGATAAATCCGCAGCTCCGCCATATTTCCATACCATTGTCCGCTGTTATACATCCGGATATACCGGTATTCGGACGTATCTTTTGCGGTTATTTCTTCCAAAAACGTATCCAGATACGTTCCGTCCGGGATCTCCAGGGCGCTGTTCTGCGTCGTCGGATCCGTCAGATCCGTCCACGCGCCATCCAGCCTGTTCGCTCCCTGGAGCACCGTCCCCCTGCTTCGGGACGCGTACCGGTCCTGTCTGCACAGGAACTTCGCCTTTTCAAGACTGATCGGATTTTCTGTTCCAAAATCGAATATGATATAAGAACCGGTCCCGTCGCTTGTTCCATTTCGGTAATCCGAATTGGTCGCCTTATCGCCGTCAAACAGATATCCGGTCTGTTTGAGCGTTTCCGACTGCGCCCTCCCGCTGGTGGAATCGATCAAGGCGACCTCGCCGCTTTCGATCAGCGCAGCCATGTCTACATAGCTGTCGAACGGGGTTTCCACATATTCGGTGCCGTAAAGCTCGATCTCGGCAATATTGCAGAGGTAGCTTTCATTTCGGTTGTTATTATAATTCTGGGTTCCGGAAGGCACCTGATATTTGATATAACGGTACACTCCCTGGCCGTCCGCCCCGTCTGTGAAATCTTCCGCGTCAACCATATTTTTCGCATAAGCCGGCGTTTCCGGAACCTGATACAGCTGGGTCCAGTCCGAACCATCCTGCGAACCGTAGAATATGCCATCCCTCATCCGATACTCGTATCCGGACCGCGGGACATATCCGATCGCTTCGATCGTATAATTCTTTTTCAGGTCGATCGTCGCGTATCCTTCTTCCAGTCCGTCAAAGAAGGTCGCGTAATCGCCGTCGACCGTCTTCGACGCCGCGTTGGCGGAATTATTGTTCCATGGCTCGCTTCCGGTTACCATGCTTTCATCGAGCGTGATCGCGTGGTATTCATTCGCCTGAACCGCTCCGTATAATTCCAGCTCTGCCGCGTTGCCGTACCAGTTCGCGCTGTTATATAACCGGATATACCGGTACGCGCCGATATCCTTCACCGGCAATTCCTGCCAGGTGCCGACTTTTTCCGCCACGCCGGTCAGATCCGTCCACGCGTCCCCGTCCTGGGAACCCTGGATCACCGCGCCGCCGATCCGGTCGATCTGATCCCAGCGTGCCAGGATCCGCACTCTTGATAACGCGATGTTCCCGCGTTTTCCGAAATCAAATGCGATATAGGCGCCCTTTCCGGCGTCGGAGGTACGGAAATCCGACGTATTTGTCTCGTCGCCGTCAAACAGCGCCAGCGCCTGACCGACCGTCGTTGTCTTATCACGGTTCGGCGTCGAATCGATCAGAACCACTTTTCCATCATTGATATAAGACGTCATATCGACAATCGTATTTGCCACGATACGGATCGTCTTACTCGCCTGCATCGTCCCGTCCTTCGCGGCAGCCGTTACCCGGACGACTCCTTCCTGCGCCGCTTCCAGCATACCGGACGCGTCGATGGTCGCTTTCTCTGTCTCGCTGCCGTCTTCTTCCGTTACCGACCAGTTCACTTCCACATCCGCTTTGTCGGTCGCGACGGACATCTGCAGGGATTCGCCTGCCAGTACCATCGGCTGCTCCGATGTAACGGAAAAATACACTGCGTCGGACGTCTGCTCCGGCTCGATCTCATAAGTAGTGACCGAGTTTCCTTTCAATACGGTAGAAAGTACCTTGTTCTCGATCGGTTCCGGCGTCAGCTCTGCCCAGTTTTCTCCATTTTCCATGGAGCCGCTCGTCCTTGTCACCTTCGCCGTCGTCCCTGGCGTGACAAAATCAGAAAAATCGATGCTGCACGTCTTGTCGCTGTCCGACGTATTGACCGCTACCACGACGATCTTTCCGGTCTCCGGATCAAACGCCGCCAGGGTCGAATTGCCGGATCCGATGATCTTATATCCCGGACGGATAAATCTGGAAAACTGACCGAACGCGTAATATTTCTTTCCAAGGGTCAGCGTATTGTTCTGATGGTCCGCAACGCCAAAGCCCCAGTAGCCGTTGGAAAAATTAAAATTCTCCAGAGAATGGGCTTCCGTCGCGTCGCCGTTCGGATCCCGAAATTCCGTATCCTGATGCACATCGATCGGGTTCCACAGTACCCATGCGGAGGACCGGAGCCCGTTCACATCATCTATCATGCGCTGGGCAAGCCATAACGCCCCGCTCATTTCCCCCGCGTTCCTGCCGGCGGTATTCGCGCCGTCGACCTCTGACATCCACAATCCTTTTCCGGCTGCTGCCGCGGCGTCTTTCAGCTCTGCCCGCCTGTCGCCGCTGTATGTATGGGTGTCCACCCTGTCCAGAACCGCGCGGGCTTCCTCAGTCAGCTGCTCCAGGCTGTTGATCTGCGTATTGATGCTCGTCTCATCCGTTCCGACGATCATCACGTCGTCCAGTCCCTTTGCTTTCATCGCCTGATCCAGCGCTACCAGCATTTTGGACTGGGACTGTCCCGGATTATAGTGGCAGCCTTCCTGCTTCGCGCTGTTCGCTCCCCAATAGCCGGTATTCGGCTCGTTCATCGGGGAATAGCTCTGGAACGTGACGCCCCATTCATCCTGAAAATGTTTTGTCACCGTCGCGATGTAGTCCGCGAAATTCTCATACTCATCCTCTTTCAGGTTATTCTGGTTGGCGTTCACCGCTCCCGAAGAACAGCCGCTGTTCGTCATCATATAGGGCGGGGAATTGGAAAATCCTTCGACAATCATTTCATCGCCGCCCTGCTCTACATACTCCTTCGCTTTCATAAGGACATTTCTCTGGCTCTCGTCGGCAGTCCAGTCATAAACCCGGTCTCCCGAATCATCGAGCACCAGATAGCCCGGGATTTTGGAATCCGAACGGGTAATATGATTGTGGGTCGGATCGTCCCCGCCGCCTACATTATACCGTCCGATCGTCATCCCAAGGCCGTCCTCTTTGTCGAAAAATGCTTTTGTTGCCTTATCCGTCAGAGCCTCGTTATTTCCGATCCTCGAAGCCCACCAGCACAGGCTGGTTCCCCAGCCTTCAAACGTGCCGTCGTGGAACGGGGACTGATCCGCAGGCTGCAGGACAACGGTCATATCCGCTTCCGCCGCTTTTACAGGCGCTGCCGTCATTCCGACCGGGACCGCTGCCGCCGTCAGGCAGACCGAAACCGCTGCCGCCAGGCATTTTTCCAAAATATCTCTTCTGCGCATGTTCCTTCTTCCTCCTTTTACTGGTTATTCAGTATAAAACTCTACTTCCGCGACATTGCAGTACTGGCTTGTTCCCGCCGCATAGCGGTAATACCGGTACGACTTCTGGTTATCCGGATAAAACCGGTTCGTATAATTCGGATAAGTCGATCCGTCAAACGTATCGATCGTCTCCCATCTCTGCTTATCGTTTGATCCCTGCAGCTGGTTGCCGTTCGCGCGGTCCGTATATCCGGATCTCCCGATCAGGCGGAATCCTTTCAGCACAACCTCGTCGCCCGCGTCAATCCCGACATAGCTGTCCGACTGGCCGTCAAAATAGGTATCCGGTTTTCCGTCCAGCGCGTTGGTGTAGGGAGATTTCTGCTCCCACTCGCCATTGGCTGATCCGAACGTCTCCGCCGGCGTGATTTTGGTCATTTGCTCATATGCCTCTCCCGGATCCGGATATGCTTTCTTAACCGCCTGCAATTCTTCCGCCGTCAGGGATATGACAGAGCCGTGCCGCGCTTTCGGATAAGAATACTCCTGCGAACCGAGCACACGGAATGTCCCGCCCGCCAGGTCTTCGGTCAGAAGCGGGTAATATCCGCCGCCGCCATAATTATCCAGAATCGCGCACCACTGGTCGGTTCCATTGATCCGGTACAATTCCGGACCTTCCACGCCCTTCTGGGCATTCAGTACAGAGGCGCTTACGGTCTTGAACTCCCCGAGAAGGCTGTCGCCGACTTCCATGATAATGTTCTTGTCCGTCTCATCCTTGGACAACCGATAATATTTACCCTTATATTTCACGATCGTCGCGTCGATCACGTCCACGTTCCGTTCAATGTACAGCTCCGGTTCCGTAAAGGTGTAGAAATCCCTCGTCCTGGAATAGTAAATCCTCTGCTTCCCATAAGAATCGGCTTTGATCCTGGAAGCCCAGAATACAAGATATTCCCCGGTCGTATCGTCATAGATAAATTCCGGAGCCCAGGTGCATCCCGCTTCCAGAGACGCGCTCAGCTCGATCATTCTCTGATCGGACCAGTGAACGAGGTCGTTCGACTCCCAGACCATGATCGACTGGCTCCCGCTCTGCTGCGCGCGCGTCCAGTTGCCGTTTCTTCCGATGGATAAGTCTGTCGCGATCAGATAAAACTTATCGCCCTCCGGCGACCGCATGAGGAACGGGTCGCGGAGACCCTGTTCGCCGAGCGTAGATTCCAGCACCGGCTCGCCGCCGTTCAGCGCCTGGAAATTGTATCCGTCCGAGCTGCTTCCAAAATAAATCTTTTCTCCGGCAACCGTATTGTCCGTAAAGTACGCGAACAGATATCCCTCGTAATCGTCTTCTGTGATCCCGGGATCCTTGCGTACCACCGCCGTAAACCTTTTGCTGACGGAAATTCCGTTCTGGACGATACGCGCTGTCAGCGTCACTTCCCTGTCTCCGTCTTTCGGTCTGTGGACGACGCCCGCCGGGATCTCCTTGTTCTCTCCGGTTGCCTTGGACGTGATAACGTCCTCGTCCGAAGAACTCCATTCGATCCTGGTCCCGTATTCGGTCCTTGCCGGGAGCGTGAGATTTCCTCTCACATCGTCAAGGTTATGGATGACCAGCGTTTCCAATTCCGGATTCGTCATGACGGACCGGCGGAGGATCTCCAGCGCATCCGACAAGGTCACATTTCCATCCTGATTCATGTCCGCGATCATCGCTTCCCGTTCTGACAGCTGGATCGAACGGTTTGCCGCTTTTAACGCGAGCAGCGCGTCCGACGCGTCCAGGCTGCCGTCTTCGTTGATATCGCCGGGCAGTTTAAATGGATATCCATAAAATTCGACTTCCGCTACATTACAGGAGCCGGCTCCGCCGTCCACCAGCCGGAAATACCGGTACGGCTCCGCGCAGTCGGTATATCCGATCGTCGCGTCCGGATAATCCTTAACGCCGCTGAGCGTATCCAGCGTCACCCACGTATCTTTGTCATTGGAGCCCTGGATCAGCGCGCCTTCCAGCCGGCCGGCGTATTTTTCACGCGCTACGATCCGATAGCCCTCAAGATAATATGTTCCATTTGCGTCGATTCCGACATATCCGCCCTTCTGTCCGTCAAAATAAGTATCGATCTCGCCGTCCAGCGCGTTGCCGTACGGAGACTGCTGCTCCCACTGCCCGTTCGCTGTCCCGAACGAATCTGCTGGTTCGATCTTCGGAGCGTCAAATGTATGATCTTCTCCCTCTTTATTTACTACTTTTACGGTCAGCTGAACCTCTTTGTACTTCTCGGCAACCTCATCTTCCGGAAGCATCGAGAGGATCGGCGATCCGTCCGCCGCCCAGTGGACGGTCCGGAGGGACGTCGTCCGGTGGGATCCACCTGTTCCATAGTGGAAGACAAGCACATTGTTCCCTTTTTCATCAACCGTAAACGAGTTATGGCCGGGGCCGGGTTCGGAAACCGCCGCCGTCAGGATCGGATATCCGGTCTTTTTCCAGTTGTCAATGACAAGCGGATCCGCGTCGGTCGGAATACTCATCATTCCAATGCAATATGTACTGTCGGTCGCGGAACCGGAGAATGTCAGATACAGTTTTCCGTCGTGTTTTACCGCGAACGGTCCCTCGTCAACCTCTGTATTTAACCGGTCCCATCCATATTCCACATTCGTCAGGAGCTTCGGCTCTGTAACCACCTGGGTCAGATCGTCCGGATCCACCTGCGCAATATACAGGTCGGAGCTTCCTGTCCCGGGAGCGCCGCCGACTCCGCCGATCTGGCGCTGCGCCCAGACATAATAGGATTTATCGCCGAGCGTGATATAGGTCATATCCAGCGTGATCCCTCTGGTATACAGATAATCTCCATCTGGTCTCCGGATGCGCGCCGCCTGCGTCCAGGACGATGCCTGCGTGGGATCCTCTCCCTCTTTCAGCGTGATCACATGGGACTGTACCTGGTTCCATGCCCCGCCGGTCGCATAGAAGATATTGAGCGTGCCGTTGATCGAATGGATCTCCGGCGCCCATAACAGACCGCTGCTGGAGACAAGCGTATGGTCCTCCGCTTTCGCGAGCCCTTCCAGCGTATCCGACCTGCGCAGGTAGATAACATGCTGGCCGCCGTCGTCTGTCGTCGCGATGAAATAATAGGTATCGCCATCTTTGAGGACGCATGGATCCGCGCGGTCCGCGAGAAATGTCTTCGCATATTTCTTCGGCGTTACCGTTCCGTTGATCACATATTCGCCCGCGCGTTTGAAATTGATCGCGTTGAAATCTTCCCTGCTCCACTCTACATTCAGATTGGCGGTGGAGCCGTCGCTGTATGTCGCCTTTACATCCGGCAGATCGTCGAACCGGATCGTTGAATTTCTCTGCATTTCGATCGGCTTCGGCGTTTCAATCCCGGTATTTTCCAGAGGAAGCAGCTTATCCTTCAGCCGTTTCGCTTCCTCCTCCGTCACGGAGATCACATTGACGGTTCTCGCGTCCGGGATCGCGCAGGATACGCGTTCCAGTTCATACGCGTCCGTCTGCTTCGGCTCCCCAATTTCTTCAAAATCCGCCGTCTCATTCACATAAGCGTTCCCGTCGGGGTCTTTCCAGAAGATCTGATAGACTTTCCGGAACGGGTCAAACGTAACATAAGGATTGCATACCCGTTTCCCCTGCGGATCCAGTTCGATATACTGCTGTTTCTCCCAGCTCAGCAGATCCGTGCCATGATAGAACTGCACGGTTCCGTTCCGGTTTGTATCGAACGCGCTTGTTCCCCTTGCCGCCACGATGGTGAGCGGAGCGGCAACGACGCCGAAACTGCCGTCCGTTATCCGGAACAGATACGGGCTGTTCATCGCCTTTGTCACGCCGTTGTATGTATTTTCTTCATAATCGGCAGACGCGAACAATACGCCTTCATTATAATTCAGCGCCTGGAATGTTGTGTCGCCCTTTGTTTTCAAGCCCAGATGCATACTGTCGGTCACCGCGTTGGACCCGCTTCTCGTGTAACTGAGCACTTCGCTCACCGCGCCCGGAAGCACGACGACCTGAAATTCCTTTTGCTCGGTCCGCGTCGGACCGGACAGCTCTGCCGTCAGCGTCGCGCTGATCGGTTTGCTCCCGGTTCCGGCAACAACCGTTCCATCCAGAACCTGCTCCTGATCCGCGGTCCAGGACAGACGGATCCCTCCCGGCCATGACTGCGGAAGCTCCGCTCCCTGCGCGAGCACATAAGGAACGGTCAGTTCTTCCACCGCTTTCGCCATCGCCTGATCCTCGTCAAATTCTCCTTCTACTTTCAGGGTCATTGTCACAGTCTTATAGTCTTCTTTTAATTCGTCGTCATAGACCATCTTCAGGATCGGCGTACCGTCCGCCGCCCAATGCACCCGTTTTACGCGGGCATGGCGGCACGGGTCGTACAATCCGTTGGAATTGTAATGACCGCACTGCTGGCTCGCATGGCTGATCGGCCGCGCGTGGTAAACAAAGATGGCGTTTCCATTTTCATCCACAGTGAATGAATTATGCCCGGGACCGATCTCTCCCGGCACGTCCGCCGTGCACAGGAGCGGATACTGGTTCTTCTTCCAGGATTTCTTATTTAACAGGTCGGCGTCCTCATCCGCCGTCAAAAGACCGATGCAATAGGTATCCGCCGTATCCGCCGCCGAATAGGCGAGGAAGATCTTCCCGTCTTTCTTTAATATCGTCGGGCCTTCATTCACATGCGTCCCGGCAGCGTTCTCTTTTTTCGCCCCGGCGCGTTCCCATCCAAATTCCGGCCGCGTGATCAGGACCGGATCTCCCTTGATCGTCCACGGATTTTCCAATTCCGCGATATATAAGGAAGAATCCTTTTCCTCCGGAGTATTGAGGTGCGCCCACACCACATACTCTTTTCCGTTGTGCTCAAACTCCGTCATATCCAGGGACATACTCTCATAAAGATTTCCCTTCATCTGCCCAAGGAACGTCCAGCTGTCCGGCTCCATCGGATTGGCGCCTTTCGCGCACTGGAGTACCTGAGGCCGGATATTCCATTCTCCGCCCTGATATCCGGACGCGAAATAAATATACCACTGTCCGTCCACAAAATGCATCTCCGGCGCCCAGACGTGCTTCGGCGTCTTCCCAAGCACCGAGTAATCGGAACGTCCCGGTCCCCAGATCGTCACTTCCTCCGCGTCTTTCAGATCTTCGATCGTTTTGGCACGCCGCAGCGCCACGCGGTCATATCCGTTATTGACATTGCCGTAAGCCGGATACGACGCCGTGAAATAATAATAGCCGTCGTCGCCCAGCACGATATACGGATCCGCCCGTTCCTCGATCAGCGGATTGCTGTAACGGGTCTGTTTTACCGTACCGGTCACCGTATAAGTGCCTGCCGAATATTCATTATAGGTAGCGCTGTCCCACTCGACCGGGAACTCCGCCGTCGAACCGTCGCTGTAATGCTCGGTCACCGTTTTCGGCAGCTGATCGATCTGTCCCGCCTGGATGGTCACATCGCCGACCGGCTCCACGCCGTCGTTGACGACGGTCCCATATTTCGCCTGGAGCGCTTTGTATTCTTCCTCCGTCAGAGGGATCTCCTGCGTACCGCTCAATACCGCAAGGCTCTCTGTCGTCGCTATTTTCTGGTCCGCGTAGGTAACCAGGTCGTCCGTCAGATAATAGTAAGACAATCCGTTGTCCTTATTCGTCTGCGCCATTACGGCGAAGCTGTTGTCTTCCAGCCTTGCAAGCGTAACGTCCGTGAAATACAGGGAGTGCTGCGCGACCGTATCGTCAAGCCTCGGGAAAAGGATACCGGAATCCGAATTTAACGCCGTCCATTCTTCCTGTCCTTTCTCCCGGATCGCCAGATGCACGGATCCGTCCGTCTCATTTGTCCCGGAGCTGTATGCTTTCACATATCCGTAGATATCCTGCTCCTCCGGCGCGGTACCGGGCGTTAAGTCTGCCTCGCTCGACCACTCTTTCATCAGACCCTGATATTCTGTCTCCGTAACCGGTATCATCACGCCATGCTTCGGTCCGGACGGCATCTGGAATCCTTCCGTCAGCCTTGTAAACTGTCCGCCGTCCAGATCGGTGATCGTAGACGGGAACCAGCCCACGCCTGAATTGGCGCCATTGTAACCGTCGAGCATCAGGCACCATTTGTCTTCATTGTTAAACTTGAAGATCGCCGGTCCCTCTACACCCTCAAAATCTCTCTCACCCTTCGCCGTGGAGGAACCGATGTTGCTGCTGATCTCCGTATAGTCGCCGAGGATCGCGTCGCTCTTTTCCATAAATACCCAGGTCGGGCTTACATTTTCCCGTTTCGTGATCCGGTAATAGCTGTCGCCGGCTTTCAGCATCGTCGTATCCAGATAACTGGTCGCGTCGGAGCTGTCGTTATTGCCGATGAAGATCTGCGGTTCTGTAAAGTGCCAGAAATCCCTGGTCTTTACATAGTAGATCACTTTTTTATCTTTGACACCGGAGATCGCCGTCGTATCCACGCTCAGGTAAACGACGTATTCTCCTGTATTTTCATCATACATGGCTTCCGGAGCCCAGGCGCAGCCCATATCGTTATTCACAACCTGCACCATTCTCTGATCCGACCAGTGAACCAGATCCTCCGATTCCCATACCATGATCGACTTGCTTCCCTGCTGCGCGTATTTGGTCCAGCTTCCGCCCGACACTCCGACATTCAGATCCGTCGCGATCAGGAAGAACCGGTCGCCCTCCGGAGAGCGGATCAGGAAGTGGTCGCGCAGTCCCCTGGTTCCCATGGAAGAAGTAAGGACCGGTTCCCCCGCGTTCAGATCCTTCCAGTTCAAGCCGTCCCGGCTGATCGCGAAATACGTCTGCTGATAATGCGTCGTATCGGCGTCCCCGCGGAAATAGGCGTATAAATACCCGGCATAATCTGCGTCCGTTTTCGGATCAACCGCCGCTTTCACGGTAACGTCAAATTCTTTCTTGACCGTATTTTCTCCCGAAGCGTCCGTAATCTGGGCAGTCAGATGGACCTGCTTGTCCTCCGCCTGCCTGGTAACGACGCCGGCGGGCACTTTGTCATACGCATCATATTTCTTTGCCGTCTCTGATGTGACGTCGGTCTCTTTCGTGCTGATCACAGACTCATCCGACGACGTCCAGGTAACGGTCGAACCGTTCGCACATTCGGACGGCAGCGTAATATTCCCGCGGATGTCATTTTCATTTGGAATGAATATGCTGTCCACATCATCCCGGAAATCGCTTCCCATTGTTGCTTTTTTCCTTTCATTGCTGACATACTCATACAACTCGGAGACTTCCGATTCTGTCAGCGCCCTGTCATAAATCCGGAAATCAGACACTTCCCCTTTAAAATTGGGGTCGCCGGAATAGGGCGACTTGGCGATCCAGTTGTACTCCGTCTTTCCAAGGTCAGATGGCTTCATTGTCAGCTGCGCTGTCCCGTCCGGTTTTCCATCCAGATAGATCTTCGCCGTGTTTCCCTCCACTGTGACCACACAATGGTTCCACGTATTGATCGGCACCGATCTGGACGCCTGAACCTCTGTTTCCTGCTCATAGTTTGTCTGTGTCAGGGCAAATCGGGCTGTGCGCTCGTTCGGTCTGGACGGATTCAGGAACATATAACCGCTCTGCGCGTTCGCAGCCGCAACGTCGTTGCGCCCGAAATTGTACGCGAACAGATTGCTGTATTCCTGCTCCGGTTTCAGATCCATGGAAATGGTGATCGCGTCGTATCCGCTCCAGTCCACGGCAGGCATCTCGACATAATCCGCCGAACCGGCTAATTTGAGGATCCCTTCCTGAACGGCGGCGCCATAGATCGTACCATTCCGATCATTGCCGCTCAAATCGGTAACGGTCGTTCCTTCGACCGAATCCGCCGAAAAATCATAATGCAGCAAAAGCCCGTCCGTGAGCTCCGCCGCACCGGCGCTGACCGGCATCATCCATCCGCCTGTCGCAAGCGCGGCGGACAGGATAACGGAAACCACCTTTTTTCCAAACCATCGTTTTTTCATGTCCTTCCCTCTTTTCTTTTTCTTCTTTTTTCTTATATCAACGGACCGCCCCGCGCGCCGCGCGGCGGCAATCCTTTTTAAAGAACAAACTCATCCTGCCATGGGATCTCCATATAATCCCCGCGGACCGTGATCGGCAAAAAGCTGTATCCGGATGATTTCAGCTCGTGGGCGCCCGGTTTCCAGTGGTCCAGCATCAGATAAAGCTGTTCCCCGACGGCGAAGACATATGTGCTCTGCCCATGAAATGTATTCCGGTAATCCGGTCCCATACACGGATTGTCGATCAGCCGCCATTCTCCCATCAGATCTTCCGCTACCGCGTACAGCGCGGAATTGGGCCGCCAGCCGGTACATCCGGAGGTGATCATGTAATACAGTCCATCCCGGTAAAAGAGCGCGGGGGCTTCCCTGCTCTGTCCCTGCATCACGTCCTTGTATCTGCCGGTGTAGCCGGTAAAGTCATCGTTTAATTCCCCGATCCGGAGCGTTTTGTTCCAGTCGGAACTGAAAATCGCGTACGCTTTTCCATCCACATCCTGAAACAGCGTCATATCGCGGGAATCCGCGCGCAGAGGATGGATGGTCTCCACATACCGGAACGGACCTTCCGGTCGCTCGGCAATCGCGACACCCTGCTTCGCGTACTCATAATCCCTCCTGTCCACGTGCCACCACATCACAAAGTTATTATTTTTTTTGTTGTACAGAACCTTCGGCCGCTCCCCGATCTTATCCAGATACAGGTCGTTCGCCGGGTCTTCCGACGCCGTAAGGCACAATCCCTCATGATGCCAGTTCATCAGATCCGTGGAGCTGTAACAGGATATGCCGACAAAATTCAAATGTTCCATCCCGTTTTGTATGCTCACCGGAGCGTCCTTGTGTTCTCCATACCAGTACCATACACCTTCGTGTCTCAGTATCATGCCTCCGTGTGCCTGGATCGTGTTTCCCTGGTCGTCACACCAGATTGTTCCATTTTTCATTTTTCCTCTCCCTTTATCTTTCTTTGGCTTCTTAATTTCCCGGTCTCCCGCATGGATCGCGCTGCCCGGTCTATACTCTGCCTTCGTCTATTATACAGGAAAACCAAGCTCATTTATATAGACAATTTAACCTAAAACATGGAGAAATAAATATGTTTTCCTGTTTTCCGGAATCATATGGCAGAAAACAGCGCAAAAAACGGATCCGGCAATTTCTGGATGGAAATTGCCGGACCCGTCCCGTTACAGATTCGGTTTTTCCGCGCACGCGTTTTCCCCTGCCGCGCCTGCTATGGTTGAAGCGCCAATTTCAGGATCAGGATCGCGTCCGCAAGCGTGATCTTCTGATCGCCATTCCGGTCCGCGCGCTGTTTCTCATTTTCTGTCAGTTGAATGGAACCGTTTGCCGCTTTTACCGCCAGCAGCGCGTCGGCGCTGGTGACTTCCCGGTCGCCATTCACATCGCCTTCCGGAAGCTCGATGGACGCCTGATCCGTATGGATCCGCAGCACCGCAAAGGTATACGGCTGGATATTGTAGGTAAAATCCTTCGCCACGGAAATCTCTTTCGACACCGGGGCAACCACTTCATTTCCAAAGGTGTTGGTGGCGGAAAGCGTATCGGACGAAAGCGTGATCTCTTCCGCTTCCCGTACCTCGTATGGCAGGGATATGTCGATCGGCATTTCTTTCTTGTACCGGTTGACCAATTTAATGATAATATCCCCTGTCTCCTCATCAAAGCAGGTCGTCTGATAAATCCGGTAGTCCGATTCGACGTTCATTTCATTTTGCAGCGTATAATCGCCGTTGTTGTTGGAATACAGATATTGCACATAATAATCGGTCGTCGCGTAGCTTTCCATATCGTTGAACCAGATCATGTTCGGCGACCACTGGGAATACCCGTATCTCGCGAACAGAGGCGCGTAGGACGCGAGATATACGACGTCGGCATTCCGTTCCAGGCCGGTCATAAACGCCGCCTCCGACAACGCTGTGTTCAGGTTGTTCGCCGTCGGATTGTTCGGCTTGTTATCCCCGTTCGCCCTCGACGCATATTCTCCCGCGAATACTTTTACGCTCCGGTCGTAGCTGTCATAAAAATTATCATTCCCATAAAACCAGTCCGGCGTGTTGTAATAATGTTCGTCCACGGCATGCGCGAAGGAAGGATTCTCCGCGGCTTTTTCATGGATCCATTTCCACGCCGACGTATAGACGCCGGAATTTACGCCTGGTCCCGCCGAACTGATCAGCTGGATCTCCGGGTGAGAAGCATGGATAAACTTTTCAAACGCTTCATATCGTTCGTACCAGTTATTGGAACTGGTATTCCACTGTTCATTTCCGATCGCGATATATTTTAAATGAAACGGTTCCTCTCTCCCCATTGATATCCGTTTCTGTACCCATTCGTTGGACGGGTCGGTCCCGTTCGCGAAATCGATCAGATCCAGGACGTCCTGCACGTATTCCATAAACTCATCCGTATAGCTCCCGTCCTCCTGATACAGCGGGACAACCGCTCCGCTCGCGTACTGGCACGCCATCCCGGCGTTCATAACCGGAAGCGGGTCGCAGTTTAAATATTCGCAGAGCAGGAAATATTCATAATAACCGATCCCGTATGTCTGATTATAATTCTGATATTGATCCCTGACATGGTTTGCCCAGACATTCCAGTTCTGCTTCCTCTCTTCCACCGGACCGATGCCGTCTTTCCAGCGGTAAGTATTGTCAATGCTTCCGCCTTCAATCACGCACCCTCCCGGGAATCTCATAAATCCGGGATGGAGCGCTTTGAGCTTCTCCGCCAGATCCTTCCGGAACACGCCGAGTACCGCGTCGTCCGGGATACATGAGATCATATCAAAATCCGCTTCGCCCTGTTCCATTGAAACCGTAAAGTCGCCATACCGTACGGTCTGCGTCGGCGTCAGCGTGACAGAGTACTTCGTCCATGTATCGTTCAGCTGTTCCGCAAGAACCCCGCTCGCATATACGGTTCCGTCCTTGCTGACCGATACCGTTACTTCTTTGTCGTAGGAGTCCGATTTCATCCACGCGGAAACATGGTACGTCTTGCCGGCTTCCATATAAACGCCCTCATACGCCTGGTTGACAAAGCCGGCGTCTTCGTCCGCCGCGGTATAATGGAGATAATGGGTATTGTTCTCATTCATCGGGGTTTCATCCCGGTACTCCATCGTCCCGCTGCCGCTCCATCCATAGCCATAATCGGGAGTCACCTTTTCATCCCCGCCGATCCACTTCCGGCTCTCAAACGAGCGGTTTTCGATCATTTCCGCGTAAAGCCCGCCGTCGGCTCCATAGCTTAAATCCTCAAAGAACAGACCGTACATATTATCCTGGATATCGACGCCTTTCTGATCCGAAACGATCAGCTCATAGTCGCTGTATTCTTCTCCATCTGTCTGAATCTCGCCCCGGATGATCAGGTCGTTGATCGTCACTCTCTGCGCCCATGTCGTGACCGCGACAAACAGATAACGGTAATACTCCGTATCCGCGATATCAACCGTCAGTTCTTTCGTGACGGGCTGCAGCTCCACGGCGTCCGGGAACAGCGCTTTGAATCCCGCGAAAGAATTTTTGGACAGATCCTGTCCCGACTCCGTCATCCGTTTGAAATCGAACGGCGAATTGGACGCGAATACGGTATATTCGATATTTTCACCGGTAAATGCCATCTGCGACAAACGAAACGTTTTATGCTTGCCGGAATCTACCAGGATCCCGTCCACATACGGCTCCGAACCAAAGGACGCCGCCCTGGAAACCGCCGCTCCCATCGTATTGCTGTCGCCGTCAACCAGCCCTTCGGCGTTCGCGTCATTCATCCGGTAAAAGGAGATACAGTGCGTACCCAGCTTCTTCAGCAGGTTATCGGTCGGTCCGTCGTCCGTGACCGGCGGCGGCGCCGGGGTATCCGGCTCTTCCGACGTATAATATACGACTTCAGACAGGTTCAGCGGATTATCCGCATTGTCAAATTTCATATACCGATATGTCCCGCTCAGCGGGATCGTGATCCAGTTATTTTTATCATTGAAATAAATGTCGTCGTTGAACGCGGTAACGTCGGCGGACTCATAGGCTTTCCTGTAATAATATCCTTCTTTGCCCTGATTCGCCTCGTCAAACGTCAGCGTCACGATCTTGGTATATTCTGATCCATCTGTGGATCCGTAGAATGTAAGACCGTTGACGCGGTTCATGTTCGCGACATTGCTGTCAACCCTCGGATATACTTTCACGCTGCTCATCGCAAACGCGCGCCCGAAATCCGCGATCGCGTATCCGGCTGCTTTCTCGCCGTCAAAAATAGTTTTATACGTACCGTCAAACGACTTGCTGTAATCGGTCGCGGCGGACGTAAAGCCCGAAGCCGTATACCCCGGCGTGCCGCTGGTCGTGACCGGCGTAATGCTCCCGTCGTACGCGATCTCTCCTGCCCGCGCGTCGATCCCGCCCGCCGGCATGGCAAGACACCCCGCCAACATGGACAAAAGAATCATAAAGCTGTATGCCCGTTTTTTCGTTGTTTTCATTTCGTCCTCCTTTTCGCATCTGGTTTTTCGCTTCTTGATAAGTTCAGTATAGCACAGCGCATATTTTCTTTAAATTATAACTTCTTCCAAATCATTGTAATATTTTAAGATATGGGGTCGACAACTTCCCGCTTCCGTTGTATACTGGACTTGTATTTTTATAAACAAACGGCGAAAAAACGAACGGACGGAGGCGGAACCGATGATACATCCAAGAATCTCTTTGCTGGAGGACAGCCTGCTCCCTGTTTTTCTCTGGGGCTGCAACGATCTGGACCATCAGCACAGCGTACACCGGAACAGCGGGTTTGTGATCCGGGGGCAGATGAGCCTGTGCACCGGGGGAGAAGGCGTATTTATTGACGCAAACTGCACGCCGCACGACGTAAAGCGCGGCGATATTATGTATATGATGCCGCGGGCGTCCCACAGCTATTTCCCGAAAACAGACCGATGGCCGGTAAAATATCTCGTCCTCGGCGGAACCGACCTGGAGGGCGTCTTTTTCCGCGCGGGCTTCCTGCCGAGCGGCATCCTCCATACGCAAAAAGAAGATTTTGACGAAATAAACGGCTTATTTGACCGGCTGATCCGGATCAACCGAAGCAAGGACCGCAACTGTTTCGCGCAGAGCTCGGTCGTGCTGTATGAGCTTATCCTGCGCGCCTTTCAGAGCAGCAAAGACTTTGACGAGAAAGAAAAGATCCGGAAACAAAATAAACTGACGCCGGTCATCCATTACATTGACCAGCACTACCATACTCCCATTTCGCTAAATGAACTCGCCGAAGTCATCGGCGTAAGCGCGCCTTATCTGTGCGATATTTTTAAGAAAACCTATCACGTGTCCCCGCAAACCTATATCATCAATATGAGGATCGAACACGCGAAACGGCAATTATGCCGGAATAAACATATGACGATCAAAGACATCGCGCTCGAAAACGGATTTAACGACGCCGCCTATTTCTGCAACGTATTCAAAAAGACGACGGGCATGACGCCGAACGAGTTCCGGATCGCCAATACGTACCGCGCGGGAAAAACATGGGAGGAATTTAACTGACAATGAAAAATCAGATCTTACCATTTTATACCACTGACGTCGGCACAGACGACGTCGACGAATCCATCATCTATAATTTCCTGCCATTCCACCAGCTGATCCTCTGCGTCTCCGGAAGCGGGCTCTGCCAGAGCGAATATGGCGTGGAAACGCATGTACGCGCCGGAGATATCCTGTATACCTACACAGGGACGATCAGCGCGTTTTGCGTGGAGCACGCGCCGCTCCGCCTGAAAAAAATCGCTTTTGACGGTTCCGCCATACCCGGGCTGCTGAGTTACTTCGGCTTCGGCAGATCGCAGTTTCTTCCGGACAACGCGGAAGATTCCATCGCCCTGTTCCACAAGATCTATGAACAGTTCCCGTCCAGCCAGGATCCGGACGAGGGCGCGCTGAACCTGTACCGGCTTCTGGTTCGCCTCGGCTGCGATTTCCGGACCGCGTCGTCCCGCCCGGACGCAGGCAGCGCGGTCGTCGCCCATGTCCGGCAGTATGCCGAACAGAACATCCATTTACCCGAACTTCCGGTTGAGCCGCTCTGCCGCTCCCTCGGCATTGACGATTCGGAGCTGGATCAGATCCTGCTCCGCCATACAAAGAAAAATCTGCGGGAATTGATCCTGGAAATCCGGATGGAGCGGATCAAAAATTATCTGATCATGTATCCGTCGTATGACCTTCATTTCATCTCGGAATTATGCGGTCTGGACGCCTCCAACGACGAGACGCTCCGCGACTGCTTTACCGATTACTACGGCATGACTCCCGCCCAGTACAGGCGATTATTCTGGAAAGTGATCTGACCGCATGAAAAAAAGACGGGAGGCGTTTCCCATACCGTTGATCGGCAGAACGCTTCCCGTCCTTTTCTTTTTCTGTCTATTATGTATGCAGATCAAATATCGATCCACCCGACCTTGCTTTTTCCAGTAAAATCGGATCCATCCCGGATCAGTTGTTGAAAAAGCTGTCGTCAAATGTCACATCGCTTTCCCATTTCGCACCCGTCAGGTCGATTTCCGCCGTTCTCGTTTCCGGCGGTGTCGCCCCGCTCGCGGTGATGACGTCTTCCAACTCGAATTTTTCTGACTCCATATCCGGCTGAATATATACTTTCTTCATGGCTCATTCCTCCTTACTCTGCTTTTTCTTTTCTGGCGATCACATACTGGATATCCCTGTTGCCCGCTCCTGTGATCGTATATTCCACCGTATTGCCTGCAAACTCATTGACCGGAACTGTTACTTCCGCCGCCTGCCGGTCGGTTGTAACAAACGTATAGGTCACATTGCCGGTAACGCTTTCTCCGAATGTCACAGTAAATTTCTGTCCTGCGACTTTTCCGTCTGTCACGATCCCCTGCGCCGTCATCTCCGGAGCAACCTCCTTCGCAACGATCGTCACATCGCCGGTCGGGATGTATGTGAATTTCGTCCCGATCGCGAGAACCTCGCCGTCAATCGTCCACGCGACTTCATGATCGCTGTGGCAGGCAACCATCTTGCCCTGATCCACCTCAAGAACGGTACCTTCTCCTTCCTTGCCTTCTTCCTGTACGGTAACCAGCCAGGTCGGAGCCGGAATCTCTGTTACGATCATCTTTACAAAGTTCGGCGCAGTCTCCGCCCCTGTAATAACGAACCGATTCACACCTTTGTTCAGATGAACATCCACAAAATAATAATTTAAATACGAGGTTGTCGTTCCCGCAGGATTTGTACTGATCGCCCCGGCTTTTCCTGCTATATTCTCGTTCGTCGTATAGGACTGGCTGTCATTTACCGTAACAGAATACTTTCTATTTTGATTGGTACAGCCCAGGATGGAAACGCGGTACTCCCCTTCCGTTTCTGCCTTGATATCCGCAGTGACATTACCTTTATATTTTGCATCTGTTCCGTTATCAATACAGTCAACATAAGACAGATTTTCCAAAGGATCCCCGTTCTTCAGCCCGAACAAGCCTGTCGTATTTTTTCTTCCATTTACTACCTGCCCAAAACTGGAAGTCTGTATTTTCCCACTCGTTCCCTGCTTATAAGCAACATCTGAAATTCCCAGCACATCGCCGATTTCTCCATAATACGCGTTATATAAACGATATTCACTGATATTCGTATATTCCCAGTTAGAGAAACTAATGACAAGATACCGATATCCTCCGAAATATACCGGATGCATTCCAGCCTGCAAATTATCCGACAATTTTTTCAACTCAAATTCTGATTGAAACAACTGATAACCGTTTGTCGTATAGTCGCTTGCCTGAGTCGGCGTTTCGCTTGCGATCCGCGGATTATTTGTACCAAAAACGATGATCTCCGGTTTATTCTTGTCGTTTTTATTTTCGCCGCTTACTTCAATATTATTAAAAGAAAAAGTTTCTCCTTCCCCCGCATCATAAACTGCATAAGCGATAAACTGATGACCGTCATTCCGATTGATGCTAATATTCCCATCCAGGTCCCCGTCGATTAACTTATCAATATCCGCAATCTCGCCGCCGGTTTTTGCCTTATAGCTCGTCACATACTTCCCGGTTAAATCAACCTGCGTTTTCCCGCTTCCAGCCTCCGCGGTCAGCCCGAATGCCGGTATACTTAATGCTACCGCCAGACAGATCGCCGCTGCTTTTCTTATCATTTTCCTCATGTCTATTGCAACCTCCCTATATTAGTTTTATCTATTGTACCACCACCCCCCATCTGTCTATTGTAATTTTTTACGATTTTATATTTTTTTACCCCGTTCTTTTTTTACCGGAATCCCGCGCGACTCCGTTTTCATTTCATTTGAAACGCCGCAGCTTTTGCGAGACATTTTATTTTGCCTTTGGCAGCCAATCTTTTTTTGCTGAAATTATAGACAAAACAATTTTTATCTAGTAAAATATCCATATTAAAAGAAGAACGAGGTACGCCATGTTTACGGAATCCGCTTACAGCAGTTATGACAATGAAGAATTTCAATTAAACAATACGATTTCATACCGGCATGAGGACAATCCCTGCTTCGTCCACAGCTGCGGCCATTACCGCCTGCTGCACCGGAGTTCTCATGAGACGTATCGGCCAAACGGTCTGCACGACTGCCAGCTCCTCTATCTCGCTCAGGGAACCGCGACGTTTTACATTCAGGGAAAGGAATGTACCGTCCGCGAAGGAAATGTCGTCGTTTATTATCCGCAAGAACCGCAGCACTATATTTACCGGCTCCGCTTTGAACCGGAGGTCTACTGGATCCATTTCGATTATGAGGAAATGAAGCCGGCTCTGGAAGAGCTCGGGATCGACGGTCTGCACCTGTTTGAAATCGGAACCAAACATGACTGTGCCTTTTGGATGAAGCGCATCATCCAGGAACTGCAATTTAAAAATTCCTATTATCAATCCGTATGCTATTCTTATCTTCTTTCCATGCTTGCGCTGATCGCCCGCGCAAAGGACATGCCAAAGCATGACGGCAAAACGGATTATGACCTCCTGATGGAAGATGCCATCCAGTATTTTCACCATAAGTATAACGAACAGGTTTCGATCTCTGACTTTTGCAGGAATTACCATACGAACGAACAGCATTTCCGCAAGAGCTTCAAAGACTATACGGGCTTGTCCCCGAAGAAATTTTTGCTGGACATCCGCATGAAAAAAGCGCTGGAGTTCATTCAGGATTCGTCGCTGAATTTTACGGAGATCGCCGCCATGGTCGGATATACGGACTCGCTGTATTTCAGCCGCCTTTTTCATCAATATACCGGAAAATCACCCCGTGAGTACCGGAAGCAGCTTCTCGGGCAATAGCCGGGGAACGGCTTTCTTTGTCTGCCGTATGTCCGGAAACACCCGGAAGCATCCGAAAGAAAGGAGCGCCTGTTTTGAAAACAAGAGAGGAAGCGCTGGCATATGGGTTGTCGTTTCCTGATACCTATCAGGAAGCACCGTTCCACGATCCAAACTGGCAACTTGTCAGGGTCAGGGGAAGCAAAAAAGCTTTCCTCTGGACGTACGAAAGGAACGGCTATATCAATCTGAATGTAAAAGTGGATCCGGAATGGAGAGATTTCTGGAGAAAGGTATACAGTTCTGTGACGGCAGGCTACCATCAGAATAAAGAACACTGGAATACCATTATTCTGGACGGAACCGTTCCGGAGGACGATATCCGGCGCATGATCGCGGAAAGCTATGATCTGGTGACCGACAGCCCGTCAAAGCGCATCTATGAAGCGGTAAAGAAAATCCCAAGAGGAAAAGTCGCGACATACGGACAGATCGCCAAACTGGCTGGAGACCGGAATATGGCGCGGGCAGTCGGAAACGCCCTGCACCGCAACCCGGATCCGGATGAGATCCCATGTTACCGGGTCGTCAATGCCAAGGGAGAATTATCCGGGGAATTTGCCTTTGGCGGACCGGGCGCGCAGGCAAAGCTGCTGGAAGCGGACGGAATTGAAGTCGTTGACGGGAAAGTCGATCTGAACCGGTATGGCATTGACGATCCAGGGGAGCCGGACGCCATATTCTGCCAGACAAAAAATCATGAATAGGAACAAATCAACGGGCACTTAACAGAAACCTGTTCGCCACAGCAATCCTATTTTGTTGAATGTATGTGAAAAAAAGCGGATTTTTCCGAAAAATCAGTCAAACCTTGGTATCCGCAGAGTTTTTTTCTACATCCACGGACACGTTCTCATGCTGTCTTTGGACTTTCCTGCGGGCAAAAAATCCGGGAAAAGGATTGCATTTCAGATTCGCATATGCTATATTATAGAAAAGAGAGACATCTGCTGGTAACAGATGCCTCCCGGATGGACCGATAGACGGTTTGCCCGATTATATGGTTACAGACATAGCCGTATCCTTTGCTCGAGGGCGGCTATTTCTGTGTATTATTATCGTTGCGTCCGATGGCATATCCGAGACCGAACGCTGTCAGCACAAGGCTGATTACAGCAATGAGTCCTTCAATCGTCAACATCAGCATCGCCCTCCTTTCCTTTGATTCCGTTTCCGGTTTCTATGTAGTCGGAGGGTCACAGCCCTCCGCAGAGGGCAACCGCCTATCCTGTATAGCCGACAGGATAGGCATTTTTATTTTCGCTTTTTCTTTCTCTTTTGGAGAAAGATCGGTTACTTTACAAAAAGCGAATTTTGGGTCACAAAATAAACATAGCATCCCGTATGTATCGGAATCGACCCAAATTTCGCTAATTGTAATGTACAAGCCGATAAATCAATATTATCATTCAACTTCTGAACCGTCTACACCATTGATTCCGAGTCTTTCCTCCAAAGCCTTACAGACATCATCAACTCTTTTTTCTCCGAATCCCCTCGTTGCGAGGAGGATGCTGCGAACCTGTTCCACGTCCAGAGCCTTCTCATTTACTGCATCCGCTCCATCCTTGAAACCGGATTTGTAGACGGATTCTGCCCATAAAGTCATCTGGTAATGATCCATCTTCCGGATGCAGTTGTAATCCTTCCTGTTCAAAATGAATACTTTGTTCTTCTTTGCCATAAGTACCTCCCACTAAAATAAACTCATTTGCTCCGGGTCATAAGAGGGGCATTTCCTTGTGAGTTCTCTGCCAAACTGCTTGAGCCTTTTCACACGTTCCTTCTGCCTTAGATTCGCCATATAGTCATTGTCAACCTCCGGTGGAGTAGGGATATAATATTCCGCAGGGAACGGCAAGCCGGTTTCTGAGCATATCTCCGCTATGACTGTCTTGTCATATATGATGTGATTGCGGGTAAGATTCAGATTTACGCCGTCGCTCCAAGACGGGTCATTGCAGCCGTTCTTCTGCATATACATCCAATGCTCCCTCTCCAGGACAATATCTTTAGACAGAGTATGCAGACAAACGATAGGATCATTTCCTTTTTTCCGCGAAATAATATCTCTCACACCTATACCTCCTTCTTCCAATAATATTGCGGCACTTCCCCTCTGCTTCTCTTTTTATCAACCCAATTTACATCACTCCGCTTTTTGTCGTAGCCATTTCAAAATCAAATCTTCGCCTATTCCGTGGGAAAACTTTTCGCAAAGAAATTTTGCAAGTTCCTCCATACTCATCTCTTTTATTTTATCAAAGTTTATGTATCCGATAGGGATCAATGTTTTCCCGGGCCAATACCAACAACCATGATCACAGGAAAGAAAATATAAATCTTCTCCAGCAACGTCTTTAATTGTTGTTGTTATCCCTCTATAGTCAAGCATTGCGTCAACAACGATTTCCTCGTCGTGGTATAAATTGCCCACAATCAAATCTTTTCTGATTCTTACTTTATCTCCAACTTTATACATTTTCTCGCCTCCATATATAACTCACTTATTTCCTGCTACCCCGATGCCGGGCAACCGTCGAACTAGTCGACCGTTACGACTTCCCGGTAATATGCCATGAACAGCATCAGCGTGTGATACTTGAGGGCCTCCTTCATATCGGTTTTGTCTGCCATCATAACCATCCGCAGCAAATCTCTCCGCTCTTTCGGGAGGTTCGGTGCTATCCGGTAGTTGTTCGCAATCCAAGTCTTTGAGTCATAATCGAACGTGACTACCGCCGGGAGATGCGGTTTTACCGCCGTATATATGGCAATCTCCACCACGCCTCCCTTTGCCTCGAACGTCATCTCGATTTTTTCCTCCTGCAACTCGATGACTCCCGCATCCATCGGGGCGTGGAACTCCGCTTTGTCGAGCCAATCTCTGTTCTTGTAATACCAGTTCAGCACCATACTCATCCGGGCGTTGCTCTTGACGATAATTCTGTCAGCAGACTTCCGGTCCATACAGCCACCTCCTTAGAATGAAAATCCCATATCGCTTTCGATGTCGGAGATTTCATCTGCGAGATACTTCCGGTAAACATCTTCATTGTTGAGGAAATAAACGTGGGTATCGAGGCAGTTGAAGAACCAGTCCACATCCACCTCCGGGTCACAGGAATCCAATTCGTCAATCTGTTCCTGCATCATCTCGTAGTCTTCCGAACCCCTGTCGTACCCGTCACGTTCGTGAGCCATCTCCTCCAGCTTCCACCGCAGCTTTTCCGTGAGCGCATCTCTGCCTTTCCGGAAAATCTCTCCTGTGATGAGGTTCAGCGTGGGACGTATTTTCTCAGAAATCAAGTCCTCACAGATTTCTCCGAGGTCATATCCGACATCATCGAGGATGCTCAAGTCGAGAACGCCGCAGTCGAGCATACTGCATAACAAACTCTCTGTTCCTGTCATTTTAAGGTCTCCTTTCATTACGGTTCATAATCTGGCAAATCCGAGAAGTACAAGAGTTTGCCGGTCTTGGGGTCGGTCACAGAGATATCTCCTTTGTGATATTTCTTCACTTTGTAGCCGAGCGCCCTGAGAATGTGACATCCGATTGAAGTCGGGTCGAACTCGGAGTCCCGGCACAGAGTCTCGGCTTTCTTGGCGAGTTCTCCACCGAGTCGTATCTGGTCTAACATTGTCATTTCAGCACCTCCTCTATCGCCCTGTCCCCGTCGAACCAGTATTCTTTGGTTCCAAGTTTGCCTTTTGTGTACCCTTTCATCGTCATCTGGTACTGCTGTTCCGCTTTCGGATCATGCCATTGTAAGCCGCGCTCCTTGTAAAGCGGGATCCAGTGGGCCTCATAGAAATCGTACCCGGCCCCATCAATGCCGAAGAAATATCCCCAATCATCATTCTCGTAAATGCGGAACCCGCACTGAGACATCTTCTCGATTCCTCCGAGTTCTTCAAGCCAGTAGTTATCTGCTAAGTCCCCGAAACTCCACAGCCATCCCCACATCGGGAGAAAACCGTCCCTTTCGACCTCGAAATCGTCAATCCCGACCTCCACCGAGTTGCCATCGTCGAGGTTGATGAGGTAAACGTCGCACTCCCGGATAAAGTTCTTGAGTTCTCCATATGGAGCATAATCTTCACATCCGTCCGGGAGGCTGTAAACGTAAACCCTGTCTCCAATCTTCGGAACCGTTACCTCGTGCCAATCATTCGGCTTTGCGTTCATCAGAATCCGAATCATATCCTGCGGATACGAGTTCATTTCTGAAACCCACCTGTGAGCCGCATCGCTTATCGTCATCCCATTTGCAATCATCTCAGAACCTCCTTAAACAATTACGTCATCGAGCGTCTCAATATCGAAGAACGTGTACTTTCTCCTTGGACCCATCGGGTGCTTTCTCTGCAAACTGCTCAAGACGTAGCACTCGTGCTTTTCCCCGGATACATCAGTTACTGTCTCGGTCTGCTCGAGGAGACGCATCTCCGAAAACCTCTCCCCGAAAAACTTCAGCGTGTTAGGATCAAAGAAATGACCATTTGGATGTTTTTCATAGTACGCATTCACCAACCCATATACCGAACTTATCTTCCTCATTCCTGCTCCTCCTTTCCTGTGATGATTGCGAACGCCTCCTTGAGGACCGCCAGTTTCCGCTCTGCCTCCGCTGTCCTTGCGTTTGCGTCTGCAAGCTGTCTATCTGTCTCCTCCCAAATCCCTTTCAGAGTCTTGATGTCGTTCTCCATCTTCTGCATCTGAATCCTGTCCTTGCCGAACAACTCGTGATACCTCTTTGCATCCGCTGCTGTCCTCGTCTCGAACAGCTTGTCTTTATTGGCTATCTCTGCCTCCAAGTCCTCAATCTTTCTTGCCCGGAGCCGCATCAGCCTCTCTGCCCCGCCCTGCTTTTTCCACATCTTGCAGAAAGCATCTTTATCGAGGTCAGTTCCCATATACTCATTCTCGATTTCTGCATACTCGTCTGCTGTCGGCTCAAACTTTGTTCTCTCTATAAACTCACTTCTCATCATAACAGCTTACCTCCTTGCCTTTCTGTTTGTTTAGCGTAAGCGTACGATAACAGAACATCCTACCATGTCAATAGTTTTACGGATATTTTTTTAGGAAATTTCCGTATTTTTCTTGGAATTTTCCAACTACTTAGGTATGAGAAATAAGCCACCGGAAACAATCAGCCTTGTTTCCAAATTCTTCGACCTCGAATACCTCCGCTTTTGAGTAGATGCCGATAATCGTGCCGTCGTCCTTCTCGGCGTAGAACATATTGCCCTTTACGCTCCCGCACTGGATTTCGTCAATCACCCCCTCGCACACCTTTCGGATGCCGTCGTTATCGACTATCTCCACCCGGTATCCTATATGCTCCATAACCTCAAGGAACCTCTCTGCCTTGAGGTCTTGCTGTCTGTTCAACTGCTGATTGATGACCCGCACATCCTCTCCGAGGGACTTCGCCAATTCGGTCTGGGACATCTTCTTTTCCTTCATACATTCGAGTACCAACTCAATTACTTTCGCCATCACATTCTCCTTTCAAAATTCTACTAATCGCCATCTCGACTTGCTCCTGACCCATTGTACGCAACTCGACCCCACTCATCATCACAAGCTTGTGCGATTTTGAGTCGTACCGATATGCGTGGTTAGACAGACGTTCTTCAGGGGAGACATATTCTGAATTCACATCTTGAATTACTTGTTCTATCTCCGACAGGCTCACATCTGCCGTAATTGGCAGAATAATAACTTCATGGATGCTCGATGGGATGACAATGTAATCACCTCCAAACTTTTCGGCAATGCGGTCCATAGTATTGCGATCAAGGACCGCCGCCGCCCCGTTCAGCCTTTCCGCATTTGTCAACACGTACATGGAGCGCATATTATCCTCTTTGGGAAGCAAGCGCTCCATGGGATCATTTTCAGGCAACCCATCCGGAAACATTAAATCAATCATAGTCTCCCTCATGCTCTTGAACTCAATGGCAGATTCCGAAAGGTTATGGAGCGCAATCTCGTGCAGTTCTTTTATGGTAATCCCATAATTCTCCATGATGTTATTCGTAATGGCTACGCTCATCTGCCCTCCTTCATAGCTTCCAAGTCTGACCGCATAAACCACGACCAGATCATCCATCTGCATATGCGGTTTATCAGACAGATACTCCCCGTTTGTTTCCGCATTGACCAGCCTACAGATGATTTTATCCCTGACCTGTTCAAAATCCGTAATGCGGTCTGCATCAAAATGGATCGCCTCATTGGAAGTACGGACATCCGAAATTGCATGGAGGATATCATCCATGTCCCGTCCGTTCTGATATTGCGCATAATACTGATCCAGATAAATACAGGGTGCAACATTGCTGTTTTCCATCCGGATCAGCAAGCCGGTAAGGCACTGGCCGTTGTTTTTTGTGACTTCCTGTAGCGCGATCCCCATACCCTCATATCTCTCCGGCAGAAAATCCATGATGTTCTCAATAATGCTGCTCTTAAATTCATTAAAATCCATCATAATTCTATCCCTCCATTAAACATTATAACCTAATTGATCCTAATTCATCGTCCTCGCCGCAGCCAGCTCCCACCGCATTTTCAAATATCTCATTCCAGTTCATTTCTTCTCTCCTCTCTTCAGAAATACGTCCTTCCGTACCGCTTTTTAAATTCTTCTCTCGTCCCAATCTTTCCCTCGAATATGGCCTGTCCGAGCATCTTCGACAGTTTCTCAGCCATCGGGTTATCGTGGATGCGATGCAACTTGTCTCCCATATTGTGACAGTTATTGCAGACAGGGACCTTGAGTCCGTCTTTCTCGCTGAGTTCCCGTCCCGCTGTCCCGAATATCAGATGATGCTCGCCCTCTGCCTGTCTGCCGCAGAAAAAGCAGGTGTCGGTATAGTCGGTAACGATACTATCCATCTTTCCTTGCCTCCTTTCTACCAGTTATAGGCTCTTGCTGCCTTTTTCAGACCTGCATAGGTATATTTGTAGGGTTCTGTCCCTGTTGGCTTGCTCCTGCCCTTTTCTTCAATGATACCTACTTTCAGCATCCGACCGCCCCCCTTCAGAACCTTGTGTGCCGCAGGGACCATAATATCCTGCTCGGAGGTCTACCTTTCTGTGAAATACATTCATTTTTTTCTCCTTTCTCCGAACAAGATACCAATATTAAGACTGGCAAACCCAAGTGAAACTATGGCTCCCACGGAGTTCCCCGTGAGAACGGATACTGTAATCCCAACTACAAATCCAAGGCTTGAAATCATTTTTATGATTTTCATTTACATCATCTCCTTCCTGTGATATTCTTATAAAACAGGGAGGGAGGTATGCCTCTCCCTCCCCCGGACCGATTCAACTCGCCAGAGTCGCTGCCAAGGCGATGATGGCTGTGGCTAACTCGATAATCGCTACCGTCCAAGTAACAATTTCAAGTGCCATGTTGTCTCGGTCCTTTTTCTTGAGCTGTTCTACTTCCACTTCGAGTTCTTTTACCCTCCGTTTCAGTTTTCTCAGCTCCTCCGAGTCCTTCTTGATTGCTTCCACCTCCAATCCGTAATAGGTATTGTTTGATTACGGACGTACGATAGCATAACCTCCGGCGTGGTCAATAGGGAATCCGCATATTTACTGATTTTTTTCGAGGTATGAGACAACCGCCAAGGGCGTCATCTCACTTGCCATCTTCAGCCACCTCCTCTCCGAGCGGAACCCGTTTCTCGAACTTCATCTCCGGTCTGCCGTCGTAGATGTTCAGTGCCCATCCGCAGAGTCCGGAACCCTTAATGCTCACATAGTTATCTGACATCCAGATATTGACGACGGACTCAACCCTGTTCTCCTCGGCAATCTTCTTAATCTGCTTGATGAGCGGCAGAACACCGTTACTGAACGCTCTCATTTCTTCCTCGGTCATGCTCTTTCTCTGCATAATTGTTTTCTTCTTTCCTGCCGGTTCTTCCGGCTCTGAATGACTGTTCTTTATCTTATCCAAAACATCTTCTCCAAAGTTCATAAGCACCGTTCCCCCATTCTCCCCAGGTCTACATCCGCAGACGCAATCAATAACCTCAATGCCGAACTTCGTACACTTGCCGCTATGGTCGGTTTTCATCTTTGTTTCGCTCACATAATGTTTGCAAGTGATACATTTCTTGCCATTTCTCCATTTTGTTCCAGCTTTTCCCATTTCGCTCCTCCTCAATAATCGTAATCGAGGCATTCGTAAGCCTCTGAGTAATACTCGCCGTCGTATCCCTTCTCCATCAGCTTTTCGTAGCAGTCAAAGCATACGAGCCTGTATGTGATGCCGTGGCAGTCGTGGGTAAACAGCATATCCTCCCTCGCAACTTCCTTCCCGCAGACGGGGCAGGTTCTGATGTCTCTTTCTTCCTCCATCTCGTGCCCCCCTACCAAGTTCTGGCGATGCCGCCGATTGACGGCTTGATGCCGATGGTTCCAAACTCGCTGCAATCCGGAGCGTCCACGTTCACGACGTAGGCGAGAGTCTGCCCTTCTCCGAGGTCCTCCACATCCATCGCCCATTCATCGACATACTCCGATACATACAGCAGGGCGTATGTCATCCCGAACTCGAACCGGGTCTTTACGACGTGGTAGACGAGACCGTTATGCTCCTTCTCGAAATCATCCACCATCTTCTGTTCTTCCTCATTCAGCCAGTACAGGAGTCCACCGTTCTCGGAGAGGTTGAGTTTCCCTTCCTCCTCGAACTCCTTAATCAGCTGCTCCATGATGCCGAGTTTCTTCATCCGCTTGACAGCCTCGGCTTTCTGCCTTTCTCTCAGCTCGCTCATTCTGATGTACCTCCTTATGCCATCTTCTCAATGAGTGCAAACAGCATCTCATGCTCTTTCCACGAAATCTCCTCGTGCTGAAATGCCATATCAATCCGTATTTTACAATATCTTCCGCTGCTTCTTCTCGCCCTCCTCCGGATTTACTTTGCCAGATAGGTTGGCGAGTCTCGCGAAAAAACCGTTGAAGTTCAGTTTGATAACATGGACGCACAGCACGAACATATCCTGCACGTTGCCGCAGAACACTTCATCAGCGAGGTCCTTATCCAATACCTCTTGCTGGGGATCCCCGTTTTCGTCCTGGTACTCTATAACGATGTTTCCTCCAAGGAGTAGCTTTTTCATAAGAGTCTCAATCTTGTCCCCGCTGATATTGATGTTCCCAAACATCCCATTAGCCATCATTTCCCCAACTTTTTCGGCATCCATGTCCATGATGCTTTCAGTTCCCCTGTCCATTCCGGCAAAAAGGGGAGCGATAGCACCAAAAAGGGGAGCAAGCACGGATGCCAACTCCCCTGTAAGGTTTGATGCTTTAAACGCCGGAAACGGCTTAATGTAAAAATCATTGTCGCCAACTCTAACCTTTTTTGATTCCATCTGCCTAAGCGCCATTCTTCATTTCCTCCTCATTATTTAAACTGTCCTTCACCTACTGCAATTTCCCACTCACGGTTCCCCTGTGACTTTCCTCTCGCCCACGCTGCTGGCTTTGTGACCCAAGCGACAGAACCAGTGAACTTCTCGTTTCCAATCAGGTCTGTGATATTAACATTGAATGTACCATTGCCATCTTTCTTGTCCATATCATACATCTTCTGAAGATATGCGTTCGTTGACGATGCCTGTAACAAGACAAGTTTTACGGTGTAAACACTGGACGGGTCAATACTCCTTGCAATCTCTCCATCTGCACCTACAACATAAGATGTGCCGTCTCCAGCGGGCTCAATGCTGATAAATGAATCATCTGCATAGCCAGATGCAATATGATTTCCCAAAGCACAGGTAACTTTTTTTGGATTATATGTTGTAACTTTACTCATAGTCCTTTATCCTCCTTCCTTAGAATGTAAGGTTGCCACCGATATCTACTGCATGGATAGCTCCTTCAAGTCGAGCGGACCATTTGCACCCTGTAAGCTTCCTTGCCTTTCTTTCTGCCTCGGTAAAGTCAGATGCTCTCGGAACAGTCACAGTATAGCCATAGATTGGATTATTGTCCGCATCGTACTCAGTCGGAACAATACCACCAATGTCCTGCCCGTATTTAAGTGTTGCATCCATAGTACCCTCGATTAGTCTAATTCCAGCATCCGTGAACGGAACCTTGCGATTGGCCTTGAGTGCATTGAATACCCTGATTTGCAACTCGTTCTTGAGCCAGTCGCGGAATCGGATAACATCAATCCATTCTCCTGAAAGCATCATGCCTCCGATAAAGCAGTTCGTTCCTGCATATCTTAAAAAACAGTTAATATTCTTATCCGCCAATTCTTTCTTCTGTGCAGCGGATAATTTGGATGGAACGATTGTAGCGTTTTCTTTCAGATTCCACGTCTCGGTTCCAGGGTCATACCCGAAACACTTCGCCATCTCAGCCAGCGCCGCAAAGCCGTTCTCGACCGGCTGTTCCTCTGCGCTGTACCCGTCCGCAAGTCCTGCAAACTCCCCGAATGAACGGTAAAAAGAAAAATTGCTGACAGGGCAGTCATCAATGTTGTTATATTCAAAACCAAAAATCTTCTCATTTGCCTCCGTCCACGAGATTGCATCCGCGATATCTTTCTTGTCCCTGAAACTCGTAAGATGGATGCCGTAGAAGGACACTTCATCATTCGCCCTTGCAAGCGTGGTTTTGATGTCCTCATACGTCGTTACTTCCGGCTCCTCGCCCTCGACGGGTTGCCGCACAACAAAATACAGTTCACTCGGTGCAGGGCTCTGCGAAAACGCAACCGTGGCTGCAATATATGCATCGCTGTCCGTAGTAAAGCCATAATCAAGCAGTTCATCTGCCTTACTGATTGCCGTGGTTCCTGTAATCTCCTGCGTTCCCTCAGAAACCGGTCCGGGAACTACCAAGAGGATCGTGTTGAATGTGGCATCACTCGACCCAGGACTCGAAATCTCAATATCGCACTTGACGATATCATCTAATGGATTATTTCTCATTCTTCTTTTCCTCCTTAATAAGTTATTTATGTTATTTCTACTTCCTCAATGGTGTCTGTCTCAGCGTTTGCCATATCCGATGTTCCACCACCTGATGAGTTTGGAGCATTCATGCCACCGATTCCATATGGACCGTCTGCCTCCTGTGCGTAGGAAACCGTAGCCTCTGCCATTGCTCTGTAACGGTACTTGCTATCATTCTGCAAATCAGTCAAATCCCTCACTGGCGGTTCAAGGGATATATCTATGCCGTAGGCTGCAAGCTGGTCTACCACAACATCCGAATCGAGGAAATCGAAGTAGTCTGTCAAATCGCTCACTGCTGTGTTGGCATAATTTCCAGTCACTTTCGGAGCCACCGTAACCGGCTTTCCTCTCGTGTACAGGTTTATTTCCATGATAGTGCTGCATGGATAATACCTGTTCCCGTTGCCATCTACGATTGGGAACTGGGTTCTTCTGACAGCTCCGGTCTTGATAGTAATATAGGGTAACTCAGGTTTGGTGTTGACCTGCTCCGCAAATATGACCGTAGCACCACGGAAAAATTCATCCGTCACATCGTAGATAACCGACCTCACGTCCTCCAAATTCATCCATTTTCCTCCTCGTCTGGACCGCCCTCAGCATCCAGGCACTGAACGAATGTTGCTGTCCAATGTCGGAGCGGTGTATTCTCGCTCAGCCTGCTCGACTGGCACTCGAACCACTTCCCTTGGAACCAAACACGATCTGCTTTCTGTTGATTATTCTCATCCTCCACAAGTATCTCTGAATCGCAAAAGACTTTCAGTCGCTGTACTGATTCTCGCCCGTCAGGAGTGGTTTCTACATTGTCCTCTAATGTCTGTATGTCCATAAGGAGCGTTATATCTTCGTAAGGTATAGATGAGTACCCTTTTACAATCTGAGGTTTAAAATAACGCCTCAGCGTGTATGGTCTTTTGAGAAAATTCATCAGTCGCCACTTCCCTTCGCTTTGATTTCATAGTTGACCGATTGCCTCATCCGTCCAGTATCTATCAGCGGTTTAGATGATCCTTTTTTCTTGACAGTCGATGGTGCGTTCGGCGCAAAGCTTCCATCGGTAATCTTCTCTTGGATTAGGTCCTTCTGAAAAATCCCTATCTCCTTGAGAACCTGTTCAGCGCTTGCCCCATGCACGAGGTCTTTCTTTTTCTCCTGCAAGAAACTATTGATTTTTGACAGGTTGTCGTCCACACTCTGCCGTAAAAACGGACGGGCCGGAATATGCACGGTTCCGAGTTCATTCCATGCTGCTATGTCGCAGATGTCCGTGCCGTCATCCTCCACAGCTTTGCCATGTTGGAAACCGACACGGACTTCCTTTTCAGCCAATTCCTTGAGCATCTTTTGGAACTTAACGCCGTCCAGTGTAATCCTGTCCTTGATCCTTACTCCCATCAAGCCTCTCCTGCTGACACAATCGGAATGATTGCATTTCTTCGGAGCGTGAGAAACTCCAAGCCATATACGGTCAGTGCATATTCCGCATCGACTTGGAGATTCGTTTGCTGTCCGGTCGTATAACTGATTGAGGTCTCGCCCTCTGAGTATGAACCAACCCTTAACGAGTCTGCGATAGTTCCGGTTCCGGTGTCCCCATAGCCGTTCATCTTCAATTTGTGCGCTGTCAGATAAGCAAGCGCCTTCTGGTATGAGGAACCAAACCGCCTTTCGGAGATTTGGTCTGCGTACAATGCCAGAAATGTCTTGACTCCGTACTGAGTTACCTTTCCGGTTTCCTCGTCAACCACATCCTCGTCCGGTATGTCGCTAAACTCCCCAGCGACTATCCGGAATATTTCAAGTGCATCCATTCGCAGCCACCTCCTCAGATTATTTGCTGAGAGCAGCCTTTACCTTCTTGCGTACATCGGCGAGGTCCTTGCACTCTGCCTGGTTGATGCCGAGTTCTCTTGCAAGGGCGGCTACATCCTCATCGGTAGCATCCTTGAGGGATGCCAACTTAGCCTTCCGGTCAGCCTCAGCCTGTGCCTTTGCGTCTGCCTCGGCTTTTGCCGCAGCCTCAGCTTTTGCCTGTTCAGCAGCCTTCCGGTCAGCCTCAGCCTGTGCCTTTGGTTTTCCGGACAGGGTAATGAAACCCATGTTCTTGTACACCTCCAAGATCGAACTCGTCTCAAAGGCAGACGGCACCTCCGCGGTTTCCCCCGGAAGTACCGTCACATCGCCAATTCCAATTACCTTCTCAGAGGTATTTGTCATCTTCACAGCCATATATTTTCCTCCTTTAAGCTTACACACCAACCGCAATAAGTGCGGACAGCGGGTAGTAGATGATTACGCCTGCAACACGCTCCTCGCAAGGAACGATGACCTCAAGGTTTCGGTTCTGCAACGGATACTGATAGTACGCCATCGGAATTTCGAGGCTGAACTTCTCAGCAGAGTTCGTGAACAGGAACATAACGCCCTTGCCATCCTTGTCGCCTTTGGCGTACGGGTTGGTATCCAGAGCGTCGGACTCCAACTCCGGAGCAGACACGATGTCCTTGAGGTACGGTGCGTTCTCCTTGAGGAAACGCAGGACCGTGTATCCGGTATTCGGAATCTGCCGGGTGGAGATGTCGATATAGACACTGTCCGGCAGCATAAGCGTGTCGGCTTTCTCAACGCTTTTGGTAATCTTGGACTGGTACGAGAACATACCGTTGATGTCGTCGAGAATCTGAGCCGCCGTTTTGTGCTTGAAGTCCGTGTGCTTTTCGCCGTTCTCGTCCTCAACCTCGCTGAGGGTGTACAGCGGAATGTTGTTATCGGTGGACAGGACGCCAACAAGATTGTTGTCCTTGTCTCCTGCGAAAGCGATAACATTGGTCGTGTGGTCGATGGCATAACGGGCAGCCTCTGCACGTCTGGTGTCAAGAGACTTTCCTGCCATGCGGCTCGCCCTCATGTCCTGCACAGAGTAGCCGTAGGACGCACCGAGGGATTTCACGAAAGCCGTAGACGGCTTACCCTTTACATCCGCACGGGGCAGATCGGTGGAGTAGTTGCTGATGATAGCAGCCATACCGGTCTTTTCGTAGGAGTAGTAGGTCATGGACTCTGCTCCCTCCGGAACCTCGTGGGTAATCGGGAACTTGTTCAGAGCCGTGAACTCCGGATAAATCTTGTCGTAGGACTTGCTCTTGATGTAGTCCAATTCTCTTGCGAAGAAAATGGACGCATCTTCCGTACTGTCGAAACGGCAGAGCCTGTCCTCCTTGAGTGCCGGCATCAGATTGGATGCCTTTAACGCCGCAAAATCGGCAACATCGTAACCTTCAGACGGTTTTTCGGGATTGTAATTCTTACTCATTCTCTTTTCCTCCTTACTGAATATCCATTACGGCAATGCCGTTTTCCATGTCGCATACGCCAGTGAAGAAAGCACCGGTATACACCGGGTCGGTCCCTCCATTTTCTGCCGTTTCTTTACTTGTGACATAACCCCGGTAGTCGATTTTTCCATCTTCGTTATCAGTAACAGATTTGGGATCGACAATTACATAGCATTTCTTTCCGTATTCCGGCTTGCAATCCGGGGTGATTTTTACCCATACAGAACCCCTTCTCATAACGCTGAGGGACCTGCCCTTACGGATGGTTACTTTGCCATTCATATCCTGTTCCGTGTTAGGAAGATAAACGACAACGCCCTCACAATCCTCTCTCACGGTCTCAGCCGTAGGAAGTTTGGAGCCTTTGCCATTCTTTTCACCGGGAACAACAACTACTCCGTAGCCAAGAACGCCATCTTCCTCCTCGTTCTGTCTCGTGAAAATGTAGTTGTCGTGAATATCATAGATTCCACCGGGTACACCCAAAGGGGTGCTGTAACTGTAATTAGTCTGTGCTGCCATTACTGATTACCTCCTTCTCTTTCCATCATTCTTTTTCTTGCGGATGCAGCCATTGACTCGTTGGAGTCGGCTCTTCTCTTGGGAGCCTGTGCGGTCATCTGCTGTTTCTGGTACGCAACGTCTTTATGCTTGTTCGCCTCTCCAACGGCGAGGTCAAACATCGCATCAATGTAGGCATCGGACTTACCGTCCATACGCATATTAGGCAGAACCTTAGCGATGATTGCCTTCTTGCCCTGCTTAATGCTCATGTTTTCGAGACCGTCCATGTGGAGTTTGTCTCCAATGCGACAGATTGCAAGCCTCTGACGGAAAATGCTATCGGCAGCGTCTGCGTTCAGAGACTGAGCCTTGTCGTCAGAACTATCCTTGTTCTCCTCCCCACATTCGCCATCCTTATTGTCTGCATTTTCCTCGCAGCCGTCACCGTCACGCGCTCCGCAGTCAGCCGCCTCCTCAGCAATGAGTTTCTCGATAGCAGCGAGCAGCATATCTATGTCCTCATCCTGCTGTGCGATGACTCCCATTGCGCTCTCAGCGTCTTTCGGGTCCTCCTCTGCATCTCTACGATCTCTGCGGTCCTTTACCAGATTTGCGATGTCAGCTGGAGTTGAACCGGTTTCTTCGGTGCTTACCGTTTCCTCAGAATCCTTGTTCCCTTCCTCGGCGGCAGGAGTCTCCTCCCCGCCTTCGCCGTCAGCCTTCGGTTTCTCCTCTGTGACAGGAGCAGGAGTTTCCTCGACATCTTTGGCAGTTTCTGCCTCGCCGGATGTTGCGGTTCGCTCTGCCTTTCGAGCCTTATACGCGTCGATGGCTTTCTGCAATTCTTCCGGAGACATACTTCCGTCCGTATGGACGATGGTCGTTGTCTTTGCCATTTTTAATTTACCTCCTTTAAGTGTAGGCTCATCAGAGCCATCAATGTTGAGTCTCGCCCGTTCCCCTGCTCTCGCAGATACAACAAGTGCGAGGTGATTTATGACAATATTCGTTTGGATTGCATCATACGGCTCGCCTTTCCATACACCCGGTTTTTCCACCAGATCGAGATTGTACCCCAAGGACAGTTCCTTGAGACCGCATTTGTCCATCGCATCGGTGTCGTGTATAATGATTTCGGCACGAACATCTTCTCCGTCTTGGTAGCCGTCTGAAAGTATGGTTCCTATCTGCTCCTTATCAACATTGTTTTTGTCCACGACTCCTGCTTCGTGGGTAATGATGATTGGTTTGCCCCGATAAGTCTTGAGCGATTTCTCGTCAAATACATACTCCGGCAGCCGCAACTCCCTCCGAATACTGCCATCTGGATTCGTATATTCAAATATTCCGCAGGATGTCAGTATCGGGTGGTCTACCAGATACCCTTCATCCGTGAAATATGTTGAATCATTCCTGTCGAGTCTGATGCTGTCCAAGCGTCTGACCCTTCTCAGTTTTGGTGCGTCTCTTGCGTCCATCTTCACTTTTCCTCCTTTTATTGTTGGAATAAAAAACGCCATTCTGCTCACGGTTCACATGAGAGATGGCGATTTCTGCTGTTGGGTCTTTGTATCCTTCCTTATTCATCTTCCTTACCTCCGGTATCCCCGGAGGTATAGAGCCGAGTCAACTCCACGACGAGAGTCTGTATCTGGTCGATGCTGTTCATCCTCGACTTCTCTATGGCAAAAGCAGCATGTTCGGGTAGGTTCCCTATGCTGAGGACCTCAGATGCCTCGCTGACTGCCTCAGCCTGCCTCTTTATGAGGTCGGATATATTTTTTATTGCTGTGTCCATAAATGCCTCCTTATCTTCCTAAAATATAATTTATTACTCGTGATAGAAAATCTAAGTTTCTCCCATTCCCATAGGCGATCGCAGAACCAACTGCATCCGCAAACTTTTCTGCCTCGATGACAGATTGGTCGGCTCCAAAATATGCTGTGGTCTCTTTTGATAATCCCGCCTCTCTGTTTAGGGTGGCAGACCATTCTACCAAGTCTTGACCTTTTCTTTTTGTCGAATCAGCGTATGCGTGAGCGAACTCATGCATGACTTGGAATCCATTCGCCCTATCACTAATGTAGATGTGCCCCTCGTCTGGAACAATTCCCTCTTCGGCGGCTCTATAACTGTACTGGCACTGTACGGGCAAATCAGTTTCCCATATATGGATTGCCTTGAGGTTCGATAAGCCTCCTATTTCCTCGTACTGCTCAATGGCTGCAATAATATAATCCATTTGTCGCTTAACATTTTCTATTTCATCATTCCATCTTTTCTTAAGGGCAACGCAGGATGTATCAACCTGTATCCCCTTTCCGGACAAATATTTTTCAAAGTCATTTGGAGTCCTAATTTTTTTAGTGATTGAGGTAATCTTCTGTCTCGCGGAGTCAGTAACGTGTAAATCTTCTACATCCTCACTAAGTTCAAAATCACCCTTTCCTGCCTTGAAATCGCTTTTGTTTATTTTGGGGCTTTCAATATTGGAGTAACTTTGCGGGACTCTATGTGAATTATCCTCAATGGGAAGATTTAACGTTGTCTTATTAAATACCGGTCTGCCGATACATCTGCACTGGTAATCTTCTCCGGGATGGCAGGTTCTGCCGTCCGAATTTGTGGGCGGAGTATCCCACCGGAATTTCTTGCCGTTCAATGCCCTGTGGCTGTCCCTTACCCGTTCATCCCCAGTCGTACACCAGATGTACTCCTCAATTCCTGCGTCCATCTGCTGATACCGTTGGATTTGCCCGTTCAATTTTGCAGTCTGATCTCGTGCTATCAGAATGGCGTGGCGTTTGCTTATGCTATACACCCGCTGAATGTCCCGGACCATATTGGTCGTAGTCCTGCCATTCACATAGCCGTTATATACAATATCCTTCACCTTTTCGAGAGAGTCATCAGGGATGCTGGAAATAAGGTCAGTATTTTCAATTACCCATTCATTTAACTGATCTGTGTAGAAATCTCCGAGATAATAGTCCTCTCTGATGTCAATTCCGAGCGTTGCCTTTATCGCCTTTTTCCACTCTTTAACCGTCAGTTTCCGGTTGAGGTTGGCAAGAGACTCAAGCCTCCTGCGCAGGCCAAATCCGACCGTCTTTTTGATGAGGTTCGACTTCATCATCGTAAACAGTTCGTTGACCTTCAGAATCAAATCGGTGTCAGCATCCGCTCTCCGGTTCTCAGCCGCCAGTTCGTCCCGGTTCTTCTTGTAGGCATCCTTGAGGGTTGGAAGATTTTTCTCCAATTCTTCCTTGAGGAGCCGCATATACTCGTTTGCCATACGAACATATTCCCGCTCTGCCGATGCCGGTATCTGCGGGACGTACTTGCTGTACAGAACATCGTGACCGTAGAACTTCCTGCCGACCTTACGGATTGTCATTCTTCTGATTACTTCCTCATCCATCAACAGACCTCCTTCCGTGCATCAAAAAAGGCAGCCATGCCGAAGCACAACTGCCTTTGCTTAAACCGATATAGCTATGGGATCATTTCTGCGATGCCTTTAGCGACATCTGCCGCTTTCTGCATCAGCGAGTTCTCTTTGAGATATTCGAGACCCTTGAGGGTTATACGAGGAGACGATACGGGAATAGCAACCTCGCCATCAACGGAACGCCTAATGCCAATGCCGTCCACATATCCCTCTCTGACGAGCATCCCCATGATTGTAGTCCATCTCTGCTCTGATATGCACAATTTTCTCGGAAATCGTTTTGTACTGCCCCCGGGGATTTTTGATACCTGACTGGCAGATTGCACAAAGCTATTCCTCGATAATTTTAGAGAAATCATCTTGCAAGAGCATTTCCTAGCAAAGTAACAATATCTGATGCCATTTTGCAACGATCGCTTTCCTCCTCATCCTCGTCGTCAGGAATTGCGTCAACCTCTATTTCACACAGTTCCATATAAACCTTGTCGTACAACTCATCATCACTCATGAATGAGAGTTCATCCTGTTTTATCGAACATTCTTCGGATATGAATTTCAGCTGCTCTGCTGAGAGTTTCTTAATTGCATCTTTCATTTCTGTTTTCCTTTCCCGACATAAATGACAGTTACGAGTTGCTGTTTTTGGTAATCGTATACCGCCCTCGTGCCGTTATGCTCATACACGGATCTATTCGGTTTGTTTCCCGGCTTAGGTTTTGCATTTTCTAATGCTGCTTTAATGCTTGATGGATAGATATTCCTCTCTTTCGCCCTATCAAAAGCGTGTTTCCGTATACTCTTTACCACATTTCCATCCGATGTTTTGATTCCCTTGAGAGCCTTTGCGTAACTCCCGTCAGAGAAGCTGCTGTTTCCAGAGCCCTTCGGATACCTCCCGCTGCCCGGTCCCCCGTCCTCTGACGTTACGTTATAATAGCCATCGCCTGATGTCAAGAGATTTGTCAGCATTTTTACGGATTCCTCGAACGGCGGGAACAGGAATTTTCCTTTTAAATCTTCCAAGGACAACCATCTCTCATTCAGCATCTCCACTCCGTCTGCCTTCGGCTTTCCGGTAAATTGGTCTGTGAAATATACCATAGTATCGCAATATGAGCCTGTGCTGCCTTTGTAAACTCCCAAAGGTTGAATGTTTAGGGGAACAATATTAAATTCTTCATGTGCCTCTCTGAGAGCAGCCTCTTCCGGGGTCTCGCCTTTCTCGATATGACCTCCCGGACCGCAGATTCCTTCGGACGACCGTCGACTGCCGCATAGAATTTTCCCATTATGAATGACGAGTACTGCCGCAGCCTGTAAATCCATTTCGTCTTTCTTATTGGTAGGAAATTTCGCAAGCAGCACCTCATAGTCATCCGATTGCCCGACATCAAATGTGGCAATTCCAGCAATAGGTCTGTATCCCATCTTAGCCAAAGCAGAGAGGCTAAGTTCATGGATATTGCCGGGGTCTGCGTATTCGAGCTGGTACGACCCTGCGCCATCGGGATTACTGGAAAATGGTAATAAATCACGGTCCATGCTCCCCACGCGGACAAGACGTGGTTCAACATACTCGCCCTTGACCGGCCAGTAATTCATATCTTGAAGTTCCTTTTTGCTGTAATTCTCGTATATCCCGCCCGGCTTTAGTGATTCTTCTGCAAAGAACAATTCTCTCTCGTAATCCTTCTCCAAACTCCGTTTTTTCGCATCTTGCTGTTCTTTCCATGCACATTCTTCAATCCGGGATTTATCTTCCAGCAGCTTTCCGATGCTGTCCCTGTCTCTGATATGCTGCATAATTTCATCATCTGCCTTTTTCTGCACATCACTGTTGCCACCAGAATGAGCGCGGAACAATTTTCTCATCTCATCGATATCTTCTTGTTTGTGTCCAAGACCAATGAGCGCTTTCTGCATCTGTTCTTTCGGAGTTCCGGAATATGAAGCAATACTATAATCCTTTTTCTCGCCGGAACTCCCCGAGGATCCTGCGCCCTCCCCGCTGCCTTCTGATGCAGCTCCGCCAACCTTTCCGGGTCTTCCCTCATGACCAAAGTTGCCACTTCCCGGACCACCATCATTGTTTGATGTTCCAGACATCTCTGTCGGGGAAAACGTATCCTCCGGAAGCATGAGGTCATCTTCGGAAATCACTTCTTCGATGTCAAACTCTCCCTCGTTGGCAAGGGATTTTCTGACCTCGCTAGGGTCGAGTACGCCGGAGTCTATGTAGACCTGTGCCGTCTGAGCTTTGACCTGTTCGGTCTGAGCGTTCTTCTGGGAGACATCTGCCTTCTCAATTTCGGACATGGACCACAACGCAGCAAACTTCATCTTATATTTTGGAATTTCAGGTATCATACCTTCAATCAGACCCTGCTTGAGTATAAGATCAATGACCGTCCGGGCATTTGCCTTCATATTCTGCTTCTGAATGTTCTCCACAATATTGTAGTAATTTTCAAGATCACTCTCACCGGTAGCGTTCATTCCAGCCGGAGATCGCCCGAACAATATAGTCTGTGGTATATTCGTGACCGCAGAAAGCATATTGCAGGTTGCGTCAATCACGTCTTTAACACCGGACATCGGAAGGGATTTGAAATCGTAATCCTCGCCGTCTGTGTCAATCGCTATGGAGTTTAGGATGCCTCTCGCCATATCAATAACCTGCAATCTTTGGAGAACCTTGTCCTCCCCAGCATCCGTGCTAAGAAGTTGTGCAAGGTTCTTCATCTTGTAAATTGCCTGTACGGAGCGTTCGAGGAGTTTTACGCCATATTCGTGGGAGGTAATGCACTCACGCAATGCCCGGTTAATTTTGACATATTCGGGCATCCCCCAATACCTGTATATAGAATTGGTCGTATGTTCCGGGAGTCTACCGTTTCTGAATATCAGGCAACGGCTGTAATGCACCGTGAAATATCCATATGTTGAGTAAACATGATAATACTCTGGCTGACCGAACGGCTTTTTGTTCTTCATCGAGTCAAAGAAATGGAAATGGTACAAGCTCGTGTAATCCTCCTGCACTATCGCCCTCTCAAACACCCGCATTTCCTCGATAGACGTGACTTTATTCCAATCAAGCGGTTCTTCAAGACCTCCCCCATCATCGCAGAGCATGACGATGATTGAACCACCGTACAGTCTCGCCCATTTCTCTGCTGTTGCGAACTTATCTTCAAACTCTAATTCATCGAGCCTGTAATCAACATATTCGGCGATATCCTCGTCTCCATAGTCGATGTCAAGCCCATGTTTCACAGCCTCCTCAGACGGGCGATCAATTATCTTAGTGAACAAACCGTTTCCCTCATATAGACGGATGAGTTCGAGATCAGTAGTGACCGGCTCCTGCTCGTACGAGTATGCCATTGAATTATCCTGCATGGTGCCGTATTTGTTGAGTAAATTTGTATAACCATCCTGCCTGAACTGATCCTGTGTCTGCTCGATGATTACTGCTCCCCGCCTCAGTTTCTGGACTTGGGCGAGTTTCGCTTTTTGCTGCTCATCCACTTCGTTGCTCTCCTTTCTGCAACAGAAAAACAGTCTGCGATATGCAGACTGTCCGTTCTGAGTGCTGTATCATTTTCTTACGCCATTTCCGGCTGAAACCTGTTTTTCATCTCTACAATAAGTTTGGCAATGCCAACTTCTACATTGTGGAACTTCTTGCTGTTCATCATATAGTCGATGTAGTTCTTGCATGCATCATAGTTGAGGTAATAGATTGTCGTTTTCTTGTTCTGGCTATTTTTCTCCGTCCTCTTGATATACCCTGCCTTTTCCTCATCCGAAACATTTGGGAGTATGTAATCATCAATTCTGCGTACTATCTTCCAATTCGGTGTCCTGAACATATCCGCTATCTGCTTTGAGGAAATGAAATCCAAGGCATCTACGAAGCCTGTATCTGCCTGTTCCTGCCCCTGTTCTTCTCCTTGTGGTGGATTTGTTGTGCTGTTCTCAAAAGAGCCTGCCTGCTCCTGTAAATGCTTTATGCAGAGCCTGTACCCTGCCATAAATCCAGACTCCTCATATTCCACAGCAACATCCATCATCTTGTTATACAATCTGACCTGCGGTTTCACCTCATTCGGGAAGAAAAAGGCTACGAGGCTGTCATAGGCGAGTTCCTCGTCGCAAGCGGATTGAGTGTGCCGCTCCTTGCATTGAAACCCTTCTACATACTCTCTGAAATATCCTGCCAGTTCCTCGTCCGTTATGTTTAGCATACTCACACCTCCATGCACCTTTCCATATATGCCCATTCTTCATCAATTTCAAATCCTACGGCTTCGAGTTCATTGTCTTTAAATCCTCTGCCCCTGAGTATGCTTTCAGTGTACTGCGCTCCGCAAAAATGCAGGCACATATTTAGAAGGACATCATTCATCTTTTTAAGTCTTTCGTTGCTAATATTTCTATCTTTTCCCATATCCGTACCTCCTTACAAACCTATGTTTGTTTTTATCGTAAGCGTACGATAACATAGCCTGCCTCCATGTCAAGAAGAAAATCGGGAGTTTCTTGATTTTTTACAGGAGTGAATCTATGTCAAAATTTCCATCAGTTAATTCGTTAAAGGCATCTGACGAGGCATCGACCATATCTTTGAACTTGGAGTCCGGGAACGATTCTAGCTGACTGAAGTAATCCTCGTTCCACGGTGCTATCAGAACATCGACAAATCCATTCTGCCATTGTGCGGCGAATGGAGATGCCCGGAGTTCCTTGCTGCCGGATACCGGCTCCGCTTTGACATCAAACCCAGCGAGATGATTGAGATACTGTTTTGCCACAATCTTCCCGGCGGCTCCGGGGTCCTGCGGGATTCTGACCTTGTAATTGAACCCGTACTTCTTGCGGTCTGCGGTTGCCGTCATCAGTATGAGGGTTTCCACGTCGCCCGCCTTTATCCTTTGGTTCACGACATCGGCTACTAGGAATCTTCCATTCTTCCTTGCCCCGATGAGGACTCCCGCCGTGTATGCTGGGTCTCCATCCTCGTCCTCGTCCGTCGCTGCAATATCCCAAGCACGACACCAGTAAAGAACATCGTCCGGGATGCGATCAAGATATCCGTCCGCAGGTATCTGTGTCCGTTTGAAGTACCGCCCCGCCTGTGCCTTAATTTTCCAGTTTCCGTAAAGCAACCGTTCCATATCTATTTCGGTCATGGCCTTGAGATTCGCAAGGTATGTGGGATCGCTCTTCATCAGAACCTTGTTGTCCTCCAAGCGGCTTGCAATGAACGTGACTGATTTGCAATCTCTCTCCGCTATTCCGAACTCCTTTTCCAATTCCTCTGGGGAATCTCCCCAATGGATGACATCGTTCAGAACACACATATAACGGATGACTCCGCTACGTTCTTTTATCGCATATCCGGTATCTTTGTCTATCCACCACGAAACGAAGTCTGCCACCCAACTATCCGCATCCGGGTTACAGGTGGCTCGCACATACGGCTTGATGCCGCAGGTACTTCTATTTCGGGAGAGCATATACAGGAACTGGTGCTTGGTAAAATGGGTCAACTCGTCAAATGCCAAGTATGCGATTTCTGTACCTTGCCATGCAAGCAGGTCCTCCTCCCTTTCTATGTGGGCAAAGTGTAGTTTGGAGCCACCGTCAAATCTCCAATGGAGTTTCGGCGTTTTTCTCGAATGAGCGTCTGGGACTTGGGAGAATATCTTCATACTTGCGTCCCACAGACCGCCCTCTGCCGTAATCTGCGTGAAGTTCTTTCTGAAGATGACTCCACCGAATCCCTTAACATCCTTGTGCCTGAGCGCCTCCAACAGCAGGGCGTATGTCTTGCCTCCTCCTGCCGCTCCTCCGTATATCACTATATCTGCCGAGGATGCCATGAACATCGTCTGCGGTCCTGCTTGGGGACCAAGCATATTCTCCCTCGGCTCATCTCTGCCGTTCTCCGGTATAAGGATGGTCGGATACTGCATCTCTACAATATCCAGAGCGGCGTCCTCAATAAAGCCGAACCGGTTGAGGTCTCCCGTCAACTCCCCGATTACTCGGATTGCCGATGTGTCTCCGTCAACCATAGCCTTCTGTATCAGTCTGACTACCACCGCAGCTTGGTATGTCATGTCGTTTTCTTCAATTCCCATTCGAGCAAGCGTATCTCTCACGTTCTCCATCTGTTTGGAAACGGACGAATTCATGATGTATTTTGCCATCTCACGCATCGACTTTTTCTGCCTCCGGACCTCCCCGGACTTGATGCCGCCGTTCCTGCCTTTTTCCCTCGCTTCGCTTTCGGTTCGCACCGGCACGAGGTTCGCAGTTCCATTGTATCCAGATGCCTTGTTTTCAGCCGTCTTTTCCGTCTTTTTCTTAGCCACGCTCGCTCACCACCTTTCCTGCATACCAAAGGAGCCGATATAGGCTCGTGCTGCGTTCCTATCCGGCTCCTTGATACTTTCTTTGGCTATTCAGTTTGGGCGGCTCACGCCCCATACAGGCGATTTACTACCTCCTTACCTTCGGCTATCGCCTTGGGGATGTCTGTTCCTATCTGTCTGTAAAACTCCGGATGGACGATGCACTCATACGCCAGGCTCATCCTGTCCCTCTCCGAGACCGTTACACCTATCCGGAATCCTTTCGCTATTCTCAACGCTTTCTTGAAGTCGCCCTCTCGGACTGCATCTCGAACGATGTCTGATTTTTTTACCAATTCCCCGTTTTTTGCTACCATATCGCCACCGCCTTTTTTATCGTGACGTTACGATAGCATAGCCTCCTACCTAGTCAATAGGTTTTTCCGTATTTTTACAGAATTATTTACTTCTGCTCATTTTCATATGCTAAGTGGGTTACGGGATTCGCAGGATGTGTCTTTGCATATTCCAATATGGGCTTCATCTGCGCCTGCGAGATTACCCCGTCCTTGAGGTCCTGCTCATAAGCGTAAATCCAGCTTGCATTATCGAAATAACCACGTCGCAATGGGTAAAGGGCTTGCTGCTCCGTGGTGGTCATGTCCCAATCCGTCTTTCCCATCTTTTTCCCTTTCAGCGTGTGGCAGTCATAAACCCATTCGGGTATCTCGTCTCCCACCAAAATACATTCGGTGATTGGTTTCGTCCATATCGTCGTCCAGTCGATGCTTCGCTCCATGCTGATGATGTCACAGGAGTTCATGAGAGCATATTCTGTGTCGCTGCATTGGCAAAGAAGGATTACTGCCTTGCTTATAAAGATTTCATCCTTCTCAGTTTTTCCATTGTTTATGGTATCGTCAGCTTTCCTTAACGCCAAAATCTCACTTAATATTTCATGATTTATTTGATTATTGGAAAAATCAACAATCGCATCCCATAGGGAATTTCTATGTTTATGTCTTAATGCGTCCATTGTGCAGCCAATCATGTCCATATCTTTATGGGAAATGGCCGCCTGCAGTTCCGCACAGAGCCTAAACTTTTCAGAATCTCCACTAGGAGTCGGCGGCGCTTGTTCAGAATAATCCAAAAGCGACATCTGCCAAAAACCAGATCTGTAATACCCGGCATCGCAATCATTATTATTCCTGCGTATCCTCATGTAAAGTTCGTCGATCTCCGTTTGCGATACATTGATTTCCCTTGGTCTTCTTGATGTAAGTATAAAATTACAAGCAAAATAACAGGCATCCCTGCTTTTCTGAGCCCTGCACATCAGAGCGACTGCATTGCCTATGTTCCGGTCAGATGGGATTCTCTCATCATCTTCCCTTAGTTTGATAATTTCCTTGGTAATAACACCGAAACAATCCTCAGCAGTAATCACAACAAGCCTGTTCCACATCGCCTTTCTGTAAGAGTTCTTCAGCTGGTTTGCTGCAAAGCCCGCGTTATCAAAGTCTCCCCTCCGTATAGCTTTCTGCAACATACTGAGCATGTCGAACATATTGTACCCTGTATCTGTGTTTTGATAAGCCATATCATTCCTCCCTTTGTGTTTTATTATAGGCGTATCTTAGCACAGCCTCCCGTGGTGTCAAATGTTTTTTACCTGTCTACATTTATCCTTGGTTTATTGTTCTTGAAATTATATCCAAAATGCTTTCCCCACCTGCGTTTCATTTCGTCAACGCAGTCACGCTGCTCATGTCTTGTCTTACTTGAATTCCCTCCTGCATTGGTATCCGTTCCTGCTTTCACGCAAAAATACATGGGTCTCAATATGATTCTGTTCACCAACAGCTCATGCAATGCGACATCTAAGTCGCAATTATGGTACACTTTTTCGTCATATCTTGATTTGTATGCACTTTTATTGTACCACCGCATCGCACCGGTTGTTCCTTTGAACGTGAATTCTGCACTGTAATTCCAAGGTGATATAGCTGCATCCTCCGCCCCGAATCCGATTCCCAGGTCAAGCATTATCTGGGCTATCCTTTCAATTTCAGATATAATAATTTCTTTATCTGTAATTTTGGTATTCCTTTCAATCCTATAGATAAAATAGTCAACATCGTCATCAATAGTGAAAATTATCTGTTCGGGTGCGTGATCGTTGATATAATTGCTTACTTTTACATAATTATCAATTTCAGTATCCGGAATCGCCCAAATCTTTTGTATTCCCGCATTATGGTATGCTTCTTTTTCCGATTCCCTCACTACATAGGTACATTCATCAAAGAACTTATATGTAGTTGTTGTATGAGCCCTTCCGTAGCTCGGCACATAAATTCCCAATTCAACATCATTCATTTTAGCCATCCTTCCGGTATTTTATATCCACAGTTAAAAATATAATCGATTACAGATAGGTTTTCTATGAAGTCATTTTTGTGGTATTGCCTGTATCTGACTGGTTCGTAATCACTATACTCTAGCCTTATTCCATTTTCAGAGTATGCATCTTCATCGTTATATTTTCTTCCCCCTCCTGCTCCAGAGTAATATACATTCGCCCCAAGAGACTTGCACTGGAAGATGTTTCTTTCATTGTTTTTAAGACCTGTTGGTACATCTGCGCTTGCAGTCACTATCCTCGCTGTAAAGCCGAATCCGATTATGATCTCGTTAAGGAAATGCCTATTAAGGTCGTACAGATTTTCGTAATCCATATTAAGCGCTTCTTCAATCATTGAAAAACCCAATTCAAAAAAGGGATGCTTCCCATAGTTACATCTTATCGTCTTGAGCATTTTTTTCTTCCATTGGACATCATAACAGATTCTTACTTCGTTAATTTTGTCTCCGAAATGGTAGGAAACAGGGACGCATATTTTTCCTCTGGTGTCCCCTATCCTTATCGCATTTGAATTATGTCCTACCCTTACACCGTCATCACATGAGTATTCCCTGCTCGTGTACTGCACGTCATCGTCAAGGACGAATATGTCTGATTTGTATATCTTGTAAAAAAATCCCATATAGGGAAGGAAGTTCGGCTGATGACCAGAAAACACCACGTCCTTCATCTTTCATACCCCCTTATGATGGAAAACGCCTCAGCAGCAACCATCCTGGCTTGTGCTCCTCTATATGCCGCAAGTGACTTTACAGCTTCCTCGCAGCGGCTTCCCGGGAAGTCCTCTATCTGCGATTCATGTTTTAGAAGGGCACGCACCTTGGATTCAATGGTATCCGTTATATCTACATAGACATTTGGGGAAAATACATTCTGAGGATTTTGGTAATCAATCCCTGTCTCTGACAGTGTTTCGTATGTATATGCAAATGCAGGGGAGTAATGATACTTTGGTCTTATAGCAACCATTATGGCTGCTGCAAGTGCTTTGTGATCTGTGTGCAGGTCGCCCGGGTGCGGCGCATATACTTCGCATGGTCTGTATTTTTCAATGATGTCGCGGATTCCCTGAGTGAATATGCGATGGTCAATCCCGTCTAAGCACAAATCCGGAAAATCCATGAATAAGGTTTCAGCTATCCCAAGTTCCTTATTCGCTTCAAAGGCTTCAATCCTTCTCGTCCTGTAATTGTCATCAGTTGTGACAATGCAGTCAACTATGTACCATCCAAGTTTTGCCCTTCTTGCAATCGTTCCTCCGGCTCCAAGCACCTCATCGTCCGGGTGCGGCGAAAACAATAGCATGGTTTTCTCATTCATTTTCTTGCCCTCCAAACCTATCCGGATTTTTTAACTTTTCCAGTTCTTCATCCGACAAAAGATTCGCTTTCATGTTGTCATACCATATCGCCCTTGCGTTAATTTTTCTCGTCTTGCAAATAGCAACTTTTCTTCCTTCTATACCGAGCTTCCGTACCAAATCGTTGTAATCAAGCTGACTACGGCATACTATCATCACATAATCGTACTTTTCGTAACTGATAGGCTCCATATCCGGGATACTTCGTTCCTCAACATCTTTTTTTGTTTCGTCCTTTATCTCTAAATCAACGATCAGGTCGGATGTCCAGTCTGCTAGCATATCCATATCCCACTCTCCAGAATGGGTGTTGTCCTTGATATTGATTGCCCGGAGTTCTGCCTCCGAATACCCGATGAGACGTTTGCACAGGATAACCGTATCCGGATTCATCTCCTTGATGACACTGAGTCGCTGATTCCCAGCGATTACATTGTCATCTTCGTCTATGATGAACGAGCCAAAGTCTCCGAATACCTCAATGCTCCTGCGGAGTTCATCTTTCTTTTTTTTGGTTATCTTCCGGGGATTTCCAAATCCGGTCTTTACATCCCCAGCCCTCAGTTCCACTACTTCTATCCTTTTCTCTTCCATAATGCCATTTCCTTTCTATGTTTCCACCGAAATATATGATAATATGGTTACATCCGTTACGAAGAAAGGAGGTGTAACCATGTATAACGGAGACGAAAAATTGATCAATGACGGTGCATATCTTCCGTACACGATGCTGAATTTCTGGCAATGGTCTCTATCAAATATCCAGTTTGGAATGACACGAGGTACATTTGCCGATTTCATTGTGAGGTGTGCACTTGACCGGGGCGGAGTACCTACCAGACCAGACATAGGAACAGGTTTTGAACCATATGATCTTGAGGGTCCTGTAATCCAATCAACAGGCAAAGTATCCCGCATCGAGGTAAAGTCGTCAGCATTTCTTAATTCAGAAACAGGAAAGTATGCAGAAAGAGCATCTTTCAGCATCGCTCCCGCAAGAGTTCCAATCGATGGAGATTACAAGCAGAACTCCCCTCAGCAGCGGAATAACGACCTCTATGTGTTCACGCTCTATACCGCTACCGACAACAGGAGAAACATTCTCGACTTGTCTTGGTGGGAATTTTTTGTATTGCCTACATACAAGATTGAGAATGACCGAAATCTTTCAAAACAGAAAACCATATCTCTCAAGCGTGTGAGGGAATACTGCCATACACTGTCATTTGATATGCTGTGCGATTCCATTATCGAGGCATGCAAAACGATTCCTGCAATATCATCAATAGGAATCACCCCAACCGAACAATCGTTCTGCAATTCTTTGGAGGGGAACTAATTTCGGGCCGTCTTCTCATTTCCGGGATGACGGCTTTGCTATATAAAAATAACTGTCTCCGAGAATAAAACAGTCTCGCTTACTAAGTCCCAAATGCAGAAATACCCCGAACGATTTCTCGCCGGGGTATTCGAGCCATTTTGGGGAAAGAAAAATTATATGCTCTGCATTTGGGTGACATTATGGGTTGTTGGCTAATATCATATTATCATTGGATTTTTCCAAAATCAACCCCACATTTTTCTCATCTTCCAATTATAATGCCTCTCTTACGTCCATATAGCCGCAAGCACCGTTTATCTACTACATTCCGAGCAAATATACAGATACGATATTGCATGCTATCCCTATGTCACGATAAACGATTTTCTCACTGATGCTTTCATTCTCGGCAATGTCCTTGACGGCAAGAACCTCGTCGCCAATATACATAGCATACAGTTCACGATACCGCCTGCGAAATTCTTCGCTTGAGGATTTGTCAGCCTCCCTCTTGTAGAGTTCCATAGCCCGGTCAATCATCTGTATCTCGAACATATCTTTCTTCCGCTTATTTTCGACAGATTTTATCCGGTCATCAGCCTTCTGTATTCCGCTAAAGTCACTCCCCATCAAATCTTTGATGAACGCCCACCGATATTCAATCTTCTCATCCTCAGTGAAATCGACCGTCTCAGCAAGAGAGGCCTTTACCCTCCGATACGATTGGAGTTTCTTTTTTGTGATGCGTACATTCTCATTGTCCCTGCGTTTCTGCGCTTTCACTTCTTCGGAACGATATACCTCAACAGCTTTTTCGGCTGCTATTGATATTATGTTGTTGAGTTGTTCCTGCGTCAGAGAAACCTTTTGCTCTTTCATCAGCCGCCTCCTTGACTTTTTTTATACATGGGATATAATTATATTTAATAAGAGGGTCGTCGCTCTGGCGGCTCTTTTTTATCTTCTACGGTGACTGTTCGCATTTGGACAAGTGGCAAAATGAGATACATAGCCAAAACCTGTAGATTCATCGGGCATAACATCAGCAACACAAGAAACTACATTGCCATCAGGTGTCACTATCCTATCCCTTCCATGTGGATCATCCCTATAATAGATAATCGTATCGTCAACAGGCATTGCCTTCCCTGACCTCATCCTTATCCACAGGATTCGCCTTCCGCAGCTCCTGCATTTTCCGTAGTTTGACATTCACTTAACCTCCTTGACGCATCTACTGCCGCAGCACATACGGCTAATGCATCTTCAAGCCGGATTGCTACCATGACATTTGTCTGCATATCTCTGATAGAGAACGTCCCCGTTTCAACGCTTGCTGAAACATTTGCCTCAGATTGCGCCTGTTTAAATGGATACCCGGTTTTCTGAATTCTTTTGGTAAATATTGTACGGACACAATCGCTTTTCAACTGCACTCCATCAAGCGGTCCAGCCTTCGGGTCAGTATTCTGATAAATCTTATTTTTTTCTTCCATATCTTCTCCTTTCATGAATCTTATTACTTGTGACTGTTCTTGCCAGTTTTCTCATTGTACCATCTCCTTATCTTTGCTTTCTGAAAATTGATCCACGCCCTAATCAACTTCATCGTCACTCTCAACATTATATCTCCTCCGGATCATCATAATCGTAGTCGTCCCCGAACTCATCGGATATGTCGTCCTCGTCCATGGGAACGTCCCCGGACTGTCCCTCTGGAGTATTCTCCTCCTGAGTATATTCCTCTCCGGAGAGATTGGGCAAAGCTACATTTTTTCTCCCCTCATGGACTTCTCCATTTACCTCCTCATGCTGAGAAACTTCCATATCGAAAATATTCATCTGATCTCTGCCGGTAATGGGACGCAAAACGTATTCACCCTTTTCATCATCAAACACCATCTCCATGCCGTCGCAATTCATGTCTCCCTTCTGCTCATTCTTGATTTGCAGGACAGAGCCGACCTTATGCTGAAATTTCGGGGTATGTACGATGCGGGTCTCACCGACGATGTTCGGGTCTCTGTTCTGAACAGTCTCCTCGGTAAACGAGACATCAAGCGTGATTGTCAGTCGTCCTTCAAGGCTGCCTTTCTCAGCCATATTCTTGAGGAGTTTCTGCAACACTTGGTCTGCATCGGTTCTCATCTTGCTGAAAGTGTCGTCGTCGATATGCAGGGTTTCCGTTTTAAAAAATTCGTTCATCTTACTTTTCAACCTTTCCAAACTGAATGTTATTGTTTATCATAAATTCCTTTACTGACAAAATTTGATCCTTTGTGCCTCGGATTGTAAATGATGCCTTGTAAATCTTGGTGTCGGTATCCTTGTCAGCAAACGGGTCTGTGACCTGTGCTGCCGGACTCGCTACGCTTTCCGGCTGTTTCTGTACACTTTCCTCCGGTTTCTGTACACTTTCTGGGGGATTCTGTACACTTCCGGCAGGATTTTGTGCATTTTCTGCCTGTTCCTGTACGCTTTCCGGCTCGATTGGGGAATTGGTTGCCTCTGCTCTTTCCGTTTCCTCCTGCTCCCTCCTGAGTCTCTCTGCTTCCTCTAAGGCGGCCTTTTCTTTCTCTGCCCTCTGGTCGATGGCTTTCATCATGCCTACCTCATTGAAAACTGCAATCATATTACGATTGTTCCTGAAGTAGAAATCCTTGGCATACGGTCTGTACTTCTCCTCAATAATATTTTCGATGGCTCTGAGGTCAGTCTCGGTTCTTTCGATAGCAGCCGTGATTTCTTTCTTGCAGGACTTGATGGATACCGTCTTGTTCAACCATCTCTGGCTGAATATCATGTCGAAAGTCAGCATCCCTTCGAGTCCCCCGACGTTCTCCTTGAAGAAATCAATCAGTTCCTGCCTCTTATCGTCCTTGAGTTTGTCCTCGTATGCCGATATCTGCTCATCAATCATCGCTATTGGCTTGTCAATAAGAGAGACAACCTCTTTGACCTCTGCCTCGAAAACATCGTACGGAGCCAAGAGAGCCTTCTTTACTTCTATACGCCTGTCTGAAATTGCTTTCTTCAACGAATTGAGGGTCGCCCGGTCTTTCTTTGCCGCCGCAATCTGCTCATCCGTGTAGGTAAGACCCTCGTACTGCTCCGTGATTTGCTTAACGGCTTTTTCAATTTCTTCTCGGTTCCATGAGATTTTCTTTAAGAAATTCCCATCGGCTGGATTGAGTATTGCTAATTCCATCTGTTCCATAATGTCATCCCTATCTTTCTAAAATGTAGGTTGCCTCCATATCTGCCTCGAATGTGGCAAGGCAAAGCGGATACTTTTTCATTGCCTCTGCGTATGTACTCCAATCATTCATACCACTGTACGGACCCATGTGCCATCTAATTGCATACCGTTCCTGCGGAGTGAGTTTGATGTACTCCTCGACCATCATTACCGACTTCTCGCCGTGTCCGTATGGAATCTTGTCATCGACGGTATAGAACGGAACCTGTTCCCATCTTCCGTCAATCTTCCTGTTCCTCATCTCGGTGGTGTAGTAATAGGTCTTACAAATATCATGCAGGAGTCCGACGACGATAATACTCTCGTCCGGAACATCTTTCAGTTCAGCACCCCACAAGCCGGCAGCATACTTTTTCCCGTGCAGGTTCTCATAGACGTTAATGCTGTGCGCCAACAGCCCTCCCTCGTATGCCCCGTGGTATTTTGTGGATGCCGGGGCCGTATAGAAGTCGCTCTTTCTGATAAACTCCATCAGCCGGTCGATGCCGTCACGCTCCACTCTCATCAAGTTACGCTCGAATTTCTGCCTGTTTTCTTCTGTTCCCATAATGTCCATCCTTTCTAAATTGATTTTATGATGACTTCCACCCTCGGCTGCACTGAGTAAAACTTCCTCACTTGAGCATCAACAATAGCGGAGTCGTCGTGATATGCAACCAGATTCAAACTGTCACAGATTATCTTTCCGATATTATCAAAATCAGGACGTTTGACTGGTCGTATCTTCCTTGCCATCATAGCCTCCCGTTTCCTCTTGCTTGTGGATTTCGGTATTTCGTAAAATGCGAATATCCTCACATCAAGCATCGCATCGTCGGAAAACATCTCTCCGTGTGCTGCCTGTTGGAAGCACAGTTTCACGAGGTTCTCATACTGAACCGTCTCCTTCGGCGTGTATGCCGAACTGAACTTCCCTCTATTTACCACCCTCGGTCTCTGCTTGCTAACCAAATGGCTTACCCGGTATTGTGAACCGAATTTCCATTCAACACCACCTCCATTTCTTTCTCTCAACTATGTTTTTGTTTCTTGTTAAGCTCCGTCAGTATTTCATTTCCGTCATCACAGAAACAAATATCAGTCGGATCTACTCTCTGTACCCCGTCAGGGAATTCTACAATTCCAAATACTTTACTGAAAATCCCTGCGGCTCTCCGCCAATAAGTGGACTGGCTGGAAGCGGTTTTGAATAATGCTCCCATGTATGAAAATATCCAAGTTTCTCTCCAACTTTACATAATCGAGTTGTCCACGCTGGCATGATCTTCACCCCCCTGCCTATGATATGGAAGTTGCATACTACCTTCCCATTGCTTCTTGTTTGAACCGTATCATGACTTCTCACATTTCCCATGTTCGACACGTCATACCTTCCTTCATATCCCTTAATAGGAATCCAGACCTCATCCATCGTCTCCACCTCCCTCCTCCTCGTAGATTTTCAGATAATAGTCCATCGTCTTGCCGGTTGGAGTTTTCCTCCGTTTCCCCGGTCCGACCGTGTATCCGTT
>CANQDT010000007.1 GCA_947593735.1 uncultured Lachnospiraceae bacterium | reverse complement strand
GCAGCCACCGAAAGATGGCTTGTTTGTTGTGCGCATAAAGTTATGGATACCCTCTACCTCTCATTTTCAATCTTCCTTCCCTCCATAAAATTCTTTGTACCATCTGGCAAATCGATTCAGCCCTTCCTGCACCGGCGTATCCGGTCGGAACCCAAAATCCCGCACCAGATCGGAGACGTCCGCATAGGTACGCGGCACATCGCCCGGCTGCATCGGAAGAAATTCTTTTTCCGCCACGATTTCTTTTCCATATGCTTCTGACAGCGCTTTCTCAAGGCAGGCGATATAATCCATCAATTTCTCCGGCTTGTTATTGCCGATATTGTAAATTTTATACGAAACGCCGTCCTCATTCGGTTCCGGCGCATGACCCATCACCGCCTCAATCCCGCGGACAATATCGTCAATATAAGTAAAATCCCGGTACATATCGCCATGATTGAAAATCTGAATCGGTTCTCCCTTTAAAATTTTGCGTGTGAAGGAGAAGTAAGCCATATCCGGGCGCCCCATGGGACCGTAAACCGTAAAAAATCGGAGCCCGGTCGATGGGATCCCATACAGATTGCTGTAGCAATGCGCCATCAATTCATTGGATTTCTTGGTCGCCGCATAGAGGCTGACCGGGTTGTCCACCCGATCCTCCGTGGAAAACGGGACCTTGCGGTTCGCGCCATAGACCGAACTGGAAGACGCATAAACAAGATGCTCCACCGGATTGTGGCGGCACGCCTCTAATATATGAAAGAAACCGATCAGGTTTGATTCGATATATACCTGCGGATTCTCAATGCTGTACCGCACCCCTGCCTGCGCCGCAAGATTCACCACGATCTGCGGCTGGTAGTTCGCAAAAACCGCATCCACCGCAGATGAATCAGAAATATCTCCTTTCACGAAAGTAAAGCGGTCGAAGGAACACAGCATCGCAAGCCTGGCTTCTTTCAAGCTCACGTCATAATAATCATTGCAATTATCTATCCCGACAACATACGCCCCCTGTTCGAGAAGGCTCTTCGCTAAAAAAGCGCCGATAAATCCGGCAGCTCCCGTGACTAAAATCCGTTTTTCCTCATTCATTTCCCTATCCTCGTAATATTCTACTTCTTTATTCTGTTTTTTTATTTTAACACAGATTCCTTCAAATGCAAACGATAACTTTTCCGTTTGGAAATTCATGCGGAAAATGATCGCGGATAAATTCCGATAAAAAGGACATTGCCCGTACCTGACAATGCCCTTTTCCCATTCCCGATATCCATATATGTACAGCTTACACAGTTCCGTATTGCAGCATATACCGCCCCGCCGCCTCCACAGATAAGTTAAAATTACGCTGCAATTTCTGTACAATGCGTTCACGGGGAATATTTTCTTCCAGGTTGTCTAAGATAAATATCTCGATCCCCTTTTGCAGCCCGCGTTCTTCACCGATTGTAATTCCACGTTTTTCACCGATTGCGATTCCGCGTTCTTCTCCAATTGTAATTCCCCTTGCTTCTCCATCTTTGATCATATCGTCGATTGCTTTGCACATGTTGATTTCATCTCCTTTCTGCCGTTCTGCATATTCCCTGATCTGGTCGGACGCTGTCAGCACCGCGATCGCATTGACGGCGTCATGCGCCAGATGCCGGTAGGATTCGTTTTCTTCGATGATCCTGCGCATCTGTTCTTTGTCGTTGTCGCAGCTCGCCAGACGAAATACGTCCCTCAGATCCGTCCGGAATTTTTTCCAATCCCTGATCTTCCTTACCTCTAAAAGATTGATCGGGTACTGGTCCGTTATGTACGGCTTCAGTTCAGGCGGAAGCCGATCCGTATCCAACAGCTCGGAAAGGTTCCGTGGTCCGTCCCATGGCTCCCTGCCATAGTAGACGGTGAGCGTTAGGACAGGGGACAGCTTATCGCCCTTTCGCAGCCCGGACAAAAATTCCGCGGCGGTTGGCGCAGGGGAAGAGCCATCTCCTGACGCGTTCCTCAGGGCTTCTTTCTCTCTTTCCGTAATCTGACCCGCATAGGTGAGCGCATCATAAAGCATCTGCCGGACAGGCATCCCGTAATGCGTTTCACTCTGGTTTTCGATACCAAGAAGCAGAAACGTCGTCCCGTCCTTTGTAGCGGCGGCAAGCACATCCCGGATCCGCTCGACCGCGTAATTTTTCCTGTGTCTTTCTGTATGATTCTTCGTCTGTTTTGCCCCACAATTTCTCTTTTGTTCCTTGCCGGATACGCCCGTTTCCGGAATAACGGCTGTGCTTACCGGATTGGCGGGGCGCAGCTCCGGGGCACGTATCGTTTCTTCCCCGTCAAAACAGTAGTAGTTAAATAGATCCGCCAGCCGCATCGTATCGGAAAAATATTCTTTTAATGTGATGTCTGTCTGTCCCATCAAGCCTCCTTTATTATTACATATTTTCGAACTAATTGCAAGAGTTGATTGAAGTACACGCGATACATCCGAACAACCGAACGCAGATATCATACAACAGGTAAGAACCAGTTGAAACATTCGTGCAGTACACCCGAACAGCCGAACGCAGATACCATACGACAGGTAAGAACCAGTTGATGCATTCGCACAGTACATCCAAACAGCCGAACGCAGATACCATACGACAGGTAAGAACCAGTTGAAACATTCGTGCAGTACACCCGAACAGTCGAACGCAGATATCCCACGACAGGAAAGAGCCGGTTGATGCACACGCGTGGTACCATATACTCCGATGAAAAAGCGAAATATCAGATGGAAAATATTGTCAAGTCTTATTATGTAATAAAAGGGAAGAAATGTCAATATCTATATTTTACTGCATTAAGAGACAGGCGTTACGATAAATGATTTACCACAGACATTACGAAAAACTAGCTGCAAGCGTTGCATAAAGGCTAACCACAAGCATCACAAAAACAATCAACCACAACCATTCCGAAACAGCCACCCAAACTTGATCCCGTTTTACCGATAACTACATCTACATAGCCATTCATCATCTGTTGAAAACATACATCACCATACATATGTAAAAAAAGGCAGCACAGAATTTTTACTTTCTGCACTGTCTTTTCCCATTCCTCATATCAATACACGTACAGCTTACACCGCTCCATATTGCAGCATATACCGCCCCGCTGCCTCCACAGATAAGTTAAAATTACGCTGCAATTTCTGTACAATGCGTTCACGGGGAATATTTTCTTCCAGGTTGTCTAAGATAAATATCTCGATTCCCTTTTGCAGCCCGCGTTCTTCTCCAATTGTAATTCCTCTTGCTTCTCCAACTGCTTCTCCATCCTTGATCATATCGTTGATCGCTTTGCACATGTTGATTTCATCTCCTTTCTGCCGTTCTGCATATTCCCTGATCTGGTCGGACGCCGTCAACACCGCGATCGCATTGACGGCGTCATGCGCCAGATGCCGGTAGGATTCGTTTTCTTCGATGATCCTGCGCATCTGTTCTTTGTCGTTGTCGCAGCTCGCCAGACGAAATACGTCCCTCAGATCCGTCCGGAATTTTTTCCAATCCCTGATCTTCCTTACCTCTAAAAGATTGATCGGGTACTGGTCCGTTATGTACGGCTTCAGTTCAGGCGGAAGCCGATCCGTATCCAACAGCTCGGAAAGGTTCCGTGGTCCGTCCCATGGCTCCCTGCCATAGTAGACGGTGAGCGTTAGGACAGGGGACAGCTTATCGCCCTTTCGCAGCCCGGACAAAAATTCCGCGGCGGTTGGCGCAGGGAAAAAGCCGTCTTGTCCTGACGTGTTCCTCAGGGTTTCTTTTCCTTTCTCTGCGACTTGGTTCGCATAGGTGAGCGCATCGTAAAGCATCTGCCGGACAGGCATCCCGTAATGCGTTTCACTCTGGTTTTCAACGCCAAGAAGCAGAAACGTCGTGCCATCCTTTGTAGCGGCGGCAAGCACATCCCGGATCCGCTCGACCGCGTAATTTTTCCTGTGTTTTTCTGTATGATTCTTCGTCTGTTTTGTTCCGTAATTTCTCTTTTGTTCCTTGCCGGATACGCCCGTTTCCGGAATAACGGCTGTGCTTACCGGATCGGCGGGGCGCAGCTCCGGGGCACGTATCGTTTCTTCTCCGTCGAAACAGTAGTAGTTGAACAAGTCCGCCAGCCGCAGCGTATCAGAAAAATATTCTTTTAATGTGATGTCTGTCTGTCCCATCAAGCCTCCTTTATTATTACATATTTCCGAACTAATTGCAAGAACTGATTGAAGTACGCGCGATACATCAGAACAGCCGAACGCAAATACCACACGACAGGTAAGAACCAGTTGAAACATTCGTGCAGTACACCCGAACAGCCGAATGCAAATACCATACGACGGTAAGAACCAGTTGATGCATTCGCACAGTACACCCTAACAACCAAACGCAGATACCATACGACGGTAAGAACCAGTTGAAACATTCGTGCAGTACACCCGAACAGCCGAATGCAAATACCATACGACAGGTAAGAACCAGTTGAAACATTCGTGCAGTACACCCGAACAGCCGAACACAGATACCAAACGGTGGAAGGAACCGGTTGATGCACACGCGTGGTACCATATACTCCGATGAAATAGCGAAATATAAGATGGAAAATATTGTCAAGTCTTATTATGTAATAAAATGGAAGAAATGTCAATATCTATATTTCTTCTGTGTCAGGAGTTTTCCGGCGCGTTTTCTTTTTTATATCGTAACTCTATTCTGCCAAGCCGCGCAAACCATGCCTGTTTTATGAAATTAAATTTGAGAATTAACTATACTTCAACCCGATACATTTTTAGCCAAAGATATTGCGGAAAAACTAGCCGCAAGTGTTGCATAAACGGCTAATCACGAAAATTGTAAAAAATGATCATCCACAGGAGAATTATAAATAAGACTTAATACAGACATTATGAAAAACGACTTGTCACAGGCGTTCCGATAAATGATTTACCGCGGACATTACAAAAATCAACCGCAAGCGTCACAAAAGCGATCAACCACAACCATTCTGAAAAACAACCGCCCAACTTGATTTGGTCTGCCGGTAACTACATCTATGCAGTCATTCATCCATTCAAAACATATCGTCATTTGTGTAAAAAAAGCGATACAGCATCACAAAAAAGCTGAACAACAGGAAAAGCCAACTGCATGGGAAAAATCGTATAGAATGGAAAAAAGCGGTACAGCATGGCAAAAGGCTGAACAACATAAAAAGCCGGGACTGCATGGAAAAAATCGTATAGAATGGAAAAAAGCGGTTCCGCATGGAAAAAAGGCTGAACAACAGGAAAAAAGACCCTACCGTATGGAAGAAAGATCGCACTGTATGGAAAAAGACCGTACTGCACGGAAAAAGGCTGCCCCTCCGCACATAAAAGACCTTCCGCACGGAAAAAGGCTTCTCCGCATGAAAAAGCAGTCCCCATGCGGAAAAAGGCAGCCCGAGTATTTCCGCTCCCCTGCGCCGCCTTTTTCATTGTGATGTGATACGGAATCGACAAGAAAACCCCCAAACTGAGTGATGGCTTCTCTCAGCTTGGGGGTAATTTCTCAACCAGACCGGTCTCTTATTCAAATGGTATAATCGAACCCCATCCGTCTTCTCCGTCGGAGTCTTGCACATCCGCTCCGTCCGGCACTGTAGATTGGAGTTTCTTTACGTATACCGTACATTTATACGTTTTCTTTCCGACCTTTGCCTTAATGACCGCCTTTCCGGCTTTTTTCGCTTTTACGGCGCCCCTGGCGTTCACGGTGGCTACTTTCCTGTTGGAAGATACCCACTTCGCTTTCTTTTTGGTTCCGGTTAGTTTCAGCTTCGCCGTTTTCCCTTTCACCAGTGTGATCTTCTTTGGACTGATCTTCACTTTGGCGGAGACGGCTGTGCTGCCGATAAAGGACGCGCACAAAAGCAGGACAGCAATGCTGCATAATATTCGTTTTTTGCTTTTCTTCATCTGAACAGATCCTGTCCTATCTCCAATTGGAAAATTCAATTGCCGCTTTACTGATATCATCGGAAATGCCTGCGCTCTCTAATATATCAGAGGTTTTATACGTCGCCGGCACCGGTCCCGGCGCTCCTGATGCAGTAATGATATCGTCAATGGAAAAAACCGCGACACCCATCGCAGGTGTCTTATATCCCTTTTTCATTTAATCCAGTACTCCTTTCCTACACAGATTCTGATTATTCCGCCTCATACGATTCCAGCTTCGCCAATCCCACATTGGAATACAGCGTCACTTCTTCGCCACTTCCCGCTTTGACTTTTACATAAGCTCTGGATGGAATTTGCCCTTCACCAAAGGACTCATTGAAATTGCTGTTAAAATTATTGCCCCAAACGGTAATATAGAGCGTATTATCATTCTCTGTGAATCCTTCCGCGCCTAATCCGGTAACGCTCGTATAGAATGTAGAAGCCGTTCCCTTTACCAGCTGATCATACTGAGGATCCCAGTGAACAGCCAGATAGTCCGGATCGATACGTTCTGGATGATCCCCCGTACCAAACTTAGCTTGCGCAAAATACGGATTGATAGCTTCCACTCCAACTTCCGTCACTTCAAACTGGCTCACATCCGGCACAGAATAGACAAACCGGATATCCTTAAAAGTCTTATTTCCTCCGCTCGGCTCATCCGTCCCATATTGATATCCAAGCGCTTTCGGTACCGGAATATTATTCTCGACTATATACTGATCAATAAAGGTTTCAACGCCCTCGAGCGCTCCTGCCGCTCTCACGCTCGCTACCGCTCCCGTCTTAAAATCTTCGCCTGCCAGCTGGTATAACGGATCCACCAGCATCTCTTCGTATGTATCGTTCGTCGACGGGTCTTCTAACAGAGCCCATACATCATCATCGGCACCTTTCTTTATAATATATTCCGGATCCGAGATGCAATACAGATCCACAGACTTCACAGTGATATCGTAAGGATATACCCTTTCCTCTCCTTCGCCAGCCGGATCAATCGCATCTCCGAGCATCAACCAAAAATCTGCGTCCGAACTTTGGGTCATTGTGAAGGTCGCGGTCACTGTCGAATCCCCCTGGGGAACTGTCACTCTGCAACCCACTCCATCCCGAAGGTAGCTGTCCGGACCTACATAGATATCCCGTTCATATGCGGAATTAATTTCAATGGTGGCGCGATACGTTTGCCCATTCTTAAACTGTAACGCTTTTGTATGGATACCGTGCGTATAGTCCGCAGAATTCTGATCAATCGATATTTTTACTGATCCATCCTCCTCATCCGTTTTGGATCCCCATACATTCCAACTCTGCACCGGTAGGTTAAAATGCCAGTCGCTCTCCGCTGCTTTCGCAGCCCCCCCTGTTGCCATCATGCCAACCGCCATCGCGACTGACATCAGTACTGCAAGCATTCTTCTTTTCAATTTGTCATTCCTCCTTTTTGCTGCATTTCTGTTTTAATAAGCAAATTATACAAAAAGGAGTGCCTGATTCCCAGTGTTCTATTTTTGAATTAGGTGTGTTTTTTTGATTTTAAAGTGATCCGCCAGTCCGAGGAACTCTTTCTCCACCTCCGCAAAACCTTTCGCCAGAAAACGAGCGTCGCTCCGCATCTCCGGCGCGGCATTTTGGAGGCGTTCTCCCATATAATGTTCAAATTCGTAATACAGGCAGTCGTCGTCCACGCGTTTGACGAACGCCGCTTCGTCTTCCGTCAGGTCTTCCCCGAGAAACGTCTCATAGATCACTGCCTGCAGCCGCCGCTCTGCCTGCCGGTATCCGGGCAGGTTCCTTTTCACCGGTCTTGTAATATCCGACAGATACGCCTCGCTCCCGTCGTGAAGCAGGCAGGCGAGCACGAGCTTCCTCGAATATCCCCTTGCCTCCGCCTCGCGGCAGCACTGGATGGAATGTTGCGCCACCGAATAAAATTCCGGAAAATGACCGTTTGCCCTGGAAAGATAGGAAAGCGCGTGGGCGATATCCCGTATATCAATCTGCTCCGGCTTTGGATCCAGCGGCGTCACATGCCGTTTGGTATATGTCGTGATATAGTCTTCCATTTTCCTTATTCCTTTCCTGCCGGCAGCAAAACCGGAGCCGCGTTTACCGGAAGATCCTGACCGATACGCGGAGCCGGTCTTTCCTTGTCACGGAAACCGGTCCGTCATAAAGGAATTTTCCATGTCCCCGCACGGAGATCACGTCGCCCGCTCCCGCCGCCTGACTGTTATTTTCTCTTAATTTCCCATTTACAAATATCTTTTTCCCGCGAAACAGATCCAGCGCCTGATTCCGCGACAGACGGTATACGGCGGCGACAACGGCGTCCAGCCGGTCCGACGCGACCGTGATGATCTGCTGTTCCAGATCCCGCCCCACATCATCCGGCAGTTGTTCCACCCGCGCGGCGCTGACCGGCGTGTGCCGTACCCGGACGAGCGTTTCCGTGATATAATCCGCGATGCTGTCCACGCAGTAAAGATACGCTTTTTTCTCCCGGATGAACAGATCGCCGAGCATTTCCCGCTTTATGCCGAGATTCATCAGGGATCCGAGAAAATCCCGGTGGGTCAGTTCTTCCGCAAATTTTTCATGCAGCGGTTCAACCGCCAGGCAAGCGATCGGGTACGCGGGCGGATAACCGAACATTTGTTCTGATCCAAACGCCGCAATGCACCGCTCGCTGTATTCATATCCGCCGTACAGCGTATACGGGATCCACGAAAATCGCGGCGCCGCCTGGTAAAACAACGTCTGTTCGTTCATCCCAAGAAAATGGGTATACGTATAGTAGCCCCGGTCATATGCTTTTTGCGCCAATTCCATGATCCGCTTCTGAAATCGTTCTTCTTCCGTCATATGTTCTCCTGAAAATCCATACGGAATCCCTACATCTGTTTCCGCACAATACTGTATTCATCCCCCATTTTGTACCAGGGGCAATGATATGTCTCGTCTCGCAGAAAACCTGCCAGCTCGTCTTCATCCAGATTAACGTCGCAACAGTAACAGTCATATTCCTCGTCATAATAATAGTACAGGCAACTGTCGCAATCCGTCTGTTTCTTTTTCATTCCGCCGTCTCCCGTCCTTTCTCCTGCGTGTACCGCGACTGCATCAGCAATCCGTCCAGCCGCCGTGTTCAGGTCTCCTGTCCTTTTCCTTGCGTGTACCGCGGCTACATCAGCGATCCTTCCAGCCGCCAAGTTCAGGTCTCCCGTCCTTTCTCCTGCGTGTACCGCAGCAGCATCAGCGATCCTTCCAGCCGCTGCGTTCAGGTCTCCCGTCCTTTCTCCTGCGTGTACCGCAGCAGCGCCGCGCAGCCCTCGTGTATGTCGCGATAGGTCGCGTCAAAATCTCCCGTATACCACGGATCCGCAATGTCCCGGTTCTGCCCGGCAAAGCGCATCAGCAACGATATCTTTCCATCCGGATCACCTCCGGTTATCCGGCTTATGTTGCGGATGTTGTTCCGATCCATACCGATCAGATAATCGTAATGCTCATAATCGCTCCTGCGCAGCTGAACCGCCCGCCGCGGGGAAAAAGGAACGCCCTCCTCCCGCAGCTTCTTCCGCGTTCCCCAATGAATATCATTGCCGATCTCCTCCGTGCTCGTGGCGCAGGAGGCGACAACATAACTCCGGGAAAGACCCGCGGAGGCAAGCATTGATTTCATGACAAACTCAGCCATGGGGCTGCGGCAGATATTTCCATGACAGATGAAAAGTATTTTTATTATTTTTCTATAATTCCTTATAAATCCTTCGGATTCCAATTCCGTTTCACACAGAATTTGTACAAGCACCTTGTAATCCAAATACTGTATTCCTTCATTTCCGCAATGGATTTTATCCGCAAGCCTGCTATGATAATAGGTATCCATTGCTTCTTCCAAAGAAATATTCCTCGTCTCAGAAAGATACGCAATAATTCTTTCTTCCAGGCTTTCCTGATATATTTTTTCTAATGTTTCTCCATCCATAGATCACACCTCTTCATAAGATTCAAATATGAGCAATTGATTCAGGGCTTTTTGCGTAATAAACGCAATCTGGTCATAAGCGGGATATACTTTGATTTCTTTCAGCGCTCGTTCTTTGTCCCAGATTCCGGTATGATACATATCTACCACCCGAAACACTTTATCATTCGCCACTTTCCCTGATATCAGATCATATTCCAGATAATCATTCTCACCATCACGACAACGGCAAACAAAATCAATCCACTCTGTCAAATCTTCACCAAAACTTTTTAAATGAAATCCTTTGATATTATCATGCATTTGGTAAATATTTATAATGGCTTTATTCTTCCCTAAAATGCCTGCTTTTCGTCTCGCCCAACGTTCCGCCTGTTTCCTGACAGATGTCACATAAAATCCTTTGCCAAAATCTAACGACCTGTAGGAATGATCAACGTCCGGATACCTCACAACATCTGTCGAACCATGATAAACAATCATATTGCCACCCCGCGCAACTCCAAATACTCTTCTATATCCGAAACAACATATCCTGTTCCCTGTGTATGCAAAATATCATAATAAGGCACCAGATAATGTTCGATGCAGCCTACACTCTGTAGTTTTCGATAAACTTCAGACGGTAACATGTTCCATTTCCCGGCGCATGCATGAATCATATAAACAACAAACGAAAATGAATCCTTATTCATATGCTGGTCTCCTTAAAGATAATTTATATATTTTCATACTAAAATTATTTACTGTCAGCACGAATATAAAATGTACTCCTGCCCGCTCCTTTCCTAATGATAAGACCTTCTTCCGTAAGCTTCTTCAAGGCTGCAAGAGCTGTCTTCTCATCGAGATCCTCGTAAAAAAGCGGCAGATAACTCAATCTGTACTTTTTACTGAGCATCAATTTTCCCCCGCAATTTCCCAAAAACTTCCTCATGGCTCATCCTCGTTGCATCCTCTGCCGCAAGTCTGTCCGCTTTATCCAATGCAGTTTCTACCCCATCTGTCAGCCTTGCATATTCCTCCAGGCTAAGTACCACCATTGCACCATATCCGTTTTTCGTCAAATATACAGGTTCACCCGTATTTACAATCTTCTCAATATCCGGAAACTTATTTCTCAAATCGGAAACAGGTCTGATCTGCAGCATATGCTTTCACTCCTTATCAAAATTTTATCTAAATTATATCATTTTCTTTATTCTACTCTACTATACCACAAAAAGCAACGGTTATTACAGATATTTCTTGTTTCTAAACCATAATTATGTTGGAATGAAAAGGCATTTTACCTCTTAAAGCAAAATGGGCAACTTTTCCAAGAAAAGCTGCCCGCGCAAAACAATATATTCACTATAAACCTTGTCATATCAGACCTCTTTCCCAAATAGTGTAGTAATGGTGTAGTAAGTGCCAACTCTCGCCATGAAACCATTGATTTTACAGGCTTTTGAAGGACTTTTCAAGGCTGAACCGTTTGAGATAGACCCCGGGCTGTTCAGAGGGGATTGGGGGTCTCCCTAACAAGCAGAAAGCACGGCTCCCGGCATCGCCGGTTACCGTGCTTTCGAGGCTTTATATTCAAATACCTTGCTTGCAAAAGACAGGAAAAACGTATTCAAAATTTTCGTAGCTCTATTTCGCAAGCAGTGCCAACATATATATGTTCTCTCATTGTTACATATCGGTAGACCTTTGGGTATAAATTTTCCTTGATTTCATATACATTTATAATACTGTGTAGAATATCTTTCATAAACCTCCCCCCCCTAATATCCGATAGATTTCATTGTTCCGCTTAACCGTCATTCATTAATCTTCCAGCATCCATAACGTCTTCCTCCGACACGTTCAATTCGTTTTTCTTTCTTTAACACACTCATATATCGTACCAAGGTCCTTCTGGCAATTCCGACCTGCTCCGACAATTGATCAAGTGTTATTTCAGGTTTCCTGCGTATTTCATCTATGATTCTAAATGCCATAGTGTCATCTATAGTGCCATCGTCCTTGGCACTTTGACCCTTATGAACTTTTGGTCGATCTATAAGCGCACTTTCCAACGCCCGGAAACGAATCCTCAACGTAGTCCCTGTCAACTCATACACTGGAAGCTCTGCTCCTATATTCTGACACTCATCACAGATCTTCTGGATTCCCTGTCCCCAGTTCTCAATAAACCCTGCACGATAAAACACTCTGGCAATATCCGGGTTATAGGGTTTAGAATCATGTGGCTCCATCAGCGTATTCACCGTCCAGCCTTCCGGCAAAATACAGCTGTTGCTTATGATAATGGCATCATCCATAATACGTATCTGTATCGGAGTACCATACATATAACAGTTGTGCGCGATAGCATTATAGACAGCCTCACGGATAGCCTCACGGGCAAAGGGGTATTCCTCAACCCGTATATCATGCTCATAGCTAATCTTCGCCTTCAGATACATCTGATAAATCAAATCAATCACCTTGCTTGCATTTACGATCAACGATTCTTCGAGATCATTATGGTAGACAACCCTGCCTTTTTCATCGAACTTCCCGACTTTAACAAAACTTCCGTTCTGGATAACCTCTGGATCACTATAAAATAGAAGCACTGCTGATCTCTTCAGCTTTCCATCCACCATCAAATGCAACTTCTGAAGAAGTTCTTCGTTGGAAACATTCAATTCTGTTTCTGTCATCCGCTTTTTACTTAAGGCTTCTCTACGGAATATCTTGAAACTTTCATCATCCAGATCATCTACCGTGATATTATCAACTGTGACATCTTCCCACCGAAACCCAGTTTTCTGCACTATAAACTCCGACAAAGCAATTCCCGTCAGTTGCTGCTTGGTAGCACCGCTCCGATAATGAAACTCGCCATGATAACTGATGGGAAAAGCACTTGGTTTAATCTTAATCTCCAGATAGTCTTTTCCGCCTCTTGTATGTTTATTCACATCAGCAATAATCCCCAGCCCCGACTGAATTTTGTTTGGAATATCTTCCAACAATTTCTTGGCGTTTTGAATACCGACAATATTACCGGCATCATCGATGCCAATATAAATAGTGCCGCCCTGAGCATTAGCAAAACCACATACCCATTTCAAGTACTCATCCCGCCAAGTTTCCTTATATTCGATGTTTTGACTCTCTGCCATAAACAATATAACCTCCGATTTCAAACACTATATAGTATTCACTACTGTAACGATCCCTTTCCCTTAAAGGATTCGTCCTTTTCATTGCCAAACAGGGAACTCTTGTCCATATATTTCATCCCTTTGATTAATGTATTTAGTAGCACCACCAGCTTTTTGATTAATAAAATCAATGACGATATCGAGCATTACTTGCCTTAAGCTCTTTGCTGTTGGGCTTTCTACTAGAAGCATTGCAAGATTTAGAAATGATCTGAAATCAAAAATAGCTAACTGCGGTGTTCGATTACTGATGTTCCCGACATTTATGTCGGGAACATCCTGTTCGATGACACAAGCAAGGAACTCTTTTAATCTCTTTCCTTTCAACACCTCATATCCATTGCCAGAAATCTCTTTCTGATTTTCGCTTACATATCTTTCTACTGTTCTAAGCTCTACTTCAAAGTATGTAGCAACTATATTTTTCGTAAAGCATAGCTTATCCTCAAAATATATGCCCTGAATACGTGTCTGTTTTTGAATCTCAGCAATGGCAAGATCATTGTTCAAAATGTTCTGTCGATCAAGCTGAGATATCGTTAAGTCTTTATCCATTCAACTCACCTCTTTTTTACAAAGTGTTCTAATTCCAAAAAAATCCTCTGCCAGCTTATCCATCTGAGCTGCAATCAGCGGAAATTCTTTATTCAAATCCAGTATCTTCGCACCAATCTGATACCTGTTTCTATTGTTCTTCATGATAGCAACGTCCCATTTACTAGAGATAATAGCGCAAGCAGTTTCTAATTGTTGGTTTGACGTCTTCACTTCGATAAGTAGTTTCTCTTTCTCATTGGAGGATCGCTGCGATAATATTTAATACCGCCTGTGCCAGTGTCTCTGCCGACATTCCTCTATAATATAATTCCGCAACATCTCTCAATTTACCGTCTCCCTGTATCTACGCTTAAAGTTTATCAAATTCATGATCTCTTTTTTATCTATATCAGATAATTCTGAAAAAGATCGCGCAAACGCCTTAACTTCATTTTCCTCAGATGCATCGCCATATAACAATTCATCTATTGTTACACCATATAGTTCAGAAAATTTTGTCAATTCATCCGTAGTCACTTTTCTTGTTCCTGCTTCTATTGCGACTATAGTAGTCCTTGTCATGCCTAATTGTTTTGCCACAAATTCCTGTGAAAGTTTCAATCCCTTACGTACTTGTTTTAATCGTTCATTCATATTCCTCATTCTCCTTTCAACAGTCTCTATATACTATACTACCAGAAGATTGATTTTGCAACAAAAAATGTCATAAATTATGACATTTTTTGTGAAATTACAATATACGATTGTCACACCCTTATCCGTTCAATTTCTCTTTAATGTAAAAACCGGATCACAAGTTCATAAACACGCAAAAAAACCAACCGCGTTTTTTGCGATTGGTTTTTTGGATTATTATTGTGCCGGGGCGCATACCGGCCTCATGTCCTTCGTCCACAAAAACGCCTGATAGCTTCCTGCGTCATCCGTCGCGGGAAGCGTCAGCGTCGCCGTATCCGCCGTAACTTTTTGCACTTTTTTATCGGCAACTCTGTGGTCGGCGTCATATCGTACCAGATACGCATACAGCTCCTCCGTTTCCCCGGCGGCAGTATAATCCGCGCGTATCTCTCCGTCGCGTTCCTCGATCGTAATATGGGCTTTGCCGGACCCGCCGCCTGTATCGACCAGATCGACGGATAGTCCGATCTCATCCACAGATGTTTCCGTCCATCCGGTGAGAGCGACAATGACGTACCGGTACTGCCCGTCCACCGGCGTAACGGCGTTCACGCCGGACGCCCTGCCTATGATTTCCGCGTCATAAAGTTCCGCGAACGGCAGATACAAACGATCGCCGGACGTCGCCAGGTCGGACGTCGCTCCCATTTCAACCGGATTTTTTAAGATCGCGTCGCTGTTCGTCCCGAGATAGATCACGGACGCGCCCGTCCGGCTTTGCATGGATATTTCTTTTAATCGGAACGCTTTGCCGTCGCCCGCATAAAATACCTCGTATGCCACACAGGGCGCTTTGCCGCGCGACGCGACCCAGGAAGTAGAAGGATCCCCGTCGAACGAATTTTGCGGCGTGCCGACATTGGTAGACGCGTATCCGGTCAGATAATAGTCAAACATCTTCGGTTTAAGCCCGCGTATGGCGTCCGTCAGTTCCTTTCGGGACCAGTTTACATCGCCCTGCGTTTCGCGGCTGACCGCTTCCAGCGCTTTCCGGAGCGCTTCCACGGATTGATCGGAATAGTTTCCGGCTTCGTTGGCAAGGATATCGCCGGCGTTCCGGACCGCTTCGTCAAGCGCGTCTGTATCGACCGGTTTTTCATCGGCAGAAAGCGCCGTGCCTTTCCCGTCATAGCTTTGCTTCGTCACGGTGATCGTATCGATCTCCGGAGCGGTAGAAGGAACGATCGGACTGAACTGATAAGAATTATCATTATAAATCCGGATCATATTGTCCCCCGCGTTCAGGTCCGCCTGAACGTCGACCGTCTGGAATGTCTCCCAGCTCATCGTATTCCGGAAATATACGGTTTCCGGCTCCGCTCCGTTTACCCGGATCTGGGCGTAACGCTCGACAAGGTCAATATTATACGGATGAACGTAAGCCGCGCCGTTGCTTTTCAGCATCACAGGCGCCGGTTCATCATTTGTATATCGGATCGCGAGATTATAGATCCCTGCCGTCTCGGCGTTTACGTGAAATTCAACAAAATCCTCCCCGGACGTTTCCCCATAAGCGGCGTCCTCCCCGACGCCAAGCCCGGCGATCACCACGCCGCTGTCCGCGTATGGTTCTTCCCTGTAATACGCGTTCCCGCCGTAAATCGTGATCTCCTTCGCGCCGATGGACGCGCCCGCCGTCTTTGTCTTGTCCGCGTCATAAGCGAATTTCAGGGACGTCGCCGTTCCCGTCACGCCGATCGTGTTCGCTCCCTTTGAGAGATAGACCAGATCAGAGACGGGGATATCATACGTCGAAACGCGCGAATCGGATTTCGCGTCGGGCGCGTACCGGACGCTTTGCCGCGTCAGGGAAAACGATCCGTTTCCTGTCACATGATAATATCCGGGCTGCGCGGCGACCGCCGTAACCTCATATGCGTGATCGCCCGTCTGGAACGCCTTCATCTCTGTTAAATCGATCGTAAAATCATACCGCCCGTCCGGATAGACCAGATCCAGATCGATCTTATCGACCGTAGCGCTAAGCTGCAGATTCCCTTTCTCGCTCTCATCCCCGTTGATCTGCGTAAACGAAATCGTATGCGTGCCTTTCGTCAGGAAAAGGTCCATATTCTGATGATTCCGATAACTCCATGTGATCGTGGAATCCAGGAAAAGCGTCTGAACCGCCCCGTTGTCCACCTGCATTCCAAACGGCAACTTCTTTCCGATCCCGCGGTTCTGCCCATTTCTGTCCGGTTCCAGCGTCATCGGGTTCACATAGGGCGCCTGCAGAGAGTAAAACAGACCAAGATCATATATTCCGTCTTCCGGTATGTTGACCGTAAATTCAACCCCGTCTCCGTTTTTATTGATATTCCCGACATCTTTTCTCCCGGACGCCGCCCATGCGTCCCAGCGGTTCTGGTTATACACAGTGGCGGCGCCAAGCAGGCGGGCGTTCTCCGCCTCCAGGGATATCGTCGAGCGCTTCACCTGTTCCATCGCGCCGCCCGTCTCATCCGTGGGCGTTACGACAGCAAAACAGGCGTCCATTTCATCCGTACCTGCAATCTGTATTTCCAATGTATCGTCCGTCACGGAAACCGCCCCGTCATAGATCAGCTCCGGTCTGTAATTCGCGCCGTGCTGCCCGGAAAATCCCACGCCGTATACTTTCACATGGGCTGCTCCGTTCGCGCCCACAAGGTCCGTGCTGTCCATCCGGTCAAGGAAAACCGACTCCATTCCGTTTTTATTCCCGCATCCTCCAAAGAGAACATACGCTGTACGGATTTCCCCGTCATACGACGCCATTCCATAAAAGCTGTCGTTCACGACATTCTCCGGAAACGTGCGTGAAACCTGGTCGCCGGTCATCTGCGCGTACCAGTGATAAACCCACCATGCCGACGAAGGGCTGTTCTGACCTGCCGCGATCTCATTGAGCGAATTTGCCATACCCCAGTATGCCATGCAGCCGTCCATATCCCTGTCTTCCAATACCGTGATCCATTTTACCAGTCCGCCCGGCGTCGCGATATCGTTTTGCCGCGCATATTCATTGATGAGAAATTCCGGCTGATAGCTTCTTCCGGCGCTTTGCGCGTATTCCTCCGTATAATACGTATCCGCCAGCTTCCTGACCGAATCATAATCGCGGTAAACCTCTGTCAGCGACGCGCGGCCAAGCTCATGCCAGGTAATGATCTCCGGCAGGCACTGATGTTCGGAGCAATAGGACAAAAAATGGTCATATATCGTTTCATAATAAGTCCCAAAATTCGGTCCCGCGCATTTCGCGTCCGGATCGATCGCGTGGATCGCCCGGTACACCTGCTCCCATGCTTCCTCAAGCGCCGCCACCTGGCTGTCGCCCGTGCCGAACCAGATCCCGTCCGGTTCGTTAAACAGGACATAGCTGTACTTTTCCGCCCTGTTTTCATCCAGCGTATGATAATTCCCGTCGCTGCCCAAAAACGCGCCCGGATCGCCCTCCTGCGCCGGGCTGCAGATCATATCATAAAGAATTTTTTCACAGGTTTCCGTATACTCGTCCACATCGAGCATCCCGTTTTTCTTCGGAGCGTTATACGGCCATTCAAGATAAATATCCTGTAAATATACCTGAATGGATTTTGCTCCCGCCGCGTCCAGCGCCGACCGCACCCGCATGGCGTCGCCGGTCGGGTGCTGCAGTCCTCCCGCGGCTTTCTGTACCATCACGCCCGGCTTGAGCCCCTGAAGCAGATCGATCGTCGGGACATTCGGCTCGGCAACGCCATACAGGAATCCTGCCGACCCTTTGTACAGTTCTTCCCGGGAATCCATGTTAAAATGAAGCCCATCCTGTTCCATCCCGTGATCATTCGGAACGCCGGATACCGTCCTGAACGAAATCGGTTCCGCCGTATCTTTCGCAGACGCCGCAGCCGGGAGGGACGCCGCGATGACCGCCGCCAATATAACGCTGATCCACCGTTTCCTTCTCATAATCCTATTCCACCCCCGTTTTCTTTCACTGCAGGATCGGTTCTCCCGCCGCGGCTTTCAAAATCAGCAACACATCGTCTACATCCAGGCTGTCGTCCCCATTGACATTCCCCGCCTGAAATTGCTCGTCCGTCGGTCCGGCGTTCACGGCGCGGAGCGCGAGCAGCGCGTCGACCGCCGTGATCGTTCCGTCTCCGTTCATATCGCCGGGTTCCCCCTCCGGAGAGCCCGCCGTCAGCGTGATCTCATCCAGCTTCGTTCTCTCGATCCCCTCTGCCCCTATGTAAACTCCATACGTAACAGAACCGGTTTCCGGCTGCGGGAGCGGGATCCCGGAAAAGTCCAGTTTCCCGGTCTCATCCGCGGTTCCCTGATCGATATAGCCGATATACCGCTCTTCCATCTGATCCACGCTTCCCTCCTCATTATAGAACAGAAGCGCCACCATCTTGTCCGCCAGTGCCTCATGATCGATCCGGACGTCCGCTTTCCCTCCGGATTCCGTTACCGTCCCATACTGCTCTGCCGCCCGCGCCGGAAGCGCCATGGCAAGCAGGCATACCACACACAGGATTGACAAAATTCTTTTTTTCTTATTCCTCTTTTTCATGATCATTCCTCCTGGCTTCCCATCTGTTTTATCGCTTCATATTCTTTTTTCGTGATCGGGATCACCGAGCCGTGCCGGTATACGGTGTCGGTGTTCATCTCCTCTTTCTGAAAGCTCCCTGCTCCCAGATCGTCCGTCGTATACAGGGTATACTGTTCGGCGTCCACCAGGAGCCCCCATTTTTCTTCCTTGTTGAACCGGAATACCTCGGGTCCCTCATTCCTCGCGATCGCCAAACCGGTTGACGTCCATGTCTCCGCGTGCAGGCTGTCCGCGTATTCTCCATATACGGTATTGTTGTACTTGTAAAACCGGTAATACCGGTTCCCGTCATAATAGATCGTCGTATCGATCACATTCCCGGGCAATTCCTGATAGATCTCCGGTTCCGTAAACGTCCGGTAATCCTTTGTATATGCCGCGTAGATCCTCGTCTTTTTGACGCCGTCCACGGTCGTCGTCGACGCCCAGAATACCATATAGCTCTCTTTCTCCTGGTCGTATATGCTTTCCGGCGCCCACGCCATCCCGGCGTCGGACGGCGCGATAAGCGCCTGCCTCTGCTCCGACCAGTGGACAAGGTCGTCGCTTTCCCATATGTTGATCGACCTGGAGCCATGGCTGGACGCGTGTCCCCAGTTCGGGGAGCCGTCGGAATTTTTGTGATTATAATACATGGACAGATCCGTCCCGATCAGATAGAATTTGTTCCCGTCCACCGACCGGATGATGTGCATATCCCGGATCCCTTTTTCTCCCATGTTGCTGACCAGCACCGGTTTCCCGCCGTTTACCGTCTCCCATTGGTGCGCGTCCTTTGATACGCTGAAATAGACCTGCTCGTCTTCCGGATTTTTTTCTGTCCCGACAAAGTGGACGAACAGATACGCGTCCATTGTCACTTCTGCTTTCATCGCCTTCTCCGCTTTTTCGCATGCCGGTACCATAGTTCCCTGCTTCCACGCGAACGCGCATAACCGGTATTGCTCGTGCATCCGGATATCCTCAAATGTCCCGCTCTCCCCCTTGCGGACACCGACCAGCGCCCCGGCGTCATCATACAGCGCCACATACAGATCCGACGGCGCGCTGACTGTGCTGGAAACGGCATAGGTCATTTTGCCTTCCTCTACAGTGATATCGCTGAATTTCAAAGATTCTTTCTCCGGTTCCTCCCCGATGCCGACAGTCGTATACAGCTTCAGCTCATACAAGTTCAGGACGGAAAACTCCGGTCCCATCAGGCGGATATACCGGTACGCCTTCTGATCCTGGAGCTGTTCCATCTCGACATACCGCATTTCCGAATCGCTGGAATTTTGGATGGTATACAAGTTGGTATACGTCCGTCCATCGTCCGACCCCTGCAGGATCGCGCCGTCCAGCCGCCGCGCTCCGTTCCGCGCCTGGAAGCCGATCTTCGTTATGATCTGGGGTTCCTTAAATTCTACGCCGCAGTATCCCTTCATTGCGCCGTCAAAATACGAACCAACATCTTCTTCCGTGCCGTCAAACGCCGCCCGGTAATCCACGTTCACTCCGTACGCGTAGCTGCCGCCCTGCTGCCAGCCGCCGCTTCCAAAGACTTGTTTCACATATTTATTTTTCGACGCAGGACCCGGAAGCGTGACGCCCTGATCCTGTTCACCGTCAAAAATGTCAAGATCCCCGGTCAGCTCGATCTCGTCCCCTTTCTGGGGCTTCGGTTCATAATACTTCTCATTCAGATACGCGTTGACCGCCTGCACCGCGCCGAGCGGCAGCGCCTTATCAAAAATCATCACTTCGCAGATATCGCCCGTGAAATGGAACAGGTTCACATCCGAGCCGTGGTATCCGCCCAGATATCCGACCGTATCGTCCACCCCATGCAGCGTCAACGGGACATTTCCATTCGTGTGGATGCCGATGCTGTCCTTATCGTACAGCGTTGCCGTCGTACCCTCTTTCACAAATACAGTCGTCGAGAGATTGATCCCGATATCATCCGGGGATTTCTCCGCCGTATAAATACACCGCTCCGGCATCCGCACGCTGACCACGTCCTCGTACGGCGTCAGGACAAATTTTCCCCACGCTTCTGTATCGTGGAAGTAGAGAAGTCCGTTTGTATCTCCGTTGACATTGGTTTGGCTCTTTCCGGACAGCCCGGACGTATTTCTGCTTACCAGAATAACGGTCGCGTCTTCTTTCCCCGCCAGGACATCCTCAAACTCAAACTCCAGTATGTCGTCCTTTCCGTCAAAGCGGACCGCGGGCTCCTGGTTCTCGCCCTGTTCCACATACTCCGGATCCGTCTCCGCTGTCCCGCTCCCGACTGTCCGGACCGCGCTTCCCGCGTCATGCCCGTTGCCGGACTGGTCCTTCCACGTCGTCACGGTTCCATCTTTGCTTACCGTTACGCCCTTGTCCGCCCGCAGCCACAGCTGCAAGCCGTCCGTCGGGATCTCCGCGGAACCGATCTCCGCTTTGACAAGCCCCATCGCGACAAAGTTCGGTCCTGCTCCTTCTCCCTGGATATGGATCGTATTGCTTCCTTTTTTCAGCTCCAGCGCAACCTGAAGGACATTCAGGCAGTTATCCGAGGAGATGGCTTTCCCGCTTCCGGAATCCGTTATCCCGACAATTTCATCGGTTACGGTCCCTTCCGACCCGTTCGCCGACACCCGGAATCTTCTTCCGGCTGCTCCAAAGCAGAGGACATATACCGTATAATCCCCTCCCCGGTCAAGGGTAACTTCCTTTTCCACATATCCGGTCCATCCGCCTGAGCCTCCGTCTACCCCGTTGATCCGTTTGTAAGACAACGACAATCCGTCCCGGTTGATGCCGAATACATTGCTCGCGTCGTTCGTGTTCTGGGATATGCCGAAATCCGCTGTTTCAACATTTCCGTTTGTTCCCTGGTGATTCTCCACATCATCCACCCAGTAGGGACCGATCACATCCGTCCTCGGCGGCATGGTCGGGATCGCGTCCGTGGAGATCTGCCCTCTCGACGGCTCGGATGCCTTCCCATCCCGGACATAGTACACCCGGTAACTTCCCTTTTCCTCCGGGATCGCGAGCGTCCCGCCCTGTGCCCGGATCACTGTGCTGCTCTCCGTAAATTCTTCCGTCCCTTCCGGCGCAAGCCAGATCTCCCCGTCCACATCCGGCACGCTGATCTGCGTGATCCCGACTTCTGGCGGGAGACGGTAATCCGTCGGCAGCACGACGTCCTGGATCCGGTCTTCCATAAGGCTGAGGTACTGGTCCTCCAGCCCCGCGTTCCTTATGATCGAGATCGGTTCCTCCTCTGACCACATGCCGCTCTTGTTGATATGCTTATTCGTCATCGTCGTCCCGGGCTCGTAGTTCCCTGTCGTCGTATACAGGCTGGTCGTCGTATAGTTATTGTCAAACGCGTTCTGCCCTTTCGGGTTCGGTCCCCATTTCCCGCAGTCGATCGCCGCCTGGTCTTCCCTCACTTCGATCACGTTGTTGTCCCCGTGCAGGTACATCGTCCCCTCGTCCACATGGATGCCGCGGCTGTGGTAGCCGTTCTGCCCCACTTTCGACAGGTAGTTATTGCTGATCTCCGTCCCCTCCATCGGGCTGAGCGTATAGATCGCCCCTCCGTCGGCAAGGACATTCACCGTATCATAGATCCGGTTGTTCCGGATCTTGTTGTTTTTCAGGGTCTCGATCAGCATAACCGCCCCTTCTTCATCCCTGGACGTATAGCCCCATCCCCATCCGAGGGAGATGCCGCTGTACGGCGTATTCTCCATCTCATTGTGCTCGACGAGCAGGTCCGTCCCGAAAAAGATCGTCATGCCGGGGCTCCCGTACCAGAGCCGCGATAAGTCGCGCATATAATTGTTCGTCACCCGGATATCATGGCAGAGCCCTTCCACGTCCACATCGAATTTTTCTTTGTCCGATTTTAAATTCCACGGCTTCGTGCCGTTCATCGTCTCCGCCGACCCTTTGTCCCCGATGTACATATGCTGCGGGTGCCCGATGGAGATCGCGCCCGCGCCTGTGTCATAAATGCGGTTGCCCGTCACTTCGCAGTCCGCCACGTCGTTGATCATGTTGACCGTATCGTTCGCGGTATGCCGGAACGTGCCGTTCAGGAACGAAATATGGTCCGCGCTCGTCACTTCCACCGCCGCCGCGGTCAGGTCATAGCAGCGGTAAAGCAGGGCGTGGTGGTCGGAATACGTGCCGATCAGCGACAGCGACGCCTGCGTCGCCACTTTCCCATGCGAGCCCGCGATCTCCTGCATCATCCAGTCGGAATGTTCCACGGTCAGCCCGTCAAAGGTGATATGACTCACGTGGGTCTTTAAGTCCTCGCCCTCTACCCGGATCAGGGTGTCCGTCTGCGGCGCGTATACTTCCGCCGTCTCCATGTCCTCCCCTTCCCACGGGTAATAATACAGCTTCTTTTCTTTCTTATCGAAATAAAATTCCCCCGGCTCGTCCAGGAACTCAAATACGTTAAATACGACATTCTCCCCGCTCGGCCGGTAATATGCCCAGCCGCATTTCTGCGCGATCACGCCATACGGCTGTTCCAGCAGGACGACTGTCATCCCGTCCGCTTCCCGGATCCCCCTCGCTGCTGCCGTCATCGTGTTCCAGGTCATCGACGACTGCACTTCGATATCCTCCGGGTTCCGGACGGACGACGGCAGGTCGGACGGGTTAAATTTCACGCCGTCGTACGCCTCCTGGTCCTCCCAGGCATACTCCCCCTCGCCTTTCACGATCGTATGCGTCCCATATCCGCCTTTTGCCTGGAGCGTGCGGGACGGCATATACGCCCTCCGGTCGTTCACATACAGCGTCCGGAGTTTTTTATCCCGGTCCAGCTCTGCCACATAGAGGTTTGGATGATCCGGGTCCTTCTGCCAGCCTTCCACTTTTACGCCGCCGTTCAGCACCGGCGTCTCCCCCGGATATGCCTTATATTCGATGTCATATCCGTTGGTCCCGGAATCCTCCGGTCCAAACTGCACGGTCCGGTCGATCGTATAATTTCCTCCGCGGAAATAAACGATGATCTTTCCCGCCATGTCCCGGTTCAGCTCCCGGACAGCTTCCTTCGCCTTATAGATGGAAGCGAACGGATGGTCTTCCGTCCCGGTTCCCTCCGTATCGCTTCCGTCCGGCGCGACATATAGGATCTGTTCCATATCAGCCGTCTGCTCCTCTCCCGCCATAACCGGCATAGCCGGCGTTATTCCGAGAATTGCCGCCGTCACGACAGCAAGCCCTTTTTGTATGATTTTCTTCATCCCCCTGCTCCTTTTCCAACTGAACTATCGGACGGCACACGCGGAGGGCATGGCCGCCATTTTTCCTGTTTCATTATATCATTCTTTTGAATCGTTCAAAACCTCTATTCCATGAAAAAAAGTTCCCTTTCGTCAGATTTTCTGACTATTGGGAACTTTTTTATTACTTTTATCCACTTTTTGGGGCTTCCGACTACTCCGGGACTGTTCCGTCAATACGAATCTCCGCCCGTTTTTTTCCGCTGTCCTCAGGCAACCTGCGTCTCCTGCTTCCGGTTCGCGCTTTTCGCGCTCCAGCTTCCATATATCCGTTTTCCGGAGCTGTCGCGCCAGTAAGCGCGGGCTTTCACATAAATCTTGTTGTGATTCCATTTCCGGATCGTAAATTTGTTTTCCTTTCCGGAGATCCGTTTCTCATTCTTTGTCAGTTTTTTATTGCTTCCGATCCTGATCTGGTAACCTGACGCGCCGGATACCTTTTTCACTACAACGACCGCTTTCTGTTTTTTGATCACAACTTTGGCGATCACCGGGGCTTTCTGTTTTGCCAGGTCAACCTGGATCGCCGGATAGGTCTTTGTATATGTCGTGATGATGCCCGTACCGGTATAACTGCATACATATGCTTCCTGTTCCCCGTATACCGCGCCGATCGTATGCGCCCCGTCGCTCAGATTTTTTATTTCCAGGATCCCGTTCCGATCCGTCGTCCCTTTCCGGATCTGATCCGGAGCATCTACATAATAAGAAACCTCTTTGTTCCCCGCCGTCTTTCCGGAGCTGTTGTAAATCTCGATATATGCCGTATAAGACTTCGGCGTATAATCGTCGCTCTCCACCCGGATCCTGTCGTCGGTGATCGGAACGTTCAGCGCCTTTTTCCCGTTTTTCGTCCTTGCAAGGATCGTATCCTCCAGCATCCTGTCCAGGTTGCCGCCTTCCGCCACTTCCGGCAGATCCGCCAGCATCGTATAATCATTGCCGCCCGCGATCAGATAATTATTGGAACCGAAAATAATCTGCCGGCTCTCATCCTGCCGGTCAAGCGGCTTCTTTTCCCCGTCCAGATAAACCGCCTTTACCTTTGACCCTGCCTCTTTGTTTGGATCATAGGTAAATTTCATGCCCGCGATCTGCGGGAATCCCCCGCTCGCGGTCGTGCCAGCCATCAGACCGTCCGCTGTCAGACCTTTATTTCCCGACACGCCCTGCTCCAATATTTCATACAGCAGCCGGGGCGTAACCGCCTTAAAGGAGATGGTATTTCCAAACGGAAGGACGTCAATGATATCGCCTTTCGTGATGGTTCCCTTATAAATGGTATCCCGGATCCCGCCGCCGTTCTGCATCGCGACGATCGGCAGGCTTTTATATTTTTTCTCTGCATTTCCATTGCGGATGATCTCTTCTCCCGCGTCGATCATGCTGTCCGCGACAAGATCTCCAAGGTTTGTCTCAGTCACGCGTCCCTCCGTTACCGAATTGATCGTTCCGCCCCACAACGTCGTATCCGTAACGGCGATCTTCTGCTGCAGCAATCCCACATTCTTATCCGTAATGGACGCCAGCTTCTTCTCCAGTTTCGCGTCAGGCGCGACGTCATGATACGCGCCGGACGGTTCGGTAAATTCCCTCGCCGGGATCAGTTCCGCCCGGATATCGGCTTCACCGGTATCCTCATGATAAGTAACCGTCATCTTTCCCAGATTGGTAAGCGCCGTGCCGGTCTGGCTGATCTGGACGTCATTGACGACTTTATTTTCTTCCGTATGGCTGTGCGCGTCAATGATCGCGTCCAGCTTGCCCTGATACTCGCCCGTCAGCTGCTTTGCCAATTCTTCGGCGGTATAAGGCGCCGTCTTTTCTTCTCCCAGATGCGCAAGGCAGATGATGATGTCCGCTCCGGATTTCTCCAGCGCGTCGATCATGCGTTTTGCCGTATCGACCTCATCTTCAAAGGCAAGCCCGACCAGCCCTGCCGGATTGGACGAAGTTCTTGTCTCCTGGGTCGTCAGCCCGAAAATGCCGACGTTGATTCCATTTTCCCTGACAACGGTATATTCGCCGTTGTTTTCTTTTTTCCCGGCGCCGTATGTCCCTTTCATAAAAGGAGCGCCGTTCTTTGTCACATTTGCCGCCAGGATCGGATATTCCGCCAGACGGCTGATCTTCTTCAGCTGATCCTGCCCGTAATCATACTCGTGATTGCCGGTACACATGGCGTCGTAACCGGCAAGGTTCATCAGCTCGATCACATCCTCGCCGTCGCTCAGCGTAGCGATGGACGCCCCCTGGATCGCGTCTCCGCCGTCGAGCAGCAGGGCGTTTTCCGTATTCTTTTTCATCGCGGCAACGCGCGCGATCCCAATTCCCTCATCCATATGCCCATGCATATCGTTCGTATGGAAGATCACGATCTCTTTCGGCGCCGCCTCCGCCGCGGTGCTGAGCAAAATCCCAAATCTTCCATTGAATGTAAGTCCCGCCATCAGCAATATCGCAATGGCATGTCTCGTCAACCGTTTCATTGTCTGAACCTTCCTTTCCAAATGACGCGGCCGTTCGCCGCTTTCAGGTTGAAAACGAACCCGGTCTTTGTCTGTTTTACAATAAATTCCCGTATAGCATTATACAAGTTTAAAAACTCTCCGTCAATTTCATTTTGTGTCACGCTTTCCGGAACTTTTCAAGATAATATGCCGCGTCTGATCCCCATGCCAAACGCCTTTTTCCGTTACCGGATAAGCCAACTGTACTCCTTGCGGCAGTCAAGGATATATTCCACATATACGGTATCATCCTGGATCTGATAAAGGACAAGATACCACTTTTCAATGAACATCCTGTGATACTTATTTGGCGTGATATACAGTTCCTCAAAAAATGGGAAGCGCTGCGGCATCCGGGAAAGGGACCGCATGGCGTCAATGATCTCTTTCTTTTTCTCTGCCGCCGCCTGCCTGTTGACCTGTGCCATAAAGCGGATATGCGTTTCCAACATTTTTCTAGCCCTGTCGGAAACAATCACTTTGTATCTTCTACTGTCTGCCATACGCTATGCCCCGGCAATAACTTCATCAAGATACGCGTCAAGTTCATCAAGAGTGCAGCCGCTTCTTCCTGCAATCCTGTCTTCCTCAACGGCAAGTAGCTCCTCGCGGAGCTTTAACATCTTTTCCCGCCTGTTATAAGTTTCAATATCCATAACAACCAGATCTCCCTCACCGTTTTTAGTAAGGAAAACCGGTTCCGCGGTCTTTCTGCACATATCGGCAATCTCGTTGTAGTTCTGACGAATTGCCGCGGATGGGCGAATATTCATAATGACACCTCCCTGATTCTTGTTCATAGCAATATTTTAACTATATTATATCCATTTCATACAACAAAGTCAACAACATTACGAAAATCTACAGGTACAGATCCATCCTTTCCCATACCACACAGCCTTTCATCATAACCGCCGCATCAGGATAAATGTCAGTCAAAAAATAAGCGTACCACTATTTCTAATGATACGCTTATTGTGATCCATTTTTCAGTCAAGGTCAAACACGCCCCTGCGGCAGCATCTTTCCCCTGATTTTTCTTTATTTATCCGCGATCGCCGCCTGTGCTGCCGCAAGTCTTGCGATCGGCACGCGGAACGGAGAACAGGATACATAATCCAGCCCGATCTTGTGGCAGAATTCCACGGAAGACGGATCGCCGCCATGCTCGCCGCAGATACCGACATGCAGATCCTGGCGGGTCTTCTTTCCTAAGGAAATCGCCATCTCCATCAATTTGCCGACGCCCGTCTGATCCAGCTTCGCAAACGGATCGTTCTCAAAGATCTTGGCGTCATAATACGCGTTCAGGAACTTGCCCGCGTCGTCGCGCGAGAACCCATATGTCATCTGGGTCAGGTCGTTCGTACCGAAGCAGAAGAATTCCGCTTCCTTCGCGATCTCATCCGCGGTAAGCGCCGCGCGCGGGATCTCGATCATCGTGCCGACCTCGTAATCCAGTTTGACGCCGGACGCCTCGATCTCCTGTTCCGCTGTTTTTACAACGACCTGTTTCACATATTTCAGCTCTTTGACGTCGCCAACCAACGGGATCATGATCTCAGGAACAATGTTCCAGTCCGGATGCGCTTTCTTCACATTGATCGCGGCACGGATAACCGCGGACGTCTGCATCTTCGCGATCTCCGGATAAGTAACCGCAAGACGGCATCCGCGATGACCCATCATCGGGTTGAACTCATGCAGGGAATCAATGATCGCCCGGATCTCCTCTACCGTTTTGCCCTGCGCGTCCGCGAGCTTCTGGATATCTTCCTCTGTCGTCGGAACGAACTCATGAAGCGGCGGATCCAGGAAACGGATCGTAACCGGATTGCCCTCAAGCGCCTCATACAGCGCCTCAAAGTCGCCCTGCTGTACCGGAAGGATCTTCGCAAGCGCAGCTTCTCTTTCTTCCACCGTATCGGAGCAGATCATCTCGCGGAACGCGTCGATCCTGTCTCCCTCAAAGAACATATGTTCGGTACGGCAGAGACCGATTCCCTCCGCGCCAAGCTCGCGCGCTTTCTTCGCGTCAGCAGGAGTATCCGCGTTGGTTCTTACTTTCAACCTGCGGTACTTGTCCGCCCAGTTCATGATCCTTCCGAACTCGCCCGCGATCGTCGCGTCAACGGTCGGGATAACGCCGTCGTAAATATTACCGGTAGAACCGTCAATGGAGATCCAGTCTCCCTCATGATATTCTTTTCCGGCAAGCGTAAATCTCTTATTCTCTTCATCCATATTGATCTCGGAGCATCCGGATACACAGCAGGTACCCATACCGCGGGCAACAACCGCCGCATGGGACGTCATTCCGCCGCGCACGGTCAGGATTCCCTGGGACGCTTTCATACCCTCGATATCCTCCGGAGAGGTCTCAAGACGGACCAGAACCACTTTCTCGCCTTTTTCATTCCATGCTTTCGCGTCTTCCGCCGTAAATACGATCTTTCCGCATGCCGCGCCCGGGGACGCCGCCAGCGCTTTCGCGACCGGAGTCGCTTCCTTCAGCGCTTTTGTATCAAACTGAGGATGGAGCAGCGTGTCCAGGTTACGGGGATCAATCATAGCGACCGCCTTCTGCTCCGTGATCATGCCCTCATCTACAAGGTCACACGCGATCTTCAGCGCCGCCTGCGCGGTTCTCTTTCCGTTCCGCGTCTGCAGCATATACAGATGCCTGTCCTCAATCGTAAACTCCATATCCTGCATATCGCGGTAATGCTCTTCCAGCGTATGGCAGATACCGACAAACTGCTCGTATACTTCCGGCATAACTTCTTTCAGCTGATCGATCTTCTGCGGCGTACGGACGCCCGCAACCACGTCTTCGCCCTGCGCGTTCATCAGGAACTCGCCCATCAGGTGTTTCTCGCCTGTCGCGGGATCACGGGTAAATGCGACGCCGGTACCGGACGTCTCGCCCATATTTCCAAACGCCATCATCTGCACGTTGACCGCCGTTCCCCAGGAATACGGGATATCGTTGTCGCGGCGATATACGTTCGCGCGCGGATTATCCCAGGAACGGAATACCGCCTTGATCGCAGCCATCAGCTGCTCTTTCGGATCCGTCGGGAAATCCTGCCCGATCTTGCTTCTGTATTCTGCCTTAAACTGATTCGCCAGTTCCTTCAGATCGTCCGCCGTCAGGTCAACGTCCTGCGTCACGCCCTTCGCGGCTTTCATCTGATCGATCAGTTCCTCAAAATATTTCTTGCCGACTTCCATAACAACGTCGGAAAACATCTGGATAAATCTCCTGTAGCAATCCCACGCCCAGCGGGGGTTGCCCGATTTCTCCGCCAATACGTTCACTACATCCTCATTCAGACCAAGGTTCAGGATCGTATCCATCATACCGGGCATGGACGCTCTCGCGCCGGAGCGGACGGAAACGAGGAGCGGATTCTCCTTATCGCCGAATTTCTTTCCGGTGATCTCCTCCATCTTTGTAATATGTTCCATGATCTGCGCCTGAATCTCATCATTGATCTTCTGGCCGTCCTCATAATACTGAGTGCAGGCTTCCGTCGTGATGGTGAAGCCCTGCGGAACAGGTAAACCCAGGTTTGTCATCTCCGCCAGGTTGGCGCCCTTGCCGCCAAGCAGATTTCTCATATCTGCATTTCCTTCGGTAAACAGATATACCCATTTGTTTGCCATTTCAATTACCTCCTAAATCATATTTCCATAATTAATGTGAACCGCGTATGTCCGAAAATCTGGCAATGTTCACTCTTAGCCAGTATATCATAAACTTTTTATCTGGGAAAGTAGTTTTTTTTATTATTTCCTTCCTTTTTCAAAAAGAAACGGACTGCCGTTCCTTTCGGATGGATATGCTCCTTTCCGATACGGCAGTCCGTCTTCTGTTTTTCACTTTCCTTGGTTTGGTCAGCTTGCCCAGTCCACATCCGGAACTTCTTTTCCGTTTGCTTTTTTCAGAACCTTGAGCACGTCGTCCACATCCACGTTTCCGCTCTTATCCACATCGGCGGACAGATACGGCTGCAGCAGCTTATCCTCCTCCGATACAGTCTCTACAGAAATCTGCAATGTCAGAACCGCGTCCGCAAGACCGATTTCTCCGTCGTTGTTCACATCTCCGATCGTATATTCAACCGGAGGCAGCTCCGACTCATACTCAATGGTCAGCGTCGGCGCAAGATAAGAGGCTTCCAGTCCCGCGCTCTGCAGCATCTGCAGGATCGTCTGATATCTGCCCGCGTTGCTGTAGGACGCGTAATCGTTGCTGAAAATACAGGTCTGCTGCGTGGACGAATTTACTTTGGAGATCAGGAAGTTGACTTCCTCCGATCCGGCATCGATCAGGGAAGTAACGTCGATCTCGGTAACCCAATCGGAAATCTGTCCTGTCGTGGACTCAAAGATTCCCTTGTTCGTCTCGCCTTTCAGGTCGGCGACGACCCCTTCGGTTCCCCTCGAAGCGTCGATCTGCTCCCGCAGATATTCGTAGCTGCTCTTTGCGTCCTGCGCGTAATTTGAACCGCCAACGATATTTTTCTCGTTCCATTCAGACTGGAACTTCGTGATCTTCACCTGTTTTGCCGCTTCCTTCGTCCGCTCCGACACAAGACGCAGTGTCGCCTGCTTCACTTTTTTGGACGGGTCAACCGGGAATTTCAAAACGCCGACAAAATCCTGGCTCTTATCTTCGTTGGTGCGGATCTCGATCGTATCCCTTGTCCCGAGATTATACTGGGACGTCGTCGTCAGCTGCGCGTCCTGCGTCTTGTCCGCTGCCGCCGCCTGTTCCTTATTCAGCAGCGCCTGCAATCTGGCAACCGCCGCATCCCTGATCTGGTTGATTTTTTCTTCTGTATTTGTCGCTTCCAGATTGATCTGGGCAACTGCGTCCGCGATGATCGTATCCATGGAATTCTGGGCGAACGCGTCGTACGCGTCTCTCGTCAGCGTGCCCTGGATGGTTTCGATCGCCTCCTGCTTCTTCTGCGGAAGGTCATCCGCTTCCTTGATCTGCTCAATGCCGTCGATCACGCCCTTCGCTTCCGCCAGCGCTTCCGCGACCTGACCTTCGTCCGCAGCCTGATCGATTGCCGTTGCCCCGTTCTCTCTCGCCTGGACGACAAGCGCCCAGTTGTCTTCCGTATAGCTGTCCTGTGTCGCCCCGTCCGGCAGGTAAGCGTTCAATTCCGCTTTCGCTCTGTCTTTCGCTGCCTGCAGCTGTCCCGCGACATCTTCGCCGGTCAGTACCCTTACTTCCGCCACATCAAATGTCGTCCGCGCGGCGTCCAGGATAATGTACCGGTCAAACTCGATTCCGGAGATCGTGACATTGGCGCCGTTCCGTCTCACATTTGCCGCCGGCAGATTGTATCCGTCTTTGAGCTGATCCGCGCTGTGCATCCGGATCACTTTGTTGACCTGATAATCAAAATTGCCGCCTTTTTCTATCGTCGCCGGAGGCTCGACATTGGACGTCGCAAAATTGACGGATGTAGAGACGTTGAAAATATCAACTCTGGTAACGTCCGCAGCCTCGCCGGTATCAATGATCACGGTCCTGGTATTTCCGTAATTGATCGTCGTTTTCAGATCGTTGTCGAACAGCTTGCCATTGTTGTCCGCCGACGCGGCTCTCTTTTCGTTAAAATGATACAGATCATAGAATCCGCTGGTGTTTTCGAGGGTGACTTCCCTGCCTCCGTCCATCGGCGCGATATATACGCCGACCGCATCCGCCGTCAGCGGTACGACTTCCATTCCTGCCGGAATTTCCTCGTCTTTCTTGTAGACCTTATCAATTTCCGCTTTTGCCTGCGCCAGCGCGGTGTCGATCGCGCCCTGATCGGCCGCTTCATCGATCGCCGCGGCGCCTTCGGTCCGGATCCGCTCGATCTCCGCCCATTTTTCTTCCGAATAATCGTCCTGCGACGCGCCCTGCGGAAGATACTGATTCAGAGCCGTTTTCGCCTCCTCTTTCAGCTGGCTTAAATCAACCGTCTCTTTTTCTCCGGTCGTATAAACCTTTACCTCCGCCACGTCAAACTTGCTGCGGGCGGAATCAATGATGAGGAACCGGTCGAACTCGATCCCGGAGATCGTAACCTTCGTATCGTCACGCGTCACGTTCGACATGGAAATGTTGTAGCCGTCTTTCATATAGCCGTCCGCGTTCATGCGGATCACTTTGTTGACCTGATAATCGACGGGCTCGGTTTTCACGATCGTTTCCGGAGGAACCACATTTGAAGTGGCAAAGTTCGCGCTTGTGGAAACCTTGTAAATTTCCACCTTGCTGATCTCGTTCTCTCCGCCCGTATCAATGATCACGGTCCTGGTATCTCCATAATTGATCACCGTCTCCAGGTCTTCGTCAAATAACATCTCGTTGGCGTCCTGCTCCGGCTTTCTTTTTTCATTAAAATGATACAGGTCATAGAAACCGCTGCTGTTGCCGGCGGTGACCTCCCTGCCTCCGTCTTTCGCCGCAATGTAAACGCCGACATTGTCCTTCGTCAAAGGAAGCAGGCTCTCTTCCGGTTCCGGCTCCGCCTCCGCGTCCCTGACGCTGCCAAAGAATACCGCTTCCCCGATCGTCCCATAGGAATTATTTGTCGTATTGAGAAGCCGGATATACGAATAATAGTTCGCGTTGACCGCGTTGAGTTCTTTTTCTGTCCCTTCCGGCGCTTCCTCTGAATTGACGCCGTATGTAATGCCGTCTACCGTATTTCTCTTATCGACCTTCTTGGTGATCTCCTCCCAGGTCTGCCCGTCCGCGGAGCCAAACACCTGGAATCCGTTGATCCGGCTCGCGTAATTGTTCGCGCTCGCCCACAGCTGAACCTTTGTTAAAGAGACCTCCTGCGACTTAAAATGAAAGACGATATCGCCGCAATTTCCCGTCACATCCGATCCGGCGTCAAAATCGCGGTACCCGTTTCTCAGGTCAACGATATGTCCGTCGTCCGCAGCGCCGTCAAACAGCTTCTGCTTCGCGTCGCTGATATTCGTGATCGACGCGGTTCCCGTAAAATACGCGTCGACAGTCGGGTTTTCCCCGTTTACCATCTCGCCCATGTCGATCTCGTCTTCCTGCTGCGTTACCGGCGCGGCGCTGGCGGTCCCCATACCGCCGAATAAGAGCGACATCGCCATCATGATTGACAAAAGCGCCGCCAGGCTTCTCTCTGTCCTTCTCTTCATCTTCTTTCCTGTCCCCTTTCTCTTTTCAGTCTTTTGCTTTACACCCCTGCTGCGCATCCTCCTTACCGTTTGTCAGGAACCTGCGCGCATCTCCGACATTTTCACTGGCTTTTCATACAATACCGCCTAGAAAAAATAACCTTCTCCGATGGGAAAACGCCGATATCGCACGCTTTCCCATACCAAATCTTTTCTAAATGCTTCACCCCTGTACAAATTGGTATTATATGATATTACCAAATGATAACTTGATTATAGTATGAAAGCCCTCTGTTGTCAATATGATTTCCGAAAATCTTATCCTCTTTCCGATCCTGTCAGGTAAGGCAAAAATTGCATTTTCCGCTCCATTTCTTTTCCTTTTCGCAGATCGGAACCGTCCCAAAATCGGGTCATATTTGAAAAATAATTTCTCTCATTATCTATACAATTATGTCGATACTTCTGCTTATAGTATATATTTTATTCATTTATTCTATTTTAGTATATTTATCTCTTTCCCATCACTCATTATTATAACAAAGTGAGGGATGGTTCTGTTTTGTTATCAGAATGCTAAATTGGGGGAACATATCGTTAAAACCATGTATTCATGGAAAGGAGATGGTTCATTTATGGAAAAAATTTCAGTTATTATCGGAGAACGAATTCGTATATTCCGGAAACGGGCGGGTTTAAGTCAAGAAAAGCTGGCTGAGCTTGCTGATGTCCATAATACTTATATCGGTCAGCTGGAACGGGGAGAAAAAAACGCTTCCCTGGAGACAATCGAAAAAATCACCCGGGCGCTGGGAATTTCTTTTGAAACCTTATTTGAAAAAATCATTCCGGAAACCCATCCCTCTGAGAGCCATGGGCTCATGCTCGACTACTATAACAAAGTAAACGAGCTTCCGGAAAATGAACAGCTGATCATTTACCAGATCATTGATACAGCGCTGAAATTAAAATGCTGACGGGCGCATATCCCGCGCAGGTCGTCAGCGTAACAGGAAAAGGCGACCGCCGCGCGGAACGGGATCAAACCCGTTCTGCGCGGCGGTCGCCTTTTTTGCTCAATACCGCAGAAAACACCTTCTTTTTTCCTCGTTAAGTTTTAAATTGCCAGGCACATATTCTCACCAGATTCGACAAACCCTCGCCAAATGATCCTATTATACTTCCACTTTTATCAAAACGCCCGTAATGCTGTCCTTTTCCTTTTGCATTTTTATCATGAACGTGGTTCTCCATAATGCACTTTCCATTTCTTTCTTTGTTTTCATTTTTTCCGGTTCAAAATAATGCCAAAGCCCTTTTTCATTTGCCTGTCGGAAGAAGCTGTTGCTGCAAAGAAGAAAAACCGTATTCTCCGCAACAGTGCCATAACAAAATTCCGGCTTGATTATCGAAGATACTCCGACGCTCTGCAAAAGAATATTCCGCCTGCGGTCCGTTTTCTCCTGTTCCTCTGTAATCGTTCCTTTGCGCACCTCTTCCGCGGACATTGTATGATCATTGGTCATCCGCACTGCCTTTCGTCCGATCCGGTACGCGCGCGTATCTCCCACATGAATGACATAATAATTCTTTTGGCAGACCAAAATAGCAGTGAGAGATGTCCCCATAACCAAACTATTTTTTCTCGAATATGCCTGGATCAACTTATTTTGGTTTTGCACCACCTGGTTCCAGTCTTTCATCAGTTTTTCTGCGTCAAACGTTTTCTGCAGGAGAATCGGCAGCCGATTATGATACCATTCCTTAAAGGTTCGCGTCACTGACGAGCTCGCGACATCCCCATCCTGCAAGCCGTCCAGCCCATCGCAGACAATACCAAACGCAACCGGACCTGCCGGAGTCTCCGCAGACGACACATAAAAAGAATCATAATTTTTTTGTTTTTCGATCCCGCTGTCCGTCTGTCCACTAATAATAATTTTCATTGTTTTCCCTGTCGTCGATTTTTATGACATATTTATCTTCCGCAAAGCAGATCTCATCGCCGTCATGAAGCTGCACCTCTTTGCCCGGAGTAATTGGTTCCCTGCTTCCATTTAAGTAAGTTCCATTCATGGAATGTTCATCCCTCACATAAAACCGGTTCTGTTTACATAAAATCGTAGCATGAATACGTCCAACGGTATTGATCTTGGAAACCAGATCGCATTTATAATAATTGCGGCCAATTTTATATTCCGAAGTATGAATGGGATGAAGTGAACCGTCGGCAACAGAAGTAAGCGTTGCAGCGGGCTTCAGTTCCATCTGTCCCCGGTCTAATACAACACTTTCTTCTAAGCTGTAACCGCCAAGAATCCGCTGCCCATCCTGCAAATGCCGATCCTCCGACTGCGGGATGTCTTTATGATCCGCCAACTCAATCCCTGCATGATCGTTCTCCATTTCATCAATAATCAAAAAACTATGCGGAGGATTTTCTTTCTGGTCGACTGCGGCAGGCTCGTCTGCGGGTCGATCCGTATCTGTGCTTTCACCCTCGCTGTATTTATCTTCCAGATATTCTTCCTCATCCATTATTTTTCGGAAAAAAGTTTTGATCCCCGCATGCGCTTTCTTTTCTTTTCCGGCTCGCTGCGGATTATCGGCTGTTTCTTTCTGCTTTTTCTTTTTTCTGTCCTCTTTTTTCGTCTTTGGGGTGTCTATCTGTATATTTTCTTCTGGTGTTTTCTCTTTTTTCTTTTCCCTTTTTTCTTTTTTTGTTTTCTGTTTTTTGGGTTTTTGTTTTTTTACTTCCCCGTCCCAGTCCTGTTCCGACGTCACTCCCGGAATTACAATTTTGAACCGGTCCCCTTCCTCTTCTTTTTCACTGCCGGTATCTTTCGGCTCATCCGTATAATGATGTCCCTGAACTGCCACCTGGATTCTCTGTTCGTTTCTGATCTGATCGGCAAGAGCCGATAAATCCTGAACCTTTATTTCTATCTTTTCTTCCTGCCGGGAAGGATCCTCCCTCATCAAGTCCGGGTCGAAATGGGAAAACTGCTGCTCTATATAATTCAACAGGGAATCCACTTCCCTCAGATCCGACTGCCGGATATAATCATAAATCTGCTTGGCAAAATCTCTGGTATCCTCATCCATGCAGCGCATACTTCGCAATAATTCTAAGAAAAAATCCCGCAGCGTAATGGTCTCAGCCTGTTTTATAACGACAGGCACGTAAAGCATCTTGAAAGACGCGTTCGCGTTATCATAAAAAATAGCATCGGTATTCAGCAAAAAGAAATCCAGGGGTAATAGCTCTTTTTCCGTATGCAGGATAATATGTAATAATTGGGTCAATATCATATACACGTCGCTTTTTTTTAAAGCGCCGCTCAGTTTTTGCCCAAGAGTAATAGTATCTTTCATTGTATATTCCAATAAAACGGTTTCATCCCGCACAACTCTCTGAAAAGGTACCAGACCATCGGGACAATGGCTGGTAAGGATATTGACTGACAGTTCATCCATCTCATCTTCCGGATCTTTATCATATTGTAAAATCAACTCATTACGGCTGCCCGCTCTTTTCAAATTTAAATATCGGTACATGGCTTCCTCCATTATGATTCGTATTGCAAAATCGTGATCTGCATTATATCCCACACGCCGTCTGCCAGGCTGACCGGAGCTACGCCATTATTCGTCACATTTTTTGCTTCCGCAAACTGAGGCGCGATCACAAGCTCCCTCCTGCTGTTCAGATATCCCCATTTTGTCCCGACCTTTACTGCCGCATAACCGTTGGAAAAACTTTTTGCATCATCATAAACCGGTTCAATAAACCATTCCCCATCCTGATTCACAAACCCCCATTTTCCATTTTGTTGTGCTGCCGCCGGCTGTTCTGACTCAAATGCCCTGGCATCGGAAAACGTTTCCTTGCCAACTGTCTCCCCTTTTTCATTGATTAATTGATAAACCCCATTTTTCTTTGCGAACGCCCTCTTTCCATAAAACCCCGCGCCAAAATCATTCATTTTGATATCATCATACTGGTATTCCGTAACGGCATTCAAATTTCTCTGGTTCACCATAGCCCATTTTCCCTCTTTTTTTGCGGGAGCATATCCATTGACAAACGAACCGATATAGTCCCAATCTATTTGAGAAAAAGCCATATTTTCATTCATCAGCCGCCAGGTTCCATCCATTTCTACGCTGCTATATCCCTGCGAAAAAGGATGCGCGTCCATCAGCTCCTTATCCGTAGCCGCTGCCGTATAACCGGAGTCATCCGCCAGTTCCCATTTCCCTGTTTCATCACACCGGATGAAAAGATGGTTCTCCCCGCAGGGAACTACTTTCTGAAACAGGATATCGCTGTTGTACTCGCCTGCCTCATTCACCAAACACTCATACGTCCGCGTCTCTTCATTTTCCACTTGGGCAAGCTGCCCGGTTGCATAGCCATGATAAAAATCCGTCATATCGGAAAAATTACATTTGATAACCGTATACTGACCTTCCAGTTCCTGATACATCTGATCCAGTTTTTCACTGTCCTTTACGCTTTCTTTCGCTTTCTTCAATAAAGAAACGAACTCTGCTGTCTGTCCCTGCTCTTTCCAGTAATCAGCCAATAAAAGATAGGCAGTCTCCCTATTTGGCTGCAAATCTATCGCCTGCTGACACATGGATTGAAATTGATCCTGCTGGTCGATCCGGGCATAATCCTCAGCCAGTGCGATCCTGATGTCATACGATTTTTTATCAAGCTGCAATGCCGCCTCATATTCATTGATCGCTTTAATATAAATTTCCTGTTTCTCATATGCTCTTGCATTTTCAATATGGTCCCGTATTTGTTTTGGCGTGCGGATGATTTCTCCAAAAACGGACAGCCACGTTATAATTGTCAGCCCCAGAAAGGCACATAAAAATATTCGCTTCATCATCTTTCTCCTAGTATCCAAGAAGGATTGCCGCAGCCGTTCCAAAAAACGCGAACGGCGCCATTGGTATAAATGTTTTTTTGTCTCTCTTGCTGATCACCATAAGATAAATTCCAGCCAAAGCGGATAAGATCAATGAAATCAGCATACTGCACAAAACATCGACTCCCATATACAGTCCAACAACCCCAAAGAGTTTTACATCTCCCATCCCGACGCTGCCTTTCCATATCATGCCTGATAATAAGAACACTCCTCCTCCGATTATCATGCCCAAAATACTTTCCATCCAGATTGATGGAAGCAACTCCGGCTGCCAGATGGATTCTCCCACCATAAGCCCAAGCCGAAGCAAAAATAATACCAAAAGAACCGGATTGGGGATCAGCATTTTCTTCCTGTCCACTATGGCTGCAAATAACAGGAAAACCAATAAAATCAGATATTTCATTATTTTATATTCGCTGTACCCATAGTGGGGCAATATGAAAAATAAAAAACCCATTACTGACAGGACGGCAAAAAACAACAGCAGCCTTGCTTTCCACTTTTCCCTTTCCGGTACAATTTCGTAAGACTCCAGCCAGCGCTCTCCAAACCCGGCGCTGGCGAAACAGATAACAATTCCTGCAATTTTATATGGTGTCATTGATGTTTCCTTTCTTTATTGGTCTCCCGCCCATGCTCTCGTCACCGCCGCCTGCTGATATTCTGTTTTTTTGATATTCAGAAAGGGAATGAAATTCCTGATCGGATACGTCACGACTATGCTGATTCCCCGCCCTTCTTCGTCGTCAAACAACGAGGACTTTGAAAAATCCATTGCATTCAGCCCGATCCGGTTTCCGTCCTCACTCATTATATTTAAGCCGCTCAATTTGGCGTCCGCCGCCTCTCTGCTTCCCTGTGCCGTTAAATATTTTGGAATCAGAATTTTACACAACGCGGGAACCGCGATCTTGCTTTTCACTTCTGTGAGTCCTTCATTCATTGCGTCATATCCAAAATTTGTAAGCATCTCCTGAATGTCATTGAAGCTCTGCCCCGCTGTATTCTTTGACCCGTCGACTGCACTCAGCAAACTGCCCAGGGCATCCAATGTATTCTCAACATCGAAATTCTGCATATTTTCAATCTGGTTACTGATATTTTTTTCTGTTTCCTTTTGTTTTTGCGTATACCCGTTTAGATTGTCTTCCAAAGAAAATAAACCTGCCTTCGCATACAAATAGCTGAGCTCTGAAATCTCTTTTGCCGTCTGGGACAGGGCATTTTGAACCACCGCATGCGCCATTGCCACATTTGCAATATTCAGAAGAAAGGAGATCGCAAATATAAATACAACCAACGCCATTGTAGCTTCCACCGCAATGACACCCTGTTCCTGCGTCCATTTTATCTTGTTTGTTCTCATCGCTTAATATCCCTGCACCGTTTTATAAGTTACCCCATACCGGCTTCCTTTTCCCCCGTTATAATGATTCATCAATACCGTCTTTCCGGAAGCTGTTACATCCAGCTCGAGATAACATGGCATTTCACTTAACGGCTTTGCTGTCCCTATATTGTTATTTTCCTTGTATCGATTGGTATTCATCTGTATCAGATCGGCAATTCGCGTGACGACCTTTTTCTCTCCTGATTTGGAGAGCAATTTAAGATAAAGAAAAATCCTTACATATCCGGAGTATTTCATAGCAAGGACGGAAGAAGCTACCTGATTGGAACTTACCGAAGAATCGCCTCCGATCCCAAGCGCCGCATAATCGCTCCCGGAACCGATCTGGTCCAGATATTCTTTCGTCTTTTCTTTGATCGCGCTTCGGGCTTCCTCTGTTTTCTTGCTGAACTCTCCCTCGATACTGTCAAACATACGGTCCGCCTGCGATGCCGCCTGTGTCGTCAGATCATTCACACTCGCCTGCAGCGGCTGCATGATTGTTTTCTGCAGTTTCTCAAGCGTCTTCTTCATATCGGTACTTGCATTTTTCCTTGCCTGAATGATGGCATCCGCAATGCTGCCGCTCCTGCTCTGTACTTGCCGGAACAATACATTTTTCGCATTTTGATAAATCTGGTCTTGTCCGCCTGATGTAGTACAATCCAGGCTTGTTCCCAGTTCTTTTATTTTTTTATCAATCTGATTCTTTATTTCATCGTCCGGAATACTTCGTTCCAGAAGCAGATCACAGCTCAGATTTTGCAGCGCCTGTTCTATCGCTGACTGCGCCTGTTCTACTGCGGTCACGGACGCCTGATTTATGAGGTTTTTTACGCCTCCTCTGGCTTCTTCCAGTTTTTCCACCGCAATCGTTTCCAGCTTGTCCATCGCCTCATTCACTAATTTTTCTGCTGCTTTTTCTGCAATTTTTTTCATGCCGTTTCTCGCGCCAGACAAGCTCATCGTCCAGTTTTTATCATTTTTCAGGATTGGCACACTCTCTCCATCCAGCAAGCGTTGCAAATCAAGGGCGCTCTCCGCCATGGCAAGTCCCAGTTTTAAAACTGTTTTCACAAGCGGGACGCCAAACCCCGTCCATCCGGCGATCGCCACAGCCGCCAACATCGTCTCCCCATTGATCTCGCTGTCCGTCAACGCATAAATACAATTACACATAAACCGTACGCCAAAAATGCTGGCTCCCATATATTCACAATTCTTCTTCGCATTATTCTGTCCGAAGACCAGATATTCCGCTTCCCCCGGATACATCACATTATTTGTCTTATTGATCTCATGCCGGGAAAGGGAACGGCTGACTTCTTTTTTGTTTTCTTCTTCCTTTTCTTCTTCTATGGTTTGAAAGCTGAACATACGCATGCCGTATTCCATTAAATACGCTTTTTCAACAGCGCCGCCAACCACATTTCCAATCGAGAATTGAGCAAAAAAATCACTGGAAAATGTATCTGTGTTTCCCTTTTTATCCACACTTACATTGATGGTTCCGTTCTCCCCGCCGGTCCCCTGCGAAGGCAAATTGGGGGTCAGCACATTGTTGGAAGGCAAATTCCCTTTTGTCTTATCAATGTTATCGGATTTATTGTCATTTAGCAGGCTGTCCCTCTTTTCTTCCATCTCTTTTTTGTCTTCACTGTCTGGCAATTCATTGGCAAACTTTCCGTCCAGATAGGAAAAGAATTTTGAATTTGTTGTAGTAACTATGTACTCTCCTTTCGGATAATTGGTAGAAGGAATCCGATCTCTCACATTTCTTTTATATTGATCGCGCGCCTCGGCTATAATTTTTTCCTGTGTAAGTTCTTCTTTATGTTGCTCCGCAAACGCTTCCGCTTCCCCTTTCACATGGGAAAGATCCCCAACGGTAGTATATGTGGTTTCCGCTGCGGAAAGAGCGGCGCTCAGCTGCGACATGATATCATCCAATAAATTTTTCAGATCCTCTATCTGCTTTCGATCCAGATCTTTGGTCACCGTCTCATAATCCGTCTCCATTGAGTCCCTGCTTCCGCCGTCCAACTGCTGCACACTGTTGCCCCATTTTTCCTTTTTCTTCTCCAGTTTCCCAATTTGCTTCAACAGCTTTTTCGTCTTTTTCTGACAGTCCTCCAATCGTTCCTTTGCTTCTCCCAGGTCGTCGCATAGATTTTTTACTCCCTTTCTCGCGGCAGTAAACGCCGTCTTGGAATCCGTTTCAACAGAAGAACTATATTGCTCCGCCTTCTGGCGGGCTGCCTCCATCGCATCTTTGTATTCGGTATATTGCCGTTTCATTTCCTTATGATCCGGATTTTTTTTATCGGTCTCCAACTGACAGCAGAGCTTATATCTGGCTGAATATTCGTTAAAATATTCCGCCGCCTGATTATACATACGCAAATAAGACAGGACACTGTCCGTATTCCCAGTCTGTACGTTTTTATTTTTTAATGTATTGATCGCCGCCTCCAGCTTTAACCGGTTTTTTTCTCCATCCCGCCTGCACTGCTCTGCGCTGTCTGTATTCGCTTCGATTCTATTATAAAAATCCGGATCGGATTTCAGTTCCTCTATATCTGTATCCGGATTGGCTTCCATTTGATAAATGCTTTCTGTTCTCTTTTCTCCCTGGTCTATATATTCCTTTATACGGGTCTGATAAGAACCGGCGGTTTCCTTTGCTTTCTTATTGTACTCCGTGATACTCTTATATAAATCTTTACATTGTTCTCCATAGTTATCCAGAGCTTTTTCATAGTCCAATTTTTTGTTCATTACATTGGATTGCTGTTTCATATTTGCAAATGCGGACAACTGCTCAAAAAAACTCATACCGATCTCTACAGGACCCCGGTATTTCATGTAATCTAAAATCTGGCGCTTTAATATCCTGTCATTTGCCAATGTCCCGTTTTTGAGCGGGGATACCGTAAAACTCTCCTGCTGCAGCCCCATCAGATCGACAGCAGAAAGATCCTCCTTCTCCATTACTTGATTCACCACGCCGTTGATGATCTCGCCGGCTCTGCTTCTGTCAATCTCCAATCCGGTCCCCTCCAAAGTGGCGTTGAAATATTGAATTAAATTTTTCTGCAGATCATCCTTGGATTTGGATATGGCAAAAACACCATATAGATCTTTCAGTGTGGCGTCATAATAGGTGAGTCCTGCATTTACCGCCAGATCTGCCGCATTGCTGACCATGGTTTTGGACGCGGTAATCCTGGCATAATCCACAATAGTGATTGAAAAAAGAAGCATTGGCACCAGAATCATGGATAGAAAAACAGAAACCGATCCTCTTTTTTTTGTAAAAAAATTTACCAACTTTCCCATTCTCCTAGAAGTACTTATTTTTGAAATCGCTGACCTTATTCATGATCTCCTGAACCTTACCGGTAATTCCCAATTTATCGGAAATATCCATGACAAGATCTGCCGCAAAGTCTGTATTGCGGATAAATTCCGGCGGATCGCATGCGTCGGATACGGCGGTTATCTCCCGTTCTGCTGCCTTGCTTAATCCAATTAATCTCAGAAATCCCGGAAATTGATATTGATATCGCAATGTAACTTTCACATGGGTATCAAAAACGGAACGCTTATACTCTATTTTACATTCCGGAGTCGTCGTTTTTAACAAAGCGCTGTTTCGTACATTTTTTTCCAGCGCCTGAAGCATTTCACTTTTCTTTGCAAAGCGGTTGTCCCAGTACCGGTATGGCTTTGTTTCCAGCCCGGTAGAATTATAATCTTCATGCACTGACACAAATCCCAGCTTGTCCTCCCTTACGCTTCCCATCGTGTCATATCCTGGATAAATCAGCATTTTGGCAGAAAAATCCGCCACCTTCTGAGCCGAAGAATAGTAAAGGATCCCCTGCATGATATATAGTCCCATGATGATAAACCCACATAGGATCACCATGACAATCGGATAAACGATCGTGGCTTCTACAATGAGGGCGCCATTTTGTTCTTTTAACTTCTTAGGTTTCAAATAATCAATCATACCTCACCTGAACGCGAGGGTGTCCCAAAAACCATATGAAATGGCTGACGGGATGCCCTCGCATAGATTATTCTCATTTCTATGTTTCTGGAATGTTAGTGTCAAACGTATCTGTTGTGGTAGTTATTTTTTCCCAGAGTTTGTTTACAAGCTTACCAATCTTCTCTTTGAAAACTACTGCCAATCCAACAACAACCACAAGGATCAAAATTACCGCAACGACCTCCGTGCCGCCATGCTCCTCTTTTCTGAATGTTGTCCATCTGTCTGCCAATGCCTCTTTCCACATGGCAGCGCGGAGCCTCATGGACAGATATGTCCTGTCTAATGCTGACATGTCCCCTCCCTCCTTTCTGTAAAAATCTATATAATGAATCTTTCATAGTATTATGAAAGCCATTACATCATATCTTTTGTGCCTGGAATCTTCTACCCTGTATTTACATTGACATACTTGAAAATATCGGAACAATAACCATGAGCAGGATTCCTCCCAACATCATCATAATCGGAATCAGAAGTTTCGTGGATGCGGTCTCTCCCAATCGTTTTACTTCATTCACCCGCTCGTTCCAGATTTCCTCCGAAATATCCATCAGGCTTTTTGCCAATTCACTGCTCCCCTTTTGCAGATTCTGCATGAGAATCGTTGTAAATTTCTTTACGGAAAGTACCCCGCAGCGGTCGGATAATATCCGCAGGGCGTCATATTCGGAAAGTCCGTTCTGTATATGTAACACCGTCATCTTCATTTCTTCATACAAAACTCCCGTGCTATTGCTGCTGACTTTTTCCAGTCCTTCCCGAAGCGGCATCCCCGCATTGATCAGCAGCGCCAGTTTTGAGAGCATATGCGGAAAATCCACCATAATCTGCTCCCGCCTTTTCTGAACCAGATTGTCGATGTCATAATCCAGATAAAACGCAAGCGCCGCTGCAAGCAGTATCCCGCCCAACGCCATCATCGGCTGTCTTAATAACGCTGCGGTCAAAAACCCAAGCATAGAAAAAGTAAGCAGATACGTAAACTGCCCTGCCAGATTTACCGCATAATAAAAATCCAGATATTGCTCGTCCCTGATTTCCCTGAGCAGCTTCTTTCTCTTTTTTGCCCGGGTTCCGAACAGATTGATGTGGAAGAACTCTATCATTCCCAGTCCGACAAAAAATGTGGACTGCAAAATATACTCTCCCTTTTGAATCGCCTGTATATAACTTCTGTATTTCTTTTCATATTTGATATATAAGAACAGCCAGAACAAAACCAGGAAGGAACCAATACCTGTAAAAATGATATAAATTGCCACCGGACGAGCCTCCTATACTTTAATATCTACAATCTTCAATCCAATCAGATACGCAATGATAAATACAGCCAAAGCCGCGCATTTGACAACGAAGCTGGTCATATTGAATCCGCCGCTTTCCGTAAAGCTTCTGGTCGAAAGTACAATAATAAATGGCATAACGGACATGACGTTCAACTCATTTCTTGCTCCGCTGATCATCGTCCGGATCTCCATTTCTATCTCTATCTTCTGTGAAATTACATTCTTTGTCTCATAAATGATATTCTTTAAATTACCTCCCTGCCTGTTGCACACTTCAAACACATTGGCAAAGCTTTCAATATCCTCGTTCCCGCTCCGCTTCGCAAAATCCATCAGCATTTGCTCCACTGAGATATTATTGTTTACGCCTGCGATGATCATTCTGAGTTCGTTGGCAATATAGGATTGCTCGCCATATTGATTGCTCATATCCGTCAACGCGTCAGCCAATCCCTCCGGAACATTTTTCCCTGCCCCAAGAGAAGTACTCATTGCTTCCAGCATATCCCTGAATTGTACTGTCAGCTTCTGCTGCCGCCTTTTACACAGCTGGTTCCGAAAAATCCGCTCTCCGGCAAATATTCCCGCAACACCTCCCAGAATGCTGAGAGGAACCATGCTAAAGAAGATATAGATGGCAATATAGCACAAGAAAAAGCCCAGCGTCCTTCCGATCCATTTCTCCGCAGGGCTCATATGATAAACGTGATAATCTATGGAAGATGCAAATATCCCTTTTTTCTCTTCGTATGGCTGTTTTTTTTCAAATAAACTCATTTTTCTTTCCCTTATATCACTTTTGTAATTCCTGCCAGTTTCAACTTGAAATCATGGATCAATGGGTTCCCGGTTCGTTTCAGTTCGCCGTCTACATGATCCAGGGTACTGTATTCCGATTCTACAAAGCGGTACAGTGGATTCAGTTGGATCACTCCGTTTTTGTATCCGGCAACTTCGCATATTTCCATTGTCCTTCTTGTTTTGTCCCGCAATCTGGACAGATGGATGATAATATCCAGAGCTGACGCGATCTGCTGCCGGATCGCCTCCAAAGGCAGTCCGCCTGCCCCTTGCAATACCATGGTTTCCAGCCGGCTCAGCATATCCTGGGTGGAATTAGCGTGACCAGTAGACAGGGAGCCGTCATGCCCGGTATTCATCGCCTGGAGCATATCCAACGCTTCGCTGCCGCGCACTTCGCCCACGATAATTCTCTCCGGGCGCATACGCAATGCAGATTTAATCAAATCCCGTATGGTGATCGTCCCGCTTCCCGAAGAATTGGCATTTCTCGTTTCCAGCTTTACAATATTATCAATATTTACAATCTGCAGCTCCGCCGAATCTTCGATCGTAATGACCCGTTCGTCTCCGGGAATAAAATTTGATATCGCATTTAAAAATGTGGTTTTCCCGGATCCTGTTCCGCCGCTGATAAAAATATTATATTTGGCTTCCACCAGTATCTTTAATACTTCCGCCACTTCCGGCGTGATAGAACCATATCGGATTAACTGTTCTACCGTCATAGGCTTTTTGGAAAACTTACGGATTGTAACAATGGGTCCGTTCAAAGCAATCGGAGGCAATACTACATTCACACGAGAGCCGTTGGACAGCCTGGTATCCACGATAGGATTTGCCTGATTTACCTCCCTGCCTGCCATCCCTACGATCCTCTGTACAATGTCCTCCAGCTTTTTTTCGTTTTCAAACGTTTCTTCTGTTTTATATACCTTTCCGTCCCTTTCAATAAAAATATCATTCGGACCGTTGATCATAACTTCGGTGATGTTGTCGTCCGATAAAATACCGTCCAACATACCAAGTCCCCGAACAGAGCTGAAAATCTGTTCTGTCATCTGAATCCGCTGATTGATACTCAGATAAATTCCCTGAATATTATGTTCCACGATTTCATCTATTTTCTCTCTTAAATCTTCATTGGATAACAGGCTAAGCTCCGAATCCGTCCGTATCAAATCCGCGATCTGCCTGGTAAGAGCATGAAAAACTTTTTCTTCCATTCTTTTTTCCACCTGTTTACAGTTTTAACAACAGATTACTGTTCCCATCAGATAACACAGCATTTATCGCTTCATCCAGCCTGCATATGCCTTTATATGGAAAACATCCGAGCATATTCCCAGTGGTAATCCCTATTTCCGCGTTAATTGGGAAATCGTCACACTGATTGCCTATAAATCGCAATTTCCTCACATATCCATGATTTTCCTGATTATCCAATGTATTTACTGCCAACATCATTTCGTATAATTTATATTGCGTAACCGAATCATACTTTGTTACCATGGCAACAACATCTGCCTGATTCCATAACAACCTGTTTTTTTCGGATATTCCGCCCGGCATATCGAGTACGATTATGTCCGCTATCCTTATCTCCTGAATCGCACGGACCAGCGCGCCCCAATCCTCGCCTTCCATCTCCTGCAGCTCCACAGGATTCACACAATCGGAAAAGAAATATATCCCGTTTGGATCCGTCTGTACCGCTCCTGCCAGTTTCATTGACAAGTTCCCACGCTTGCTTTTCAGCGCATAAAATACATCGCTCAATCCAAACTCACTTTTTCCCTGAAAAATGAGATTCATAACCGGAAAATCTTCCGTGCTGAGATAGACAACCTTTTTCCCCGCCGTGACCTGTTTCCTCGCGTACGCGACCGCCATGGTCGTCTTCCCGGTTCCTCCCTCAAAAGAAGAAAAAGCTACCACTCTTCCGCATACATCCGTATTCCCAAATTGAACCTGTATGTCTTCCCCATGATCCGCCATAATCTGGATCAGCTGGCGGTACAGATTGTCCACGCTTTGATACTTACAAAGGGCTGGCTCGTTATTGATCTTTGTTATGCCTGCCTTTTCTACAAAATAAACTTTGATCCCCTTTCCCGGCTGATAGTCTTTAAAAACGTCCGAAATCAGCAGGATGTCAAAATTATTTTTTTTCACATACTGATCCAGCGCCTCCAGCCTGGTGAACCAATTTAATTCAAACTTCTCCATATATTGCTTGCGTATCAGCGTGCTGAGCCGTTCCAGATATTCCTCGTTTTGATCCAAGATCACCAATTTAATTCTCATTCATACACTCCCTGATATTCTTCTATCGTCGATCAAAACCCTATCACGACTGCCGCATAATTATCCTGATACCGCTTATCCCTCTTCCGGATCTCCTCTTTGATCCGTTCCGCCGCTCTCTGCGCGCTGTCCCGCAGTATTTCTGTGATCTCGTTCTCACTCAGGCTCTGAACGATACCATCCGTGGCAATTAAAATCCGATCCCCGAACTTTAGAGATACTTTTTCCCTGGAATAATCCACATATGGAATTTGCTCCATTCCAACATAACTGACCAGCGCCTTCCGTTTTGGATGGCTTTCCGCCTGCCGCTTCGTAATGTTCCCCAGCTTTGCCTGCTCGTCAAGGAGCATTCCGAAATTATGTTCCCTGTTCAGCTGCACCAGGGAGCGGTCGCGAAAGAGGAAAATCTTACTGTCCCCGACAGAAAGCCATTTCATATCATTCTTCCCGATCCAGAGGGCGGTCACCGTGCTTCCCGCTTTTTTTATCCGGTTTTGCTTCATATATTGGCGTACCATATCATTGGTTTCTGTGATAAACGGAACAAGATCACTCCCAATGTCCTCTCTCATGAACCGGTCTGCCATATATTCCGTGATGAATGTGCTGATCTCGCCGCTCTGCTCATAAGAGCCGATGCCGTCGGCGACCACCGCGAACACTTCCTCATTTTGTTTCTCGCAATAACGGCAGGAATCCTGCTGCTGCTCCCTTTTCCCGATCTCACAGACAGACGCGATCCCGCGGATACCGGGGTCGTATTCCATCATTCTGCGCAATTCTTCCTGAGGATCGATGACTCCTGTCATGTCAAACGGGTTCTTTTCCCCGGGCATGGACGCGGTGCGGGAACTTTCCAGACCGCCGGGATCCCGTTCCATTTCTACCGTATTCTCAAATTCTCCAAATGGATCTTCCGGCTCACCCAAAGGGTCCTCCCCGTTTCCGGACAGGAAATTTTGCCATTCTTCCTCTTCTTCCGGAATGATCGCTACTGTTTTATCAAACTTATCGTTGAAATCAAAATCGCGCATATTCTGTATCCTCTGTTTTATCAATCGACGCTGAAATCATAATTTTCATCATCTATCACGGTAAAATCAATCGACGGCTTCGAAGTGCTCCCTCCGCCTGTTCCGCTGCCGGAGTTTTTTTGAGTCGTGTTGGAACTGCCTCCTCCGGACGGATTGTAATTAGAATTGTTCCCCGTTCCGTTGTTCCAGGAATTACCTCCAACAGGCGGGGAAGGAGTCACGGTCGTATTCCCGCCAGTCGTTCCGGAACCGGCGGGCGGGTTCATCTTCTCCTGCCTTGCCGCGTCGGCAAGCTCTTTCTTCTTTTCCTTACATTTGGCGATTTTCTCATTCACTTCCTCCGCCCGGCTTTTCTCTGTTTCCTTTGCCTTGCGATATTGTTCTATTGCCTTGTCATATTGCCCCTTTTCGTAATAGTCGTTTCCTTTTGCCATGATCCCCTTATACTTTTGAAGCGTTTTATATGCTTCCTCCGCATTTTCGATTTCTTTCCTTTTCTCTTCCATGGCGGAAGTATCCATATCTCTGCGCTCCAGAGAATACTCCAGACGGTCCAGCGCTTCCTGGGCTTCCTGATACTGATGGTTGTCCGCAAGTGCCTGTATGGATTCCAGACTCATTTCCAAAGCCTCCTGCCGCTCCTCTTCCGAGATCGGTTCGGAAACGGTCACTGGCGTTTCTTCCTCCGCTTTCCTGCGCGCGGGACGGTTTGTATGTACCGCCAGTACCGCCAGCGCCGTCGCCAGGCAGGCGCAAACGCATACGGATATCAGGCTCAAAATTATTTTCTTTCTTTTTTCTCTTAAAAAAGACGCGGGATCACCCTGATTTTTCTCCGGTGATACCGGCTTTCTCCCTTCGCCGTTCAACGAATGAAATAATTTTGATATTTCATCTGAATCCAGGGTTTCCGTATTTTCTGCAGGATCGGGATCCGGTTCTGGTTCCGGGATGGGAACCACTTTCTTTTCTTCCTGATTTTCCGCGGTTTTTACCTTTTCCAGGCTGTGCCGAAATTCTTTTGGAGATTGATACCGGTCTTCCGCCCGGAACTCGCACGCTTTTAAGATGACCTTCGCCAGCTCGTCGCTCGCCTGATCGGGCTTCGGCAGCGGCTTCCCCGTCATGCGCAGATACAGCGCGTTTTCTTCGTCGCGGAAAGAAATCTTATCCGGCCAGGAAGGACAGAACGGATTCCGCCCATGGTTCGCCAACCGGTACAAAACAATCCCGAGGGAATAGATATCCACCGACCGGTCATACTGCCCGCCTTTGAATATTTCCGGCGCCATATATGCTTTGGTTCCTTTTTGCGACAGCTCGGACATGGTCTTTTCCAGGTGCCTCGCGACTCCAAAATCCCCAAGCTTGTAATCTCCAAATTCCGACACAAAAATATTGGCGAATTTGATATCCCGGTGGACCACATTTTTGCGCTGGCAATATTCCAGGGCTTTACAGATGTCGCAGCCGACCTTGATGATCTCTTCTTCCGTCAGATTTTGTTTTCTCTGAAGAATTTCCTCAAATCCGGTCAGCAGTTCCATGCGGATATAAATGTCCCAGCCAATGGTCGTTTTTTTCTCCACAACCTTATAGTCCTGGATATTGACAATATTCGGGGTCCCCTTCATATCCTCCATCATGCGGATTTCATTGATCCAGTCCTCGACTATTTCATAGAAATAGTCGCGCAGAGACTCGTCGTCCGAAACTCCCTCCATGCGCGCCGCCTGAATGGCAGCTTTGTCATGGGGCACCGATAGAATTTTGATCGCGGAATAAAAGGTCTGTCCAAATTCCTGCCGCTGCGCTTTATACACTTTTCCAAAGGAACCTTCTCCTATCACGGAGAGCAGTCTCCAGTCGGACCAGCTCTCTGGCAGTACAACATCAAGAGCCATTTTTATTTTTCCCACCTTTTCCTGATCCGGCATAAAATCATCGTCGTATTATCCGTGGCTCCCGCCTCCCAGGACAGATCATAAAGCTGCTTCATTTTTTCTTCCAGGCTGCCCTTTTCCGCGAAAACCTGCTTCATCTGGTCCAGGGACACCAGATCCGTCAGCCCGTCGCTGCAGATCAGATAATAGTCTCCCTGCTGTATGGCAAAACGCTTTACAAACGGTTCCACCACCATTCCTTCCTCATTCATTCCAATATACTGGGTCAACTGCGGTTTTTCGTTTTGCAGCTTCATCATTTCGAGTATTTTCCAGTCCGTGTGATCCTGGGAAAGCATCGACCCGTCTCCGTTTCGGAACCGGAAGATCCTGCTGTCGCCAACATTGCTGACTACGACAAAGTCCCTGTGAAACAGCAGCAGCGCTGCAGTGCTGCCCATTTGACCGCATTTGATCTGCTCCAGCCGCCTGAGCACCGCCCGGTTCATCCTTTCATATGCTTCCGCCAAAAGCGTTTCCGGTTCAATGGCTTCCACTTTTTCATAAATGCGCCATGTATAGTAAACGCTCCGCGCCGCCAGAAAGGACGCCTGTTCTCCGTGCATACATCCGCCCATACCGTCAAAAACGCCAAAGCAGTGATAGTTCCGGGTGCTGCACCTTTTTCCTGAAATTTCCTGATCGCGTGGCTGTCCGATTTCTGAACATACGCCGTCAAAATAATAACTGTCCTCGTTATTTTCCCGCACCTTCCCCCGATAAGAGAGAACGCGGGCGTCAATCATATATGCCATATTCCGGTTATCCTTAAAGCCGTATCACGGCAGCGTTTATTGCAATGCACGAAGCGCTTCCCGGTCATTATCATCCACTACGCCGTCCCGATTCACGTCTGCTGCCTTCATCTGATATGGTGTCAGAGAAATCGTTTTGTTCAGATATTTGATCAATTCATAACTGTCGCTGGAGGTTACTTTTCCGTCATTGTCGATATCGCCGAGCAGGATCGAATATACCTTGCAGCTTGCCGTCCTGCCATTTGGCAGGGAAGCGGTAATCGTACATTCCCCTCTGCCTGTCGTCACGACAATCCCTTCCGTAACGGACGCGACGGACGGATTGGAACTGTTCCATGTCACAGAGGCGGCGGGTGCATTTGCCGGGGTCAATGTCGCCACAAGCCTTCGGGATGTATTCAGGCTCTCGATCGTTAATTCCGATACATTGAATGAAATCGTCTGCGGTTCCGCCGCCGCAGCGGCAATCGTGATATTGACAGTACAGGTTCCCACGGTCGCCCCATTGGAATTTTTCACATAGATCACGGTGGAAGCCGACTTGGATGCCGTTGCCTTGACTGTCGCTGTTTTCCCGCTCCCGCTGACCGTCGCCACGGAGGAGGATGCGGTACTCCAGGTCAGCGTACCCGGATCCGCGTTGCCCGGGGAACAGGAAGTAACCGACAGCGTACCCGTTTCCCCATTTTTAGTAAACGACAGGGAGGATCGGTTTAAAACAACGCTGGAAGGCGTAACGGCTGCCGCTTCGGAAACCTTTACTGTACAGGAACCAACCACAGTCCCGCTGCTGTTTTTGACCTGGATCGTCGCCGTCCCGCTTCCTTTTGCCGTCACTGTCGCCGACTTCCCATTGCCGCTCACCGACGCTACGGCGGTCGACGTGGAACTCCACAGCAGGCTGCCCGCGTCTCCATTGGACGGAGTAAAAGAACGAATGGATAATGTTCCCGTTTTCCCTTTTTCCAGCTGCATGGAAGACTGGCTCAATTCAACCTTTGTCAGAGCCGGATTCGGATCTGTCGCCGTTACATCGCACGTTCCTACGACGATATCGCTGCTGCTTTTTGCCTGTATCACCGCCGTTCCATATCCTTTCACCGTTACCGTCGCGCCCTGATCGCTCCCGCTGACAGACGCGACCGATGAATTGGAAGAAGTCCATGTAAGGCTCCGGTCTTTCGCGTCCTCCGGCGTATAAGCGGTGACTGACAGATTGACCGTCTCTCCTATTTTCTGGGAAGAAATTGTCGTGCGGTTCAGGGTGACGCCTGACAATTCATTTTTTTCCGGTTTCCTGCCCTGGCAGACAAAAATCACGATCGTACTTCCCTTTACGACCGAAGCGTCAGGCGCAATGCTCTGATCCGTGACGTATCCCGTTTCATAATCCGAATCATACACGCCGCTGATTTGGACAACCAGCCCCAACTGCTCCAATATACTCGACGCGTTTTCTTCTGTTCTGCCGATCACGCTTGGTACATCGACTACTTCATACGGATCGGGATCCTTTTCCGACGGATTCGCGTCCGAACCGCTGCTTTTCCCGGAATCGGATTTTTCCTTGAGCGATCCTTTCTTTACGATCTGCAATTTATAATATTTATGTTTTTTTCCTTTGGCAGCCTTTAATAAAACGCCGCCTTCTTTTTTCCCTTTGATGATATATTGTTTTCCTTTTTTCGACAGGACCGCCTTTGATGATCCGTTGCCGATCGTATAGTTCCACCCGCCGGAAGATATCGTCAGCGATTTTCCAACTTCAACCTTATACGTTTTCTTTGTGGGAACGACCGTTACCTTTATCCGATATGTATCCGACCGGACTTTGGCAAGGATCGTAGCCGTCCCTACCTTTTTTCCTGTCAGCTGCCCTTTTTGGGTCACGGTGGCAACTTTCGTATTCATACTGCTGTAACTTGCCGAAATGGAAAACGTGACTTTCTGACCTTTGTATAATTCAACTTCACTGTCATATCCTGCCGCAGATGCTTTGAAACCCATCCATGCGCACAATACGACCATGCATAGAACCATACCGGCTTTCCATAAACTTTGTCTGTATAAACGCATCTGATACCCTCCTTCCGTCATATGGATCCGTTCCATTGTCCGTCGGTCGCGCCGACCGTATAAAACTCTGAATTTATAATAATACAAAAACGCATTTATTTCAATACTTATAGTATAGATATTTTATAATTTATATTTATAATATATATTTTTCGGAATAGATTTCCTGACCGGAGGCTTTTTATGTCACAGGACGAAATTTCCTGTGACATAAAAACAGCTGCGCAGGCACCCGATCCTTCCGGATCCATGCCCGCGCAGCTGCTATTTTTTCATCAGGCAGAAAATCACTGAACCGCCTGTCTCAGAATGAGAAGCCCGTCAATCGACGAAATCTTCCCGTCCCTGTTCATATCTCCTTCTCTCAGATAGCTGTCCATCCATTCCTGTTCGCCGGACGCCACTTTCAAAGCAAGAAGCACATCCTCCGTATCAATATCCCGGTCCCGGTCGATATCGCCCAGCCGATATACGTCCGCCATCGCCTGGATCCCGCTTTCCGCCGCCTGTTCTGTCGTCTCCTCATCTTCCGCTGCCTCGATCGCCTGCAGAGCGGCGTCTTTGGCGGCAGTCAGGTCGTTCCAGTTATCCGCGGAATAATTCTGCTCGTCATAAGCAGAAAACGCTTCGTTGACCTTCTGCGCGGCGGCGTCCTTTGCCTCGCTCAGATCAGCCGGGATGGTCACCGTGCCGTTTTCATACTCCAGTTCAATGTTTTCATATTCCACACTGTCCGGGCCGATCAGGTCGAACGTCTCGATCTCCATGGAGGTAACCGCGGATTTCGACGGATTTTTTACCCGGAAAATAAGATGGAACAAATCTCCCTCTCGTTCCGCAAAGGAAAAGTCGTGATTGTTTGCCAGAAAATAGACCTTTACCATGTGCCTGCTGTCGCCCTCTTCCAGCTCCCAATCATTCACCGTACACAAGTCGGCAGGGAATTTGTCCAGTGTATAACCGGTATACTCCACAATTTCCGAATCATATCGGACGCCGATCCCCATACCGCCAAACGGCAGCCGGTTATTGGCGATGGATACCGGAACCGAAAATTCCCTCTGTCCTTCTTCCACCGTCACATCTCCCGCGCTTATTGTCGCGTCATATTTGCTCAGGACCGTAACCGTCCCGCTCTGTACAACGACTTCTTCCAGCGGGATGCTGCTTCCGGATTCATCATCCTGGACCACATCCTCCAGCACAAGCGTAAGAGCGGTTTCCGTGTCCCTGAGCGCCTCCGCCGCGCTGAAATGGAAAACCTCCAGGGAAGCGGCGGATTCCTTAATGGCGTTTCCATGTAACGCATTGACCTTAATTTCATTTTCCGCAACTTCCTCCGGCGCGTCCTCATGGGTTACGACCAATTTGGAATCCGCGTCCACATCCACGCCCTGATAAGTCAACACAGCCGGATCGTATTGAACCTTATACGCGTATCCTCCGATACCGGTACGGTTATTCTTGATCATGACCGGCACCTGGACGTCCTCCTGTGCGGATGCGGCGGTCACATCGCCCATCACAAAATCAACCCTGGACGGGACGAGGACGGATCCGTTCTGAACCTCGATCCCGCTCAGTTCAATATTCTGATCTTTCTCATCTACCATTTCTTCTACGGTCAGCGTCACATTTGCCGTCGTGCCAACCGGGATCCCGTCTTTTACCCGGAACCGCACGTTCGCGAAAGTCCCGGAGGTTGCCGTAATCCCTTTTACCAATGTACTGACAAGCTGCACATATCCAGCCGCGATCTTGTCGTTGAATGTATATATGGCATTTCCATCTTCGCACAGAGCGCCGCCGGATATCGATACAAATTCCAGCACGTCCGTATCATAATAAATGCCCAATACCGCCCCGTTGATAACGGGCAGCTGATTCTCGCTGAATCGGACCGGCACAGTAACCGCGGTTCCTGCCTTTGTCTCTGCCGTCGCGACGGTAAACGTAGCTGTCGGCGCGAAAGGATTGGCTCCCTCCGCGGCAAATACGATTCCCTGCTGACAGAAGAGCAGGGCAAGAACAGCCAGCCATGCCAGCGCTTTTCTTTTCTTTCCTTGTCTCATCTTATCACCTCTTCTGATATCTGCACGGATATCATTCTTTCCAACTTAATCAATCAATATAAATACGTTTCTTTTTGGTTTACATAATTCACAAACCGCTCTACCGTGTCCCTGGTGATCTGATTTTTGCCGGAAATGTCCGCCGCAAGCGTCTGTTCCTTTGTCGCGGGCATTTCCCGGTAGATCCAGTGCGCCAGGCACGCATCCTGCAAAGTCCCAATGCGCCCGTCCCGGTTTACGTCTCCTACCAGAATATCGCCATAATAGAGATACGGCTGGTACCGTTGAAGATCAAAATTACTGCATGAAATGTTCCTCAACCGTAATAAGGTCTGATCATCCAGATCCTCCAGAGCCTCAAAGGTCAGGTCAAGGCAGCTCCCGCTGCCGGCTATCATCTCTTCGGGTTTTGGGACCCTGCCATTGTAATACCAGGCGACTGTCACACGATCTGATTGTTCATTTATAAGAATCTGCGGCGCTGATGATGCCGGATAGATAGTTCCTTTTTCCGCTGACACCAGCTTCAATAATGATGAATCATAGTACAGGAAGAAATTGAACGCCGCCAGCGGTTCCTCTACCTCCATTTGGACAGACACGGTAAATTGCTGTCCTTTCAGCGCCGTCTGATTCTCTGTGAAAATCGATACGATCTGTCTGTTTTCCAGCGCGGATACCCGCTCCGGCGCCATACACAGCAGCGCCAGAGCCAGCATCCATCCTGCCATTGTTGTTCTTTTCATATTCATACAATTTGATTAATTGGTTCTCTGTGCTCCAAGATGATCAAGGGAAGGAATAATTTTATTGATATACTGCAGGATTGCCAGTACATCCGTCGTATCGACCCATGGATTTCCCTCGTCATTGAGATTCTTAACCACATTTGCCGCGGAAATCTGCGCGTCGGACGCGTCCGGCAATACGTCCATCGCTATTTTCAAAGCAATGGAGGCGTCCGCGAGGCTCACTCTGCCATCGCCGTTCACATCGCCCGTCGTATAGACCAGCGCCTCGACGACGATCATGTCGTTCTTCGCTTTCTCCAGAATCACGCCGACCGCTTCAACCGACTCCGCCGCATCCAGATCTTTGATCGCCTGGCTGTAAATATTCTTTAAAACATTCCAGTTCGCGGAAGAATAATTGTTTCGGTCATATTCCCCGTATGCGTTCTGAAGCTCTGTTTTCGCGTCGATAACAGCCTGTTCCAGAATGGTGACGATCTCTTCGATCCTGTTCAGGATCTGATCCTTCAGTTCCGGAATCATATCAATGGCAGACTCGCTCTCGATTGCCTGTTTTCCGCCCTCGTAGATTTCCTCAAGCAATGTTTCGTCCGCTTCGGTCAGGCCGCCCTCTTTCTTTTCCTGATATGCTTTTTCAATTTCTGCCAGAGCCTCATTCTTCGCCGCTTCCAACATGGTCGGTACGTTCATGATCTGGTTCCGGTACTCTTCCAGCGCGTCCATCACTTCCTGCACAGACGCTTTCTTTCCGATCTCATTCTTTCCTTCTTCATATACGCTCTGGAGCTTTTCCCATTGTTCGGGCGCGAATTGCTCCTTATTTCCCTGGTCTTTTCCAGCCCGTTCTTCGTATGTCTGATCCAGGACCTCCAGGGCGTCCGAAATCGCTTTCGCCAGCAGGGAAGTCACTCCCTTGAACGATTCCGCCGCATTTTTCAGCGCCTCGTCCGCCTGCGCTACATTTTCCGCCTTCTGGATCTGGTCCAGCCCGTTCTGATAAAGGTCTGCCAGTTCCTTCTGCGCCTCCTCGGAATAATTGTCCGGAGCATATTTCTCATATTCTTTTGCCAGGGCGTCCTTGTCGATCACGCGCTGATCCGCCGCGTCGATCTGCTGCTGAATGGACTCCAGCGCTTTCTCCAGCGTTGTCTGGATGTCTTCCACTGCCTTATCGTAGTCATCCTCGCTCCTCAGACCTTCCCGGATCGATTTCAAAAGATCGCTGAGTTTTGTCTTCTCATTCTCGACGGTCTGCTGAATCGAATTTTTATTCTCATCCGTGATAAGCGGGCTGTCCGCCGCGTTCTTCTGATAGAGATTTTCTAATTCTTTCTGCGCGTTATATACAGACGTCGACAGTTTGAGCAGCCAGTCCGCCCTGACAGAAGCCGTCGGGATACGCTGCAGCTCGTCGATGCCTTTTTGCTTTTGCGCTTCCATTTCCTCCAGGTTTCCGGTTTCCGCGGCATCCCGGATAAATTCCAGCGCGCTCTCATAAATATCTTTCAGCGATTGCGCGTCGTTCGGCGTATAAGTATGATTACCTTTCAGCTCATTATATTTTGCTGTCAGTTCCGCCGTTGCCTTTGTATCAACCTCTCTCATTGTCTGAAGCCCGGTATTCAGCGCGCTTTCTACATCCTGGACCCCAACGGCTCCGGCGATCGCCTGTTCCGCCGTCTGATTCGCTTCCTCGATCTTCGCCCAGGCGTCCGCTTCATATGCTTCCTGCCCGTTCAGCGACTGATAGATCTCAAACATTTCTTTCAGCTTACTGGACGCGTCCGCCTGTTTCGTCTCAAGGATGGTCAGAACATCTTCCATTTGTTTCAGAATGTTGTCTTTCACCGCTTCCGCTTCTTCTTTGTTTTCCGCGGCGTTTAACGCGATGAGTCCTTTGTTCTTCGCGTTTTCGATTTCCGCAAAGCCGTTGTCGTCATACTGATCCCTGATCGCGAGATATCCGTTGTACGCGGCTTCGATTTCCAGAACATAACCCGCGATGGCTTCCTGCAGGCTCGTAGGAACAGCAGCCATATCGGCGATGGCTTTCTTTTCCTTCTCTTCTATTTCCGCTCTCACCGAAGCGCCCTCAATGCCAGCTAACGCCTCGTCCCTGATCTCACCGAGCCTCTGCTGGTTCTCAGCGGAATAGGCACCCAGCACCGGTTCATATTCCGCATACGCATCGGTCACTCTCTTCGCGGAAACGGTTTTCGCATCCGGAACTTCATCCATGGCTGCGATCGCGTTTTCCGCGATCGTCTTCGCCTGCGCTACCGTCGTGGAAGCCGCCTTGATCTCCTCAAGAGCCGCGTCTTTGCCTTTCACGATCTCATCCCACTGCTCGTCATAATAGCGGGCTGTCGAAAGCAGGGCTTCGTTTTCTCCGTATTGCAGCGCCTTATGCTCCGCGAACGCGGCTTCAACCTGATCGATCAGCGTCTGTTTCCGATCATCGATCTGAGGTACCGCAGCCATTGCCTTTAACGCTTCATCTTTCGCGCTGGTCACATCCTCGATCCTGTCTTTCGCGTCCACATCTTTGATCGCTTCTTCGTAGATCCGGGTAAGCTCCTGCCAATCCTCATCCGCGTATTTCGCATCCGGAAGCAGGCTTTCCTGATCGTCATACTGCAATTTCTTATATTCCTCATATTTGGCAGCCAATTCTGCTTTGGCTGCGGTCTGTGCCTCCTGGAGCATGGTCGGGATCGCCTTCATGCCCTCGATCGCCTGATTTGCCGTTTCCTTTACTTCCTCAACCGTCGCCGCGCGGTCGATCGCTGCCAGGGCGTCGTCCTTGACCTTTGCGAGCGCCGCCTGGTTGCTTTCTGAATAGTTCTCCGGAACATAGCTTTCATACGCGCTCTGAACCGCCGCTTTCTGTTTCTCTTTTACGTCAGCCAGGATCTGGGCTTTTGTCATGATCTTGCCCATGGCTTCCACTGCCTGGTCCACGGCTGCTTTCACCGCGTCGCGGCTTTCTGCAGAGCGGATGCTTCCGTCGTCGGAGACCGCTCCGTTATAGATCGCTTCTAATTCCTCCCAGCTATTGCCGGCATATTCTTCCGGGCAATCGGCTTTTGCCGCGTAATAATCAGCCGCGCTGTAGCCGCGGAACGCGTCGGCAACGTTCGCCGTTCCTTCTTCCTGTACAACCTCCAGCAGCGTCTTTGTGGACGCTACGGCAGCGCGGAACTCTTCCAGATATCTCTGCACGTCTTCCGTATTGCCGGCTTCCTCGATCCACTTCTTCGTTTCTCCCGCCTGTTCGGTAAGAGACGTCCACGCGTCATACGGTTCCGCCGACTCGTCCAGATGATTGCCTTTGTAATCTTCTTCTTTCAGACCGCTCATGATACCGTCGACATCCGCGATCGCCTGCTCCTTTGCTTCCGCCAGAGTCGCGTCGATCTCCGCTTTTGTGGCAACCTCGCCCAATGCCTGGATCTGTTTTTTCACAAACGCCTCAAGTTCCGCTATTTTCTGCTCGAGGACGCCCTGTCTGGCTTCCTCGCTTTCCTGTCCGCCAAAGTCTTCCTCCGAAAACAGGGCGCTGTTTATTTCATTTTCCGTCTGCTGGAAAAGATCCTTTAATTCCTGCTGCCCGTTTTCATAATAGTCGTCCTGGTTGATCGCTTCATACGCAGCCATGAACGGCTGAAGGATGTCGGATTTATTCGTACCCAGCGTGATATCAAACCGCGCCAATACGTCGCTCTTCGTTTCGATCGCCCCAAGCCTGCTTTCCGCATAGGAAACGATCGACTGAATAACGTCTATCAAGGAGTTCGCTTTGATCGTAGCGCGGATTCCCTCTAATAATTCCTGCAATTCCGCCAGCTCCGGAGAAAAATAATTCTCATCCTTGAACTCGCTCTCCAGCTTCTCAATGGCGTCTTCCTGCGCCTGCTGCAATTCCGTTTTGACAGACGCCAGCGCTTCCAACGCGGCTGCAAGGATCTCCTCGACCTCGTTTTCGGTGCCCGCGTTTTCAATATCAAGGAGCGCCTGCTCTTTTATCCTTTCCAGCTCGCTCCAGTTTGTATCGGAATACGCTTCCGGATCGTAAGCGGCAAATGCCTCTTCAATCGCGCTTCTTGCCTTTTCCTGGCTTTCCGTCTTTGCCGCTTCCCCGTCGTAGGTAAGCACGCCTGCCATCGCGCAGATCCCGGCTGTATACGCTTCCTCGGCTTCCCCGATCGTCCCTGCCGCCTGGATCGCTGCCAGGGCGTCCTCATAGGCTTTCGTCAGTTTGCCCCAGTTTTCTTCGGAATACTCCGCCTGTTTCTCTACATATGTATTATATTTCTCCGTCAGCCGGTCGGCAGCCGCCGTTTTTGCGTCCTCTACCGACATCACAGACACATTGACATTATCAAACTGAACGGACTTGCCTTCTTCTGTCTGATATAATACGACCTGCGCGGACGCGGCTCCCTCCGGTACCGTCACGGTTCCCGAGATCCCGTCCTGGCTGGAGACAAACGCTTCTTTCTGTCCTTCCTCCGCAGCGTTATCAAACAGAAGCTTCATACCGCCCTGCCCGTCGCCGCTGACTTCGGCGCCGCAGTTTAACACATCGCCTGCGGCAACAGAGAAGCTCCCGCTGGTCCATTCCACAGTATCCGTCACCTTCAAAGCGCCATTATCCGCTCCGACCGGGACAAAGTAGAAATCGTCAGCATAAACCTCCGCGCCCTCGTTCGCGTCGACCACATATAATTTTGCGGCGGTGGACGTAGCTTTCTGGCGCCCGATTACCGCAACGTCAATTTCCTGATTTTTTTCCTGCCAGCTATCTTTGCTGTCAAACTGGCCGATCTCTACGACAGACTTCACCCATTTCGCGTCGGCGTTATCGTCGTCGCGGGGGAACAATTCATAATTAAAGCCGAAATTACGGGCGGTACTGCCCGCTTTCCCCGTGATCGCTCCTTTGTATCGGATCCCGAACCGGTACTGGCTGTTGGGATTGACCTGCACGCCGTCCGCGAGATACAGCTCGGCTCTTCCGTTTTTCGCGCCGCCCGCGTTCGCCCCTTTTTGCATATGAAGCACTTTCCCGCTTCCATCCGCTTCTGAATCAACAATTTCCACAATTCCGGAGTTGTCATGGGTATCCAGCGTCCATTTCGACGTATCTCCCTCGAAATCCTCCTGGATATACCCTGTGCCCGCTGTCGGAGCCCATCCTTCCGGCATACCCATAATAACGCTCTCAAAATCCCCATTCTGAACAAGGTTTACCGGGGAACCTTCTTCAGCCTGAACTCCGATCGCAACATGAGGTACTGCCATAGAAGCGACAATCACGCCGGCAATCGTCCTTCTGAACGTCCTTTTGCTAAACAAATGTTTCAAACTCATTCTTTGTCCTCCTTACTATTGTCAGCTTTCATTCATGTTTCATGGCGATCCGCATAATTTAACCTCTCACCCTCATGATATAAACCGTGGATGAGCCATGAAAATTGAACAAACCAAAGGAGGATTCCGGCATATTGTCCTCTCTGATCGGTTCAATATACGCTTTTAGTATATATTTTTCATATTTTTTTGTCAATAGTATATATTCAAAAACTTGCCGATTTTGGATTTCTGAAAATCTTATCCTCTTTCCGATCCTGTCCGGAAAGGCAAAAATGCAGTTTCCTCTCTGCGAGCTGCGCATCCAGCCGGAGGCTTTTTCTGTCACAGGACGAAATTTCCTGTGACAGAAAAAAATGGGGCGCGCAGTTCGGAATAAAAATTCCGAACTGCGCGCCCTGAACTGTGCCGGATGCCCGCCTTCCCGCTCTGCCGCGGGATACAGCTCCGCTTAAAATTCAAATTTTTTCTCAAAATATGCTTTCAGATCTTCGATCTTGACCCGCTCCTGTTCCATCGTATCGCGGTCGCGCACCGTAACGGCTCCGTCCTCCTCCGATTCAAAATCATAGGTGACGCAGAACGGCGTCCCGATCTCGTCCTGGCGGCGGTACCGTTTTCCGATATTTCCGCGGTCGTCGTACTCGCAATTATAAGTCCGGGACAATTCCGCATAGATCTTTTCCGCTCCCTCGCTGAGCTTTTTGGACAACGGGAGCACGCCGATCTTCACAGGGGCAAGCGCCGGATGAAAATGAAGCACGGTACGCATATCGCCGCTCTCAAGTTCTTCCTCGTCATACGCGCCGCACAAAAACGCGAGCGTTACCCGGTCCGCGCCAAGCGACGGCTCGATCACATACGGAATATATTTTTCTTTTTTCCCATCATCAAAATAGCTCATGTCTTCCCCGGACACTTCCTGGTGCCGGGTCAGGTCATAATCGGTCCGGTCCGCGATTCCCCACAGCTCGCCCCATCCGAACGGAAACAGAAATTCGATGTCGGTTGTCGCCTTGCTGTAGAACGACAATTCTTCCTTTTCATGATCACGGACGCGCATTTCTTCCTCTTTCATGCCGAGCGACTTGAGCCAGTTGATACAAAATGCCTTCCAATAAGAGAACCACTCCAGATCCGTATCCGGCTCGCAGAAAAATTCCAGCTCCATCTGCTCAAATTCACGGGTGCGGAACGTAAAGTTCCCCGGCGTGATCTCGTTCCGGAACGATTTCCCGATCTGCCCGATCCCGAACGGGATCTTCTTCCGGGACGTCCTCTGGACATTCTTAAAGTTTACAAAAATCCCCTGGGCGGTTTCCGGACGCAGGTATACCGTATTTTTCGCGTCCTCGGTCACGCCCTGGAACGTCTTGAACATCAGGTTAAACTGGCGGATATCCGTGAAATTCTTCTTCCCGCACGACGGGCATACGATCGCGTTGTTTTCGATGTAATCCCGCATCTGTTCCTGGCTCCATCCGTCGATCGAGCCTTCCGGGACAATCCCGTTTTCCTGCATATAATCCTCGATCAGTTTATCCGCGCGGAACCGTTCATGGCACTCTTTGCAGTCCATCAGCGGGTCGGAAAAACTCCCCAGATGCCCCGACGCGACCCATGTCTGGGAATTCATGAGGATCGCGCAGTCCACGCCGACATTATACGGATTCTCCTGAATAAATTTGGACCACCATGCCTTTTTTACATTGTTTTTAAGCTCCACGCCGAGATTTCCATAGTCCCAGGTATTCGCGAGGCCCCCGTAAATCTCGGAGCCGGGATAAACAAACCCTCTCGCCTTTGCCAGCGCTACGATCTTTTCCATTGTTTTCTCTACTGCCATTTTTCTTTCCTCTCTCTTTCTGGATTGTTCCGCCCTCTTTTAATCCGGCTGATAGATCAGACAGCTGTACCCGTCCCCGGACAGGGTCGCTTCATCCTCATGGTCTTCGTTTAATTCCACGTCCTTCGTCGTATACAGGATCTTGCCGTCAATTTTTACCTGGATCGGCTCATTTCCGATCACAAGCCTCGTATCTTCCAGTTCCATCTCATCCTGCCCGATCCGTTCCCCGTCCGTGGTATAAAAGGATTTGATCTTCTTTTCCCCGCATACTTCCAGCATTTCCTGCGTCTCTCCATCCTGGAAATCCGAGACGTTAAACGTATTGTATGCCTCCAGATCCGAGAACAGCAGCCCAACCTTCGCCAAGCCGTTCTTTACCTTAAAATAGTTGATCTGTACATCGTTCTTTCCCCGTTTCGCGTTCTGGTCCGACACTTCCGTCTCGACATAGTCTCTCAATTCTTCCCCGTCGTAGTATTCCCTGTCAAAGGATTCAAAAAAAATGCCCGCCACTTTCCCGTTCTCGCGGATATAGACCGTACTGCGGTCCCTTGTCAGCATTTTCATTGTGATCATCGGACTTGAACATCCGGCGAGCAAACCGGCTGTGGCCAAAACGAGTAAAAAGCTCCTGTATCCCTTCATAGGACTCTCCTCTCCCGATCATGCGGATCATTCTGCGCTCTTTGGATCCTGATCGTCGTCCTGGTATCCGCGGGCAATTTTGCCTTTCCTCAATACCAATGCCACATTATACCAGTTTTTTCGCTTTTTTTCAACGGAAACCTACGCTTTCCCATCCATCTGTTCCAGAAAATCAAGGCTTTTCTGCCTTTTGTCCACATAGCGGCAGCAATATTGCGCCGTGATCGCTTTCAGCTGCGCCATCACCTGTTCGGACACGCGAAACGAATACAGCTTTTCCAGAGAACTTCCGAGGATAAACTGGAGCGTATACAGAGTGCTGTCCGACACCGGGATCGGCGCTCCTGCCGCTCCTTTACATTCCCCGCACAGCATACCGCCCGCCTCGCTGTCAAACACGGCAAGCGCTTCCTGGCTCCCGCATTTCACGCAGGAAAATACCTCCATCGCCTGTCCGTAATACGCCAGCGCTTTTATCTCATAGATCGCGCGGATCAGCGGCGCCGGGACAACGCCCCGCATCAGCGCGCGCAGCGTCTGGTACAGCAGGAGCAGGATATTCTTCTCGTCATTGTACTCGCGGGTCAGGTCGTCCGCCAGCTCGCAAAAATAGCTCGCGTGATAGATCATCTCCAAGTCCCGGCGGAGCCCGTCGAAATAATTCTGTACCTCCACCTGCTGCACGGTATAGGACGTCCGCCCTTCGTAGAGAGTGAACGTCCCGAAAATAAAGGGCTGGCTCGCCGCGGCGTCCGGGCTGTTCTGGCGCCGGACGCCTTTCGCGAACGCGGACAGCTTGCCCCGCTCTTTTGTCAGAATGACAAGGCGTTTGTCATATTCCCCGATCGGCATGGCGGAAAGCACCATACCCGTCACCGTAATCTGCTGTCCCATCAGATCTCCTTCTTATCATATCCGTAATTCTTCATGAGGATATCGCTGTCTCTCCAGTCCTTCCGGACTTTCACCCACAACTGCAGATTGACTTTTGTTTCCACCATCGCCTCGATATCTCTGCGCGCCTGGCTGCCGATCTTTTTCAGCATGGAGCCCTGCTTTCCGATAATGATGCCTTTATGGGACTCCCGCTCGCAGATGATCGTCGCTTCCACATCGCAGCACGTGCCGTCCTGCCGGAACTGCATCTGATCGACCACGACCGCGATCCCGTGAGGGATTTCCTGGCTCAGCAGCCGCAGCGCCTTCTCCCGGATCAATTCTGCCGCGATCTGGCGCATCGGCTGGTCGGTCACCGTATCCTCGTCATAATACATCGGTCCTTCGCTCAGATAAGAAAAGATCGTATCCAGCAATTCATCAAGGTTCTTCTTCCGCAGCGCGGAAACCGGCACGATCTCCGCCAGCTCGCAGACATCCCTGTACGCGTTGATCGCCGCCGGGATCTCTTTTTCCTCAACCGCGTCGATCTTGTTGATCACAAGCATGACCGGTATCTTTGTCCGGGAAAGCTGCTCCACGATATAGCGCTCGCCCGCGCCGATAAACGTGGTCGGCTCCACGAGCCACAAGATCAGGTCCACTTCATTTAATGTATGCTGGGCAACCTTTAACATATACTCGCCCAGTTTATTTTTTGCTTTATTGATCCCCGGCGTATCCAGAAATACGATCTGGCCGCGGTCGTCCGTATAAACCGTCTGGATCTTATTTCTCGTCGTCTGCGCCCTTCTGCTCGTGATCGCGATCTTCTGACCGATCAGAGCGTTCATCAGCGTCGATTTTCCGACGTTCGGTCTGCCGATCAATGTGACAAATCCTGACTTTTTCGTTTGTCCCTCCATCCTTTTTCCTCTCTTTTCCTACAATCGCATCCTGCGGGGCTGCCGGTCACAGTACCGTGCGCAGGCTCCCAAACAGCTCCCGGTCCGCCTCGATCTTTTCCCTGCCTCCGATCGCGCAGATGATCCCGGAATCGGTTACCGCGCGGATCAGCGGGGCGAGCCCGCGGATCGTCTCCTGGTCCGTGGCAAGCAGTTCGTCCCTCTCTCTCTGCAGGTCCTCATTCGTCACGCCCATCCGGTAGCAGTAGAAGGAACGCTGTCCCGCCGCCGCCGGTTCCAGCGGCGTATCCAGCGCGCTGATCGCGCCGATCATATATTTCGTCATATCCCGCGGATCCACCGTAAATGTCCGCACATAGTCCGCCGCGTCCTGATAAACCGCATAGGTCCGGGCAAGGTTCGGATCCCGGTAGGAGGTGAAATACGCCTCCCCGAACCGGTTAAATCCAAACATACATCCGTACGCGCCTCCTTTGACCCGGACATTCTGCCAGAGATATTCGTAAGAAAAGATCACCTTCAGCACATGGAGCGCCCCTGTGAACGCGTATCCCGCCCGGAGGAAATTGCCCGCCGTCGCGACATACTGTACCTGGCTGGATGTCTCAAATCCCTCGTTCTTTTTCTCCTCATGGAACGCGAACGGCGCGCGCTCCCCGTACGGTTCATGCAGCTCCCGCTTCATGACGCTGATCTCCTCCGTCAGCGCCGCGTCGATATCCGCGTCCCCGGTATAACTGATCGTCAGATTGTCGCCCTGGAACAGATAACGCGCCGTTTCCCGGAGCTTTTGTACCAGATCCGCCCTGCGCTCCTCAAAATGCTCCGCCAGATCATTGAGAAATTCATAATACGCGATCCCGTCCGTACAGTCTTTCAGATATGCCGTTCTGGAAAGGTAAGAGCTCGCGCGGCTCATCGCCGTGACATGACCGGACGCTTTCAGCTGGATCTGGAGCTGGGATCTCGTCTCGCCGATGATCTCCCGCAGACGTTTCTCATCCTCCATATGGCTTGTCAGAAGGATCTCGCGGATCAGGCGGAACATATCCGGCAGATGTTCGTACAGCGCCTTTCCCTTTACCTCGAAAAATGCGTCGCAGTCCCCGGGCGCTTCTTTTTTCCCTACCGCGTTGATCGACGTGCTGATGCCGCCGAGCAGCAGATTGATCTCATTGGCAAGCTGGCGGTACGTAAAATGCTCCGTATCCACCGCCTGGAAAACATCCGCCAGCAGCGACGCGTAGGGAAGATATTCCGTCGGGAGTTTCCCCATATCAAAAACAAAATTCAGATATACGATCCCGTTCGTAAAGATCTCATGCTGCACAACTTCCGTTCCGGCAAGCAGTTTTGGCGTATTCTCAATTTTCCGGCACTGTTTCCCGATATCCGATATCCGAAGCAGCGGGATCTTTTCCAGTTCTTCCTGCGTCGACGGGGTATCCTGGTACTCCCGCAGCGCGCGGGTATCATCGACGATCTTCCGGCGTTCTTCGCTGGAAAGCGACGACCGGTACGCCTCCAGCTTTTCCCGGAGCGCGTGGTCCTGTTTCTCCCCAAGTCCTTTCTCCGGTCGAAGGATCACATAGGTCTTATGCCGGTTCTCCAGCAGCCAGGTCTGGATCAGGCCTTCAAAATATCGCTTTCCGCGCTGCTTCCGCAGCTGTTCAAACAGTTCGTCCGTGCGCAGATAAGAAAATACGTTCGCGTCGTCGTACAGCCAGCTTCCCAATATCTCCAGCCCGTACATCAGCCCTTTCGGATACCTGCCGAAATCCGCTTCCCTGATCTTAAATTCAAAATGATTCAGCGCGCCCTCAATGATCCGGTCGTCAAAGCCGTCCGCGCAGATCCCGCGCAGCGTTTCCTCGATTGTCTCCAGAAACGCGCCCTCCTGCTCCGGATCCGCGTTCTTCGCGACAATGGAATAAGTCGGCTGCAATATCCCGTCATTATAGGAGCTGAAGACTTCCTCGCCGATCCCCTTGTCGATCAGCGCTTTTTTCAGCGGCGCGCCGGGCATCTCCATCAGCGCATAATCCAATAGCTTCATGGAAAGGCTCAATCGCGCGTCCGTGCCTTCTCCGACAACGACATTGCAGGTAAGATACGTCGCATGGTCTTCGGGATCCGTATCCAAAATAGAATACCGCTCCTCCAGCCGTTCCGGTTCCCGGAACGCTTCCTGCCTGGTCAGCCCGGAATCCACTTGCAGATAATCGAAACGGCTCAGATAATGCTCGTCGATAAATTCCAGTTCTTTTTCATAATCCATATCGCCGTACAGATAAATATAACTGTTGGACGGATGATAATAGGTTCTGTGAAACGCGAGGAACGCTTCCTGCGTCAGTGTCGGGATCTTCGCCGGATCTCCGCCCGATTCATATCCATAGGCGGTATCTTTCAGCAGGGATTCCTCGATCGCACGCATAAGCTGCTGCTCCGGCGAAGAAAAGACGCCCTTCATTTCATTATAGACGACGCCGTTATAGGTAAGTTCCCCGTCCGGATCCTCCATATGATAATGCCAACCCTCCTGTTTCAAGATCTTTTCATTCTGATAGATATTCGGATAAAAGACCGCGTCCAGATAAACATGCATCAGGTTATGATAATCTTTCGCGTTGCAGCTCGCGATCGGATAAACCGTTTTATCGGAATATGTCATCGCGTTCAGAAACGTATTCAGGGAACCTTTCGCAAGTTCCACAAACGGGTCTTTGACCGGAAATTCTTTTGACCCGCACAGCACCGAATGTTCGATGATATGCGGCGCGCCGGTATCGTCCGCCGGAGGCGTCCGGAACCCGATATAAAACGCCTTGTTCTCATCGTCGTTTTGGATCACGGCGACCCTCGCTTTTGTTTTGTTATGCCGGAATACCATCCCGACGCCGTTTACTTCATTGATCGTCTCGCGGTTTTCCAGCGTATATGCGTCACGAAACATCTGTGTTTCCTCCTTATCGCCCGAATAATCAAGATTTTCCGCCTCCGTCCTGCCCGTCGTTCCCCGGTCCGAGACCGGAAGCCCGCGCGCAGAAAAAAGACCGGGTTACCATATATTGTAACCCAGCCTTTAGTATACCATACTTCCATTACGCGTCAACACTATAATTTGGCGCTTCCTTCGTGATCTGGATATCATGAGGGTGGCTTTCCCGGAGGGAAGCGGCTGAAATTTTGACAAATTCTCCTTTTTGCTTCAGCTCCTCGATCGTCTGCGCCCCGCAATATCCCATTCCGGCGCGGAGCCCTCCGAGCAGCTGGAAGATCGTATCCTCCACGGAACCTTTGTAGGCAACGCGCCCTTCCACGCCTTCCGGCACGAGCTTCTTCGCGTTCGCCTGGAAATAGCGGTCCTTGCTCCCGTTCTCCATCGCGGCGATCGATCCCATCCCGCGGTAAACCTTATATTTTCTTCCCTGATACAGCTCAAACTCGCCCGGGCTCTCGTCGCATCCGGCAAAGATGCTTCCCATCATGCAGATATTGGCGCCTGCCGCGATCGCTTTGGTAAGATCGCCGGAATACTTGATCCCGCCATCCGCGATGATCGGTATTCCGGAATCCCTCGCCGCTTCATAGCAATCCATCACAGCCGTGATCTGCGGGACGCCGATTCCGGCGACAACGCGGGTCGTACAGATCGAACCGGGTCCGATCCCGACCTTTACCGCGTCCACGCCGCAGTCGATCAGCGCTTTCGTCGCCGCGCCGGTCGCGACATTTCCGGCGATCACGTCGAGCGTCGGATATTTCTCCTTGACAATGCGGATCGTTTTCAGTACGTTTTCCGAATGGCCGTGCGCCGTGTCGACTACGATACAGTCCACGCCCGCCGCCACGAGCTCGTCCACGCGGTCGAGGATATCCGGCGTGACGCCGACTCCTGCGCCGCAGATCAGCCGTCCTCTGGAATCCTTGGCGGCGTTCGGATATTTGATCTGTTTCTCGATGTCCTTGATCGTGATCAGTCCCTTTAAATTCCCGTTCTCATCTACGATCGGCAGCTTTTCTTTCCGGGCTTTGCCGAGGATCCCTTTCGCTTCCTCCAGCGTGATCCCTTCCCGGGCGGTGATCAGCCCCTCCGAGGTCATGGATTCGCGGATCTTTTTTGTATAATCTGTCTCAAATTTCAGGTCGCGGTTCGTGATAATGCCGACCAGCTTCGTTCCCTCCGTGATCGGGACGCCGGATATCCGGAATTTTGCCATCAGGTCGTCGGCGTCCTGCAGCGTATGTTCGGGAGATAAATAAAACGGATCCGTGATGACGCCGTTCTCCGACCGTTTTACCTTGTCTACCTCCTCCGCCTGCGCCTCGATGGACATATTTTTGTGAATGATGCCGATACCGCCCTGGCGCGCCATGGCGATCGCCATCCGGTATTCGGTCACGGTGTCCATTCCCGCGCTCATCAGCGGGATATTCAGCCTGATCTGTTTTGTCAGCTGCGTTTCAATGTTGACTTCGTTCGGAATGACCTTAGAATAAGCCGGAACAAGAAGCACATCGTCAAATGTAATGCCTTCGCCTATGATTTTACCCATATATTTCCCCTTTCCTCTTTTACAAATGAGCTGCGTTCCGTATCAGTTCCGCGTCCTCCGGTTCCAGAAAAACCTTCGACGGGGAAGATAAATGAAACAGCTCTAACATCTCGGTGGTAGGCTCCAGGATCAGATGAACCGACTGATCCTTCGCGTTGGCGATCATGGAGTAGCGCCGTCTGGACGGATCGCCGGAAGAAAAATCCATGATCTTATAATTCGGATTGTTCCTGTATGCGGCGATCCGGTCCGAATCGGTCGCCGCAACAAGCTCCGCCTGGGAAAAGATGACGTTGATCGCCTGTTTCCGAGACGCAGCCCCGTAGATCTTGTCGACGGAGAACTCTCCCGCCAGAAACAAATATTCATATTCGACTTTCGTATACTTCCACAGCGCAAAATACAGGAAAAAAATACCGAACCCGCACGCCATGAATACCGTTCCCATCAAACCGGAACCAAAGGTAATGCCGATCAGCGCAAGTACGATGGTCGCCAGGATAATCCCTGCCTTGATCAGAATCCCCTGCGGATATTTCTTACATACGACTCTCGCTTCTGCATAACGGTCATTGATAATCATTGCTTCCTCCTATTCTCCCGCGGAAAGTTTCGCGTCGATCGCGGCAGCCGCCTTTTTCCCGGCGCCCATCGCCAGAATCACCGTCGCCGCGCCGGTTACGGTATCGCCGCCCGCGTACACGCCTTCCTTGCTGGTCGCCATCGTTTCTTCCTCTACTATGATCCCGCCCCAGCGCTGTGTGTCCAGCCCGGGCGTTGTCTGACGGATCAGGGGGTTCGGGCTTTGCCCGATCGCAATGATCACCGTATCGACGTCCATTCTGTAATTGGAGCCTTCGATCGGAACCGGCGAACGGCGTCCGGATTCATCCGGCTCGCCAAGCTGCTGTTTCACAACCTCTATGCCACACACCCAGCCGTCCTCGTTTCCAAGGATCGCCGCCGGATTATTCAGCAGGCGGAAGATAATGCCTTCCTCCTTCGCGTGATGGACTTCCTCCGCCCTTGCCGGAAGCTCCTCCTCACTGCGCCGGTATACGATATATACATTTTCCGCGCCAAGCCTCTTGGCGGTTCTCGCGGCGTCCATCGCCACGTTCCCGGCGCCTACGACAGCCACGTTTTTCCCGATCTTCACCGGCGTCGGCGTTTCCGGAAACCGGTATGCCTTCATCAGATTCACGCGCGTCAGAAATTCATTCGCGGAATAAACGCCAAGGAGGTTCTCTCCCGGTATATTCAGGAAGCGGGGCAGTCCCGCGCCGCTCCCGATGAAGACCGCATCGTATCCGTCCGCCATCAGCTCGTCAACCGTAACCGAACGACCGACCACCACATTGGTCCGGATATCGACGCCGAGCTTCGCGATCGTTTCGATCTCTTTCGCCACAAGCGCTTTCGGAAGACGGAACTCCGGGATCCCATAGCTTAAAACGCCTCCCGCCTGATGGAGCGCTTCAAATACGGTAACGTCATATCCTTTTTTGATCAGCTCTCCCGCGCAGGTGATCCCGGCAGGACCGCTTCCGACCACGGCTACTTTTTTACCGTTTTTCTCGATCCGGACCGGTTTCGACTCCGCGTTCGCCATATGGTAATCGGCGGCAAACCGTTCCAGACGGCCGATCCCGACCGGTTCTCCCTTTCTCCCGCGGACGCATTGTCCCTCGCACTGATTTTCCTGCGGGCATACGCGACCGCAGATCGCGGGAAGCGCGTTCTCCGACGTGATCACGTCGTACGCCCCCTCAAAATCGTTCTGCGCGATCTTCGCGATAAAATCCGGGATCGGCACATTGACCGGGCATCCGTTCGTACAGGGCCGGTTTTTGCACTGCAGGCAGCGCGCCGCTTCCTCCACCGCCATTTCCGCCGTATATCCGGTCGCGACTTCCTTAAAATTATGGTTCCGCACATTTGGCTCCTGCTCGGGCATGGGAACCTTCGTTATACTCATATTCGCCATCGTCTTATTCTCCTCTGCCAATTTTGCACACATGCTCCTCCTCGCGGAACATGGTCTGCCGCTTCATGCACTCGTCGAAATCAACCTCAAATCCGTCGAAATCGGGGCCGTCCACACAGGCAAACCGGGTCTGCCCGCCGACGGTCACGCGGCAGCCGCCGCACATCCCGGTCCCGTCGATCATGATCGGGTTTAACGACACAGAAGTCGGCAGTCCGATCGGCTTCGTCACGCCCACGACCGCTTTCATCATGACAAGCGGTCCGATCGCGATCGCATGGTCGTAATCCGCGCCATTTTCCAGCAACTCCGTCAGCACATCCGTGACAAAGCCCTGCTTCCCGACGCTTCCGTCGTTGGTGGCAAGATATACATGGTCGCAAAATTCCGCGAATCGGTCCGCCAGGATGACAAATTCGCCGCTCCTGCCGCCGATGATCACATCGACGCGGACTCCCTTTTCATGAAGGGCGCGCAGCTGCGGATAAAGGGGCGCGGCGCCCACGCCGCCCGCAATGCCGATCACGTGCTTCGCGTCATACGGAAGCGGCGCCGGCTGGCCAAGCGGCCCGACAAAATCCTCGATGGTATCTCCCTCCTGTTTTTCGGATAACCGTTCGGTAGAATAGCCGACCTTCTGATAGATGATCTCGACCGTTTCCCTGTCCCTGTCAAAATCGGCGATCGTCAATGGAATCCGTTCCCCGTCCCTGTCCACGCGGAGGATGACAAATTGTCCCGCCTCGCATTTCCGTGCGACATACGGCGCTTTTATTTCCATCAATTCAACAGAATTGTTTAAAATCTCTTTTTTCAGGATTTTATACATCAAAAAAACACCCCTTTGTATCTGTAAGTTAAAGATTATTATACACAACAACAGGGGTGTTTTTCAATAGTTTTTTTACATCATTCCCATTCCGCCGCCTTGCATCGCCGCAGCCGCCGCTGCCGCGTTCTCATCTTTGATGTCGGCTACGATGGATTCGGTCGTCAACAGCGTGGATGCCACGGACGTCGCGTTCTGCAGCGCGCTCCGCGTTACCTTTGCCGGATCGGTGATCCCGTTGGCGATCATATCGACATATTCTTCCCGGAGAGCGTCAAATCCGATGCCCGGTTTGGACTCCCTCACCTGGTTGATGATCACGGCTCCTTCCAGTCCGGCGTTGGTGACAATGTGGAACAGAGGCGCTTCCAGCGCTTTAAGGATGATCTCCGCGCCGGTCTTCTCGTCTCCCTCCAGAGTCGCCGCCAGTTCCGCGACTTTCTTGGAAGCGTGGATATAAGCGGAACCGCCGCCGGCGACAATTCCTTCTTCCACAGCCGCCTTCGTCGACGCGAGCGCATCTTCCATCCGGAGTTTCGCTTCCTTCATCTCCGTCTCCGTCGCGGCGCCGACCCGGATAACGGCAACGCCGCCGGCGAGCTTCGCGAGACGCTCCTGCAATTTCTCACGGTCAAAATCGGACGTCGTCTCTTCGATCTGAGTGCGGATCTGTCCGATACGGGCTTTGATCGCTTCTTTCTCTCCGTCACCGTCCACGATGATCGTATTTTCTTTCTCCACCTTCACCGATTTGGCTCTGCCAAGCTGATCCAGCGTCACGGTCTTCAGATCCAGTCCAAGCTCGTCTGAGATCACGGTTCCTCCGGTCAGAACGGCGATATCTTCCAGCATCGCTTTTCTGCGGTCGCCATAGCCGGGTGCTTTCACTGCCACAACGGAGAACGTCCCGCGCAGCTTATTGACGATCAACGTCGTCAGGGCTTCGCCCTCGATATCCTCCGCGATGATCAGCAATTTCTGTCCTCCCTGGACGATCTGTTCCAGGAGCGGAAGCAGATCCTGAATATTGCTGATCTTTTTGTCGGTGATCAGGATATACGGGTCATCCAGCTCCGCGACCATCTTTTCCATATCCGTGCACATATAAGCGGAAATGTAACCACGGTCGAACTGCATCCCTTCCACAAGGTCCAGCTCGGTCTTCATCGTCTTGGATTCCTCGATCGTGATCACGCCGTCCGCGGAAACCTTATCCATCGCGTCCGCCACCAGCTTGCCTACTTCCTCGTCTCCCGCGGAGATCGCGGCAACCTGTGCGATCTGATCTTTGCCGTTTACTTTGCTGCTCATGGAAAGGACCGAATCAACGGCGACATCCGTCGCTTTCTTCATCCCTTTCCGGAGAATGATCGGGTTCGCGCCCGCGGCAAGGTTCTTCATCCCGGCGTTGATCATTGCCTGTGCCAGAACCGTCGCTGTCGTCGTTCCGTCTCCCGCGACGTCGTTTGTCTTTGTCGCGACTTCCTTTACGATCTGCGCGCCCATATTTTCAAACGCGTCTTCCAGTTCGATCTCTTTCGCGATCGTCACACCGTCGTTCGTGATCAGCGGCGTCCCATACGATTTGTCCAGGACGACGTTGCGTCCTTTCGGGCCAAGGGTCACCCTCACGGTATTCGCAAGCTGGTTGACGCCCGCCTCCAATGCTTTTCTGGCGTCTACGCCATGTTTAATTTCTTTTGCCATAACTGTCTCCTCCTGCTTATTCCTTTACGATAGCCAAAATATCGCTCTGCTTTACAACAATATATTCCTCGTCGTCCAGTTTTACATTCGTCCCCGCGTATTTGGAATAAATGACCTTATCTCCAACGGAAACTTCCATCTTCACGTCGTCGGTTCCGGGACCGACCGCAACAACCTCCGCTTCCTGGGGCTTTTCCTGCGCGCCTGCCGCCAATATAATACCGGACTTTGTTGTCTCTTCTGCTTCTAACTGTTTCAATACGACCCTGTCGCCTAAAGGTACTAACTGCATGACCTTACCTCCTTATATTCGTTTTTCGTCATTATTAGCACTCATCTCCGTCGAGTGCTAACTTACAATACACATAATACCACTTTGGATACATTTGTCAACACTTATTTTATATTTTTTTCTCTGTCCCGTTTCGCCCCGGTCATCCGCGTTTCGCCAGGATGCTCCTCGCCACGCTGAGCCCGTTCGCGGACGCCTGCTGGAGCCCCCTTGTCACGGACGCGCCGTCGCCGATCGCGCGCAGTCCCTCCACGCTTGTCTCAAAATCCGGATTGACGACAACTTTATTGGAATAAAATTTTACTTCCACGCCGTACAGCAATGTCTCGTCGCTCGCGATCCCGGGCGTCACTTTATCGAGGGCAAAGATCATTTCCTCGATATCCACCATGATCCGATGCGGGAACACGAGCGATAAGTCGCCCGGCACCGCGTCTTTCAGGGTCGGTATAAGGTTGTTGCGGCACAGCCGTTCCTCGGTCGTCCGCCTGCCGCGGCGAAAATCCCCGAATGTCTGGACCAGGATCTTTCCGTCGCAGAGCATATTGGATAACTGCGCGATCTGCTTTCCATATTCAATCGGGGTCTTGAACGGTTTTGTAAAGTTTTTGGAAACGAGCAGCGCGAAATTTGTATTGGTCGTCTTGTATTCCTCGCCCTTATACGCGTGTCCGTTCACAACCGCAAGCCCGTTCTCATAATATTCGGTCGCGACCTCCCCGGAGGGGTTGGTGCAGAACGTACGCACCTTATCGTCGAATGTCGGCGTATGGTAGACCAGCTTTGCCTCATACAGGTTTTTATTCAGAAAATCCATCACCTCGTCGCGGACTTCCACGCGCACTCCGATATCCACTGTCCCGACTTCCGTCTCGATGTTGTGGTCCCGGCAGATATGGCTGAACCATTCCGCGCCTTCCCGTCCCACGGCGGACACGACCTCCGGCGCAAAATACGTATTCCCGTCGCTGGCTCTGATCCCCTTCGCCGCGTTATCTTCGATCAGGATATCCTCCACGACCGTCTGGAACAGGATATCGACCCCCGCGTCCTCCAGATGCTTTTGCAGCTTCGCGTAGATCTTATAGCCTTCCTCCGTTCCGAGATGGCGGATCGGACATTCAATGAGCTTGAGATTCGCGACGATCGCTTTTCTCCGGATCTCGCGGAGTTCTTTTTCTTTGTCGATCCCGTATACTTTCGTATCCGCGCCGAACTTCAGATAAATATTGTCCGACTCCTTCAACAGTTCGATCGTCCTGTCATATCCGAGTATCTCCGGCAGATTTCCTCCAACGTCCGGGGATAAGGACAATTTTCCGTCCGAGAACGCGCCCGCGCCTGCAAACCCGGTCGTAATGGAACACGGCTGGCAGCCGACGCATTTTTTTGTCGTCCGCTTGGGGCAGGCTCGTTTCTCGATCGACCTGCCTTTCTCGACGATGAGGACCCTGCAATCCGGTTTCTGTCTTTTCAATTCATATGCGCAGAAGATCCCGGAGGGACCCGCGCCAATAATGATCACATCGTATTGTTTTTCCATATTGCTCCCCCTTTGCTGTCAGCAGAACAGTTACCGCTCCTCGCGGAAATAATTGAGCCCGCAGGCGGCAGGCTGGGACTTGCCCATTGATTTTCCCATCGAAGTCAGGATCAGCACCAGCGCCGTAATGACAAACGGCAGCATATCGTAGATCGCCGCCGGAACCGGCACGCTCTTCGGCACATAAAATTTCAGCACGCGCAACGCGCCGAAGACAAAGGAACCGAAGATCGCCCTATTGGGGCTCCACATGGCAAAGATGACCAGGGCGACCGCGATCCATCCAAGTCCGTCCACGCTGTCGCTGATCCATTTTCCGCCGTTAATGATCATCGGGCAGTACGCGCCGCCGATCCCGCAGATTCCTCCGCCGATCATGATATTCAGATATTTTAATTTTGTAACCCGGATCCCCGCCGCATCCGCAGCCGCCGGATTTTCCCCGATCGCCTGGACGTTCAGCCCGACCTTCGTGTGGTTATAATAAAATCCCATAGCAAGCGCGATCGCCACGCCGACATAGACAAATGGATCATAGGAAAACAATAGCTGTCCCACAACCGGCAGGTCGCTCAGCACAGGGATATGGATATTTCCCATCTGCGCCATGATATGCTCCGACAGTTTCAACGTGCCGCTGCTCGTCGTCGCCAGCACCGTTACGCCGATAAAATTGGACAAACCGATCCCGAATATGGTCATCGTCAGACCGGTTACATTCTGGTTCGCCATCAGCGTGACTGTCAGGAACGCGTAAACCAGGGCGGAAAGGACGCCCGCCGCAAACGCCGCCAGTATCGCGATCCAAAATCTGTCCGTATAATATCCGGTCATAAATCCCGCGCACGCGCCAATGGACATCATACCTTCCACGCCAAGATTCAGATGACCGCATTTTTCATGGGCGATCTCACCCAGGGTGCCAAATAACAGAGGAGTTCCTGATACGATCGCGGCAACAATAAATTTAAGAAACATTATCGCACACCCCGCTTTCTCACTGTAAACTGATACCGGATGAAAAATTCACATCCGAGTATGAAAAACAAGATGATACCCTGCAGGACCGAAGCGCAGTTGGACGACAGCCCATAGGTTGACTGGGCGACCGTGCTTCCCTTCTCCAGAACCGCGAAGAAAAACGTAAAGAGCAGGATTTCCAGCGGCTCCAGATGCCCGAGCCAGGCAACGATGATCGCGGTAAATCCGACGCCGCCCGCAACGCTTGTCGCAAGCGTGATATCCGAGCCGGCAGCCTGGCATACCCCCGCGACGCCGCAGATCCCGCCGCTCAGGAACATGGTACGCAGCACGATCTTTTTCACATTCATTCCGGCATACCGGGCGGTCGCCTGGCTTTCTCCGACCACTCTGATCTCATATCCCTGTTTGGAATATTTCAGATAGACAGCGATCACGACGACAAGGATCAGTCCGATGATCCAGCCTGCCTGCACGCCGAATACCCGGTCCAACGTCGCGTTGGCGGAAAACCGGGCGATCTTTGGAAATCCCGGCGATTCCGGATCCCTCCACGGACCGTCCCGGAGCAGGACGATCGTATTCAGGGCAATATAATTCAGCATCAGGGTAAACAGCGTCTCATTCGTATTAAATTTCGCTTTGAAATAAGCCGGGACAAGCCCGAACAGCCCTCCGCCCACAAATCCGGCGACAAGCATGACCAAAATCAGCACCGGATGCGGCAGCTGATCATGGAACAGCGCGAAATAGGAAGCAAAGATCGCTCCCATAATGATCTGTCCCTCCGCGCCGATATTCCAGAATTTCATTTTAAACGCGAGCGTGATCCCGAGCGCGGAGATCAAAAGCGGGATCATCAGCTTTACCATCGCCTGAACCGCCATCGCGCTCCGGAACGATCCGGACAAAATGACTCCATAAATGAGGAACGGATTGTATCCGAGGCAGAGGATAAAAATGGCTCCCGCCGCCAGAGCGAGCAAAAATGCCCCGATCCGGAGCAGCCGGGCGCCCCGTACGGACAGCTCCGCCCGCTTTGTAATACGGATCAGCGGTTCCTTTCCCGCTTTCTTCCGGTCTTCTGCCTGTTTATTCATTGCCCAGCACCTCCTCCGCCCGTGATCCTGTCATCATAAGGCCGATCTGCTCTTTCGTCACTTCCTTCGCGTCCACGATCCCGGTGATCTGTCCGTGGCACAGCACCATGATCCGGTCTGACAGTTCCAGCAAAACATCCAGGTCTTCCCCGATAAAAAGGATCGCTACCTGTTTCTTCTTCTGTTCATTCAGAAGGTCGTAGATTAAATAAGAAGAATTGATATCCAGCCCGCGGACCGGATAAGCGGTGATCAGAAGGTTCGGGTCCGACTCAATCTCTCTCCCGAGCAGAACCTTCTGGACATTTCCTCCTGACATGAGCCGGACGGGAGTCTCCACGTCGGGCGTTACGATCTCCAGTTCCTTTACCAGCCGTTCCGCAAGCTCCCGATTCGGTTTCCGGTCGATAAACGGGCCCTTTCCCCGGTGGTAGGTTTTCAGCAGCATATTGTCCGTCATCCCCATCGACGCGACAAGCCCCATGCCAAGTCGGTCCTCCGGGACAAAGCTCATGCTGATGCCGAGTTCAATGATCTCCGACGGCGTTTTCCGGATGATATCCTGTTTTTTATGCAGGATCGCGCCTTCCTTTACCGGCATCAGACCGGCGATGGATTCGCACAGTTCTTTCTGCCCGCTTCCGGCTACTCCCGCCACTCCGAGGATTTCTCCCGTATTGATCGTAAAGGAAACGTCGTCGAGGGCGGTCGTCCCGTCTTCCCGTTCCACCGTCAGATGATAGACGTCAAGGATCCGCTCATGCTTCTCCGTCTGAGGGCGTTCGATCTCCAGGGTGACCGGGCGTCCGACCATCTTCTCTGTCAGCGCCTTCTCATTCGTCTCCGCCGTATTGACCGTCTCGATGCTCTTTCCTTTCCGAAGGATCGTCACCCGGTCGCTGATGTCCATCACTTCATGGAGCTTGTGGGAAATAATGATGATCGCGGCTCCCTGCTCCCTCATGCTGCGCAGGATGGCAAACAGCTTTTCCGTCTCCTGGGGCGTCAGCACCGCCGTCGGCTCGTCGAGGATCAGGATCCTTGCCCCGCGGTACAGCACCTTCAAAATTTCAACCGTCTGCTTCTCGCTGACGGACATCTGCCGGATCTTCTTGTCCGGATCGACCTCCAGACCGAACTGATGGCTGATATCCAGGATCTTCTGTCTCAAAATCTTCGGTTTGATCTTCTTTTCTTCTGTCCCAAGCACGATATTGTCCATCGCGCTGAATACGTCCACCAGCTTAAAATGCTGATGGATCATGCCGATGCCAAGCCGCATCGCGTCCGTCGGGCAGCTGATATCCACCTGCTGCCCGTCAATGAGGATCCGCCCTTCGTCCGGATGGTAGATCCCGGACAGCATATTCATCAAAGTCGTCTTCCCTGACCCGTTTTCCCCGAGCAGGGCAAGGATCTCCCCATATCGGACCTCCAGGTCGATATTGTCGTTTGCCACTACCGTTCCGAATACCTTGCGGATTCCCTGACACTGGATGGCACAGCTGTTCTCCTGCGTTTTTTCCATAACCTCCTCCAATCCATTTCTGTGAGACTGCCGTCAGTCGTTTTCTCGTTCTTCTATCTCCAACAGTTCCAGCGCGCGCGCTTTCAACTGTTCGTATTCGTTTCGTTCCGGTTCCTCGATCACCAGATCCAGCAGCCGGCGCAGCATCGTTCCGAGCATCGGTCCCTGCGGGACCCCGAGCCCGATCAGCTGATCGCCGCGTATCGCCAGATCCTGCAGGGTCAGACATTCTTTTTCCCGCCTGATCTCGCCATACAGCTCCTCGATCCGCGTGAGCGCGGCGAGCTTTTCTTTCCTGTAATAATCGCTCTGCGCCAGGACATCCGCTCTCTGCACTTTCAAAAGCAGCGGGAAATAGCCGACTCCGACCGCCGCTGCCGCCCGCCTGACCGCCCGGCGGTCAACGGTCCCCCATCGGTAGTCGTGCCATCGGATCAGCCGTTTTACCGTATTGACTGTATCATTATCAAATTTCAGCCGGCGCAGGATTGCCCCGGCGATCGTTTCTCCCGCTTCCGCGTGTCCGGCAAAATGATCGACGCCGTTCCCGTCTGTCGTCCGGCATTGCGGTTTCCCGACATCATGAAGCAGCATGGTCCAGCGCAGCGCGGCGTCCGGCTCCGCCACCTTTACCGCTTCCACCGCGTGGACGCCTACCGTATATTGATGATGCGGATTGTTCTGCGGCACGGGCAGCATCGCGTCAAATTCCGGAAGGACGACGCGCGTGATCCCGTCCGCGGACGCCTCCAGCAAAAGCTCCGGGTGCCTGCCGGTCAGCAGCTTCGTCAATTCCGTCCGGATCCGTTCCGCGCTGATGTCGCGCAGATAGCTTCCCTGCCGTCTCGCCGCTTCCCTTGTTTCCCGGTCGATCGAAAATCCGATCTGCGCCGCGAACCGGTACGCCCGCAGGATACGGAGCGCGTCTTCGTCGAACCGCTGCGCCGCGTTCCCGACGCATCGGATCAGTCCCCGGCGCAGGTCGTCCAGCCCGCCGTACAGATCGATCAGCCCGGCATCCTCATTGTACGCCATCGCGTTCATCGTAAAATCCCGACGCAGAAGGTCTTCCTCCAGGCTGTGCGTGAACAGGACGGACTCCGGCCGCCTGTGATCCGCGTATTTGCCGTCGATCCGGTATGTGGTCACCTCGCAGGCGTCCTTTCCCGACAGAACTGTGACGGTTCCATGCTGGATCCCCGTATCCACCGTCCTGCGGAACAACGCTTTGACCTGTTCCGGTTCCGCCGACGTTGTGACGTCCCAGTCTTCCGGCATTCTCCCGAGGATCGAATCCCGGACGCAGCCTCCGACAACGTATGCCTCATAGCCGTTTTCGATCAGTTTTTTTATTATCGCGTTGACATAATCCGGAATCTCAATGTGTATCTTCATCGTATCAATATGCTTTTCCAAAATAAACCATCGTCTTCGCGGGTTTTCCGCAATGTACGCAGACGTCGCTGATGTGTTCCTGTTCAAACGGCATACAGCGGGTCGTCGCCCCGGTCTCTTCCCGGATGGCGTCCTCACATTCCCGTTCGCCGCACCACATTGCCTTTACGAATCCTTTCTGACCGCCGATCAGTTCGCGGAACTGCTCATAGTTCTCCGCTGTGAACGTATGGGCGTCCCTGTGCGCCCGCGCCCGCTCCAGCATATCGCGCTGCATGGCTTCCAGGATCCGCGGGATCTCCGTCTCCACCTGATCCAGCGAAACCGCCGTCTTCTCCCTTGTATCGCGGCGGACGACGATGCACTGGTTCGCCGCGATGTCTTTCGGTCCAAGCTCCACGCGCACCGGTATGCCGCGCATTTCCTGCTCGCTGAATTTATATCCCGGGCTCTTGTCGCTGTCGTCCACTTTGACGGTAACGACCTCGGACAGCCGTTTCCTCAATTCTTCCGCTTTCTCCAGCACGCCCTCTTTTTTCTGCATGACCGGAATGATCATTGCCTGCACCGGAGCGATCCTTGGCGGCAGCACCAGTCCGGAATCATCCCCATGTACCATGATGATCGCGCCGATGATCCGGGTAGACATCCCCCAGGACGTCTGATGGACATATTGAAGCTGGTTGTTGCGGTCCGTATACTGGATATCAAACGCCCGCGCGAACCCGTCCCCGAAGTTGTGGCTTGTCCCGGACTGCAGCGCCTTCCCGTCGTGCATCAGTGCCTCGATCGTGTAGGTGGCGTGCGCCCCCGCGAACTTTTCTTTCTCCGTCTTTCTTCCCTTGATCATCGGGATCGCAAGCACTTCTTCACAGAAATCCGCGTAAACGTTCAACATCTGGATCGTCCGTTCCTCCGCTTCCTCCGCCGTCGCGTGCGCCGTATGTCCTTCCTGCCACAGAAATTCCATGGAGCGAAGAAACGGCCGCGTCGTTTTTTCCCAGCGGACGACCGAACACCATTGATTATATAATTTGGGCAGATCCCGGTATGATTCTACGATATTGGAATACAGGTCGCAGAACAGCGTCTCCGACGTCGGGCGCACGCAGAGCCGTTCCGACAGCTCCTCCATCCCGCCGTGCGTGACCCACGCGACCTCGGGCGCGAACCCTTCCACATGGTCTTTTTCCTTCTGAAGCAGGCTTTCCGGAATGAACAGCGGCATATAGACGTTCTCCACTCCCGTTTCCTTAAATCTGCGGTCCAGTTCCTTCTGGATGTTTTCCCAGATGGCATATCCGCTCGGACGGAGGATCATGCATCCCCTCACGCTCGAATAATCGATCAATTCCGCTTTTTTTACAACGTCGGTATACCACTGCGGAAAATCTACCGCCATGGATGTGATCTCTTCTACCAATTTCTTTTCCTCGGCCATGTCAGTTCTCTCCTTTACTCTGTAACGGGCATATTTTTTGCCCTGTCCGTTTATTATACTTCATCTGCGTCTAATAAGTCAAATGCTTCTCCGACCGGTTCCGTCTGAAATTTCATCGGTTCCCCGGTTGCGGGATGTGCGAAGCAAAGCCGGGTCGCGTACAAGCCGATCTGCCGGTACGTTCCCCTTGTTTTCTGAAACCTCGGATTGTACTTGGTATCGCCCCATATCCCCGCGTTCCGGTTTGCCATCTGGACGCGGATCTGATGGTGCCGTCCCGTAACCAGACGGATCAGGACATAACTGATCACGCCTTCCTCGGTTTCCAGCACGTCCAGCACTTCATATTCCAGCTCCGCGCGTTTGCCCTTTGGCGAACCCTCCGGGACGACGGACGACGTGTTCGTCTTTCCGTCTTTCTCCAGATGATCCACGAGAACGCCTTCCCAGTCCGGCAGTTCCCCGGTCAGCACCGCCTGATAATATTTCTCCATCCGTCCGTCCCGCACCTGTTCCCCGAGCTCTGCCGCCGCCTTCCGGTTCCGGGCAAGAACGACGATGCCGCCGACCGGGCGGTCCAGGCGATGGACCACATACAGCTCCGGAACAGGGCGATCCGGTTCCGAACGGCGCATCCGGTTTTTGAGAAAACTGACCAGATCCACATCCATGGAGCGGTCCTCCTGCGTCGCCATTCCCGCCGGTTTGACGCAGACAAGAATATCCTGATCTTCATATAAGATTTCCGGTTCCATAAAAAATCCTCCCGCTTCTTTTCGGTAGTGTCAAAAACTACCTGTTTTTTTATCGCTAAATTTTAATAAAAACCTTGATTTTAAGGGAAATCTGCAAAAA